>NZ_JBQAEO010000004.1:0-332582 GCF_051915365.1 Bacillus cereus group sp. MYBK79-1 | reverse complement strand
CGCGCCCGTGTTACCTTGAACACCTTGAGGTCCAGTCGCGCCCGTGTTACCTTGAACACCTTGAGGTCCAGTCGCGCCCGTGTTACCTTGAACACCTTGAGGTCCAGTCGCGCCCGTGTTACCTTGAACACCTTGAGGTCCAGTCGCCCCCGTGTTACCTTGAACGCCCTGAGGTCCAGTCGCGCCAGTCGCCCCCGTGTTACCTTGAACACCCTGAGGTCCGGTAGCGCCGGTAGCACCAGTAGCACCTGTGTTACCTTGAACACCCTGAGGTCCAGTCGCGCCGGTAGCACCAGTAGCACCTGTGTTACCTTGAACACCCTGAGGTCCAGTCGCGCCGGTAGCACCCGTGTTACCTTGAACACCTTGAGGTCCAGTAGGTCCAGTAGGGCCACCAGAAGGTCCAGTAGGTCCGGTAACTCCTATACCGGTAGCGCCCGTGTTACCCTGAGGTCCTTGAGCGCCGGTAGCACCAGTCGCGCCCGTGTTACCTTGAACGCCTTGAGGTCCAGTAGCACCCGTGTTACCTTGAGCACCCTGAGGTCCAGTAGCGCCCGTGTTACCTTGAACGCCCTGAGGTCCAGTAGCACCCGTGTTACCTTGAGGTCCTTGAGCACCGGTAGCGCCAGTCGCGCCCGTGTTACCTTGAGGTCCTTGAGCGCCGGTAGCACCAGTCGCGCCCGTGTTACCTTGAGGTCCTTGAGCACCTTGAGGTCCAGTAGCGCCCGTGTTACCTTGAGCACCTTGAGGTCCAGTAGCGCCCGTGTTACCTTGAGCACCTTGAGGTCCAGTAGCACCAGTAGCACCTGCTGGCCCAGTAGGTCCAGTAGGTCCTTGGATAAATGAAGCAGAATTAACTAGAGCGGTTTGTAATGCTGCTATTAATTTAAGAAGCTCTTGAAGTGTGCAAGGGTCGATTCGGAATAATTTTGTAATGTATAGTAAATAATTAATTAGATTTTGAAGCTCGATAAATACAGCGCTTGCTACAAAAGTTGGATTTTTTAATATAGTTATTAAGTTTTTAATAATGGCTAACCCTTGTGCTTTCAGGGAGGAAGTAGCGTCTAGTGAGCAAATAAATTTAATTAGTAGGTTCAATGTATCGATTAGATCTTCAATATTTTGGGGAGATGGATTTGCGAAAAGTTTTGGGATTATTTTTGTTAAATCAATAATGATTGCGCGGAATGTTCTAAGTTGTACCTTAGTAACTGGGATTGATGGAGTATTTGGGATTCGTCCAGCGCTACTTGGAAAGCATGGTTTGGAGAATTTGTTCTGACTGTCGTTATAATGAGACATTAAATCTCTCCTTTCTAATGAGGATATGAACGAAACTCATCATAGTAGATGCAAAAATTAGTTAAATGGTCATAGTAAAATCGTTTGTTTAAAGAAAAAATAGAAAAAACGCCTTATGATAAGGCGTTTTTTCTATTTTCTGCGTATTGATAATATCGTTTTAGTGAAATTTTTGATTTAAACCCAGCTAGTTTTATAATTTCTGACTCTGGAGTTTCTTTTTTTATTAAGTTTAAAATATAGGTGTTACGAAAGTGTTGTCCTGAGATTCCTTTGCGTAAATTAGCTCTAGATACTTCAAGGCGAATCATTTTTTGGATAGCGATTTCTGTTAATCTTTTTGGTGCATCATTTTCGTAAACCCATCTGTATGTTCCGCGATTAAAATCAAACGCAATAAATAATGGATCGTTACTATGGTATTTTGGGCGAACGGGTTCAGGGATGCTTTTGTAATAAGTATAAAGTTGTTTTTTGTCATCGTTAGTTAATATAATTGTTCTTTCTACGCCTGCGGTTGCTGGTATAGATAATGTGTTCGTTTCAAAGTGGACGTGATGCATAGTTAATGCTGTAAGTTCCTGTAAGGATAATCCATAGTCGATTAGTAAATTTATAATAGCGATATTACGATCCATCAATAAAGGGCGTACAGGACGTTGCTTTTCTGAAAGTCCTTCTAATGAAGTGACTATATGCTTTAATCTTTTTTCTTCATCAGATGAAATGAAATCTTCATTGCGAAGTGTACGGTCTGGTTGAATAGAAATTTCCATGTTCTTTAATGGATTAGGGATGTTTAGAAAGTGATGCATTCTATTTAATACAATAAATACACGGTGCATCGTTTTCTCTGAGTAATGTCGATTCTTTTTTAAGTCAGAAAAGTAATCTTCGTAGTCTTTTGTACAAAGTGTAGCCCATATATTACTGGAAGGGAGCTTTTTGTTTTTTTCTAACCAATGTCCGAAATCTTCAATATCATAAACATAACGTTTAATGGTTGAAGGTTTTCGGCCTTTATTCAATAAAAAAATAGAAAAGGCTTGTATTGTATCATGGAATTCCGTTGTCTCCATAGTCCCACCACCTTCATTATTTCTTATATTATAGCAAACTTTTCTGAAAATAGTCATTTGCAAGGGAGGCAAGAATAATAATATTTGGTGAGTGGATAAAATGAGGTGATTGTATGGAACAATCGATGCGAAAGAAAAATAATAATCAAATTAACATTGTTTTAAATCATCGAAAGAAAATTTCTTTACCGGCCGCAGAAAATAAAACAGTAATTTCAAGTGAAACTACTACGAAACATGAGATGTTGCAAAGAATTGAAGAAGAGATGGGAAAGCTCGTTGGAATGGATGATATAAAAAAGATAATAAAAGAAATATATGCTTGGATTTATGTGAATAAAAAAAGACAAGAAATAGGGTTGAAGTCTGAGAAGCAAGTACTCCATATGTTGTTTAAAGGGAATCCGGGTACAGGGAAGACAACTGTTGCTAGAATGATAGGGAAATTGTTATTTGAGATGAATATTCTATCAAAAGGGCACTTGGTTGAAGCTGAACGTGCGGATCTTGTAGGAGAGTACATCGGTCATACAGCTCAAAAGACAAGAGATTTAATAAAAAAAGCAATGGGGGGAATTTTGTTTATTGATGAGGCTTATTCATTAGCCCGAGGGGGAGAAAAAGATTTTGGAAAAGAAGCAATTGATACGCTTGTAAAACATATGGAAGATAAACAACACGGTTTTGTATTGATTTTAGCTGGCTATTCAAGAGAGATGAATCACTTTCTTTCATTAAATCCAGGTCTGCAATCCCGTTTTCCATTTATAATTGAGTTTGCGGATTACTCAGTAAATCAGCTGTTAGAAATAGGGAAGAGGATGTATGAAGAACGTGAATACCAGTTATCGAAAGAGGCTGAATGGAAATTTAGAGATCATTTACATGCTGTAAAGTACTCGTCGCAAATTACATCGTTTAGTAATGGCAGATATGTACGGAATGTTGTTGAAAAATCAATTCGTACACAGGCTATGCGGCTGTTGCAAGAGGATACGTATGATAAATATGATTTAATTGGGATATCAAGTAGTGATTTGATGCTTGAAGAGGAGACGCACAGTACGTAAACTGTGCGTCTGTTTTTTTTGTATAAGTGCTGTTACTCTTTTTTTGCTTTTTCTTGATAAGATTTATGGAATCGTTCCATTTTAGCGCTTTTTTCGTGTGCAGAATTAGGATCGTGTCCAATTTGACCTACTGAGCTTTTTTGAGCCCCTTTATTAACATGGTTTGTCATTTGTATTCACCTCGCTTTGAGGATTAGTATAAACATTATGTAAAGAAAAACTCGTTAGAAAAGAAAAACCTCTTTACGATTTGCAAAGAGGTTGGATTGCTATTTATGCATTGAACGTTCGTTTGTGTCGATGCGTCTATGCGGTAAATGCCATTTGTAATGAATAGAAATCATGCGGAAGCAAACAATTAAAATGAATAAGGTGTATAAAGCCCAATCGCTAACAATAATTTGAGCACCGATTAAGAAACCTGCTAGAATCGTCCAAAAAGCATATACATCAGCTCGAAGAACAAGAGGTTTTCTACGGGCTAAAAGATCGCGGATAATACCGCCGCCAATGCCAGTTAAAACGGCTGCTACGATTGTAGCACTAATTGGTAAATTTAATTTCTGAGCGTACAATGCCCCTTGTACGGCAAATGCTGATAAGCCGATAGCATCAGTGATGTTTTCCCACCTTTTCCAGTGTCTAATTAATTTATTTGGAAAAAGAAAAATGATCGTCATTGATAAAAGTGCGATTTGGAATAACATGTCTTGTTGCCAAAACGCGACAATCGGATAACCGATTAATAAATTACGAAGGGCACCTCCCCCAAATGCGGTTGCCATTCCTAAAATATACACCCCGAAAATATCATAATCCTCTTCCATTGCAACAATGGCTCCGCTTAGTGCGAAAGCAATTGTGCCTATGATGCTAAAAATCTCCCATGCCATGAATTTTCTCCCCCGCTAACTAGATGAAATGTGCTTCCTCTGCTATTATATTAGAAGGTTTAAATTTCGAAAAGGATGAGTGAACATATTTGATGGAAGAAAAAGAAAAAGTCATATTAGTGGGCTGTCAATTGCCGCAAGAAGATGATGAAAAGTTTATGCATTCCATGAAAGAGCTTGCATCGCTAGCGAAGACTGCACGTGCAGAATTGTTAGTGTCTACAACGCAAAAACGACCGAAGTTTCATCCGGCGACTTATATAGGTAAAGGTAAATTAGAAGAGCTTGCAATGTTAGCTGAAGAATTAGAACCGGATGTTATCGTATTTAATAACGAATTAACGCCGAGTCAAATTCGGAATTTATCCTCAGTATTAGATGCGAGGGTAATTGATCGAACGCAACTAATATTAGATATTTTTGCGCAACGTGCGAAGTCGAGGGAAGGTAAGCTTCAAGTAGAATTAGCTCAGTTGCAATATACAATGCCGCGTCTTATGGGGCAAGGATTGTCTTTATCACGTCTTGGTGGTGGTATTGGAACGAGAGGGCCGGGTGAGACGAAACTTGAGACGGATCGTCGTCATATTCGATCGCGGATTGATGAAATAAAGAAACAACTTGCAGTTGTTGTGGAACACCGAAAAAGATATCGCGAGAGAAGAAAAGGTAATAAAGTATTTCAAGTTGCATTAATAGGATATACGAATGCGGGGAAATCAACACTGTTTAATAGATTAACGGAAGCTGATACGTTTGAAGAAAACTTGTTGTTTGCAACGCTAGACCCAACGACAAGGAAGATGCCGTTACCTACTGGTTATACAGTATTACTAACTGATACGGTTGGTTTTATACAAGATTTACCGACGTCATTAATTGCTGCTTTTCGTTCGACATTAGAAGAAGCTGGTGAAGCGGATGTTATTTTACATGTAGTTGATTCGGCAGATCCTAATTATGTAGGGCATGAGAAAACAGTCAAACAATTATTGTCAGAACTTGAAATTAATCATATTCCTATTATTACGTTATATAATAAAAAAGATGAATTACATCAAAACTTTATTCCGTTTCCGAAAAGTGACTTCTTAATGACTAGTGCTTTTGAACAAAGTGATTTATTACATATAAAAGAAGCGATAGAAACGAAAATGAAGGAAGAAATGAATCGTTATCAAGTGGAAATTCCACCGAGTGAAGGTAAGTTGTTAACGCTATTAAAGACGGAAACGCTATTAACAAAGATGGAGTTTTTGGAAGGTAAATTTGTATATGATTGCGTAGGGTATATTTTTGCTCATTCATCGCTTAATGTGCTATTAAAGAGATTTTTAGTGGAAGAAGGAGAAAATAAAAATGTTTGATCGTTTGAAAAATGGAGAAAAAATTGCTCCAATCGTAAAAGAAGTAGAGAGTCAGATTACAGAAGTACATAAACGTGCGGATGAAGTAATTGAAAGTAATCAGTTTCGTGTATTAGAAAGTTTTCGGAAACATAAAATTAGCGATTCGCATTTTATTCCGACGACAGGTTACGGTTATGATGATATTGGCCGTGATACGTTAGAAAAAGTGTACGCGGATGTATTTGGAGCGGAAGCTGGTCTTGTTCGTCCGCAAATTATTTCAGGTACTCATGCTATTTCTACAGCGTTATTCGGTATTTTACGTCCAGGAGATGAGTTATTGTACATCACTGGCAAGCCGTATGATACGTTAGAAGAAATCGTTGGTGTACGCGGAAAAGGTGTAGGTTCATTTAAAGAATATAATATTGGTTATACTGCAGTTCCGCTTACTGAAGAGGGGCTTGTTGATTTTGGAGCTGTTGCGGCTGCAATTCATAGTAATACGAAGATGATTGGGATTCAGCGCTCAAAAGGTTATGCTACTCGTCCGTCGTTTACTATTTCTCAAATTAAAGAGATGATAGCATTCGTTAAAGAAATTAAACCGGATGTTGTTGTGTTTGTAGATAACTGTTACGGTGAGTTTATTGAAGAGCAAGAGCCATGTCATGTTGGTGCAGATTTAATGGCAGGTTCGCTTATTAAGAACCCTGGCGGTGGAATTGTTAAAACTGGTGGTTACATTGTTGGTAAAGAACAGTATGTTGAAGCGTGTGCATATCGTTTAACATCTCCGGGAATCGGTGCGGAAGCAGGGGCATCTTTATACAGTCTGCAAGAAATGTATCAAGGTTTCTTCTTAGCGCCGCATGTAGCGGGACAAGCGCTAAAAGGTGCGATTTTTACAGCTGCATTTTTAGAGAAGTTAGGAATGAATACATCACCAGCATGGAATGCACCAAGAACAGATTTAATTCAGTCTGTTCAATTTGATGATAAAGATCGTATGATTGCATTCTGCCAAGCAATTCAATATGCATCTCCGATTAATTCTCACTTCACTCCATATGCCAACTATATGCCGGGATATGAAGATGATGTAATTATGGCTGCGGGAACGTTTATTCAAGGTGCAAGTATTGAATTGTCAGCTGATGGTCCAATTCGTCCGCCTTATGTTGCTTACGTGCAAGGTGGGTTAACTTATTCACATGTGAAGATTGCGATTTGTTCTGCAATTGATGCGTTAATTGAAAAAGAATTATTAACAATTTCTTAAGGAGAAGCTGTCGATTTCGACAGCTTTTTTCGTGTGAAAGTAATGATTTATTTCATTAGAAAAAAGAATGAAAAAATTTATAAAAAATCATGTAAGAAAAGCTAACATCTATTGACACTAAACATAACATAGTATAAAATGAGAAGCAGTTAAGGCGAAGGAGGAACTGAAACAATGAAAGAAGATAGACGTTCTGCCCCGCTGTTTCCTATTGGTATTGTTATGGATTTAACACAATTATCTGCACGTCAAATTCGCTACTATGAAGAGCATAATCTTGTTTCTCCAACCCGTACAAAGGGGAATCGTAGATTATTTTCATTTAACGATGTAGATAAGTTGTTAGAGATTAAAGATTTATTAGATCAAGGCTTGAATATGGCTGGTATTAAACAAGTGTTACTAATGAAAGTAAATCAAACAGAAACAGTGAAAGTAAAAGAAGAAACGAAAGAAATTTCAAAAACTGAGCTTCGCAAAATACTTCGAGATGAACTACAACATACAGGTAGATTTAATCGAACTTCATTGCGACAAGGTGACATTTCAAGGTTTTTTCACTAAAGATAACTGATTCTGAAGGTGTTTAGAGGGACTAAGGAGGAATTTATAATGGCTAGGTACACAAGAGAAGATATTTTCCGTTTGGCGAAAGAAGAGAATGTAAAGTATATCCGCTTACAATTTACGGACCTTTTAGGAGTAATTAAAAACGTAGAAATTCCAGTGAGCCAATTAACAAAAGCTCTTGATAACAAAATGATGTTTGATGGATCTTCTATTGAAGGTTTCGTACGTATTGAAGAATCTGATATGTACTTATTTCCGGATTTAGATACTTGGGTAATTTTCCCTTGGACAGCTGAAAAAGGCAAAGTAGCTCGATTAATCTGTGATATTTACAATGCAGATGGCACTCCATTTGATGGCGATCCACGTAACAACTTGAAGCGTGTATTAAAAGAAATGGAAGCATTAGGATTCTCAGATTTCAATCTTGGACCAGAGCCAGAATTCTTCCTATTTAAAGTAGATGAAAAAGGAAATCCAACATTAGAATTAAACGATAACGGTGGATACTTCGACCTTGCGCCGATGGATCTAGGGGAAAACTGTCGTCGTGATATCGTTCTTGAACTTGAAGAAATGGGCTTTGAAATTGAAGCGTCTCACCATGAGGTTGCTCCAGGGCAACACGAAATTGACTTTAAATATGCAAATGCAATTCGCTCATGTGATGACATTCAAACATTCAAACTTGTTGTAAAAACAATTGCTCGTAAACACGGTTTACACGCAACATTTATGCCAAAACCATTATACGGTGTGAACGGTTCAGGTATGCACTGTAACTTATCACTATTCAAAAATGGTGAGAACGTATTCTTCGATCAAAACGGTGATTTACAATTAAGTGATGATGCTCGTCACTTCATCGCAGGTATTTTAAAACATGCACCAGCATTTACAGCGGTAGCAAATCCAACTGTAAACTCTTACAAGCGTTTAGTACCTGGATACGAAGCACCTTGTTACGTAGCATGGTCTGCACAAAACCGTAGCCCATTAGTACGTATCCCTGCATCTCGTGGTATTAGTACACGCGTAGAAGTACGTAGTGTTGACCCAGCTGCAAACCCATATTTAGTAATGGCTACATTATTAGCAGCAGGTCTTGATGGAATTAAAAACAAATTAACTCCACCAGCTGCAGTAGACCGTAACATCTATGTAATGACAAAAGAAGAGCGCGAAGAAGCAGGCATCGTTGACTTACCAGCAACATTAGCGCAAGCATTAATTACATTGCAATCGAATGAAGTAGTATGTGGTGCACTAGGTGACCATTTACTTGAGCATTTCATCGAAGCGAAAGAGATTGAGTGGGACATCTTCCGCACGCAAGTTCACCAATGGGAACGCGATCAATATATGTCTCTATACTAAGAGGCTTGAACCCTTGACACACAACGTGTTGAGGGTTTTTTATTTATCGGGTATTTTTATAGGAGGAATATAAAGAGACAAACAAATCCAAAAATGTACTTGCTAATACTTATGCGAAATAAATATCATTTGAAAAAGTGAGTTATTTAATAAATACGACCTATTTAAACGGAGTAAAAAGCCTTGTTGAAATACGTTTAAATACAAAGAAAAACCCCTTGATACTGCAGTAATAGGGGAGGTTCGTCATTTATCTACAGTGAATTATGAAGAATATTGTCGTAATTTTTGAGCTGAAATTAAGAAGTGATTAAACAAAAATAAATTGTATTGACTCGTTCTATATAAAGAACTAAAATGACAGTAATTAGGGAATTTTGTATATTCGAAAAATAAAAATAATAACCTTGTTTTTGTTTTTTATGGAATATTCAACTGAAATCTCATTGGTATTAGAATGAGGGGGAGAAGTAATGAATAAGGAAATAAATTTAAAAAATCTATTCACTGTAATATGGAAACGGGTGTGGATACTACTATTGTTTACGACTCTCACAACGGTAGGAGGAGCCATGTATAGTATGTATATGAAAACACCTTTGTATGCTTCTTCCGCAAGGATAATTGTTCAAGCTAATGCTGAAACGATGAATACATTGAAAGCAATGGTAAATGAGCCTGTAATATTAGAAAAAGTAGCTGCTGAATTGAATATAAACAGATCAGCAGGTGCATTAAGTGGACAAATAAGTACGGAAAGTGTACAAGGCTCTCAGATTATGAGGATAAATGTAGTGGATATGGATCCTGTACTTGCACATAAAATTGCAAATACTACAGCTGCTGTTTATAAGCAGGAAGTAGCGAATATACTGAATTTTAATAATGTGAGCATATTACCAGAGGATCCAGTTCAAAAATATTCTATGCCTATAAATATAAATCACTTTAAGACGATACTAATTGCATTCACGTTAGGTATGGTGCTCAGTATCGGTTTTATTTTTTTATTGGATTCACTGGATGACAGAATCAAATCAGAACGACGAATTGAACAATTGTTAGATATCCCTGTTTTGGGGGGGATTTCTAAAATGAATAAAAAGAATATGAGAGATAAATTTAGTGGGAAAAATACAGTGTCATTGGGGGAGGGAACGGAGTGGCATACAAAAATAGACGAAAAACAAATGAAGTTAAAGGAAAAAGTATAATTGCGTATACCGCTCCAAGATCGAAAATTTCGGAGCAGTATCGTTCGGTTCGAACAAACATTCAATTATCTTCGTCTATTCATAAAATCAGAACGATAGTGATTACTTCTCCGAGGTACGGTGAAGGGAAATCAACGATTACAGTAAATTTAGCAGTCTCAATAGCGCAAAAAGGTGAAAAAGTATTGGTAATAGATGCGAATTTACGAACACCAACGATTCATGAAATGTTAGGAGTAGAAAATACAATTGGTTTAACTGATATATTGAACGGAAAAACAAATTTGTTGGGTGCTGTAAAAAAAACAGAGATGGAAAGTCTGGACGTATTAACTAGCGGTCCAGTGCCATTCAATCCGTCAGAAGTACTTAGTTCAGAGGCAATGGATACGTTGATTCAAAAGGCGATGGAACGGTATGACATCATATTATTTGACTCTTCCCCTGTATTAGAAGTAACAGATACGAGCGTATTAGCTGATAAGTGTGAAGGCGTACTTTTGGTGATCCGGTATAATCGCACTGTGAACGAAGATGCACTTGAAACAAAAAGAGCACTAAGTTTTACGAAAAGTAGAATATTGGGTGCGATTTTGAATGGGAAAGTATAAAGGTTATTTTTAAATTAAACTTTTGTATGTGGAATTGTTCGTTATAAAGAAAAAACAATGGAATTGTGATGTGGTGATGTCTCCTGACCGTTATCAATGGAGGCACTCGATTATGCTGTGGGTTGTGAAAACAACCTTAGATGCCAGTCGTCAAAAGTGTAATGTGAGGGAGGGTTAGATGCCCATGTTTTATTAAAGGTTCTAACTATGTGTTTTTAATAAAGAGAATATAGTTAGAAACTTTAAGTTTGAAAGAGTTAAGTAAGGAATTGATTAAAGGAGGAAGTTATATGACGTATCGCCGGAGGATATCGTTATTGCTTTTAATGGATTCACTGATAGTATTAACTGCTATTTTTTTTAGTTATTTTTTTGTAAATGCTAGCATCAGTGTTATCACTTTATCATCAGTTATTAGCTCGATCACTTTATTAGTTAGCCATCATTTGTTTGCTTTTATTTATAAGTTGTATAAAAAGGCTTTGGAATATGCAAGTATAGGAGAAATGCTAATTATATGCAAGGTTGTTACATTTTCTATATTTACTACAGCGGCTGTGCAGCAACTAATCATGGGGAAAATGTATTTTCGATTGTTAGTTGTTACTTGGATGATTCATATTTTATTAATAGGTGGTTCTCGCTTTATTTGGAGAATGTACAGAGATATTTATTATGTAAAAAAAGGCGATAAGAAAAGAACGTTAATTGTTGGTGCTGGATCCGCTGGGACAATGGTTGCGAGACAGTTGTTGAAGAATAGTGCTACGGAATTAATGCCAGTCGCGTTTATTGATGATAATGTCAAAAAACATAATCTTGATATTTGGGGGATTCCCGTAATTGGTGGTATGGACCAAATTGATTACGTTATTAAAAAACTGAATATTGAAATGATAATTTTAGCGATTCCTTCGTTAAACAAAAAAGATAGAAATATTATTTTAAAAGATTGTTTAAAAACAAATGTGAAAACGCAAATTCTTCCAATGTTAGAAGACTTAGTAACAGGTAAAGTTTCAGTGAATGAATTCAGGGATGTTCAAGTAGAAGATTTATTAGGGCGTGATCCTGTAGAGCTAGATGTGGATATCATTTCAGATTATATAACTGATAAAGTTATTTTAGTTACTGGTGCAGGTGGATCGATAGGCTCAGAAATTTGTAGACAAGTTGCGAAATTTAAGCCGGAAAAATTAATTTTATTAGGGCATGGAGAAAACAGTATATATTCAATAGAAATGGAATTAAATGAAAAACATAATGATAGGAAAGGTGTTTTCATTCCAGAAATCGCAGATATTCAAGATGAAAAGAAGATGCATGTAATCATGAATAAACATCTTCCTCATGTTGTGTATCATGCTGCTGCACATAAACATGTACCATTGATGGAAAATAATCCTGAAGAGGCAGTTAAAAATAATTTGATTGGGACTATGAATATAGCAGAGGCGGCAAGAACACATGGAGTAGGAACGTTTGTTATGATTTCGTCGGATAAAGCAGTGAATCCAACGAGTGTTATGGGAGCGACAAAGAAATTAGCTGAGATGGTAATACAACATAAAGATAAAATAAGTCATACAAAGTTTGTTACTGTACGATTTGGGAATGTCTTAGGAAGTAGAGGTAGTGTTATCCCGTTATTTAAGAAGCAGATTCAAAAAGGGGGACCAGTTACAGTTACTCACCCAGATATGGTTCGTTATTTTATGACTATTCCAGAGGCATCAAGACTTGTAGTGCAAGCTGGTGCGTTAGCAAAAGGTGGAGAAATTTTTGTGCTCGATATGGGAGAACCAGTAAAAATAGTGGATCTTGCTAAAAACCTCATTCGATTATCAGGAAACTCCGTGGATGAAATAGGAATAGAATTTACGGGTATACGCCCAGGAGAAAAACTATTTGAAGAATTACTAAAAGAAGATGAAATGAATGAGAAACAAGTCCACCCGAGAATTTATGTAGGGCAAGAAATGAATGTTCGTATAGAAGAGATAGAAAAACTTATTTCGGAATATTCAGTACTAAATGAATTAGAATTAAGAAAGAAATTGTTACATTTAGTGAATCAGCGTAAAACTTTAAAACTATTAATACCAGTATCAGGTTAAAGGGAAAAATTTATAATAAGACGGGTGTGCGTGGGATGGTGTCTAAAAAAGTTCTGTTTTGTGCAACTGTGGATTATCATTTTAAAGCTTTTCATTTACCGTATTTGAAATGGTTTGCAGACCAAGGTTGGGAAGTACATGTTGCAGCGAATGGGAATATAGATCTTCCGTACGTAACTCAAAAATATAATATTCCTATTCAAAGATCACCTCTTAGCATACAAAACCTTCATGCATATAAAAAACTAAAATCAATTATTCATCAAAATAAATATAAAATCATTCATTGTCATACGCCGATGGGAGGCGTAATTGCTCGAATAGCTGCCCGGAAAGTACGAAGGGAAGGGACAAAGGTAATATATACGGCGCATGGATTTCACTTTTGTAAAGGATCGCCGTTTATAAATTGGCTTTTATACTATCCAATTGAAAAGAGTTTAGCTACTACTACAGATTGTCTTATAACAATTAATGAAGAAGATTACAATTTAGCAGTTAAACATCGTTTTCAAGCTAAAGATATTAAACTCGTTCATGGTGTAGGGGTAGATATAGAACGATATATTCCTGTTACTGAAAGAGAAAAGGAGAACCTAAGACATAAAAATGGTTATAAGTCTAAAGATTTTTTAATGTTTTATGCAGCTGAATTTAACAAGAACAAAAATCAAAGCTACTTAATTCGATTATTGGAAAAGTTGAAAAATGAAATCCCACATGCGAAGCTACTATTGGCTGGCGAGGGACCTTTAATGCAGGAGTGCAAAAAAATAGCGACTCAACTAGGTGTGAGTAGTATGGTGCATTTTCTTGGTTATAGAAATGATATAGCCCATTTGCTACCGATGTGTGATCTAGCTGTTGCATCGAGTTATAGGGAAGGATTACCAGTTAATATTATGGAAGCTATGGCCTGTGGGCTTCCGGTTATCGCTACAAGTAACAGAGGGCATAGGGAGTTAATTATTAATAATAAAAATGGTTGGACTATAGATCAAGATGACATAAAGGCGATGGCTGAAAGAATACAGTCTATTGCTAAAAATACTAAATTACAAGCACAGCTTGGGCAGTATGGACGTACTATTATTATGAGTGAATATTCAGTTAATGAAGTGTTGAAAGAGAAACAAGAAATTTATACAACATATATGGATGAAATGGAGGATTTAAATTGGGCACTCCATTAAGAGTATTACATGTAGTCGTAAATATGAATAGAGGCGGAGCCGAAACTTTAATTATGAATTTGTATCGTAATATAGACCGCTCAAAAGTACAATTTGATTTTTTAACTTGTAAAGAGGGGGTATTTAATGAAGAGATAGTAAAGTTAGGCGGGAAAGTTCATAGAATTCCATACGTTACAGATGTTGGTCATAGAGGTTACATAAAGGCACTAGATACTTTCTTTAGCACTCATCCGCAGTATAAAATCGTTCATTCACATATGGATAAAATGAGCGGTTTTGTACTTCGTTCAGCTAAAAAAGCAAGAGTGCCAGTTAGGATTGCGCATAGTCATAGTACAAGCAGTGAGGGTGGCGCTATAGCAAATATATATAAAAGGTATGCAGGAGCATTTATTATGTCGTGTGCTACACATTTTTTAGCATGTTCAGTAGCTGCAGCGCAATGGTTGTTTGCCAATAGAGAAAGTACAACAAAAATATTAAAAAATGGAATTGAATGTGATGAATTTACATTTAATCCAGACATTAGAGAGCAGGTAAGAAAAGAACTCAAACTTAACGGGGATGTTTTTGTGATTGGACATGTGGGAAGATTTGCATATCCAAAAAATCATACTTTTTTAATTGATATTTTTGCTCAATTAATAGAATATAGGCCGAACTCTATTCTTCTATTAGTTGGGGATGGACCGCTTCGATTAGAAATGGAGAAAAAAGTAGAGAAACTGAATCTAACAGATAAAGTAAAATTTTTAGGAATACGTAGTGATATTAATCGTTTATTACAAGCATTTGATGCATTTGTATTTCCATCTATTTATGAAGGTTTGCCAGTTACTCTTATTGAAGCACAAGGGGCGGGTTTGCCATGTATTATATCGGACACTATTACACAAGATGTGGATTTGGGGTTGAATTTAGTTGAACAGTGTTCTTTGTTAGATAAAAGAAATTGGTTAGGTCCATTACAAATTATTGCGGACAAGCAAGTATCGCGAAGTGTGGCGCAATATGTATTAGCTGAAAAAGGATACGATATAAAAAATATTACTGGGGTTACCCAAAAATTTTATGTAGAAGTATCGAGGTGAGCATATTGAAAAAGCTAACGATTTTTACCCCTACATATAATCGAGCATATTGTCTTCAGGGGTGTTATGAAAGTTTGAAGCGGCAAACGTGTAAAGATTTTATATGGTTAATTATAGATGATGGGTCTGATGATTATACAAAGGAGTTAGTGCATTCGTGGATTTCTGAAGATTGCATAAGTATAAGGTATTATTGGCAAGTAAATCAAGGGATGCATGGTGCTCATAACACAGCTTACGAGATGATTGATACTGAACTTAATGTGTGCATTGATTCAGATGACTCAATGCCTAGCGATGCCGTAGAGAAAATCATTTCGTTTTGGGATGAAAATGGAAGTGACCAAGTAAGTGGAATCATTGCTCTTGATTTATATAAAGATGGGACAGTAATTGGTTCAAAGCTACCATTAAATCTTAACCGTTCCACACTGTTTAATCTTTACAATAAACACGGTGTAACTGGAGATAAGAAATTGGTATATCGTACAGAACTAACTAGGAAGTATCCTTATCCGGTTTTTAAAAATGAAAAGTATGTAGGTTTGGCATATAAATACTATATGCTGGATCAGAAATATGAGATGTTACTCATGAACGAAGCACTTTGTTATGTTGAATATATGCCTGATGGTTCTTCGATGAATATGTTAAGTCAGTATCGTAAAAATCCAAAAGGTTTTGCTTTTTATCGTAAGGAACTGATGAAGCTACCATTTGCAAATAGGCTATTTAAATATAGACAAGCTGTACATTATGTCTCAAGTAGCTTTATAGCGAAAAATAAAAAATTTATAAAAGAGTCACCATGCAAAGTGCTTACCCTTTGCGCAGTGCCATTTGGGGTTATTCTATATAGTTACATTACATTGAAAACAAGAATAAAAGTAAATATATAGGGATTTACTTAGGATTGATAAGAGGGAAGAATAATGACTATACTTTGGATGAATTTCTTTATAGTGTTCATACTAGCGTTTTTTGCACGGTATTTTGCTATGCCAGTAACTTCAGAAATGGTGATGTTAAAACCGAATCGACTATTGATTTTAATGGCCACGACATCTCTTGTACTAGTATCTGGTTTTAGAAATAATATTGGTGACACGTATTTTTATATGCATGCTTTTACAGTTACTGATTTTAATTGGGATTATATTCAAAGTAGTAAGGATGTTGGATTTAGTATTTTGCAAATGATTTTAAAGGCATATACGAATGATCCGCAAGTTTTGATTTTGATAACAGCTCTAATAACAAATATATTAATAGTAGCAGTTCTATATAAATATTCAAGAATGATTGAACTAAGTTTATATGTGTATATCGCATCCGGCATGTATTTAGTGTCAATGAATGGAGTAAGACAGTATTTAACTGCAGCGATTATTTTTACTGCTACAAAATATATTTTAGATGGGAATTGGAAGAGATATTTTTTGATCGTACTATTTGCTTCTACTTTTCATCAAAGCGCCCTTGTATTAATTCCTATTTATTTTGTAGTCCGAAGAAAAGCATGGTCGACAATAACATTTATGCTACTCTTTATTGCGGTACTTATAGTAATAGGGTTTAATCAGTTTGCAGAAATTTTCTTTGCAACTATAGGGGATACACAATATGGTCACTATAAGGATTTTCAAGAAGGAGGAGCTAATATTCTTCGGGTTGCTGTGGATGCAATACCGCTCATTCTCGCTTATGTTGGAAGACATAAATTAAGAGAGATCTTTCCGGAAAGTGATTATATCGTAAATATGGCATTGTTAGGTCTAGTATTTATGATTATTTCAACTCAAAATTGGATTTTTGCAAGATTCTCCATATATTTTGGATTATATCACTTGATATTGATATCGTGGGTTATAAAGTTATTTATAGAAAAGGATCAAAAGTTAATTTACTATGCAGTAATATTATGTTATTTTGTTTACTTTGTATATGAACATATTATTACTTTAGGAATAGTTTATAAGAGTAGTTTCTGGGGATAAAATATATATTTGAAAATCGTTCTTAGATGGGAGTAATTTTCAATGTTTAAACAAGAACGACCAAAAAGAGTGCTACATATCGTTAGTGCGATGGACCGAGGTGGCGCTGAGGCCTTATTAATGAATGTATATAGGAATATAGATAGAGAAATGGTGCAATTTGATTTTGTTTCTCATAAAAGTGAAGAAAGTGATTATGATAAGGAAATCATTGCGTTAGGTGGGAAAATACACCGAATATCTAGCTTAGGACAGCTAGGCCCTCTCTCATACATTAAAGAGCTTGTTAAGGTAATGTATGATAATCAATATGTGGCGGCCCATGCACATACTGATTATCAGGGGGGGATTGTGGCTATTGCTGCTAAAATAGCTGGTATAAAAATAAGGATTTGTCATTCACATAGTAATAATTGGCCGATGGGATCGGGGATAAAAGGGAAAGTTTTATTGAGTTTTTTACGAACAGTTATTACTTATGCGGGAACAAATTATTGTGCGTGCAGTGTAGAATCTGCACGTTTTTTATTTCAAAAAAACATTGATAATTCAAAGGTAAAGATAATGAAAAATGCAATAGATATTAATCAATTTGTTAATGTAAATATACAGGGTGATAATACAGTAAGGAATGAATTCAATATACCAGTTGAACAGAAAGTTATTGGTCATATTGGGCGTTTTTCTGAATCTAAAAATCATATATTTATATTGAAAGTTTTCAATGAGGTATTAAAATATGATCCTAATTTTATGCTTGTTTTAGTAGGAGATGGCCCCTTAAAGAAATCTATTGAGCTAGAATCCGAAAGACTAGGTATCTATGAAAAAGTTAGATTTTTAGGAGTAAGAAAAGACATCCCAAGAATTATAAGGATGTTTGATGTTTTTCTTTTTCCGTCACTTTTTGAAGGGTTTGGAATTGTTGCATTAGAAGCACAGTGTGCAGGTGTTCCGTGTGTAGTGGCAAATACAATAACTAAAAATGTTGATATGGGATTAGGGATAATATCATTTGTTAGCTTAGATGAAAATCTTAAAATATGGTCTGAAGAAATTCAAAAGGTTTTGGAAAAAGAAAAATTAAATACAGAAATTATAGCTAATACAATCTCGAATCTTGGTTTTGATATAAAGAGTAATATTCCAGAGTGGTTATTATTATATGGATTAGAGTATAGGGAGTCATAGTTAAATGTAATTACTTTCATAAGAATAAAACTAGTAAAATAAATCGGATGAGGGAGTAAGAAATGAAAAAGAAAAAAATTCTCATTACATCATTTGATATGGCAATTGGAGGAGTAGAAAGAAGTTTAATTGGTTTATTGAATACAATCGACTATAGCAAATATGATGTAGATTTAATGTTATTTAAACATGAGGGAGAGTTTCTTTTTTTATTACCTAAACTGCCTAATTTGTTAAAGGAAGTAAAACAATATACTACTTTTAGAAAATCAATTAAACAAATATTGCAAGAAGGGCAAATTACAATTGGAATGGCAAGGACTTTAGGGAAAATTTTGGGAGATGTGCATGGGAGATATGTGAAAAGTGCAGAGGTGGGATATTTCGTTATTCAGTATGGATGGAGAATAACTTTACCATTTATACCGAAGCTGGAAGAGGAGTATGATGTAGCAATTAGTTTTTTATGGCCCCATTATTTTGTTGGAGATAAAGTTCGAGCGAAACGAAAGATTGGTTGGATTCATACAGATTATTCAAATATAAATCTTAATGCAAACATGGAGTATAAAATGTGGAGCAAAATGGATAACATCGTAGCAGTTTCAGAAGGATGTCGAGATTCATTTCTTAGTGTTTTACCAAATGTAAATAAAAATGTTGAAATTATAGAAAATATATTATCTCCTGAATTTGTACGTGAGCAAGCACACAGGGGAGATGTTATGAAAGAACTACAGATGAAATCAGGAAAAATAAAGCTTGTTACTGTAGGGCGGTTATCATATGCAAAAGGAATAGACGTTGCTATGCATGCCTTAAGAAAGTTGTTAGATGAGGGATATGATATTGAATGGTATGTAGTTGGGTATGGAGCACAAGAAGTGGAACTTAGAAAGTTATTAGTTGAACTTAATCTGGAAAAACAATTTTTTTTATTGGGTAAAAAGACAAATCCCTATCCATATATAAAAGCATGTGATATATATGTGCAGCCATCAAGATATGAGGGGAAAGCTGTAACAGTTCGTGAAGCGCAAATCATCGGGAAGCCAGTACTTATTACTAATTTTTCAACTGCTAAAAGTCAGGTGCAGGATGGAATTGATGGATTAATAACTGAGATGGGGATAAACGGGTTAGTTAATGGGATTAAGAGACTTATTAAAGATAAAGAGTTAAGGGAAGCACTGGTAGAAAATACTCTTAAAGGTGAGTATGGAAATCGTAATGAAATTAATAAATTATATGCATTACTTTCGTAAAGGGAAATTTAGTAAATGATTTTTAATATTTTGAGCTCAATAAAAACACTTTAGGGTAGTGATAGTTATGAAGAAAAAAATTTTATTCGTTATAGATTCGCTACAAAGTGGAGGAGCTGAAAAAAGTTTGGTTTCTTTACTTTCTTTATTTGATTATACAAAATATGAAGTCGATTTGTTAATGTTTTCTGCTAGTGGATTGTATTTACCATTACTTCCAAAACAGGTAAACGTTTTAGAAGTACCGACAATTATTAAAAGGCAGGCTGAGAAATTTAATTATTTAATTAAACATAAATACTTTAAAGAGTTATTTCTTAGAGTTGGGGCTTCTGTATCTCTTAGAAATCCATACATAAATAAAAAGTTACATGCAGCTCAAGTAGTTTGGAGATGGGTATCTAAAGGGATGGTTAGTTTAAAGATGGAATATGATGTTGCCATAGCTTATAGTCAAGGAATGCCAACATATTTTGTGGCAAATAAGGTTTACGCGTGCAAAAAAATCGCTTGGGTGAATACGGATTATAGGTTAGCTGCATATAATAAAGATTTTGATTTGAACTATTATGAGGAATTTAATGAAATAGTAGCTGTGTCCGACGTTTGTAAGGAAGTATTGATTCAAGAAATTCCTAAAATAGAGTCCAAAATTCAAGTTGTCTATGATATTATATCGCCGACGTTAATTAAATCGATGGCAAATGAGAGTAAAGGATTTATTGATCAGTTTGAGGGATTACGAATATTAACGGTTGGTAGGTTAGTGTATGAAAAAGGGTATGAATTGGCCATAGAAGCTTGTTATAAATTAAAGCAAAAAGGGTATAGATTTAAGTGGTATGTGATTGGAGAAGGAAATCTTCAAAGTGAAATCGAGGATAGGATAAGTAAATATAATTTACACGATACTTTTATATTATTAGGTACTTACAAGAATCCCTATCCCTTTATAAAACAAAGTGATATATATGTACAACCTTCTAGATATGAAGGATATGGCTTGGCGATAGCAGAGGCTAGAATATTTCAAAAGCCTATAGTGGTAACCGATTTCGTTACAGTTCATAATCAAATCAAACATAGAGAGAATGGTTTAATAGTGAAGATGGATTCGGAAGCAATATATGAAGGAGTGAAAGAAATTATAGAAAACGGTTTGCTAAAAAAACGGTTATGTGAAAATTTAAAGAAAGAAAGGGTTGGAACAGAAGAGGAAATTGAGAAGATATATGCTTCTTTCAATTGAAGTATTTTATAAAGAGAAAGAATTGGGGGAACTATGAAAAAGAAAATACTTTTTATGGTTATAAATATGAATATAGGTGGTACGGAGAAGGCTTTATTAAATATGGTAACAGAAATCCCAAAAGACAAATATGAAGTGACAATTTTAATGTTAGAGAAAAAAGGAGATTTTTTAAATTTTATTCCAAAGGGGGTTCGTATTGAGTATGTAAAGGATTACGAGGAAATGCAATATATATTAAATAAACCATCACAATTAGTTATAGCGGATCTTATAAAACAACGAAAAATTGTAAAAGCGCTGCAACTGGCAGTGTTGTATGTAATCTCTAAGATTATGAAAGAACGGAGTGTTATTTTAAAATATTGTTTACAAAATTATGAAGACGTTTATAGAAATTATGATATTGCTATAGCTTATACTGGGCCAATGGATTTTATTAGTTACTTTGTGGCAAATAAAATAGAGGCTAGACAAAAGGTTCAATGGATCCATTTCGATATTGAAAAGATATATTTTAATAAACATTTTGTTAACAAAGTATATAAAAAGTTTCAACATGTTTTTGTAGTTTCAGATTTAGGAAAGATGAAACTTACTCAAACTGTCCCAGAATTGATAAATAAGACAGAAACTTTTTTAAATATTATTTCACCTGAAATGATATGTAAGATGGCAAATGAAGGAATTGGGTTTGCGGATGATTTTGAGGGAGTAAGAATCCTTACTGTTGGTAGATTGAGTATAGAGAAGGGACAGGATTTAACAATATCTGTGTTAGCTAAGCTTAAAGAAGCTGGCTACAATGTTAAATGGTATTGTATAGGAGATGGAAAGGAAAGAGGAATGTATGAAAAACTTGTGAAAAATTACGATGTTCAAGGTGATTATATATTTTTAGGAGCAGTTTCGAATCCCTATCCATTTATGAAACAATGTGATATATATGTACAACCGTCTCGACATGAGGGATACTGCATAACACTTGCAGAAGCTAGATGTTTTAATAACCCAATTATTAGTACAGACTTTACAGGAGCAAGTGAGCAGATAATCCATAACCACAATGGATTAATCGTTCAATTTGATGAGCAGCAAATGTATGATTCTATTGTACAAATAGTAAGTGATAAATCGCTGGAAGGAAGGTTGAGAAAAAATATAGAAAAGGAAGTGGTAGATACGAGAGAAGAGTTGAAAAAATTATATAAAATAGCAAATTCTAATGTGTAACTTGTTTGAGAAGGTATTATTATCGTATTACAGAAATATGGACAGTTCGCTATTATAAATTATGTTTTTTGTGAAAGCATCTTTGAGAGGATGTTTTTTTATTTTGTTATAAAACTTTTAGGTGGTAGAAGGAGATAGTTATGAAGAGAGTGCTATTTATGGTAAGTAGTATGAATATAGGTGGTGTAGAAAAATCACTTCTTTCTTTGTTATCTGTAATACCAAAAGAAAAGTATGATGTCACAGTATTGATGCTGGAGAAGCGAGGGGGATTTTTAAAACAATTACCAAGTTGGGTAAAGATAGAAGAAGTTGCTTGGTTTGAAAATATAAAACCTAAAATTATGCAACCACCAAAGAAAACGATTAAAGAGTACTTTGAAAATACAAGATATATTAAGGGGTTAAACTTTTTACTCACTTATGTAGTATCAAAAAAATTAAAGGATAGATATGTTTTCTATAAAGAGATTTTTAAAGACATTCCGTATAACAAGAATAAATATGATATTGCAATAGCATATCAAGGGCCTACTGACATAATTGATTATTATATAGTTAATAGAGTAACTTCAGAAAAGAAAATTTCTTGGATACATTTTGATGTTTTTCAACATCAAATTAATACAAAATTATATGAGAAATTATATGATCAAATGGATAATATATATGTAGTTTCTCAAGAAGCACAAAAACATTTAATAGAGAAGTTTCCTCAAGTAGAAAGTAAGACAAGTGTCTTTTTAAATATTGTACTTCCAGATTTAATAAATGAAATGGCAAAAGAAAAAGTAGAATTTGACAATGGATATAAAGGTATAAAGATAGTAACAGTAGGTAGACTTTCAAAAGAAAAAGGTCAAGACCTTGCAATTAAAGTTTTATCAATGCTACGTAAAGAGGGATACGAAGTACGATGGTACTGTATTGGGGAAGGCGAGAATAGAGAGTATTATGAGACATTAATATGCAAGTATAATTTGAAACAGGATTTTCTATTATTAGGATCGGCAATTAATCCGTATCCATATGTAAATCAATCAGATATATATGTTCAAACCTCTAGGCATGAAGGGTATTGTCTTACGTTAGCTGAGGCAAAATGCTTAAAAAAGCCTATTGTTACGACTAATTTTACAGGCGCAAATGAGCAAATAAAAGATGGATATAATGGTTTTGTTGCTGAATGTAATGAGGAAAGTCTATATAACAAGATTAAATATCTTTTGGATCAACAAAGAGTGCGCGAAGAGGTAACGACTAATTTGTTAAAAGAGGCATTTAACAAATTAGAAAAGGTAAATAGTTTTCTAAGTTAATTGCAAAGGAAAGGGTGCAATTATGAATCCTAAAATTAGTATTATTGTTCCCATTTATAAAGTTGAGCAGTATATACATAAATGTATTGATTCTATATTAAAACAAACGTTCAAAGAGTTTGAGCTGATACTTGTTAATGATGGATCTCCTGATAGTTGTGGTGAGATTTGTGATAGATATGTGAATCAAGATAGCCGAATTAAAGTAATCCATAAGGAAAATGGTGGATTATCTTCTGCAAGAAATGCTGGATTAGACATAGCGCAGGGAGATTATATAGGATTTGTTGATAGTGACGATTGGATAGAAGCGGATATGTATGAATTGTTGTATGGCATGTGCGTAGAACAGGATTGTGATATAGCTATTTGTAGTAGTGAAATTCATTACAATGATAAAACGGTAATTTCAAGCAGCCATCCGTTTGTAATTCATGATAGATATAGCGCGATGAAAGCGATGCTAGAAGGGAATTTGTATGATGAAGTTGTTTGGACTAAACTTTTCAAAAGACAGTTATTAGAGGATATTAAATTTCCGATAGGTATGTCATATGAAGATACAGCATTTACGTATAAAGTTATTCATAAGTGTAACAAAGTATGTTTCATAGGAGAACCTAAATATCATTATATAAAGCGTGATAATAGTATGATGGATCAGGCTATAAAAGAGATTAAAATTGATTCAGTCTTAATTTATGATGAAATGTGTAAATTTATGGAGCGATATTATAAGGAGTTATATAACCTAGTTATATTAAAACTAGGAAATTGTTCGATGGTAGTTTTAAATTTAATATCACTGAGTGGAAGACTTAATGAGCATAAGAGTAAATATTATAAGGTTATTGGTATATTGAATCGTTATTTTTATAAAACAATGCGTTTAAAAGAGTATGGGAAAAGTGTAAAGTTTTTATTATTGGCGACCAAGCTACATCCATTATTGTATAAATTTTTAATTAATAATTTTGCAAAAAGGGGATAGATATGAAGAAGTCTTTGTTGAAATTATATTATTTATATATTGGGACGAGGAATGAAGTGACTATTCAATATAATAGGGTGATTACTATGAATAGGAAGCCGCCAATAGTGAAAAGTGTTGATGAAACACTTGACTATATTATAGATAATAATTGTTCAGTAAGTAGATTTGGTGATGGGGAATTTGCTCTTATAAATGGAGAAAATTTAATTTTTCAGCCGTATTCAAAAGAATTAAAGGATAGACTGGATGAAGTTATTAAGAGTAATAAGATGGGCCATTTAGTTTGTATTCCGAATGTTTTTGAAGATTTAAATTGGTGCACGGACAAATCAAGAGGGTATTGGGAAAAATATTTAGAGTTAAATCGTAGCAGAATTTATAAGAGTATACGTATGAATAAAGAATATTACGATGCCTTAGTTACAAGGTTATATATAGATCATCAAGATAAGAGTATGGTTGGAATTCGCTTTGATAAAATGAAAGATATTTGGAATGGGAGAGAAATAATCATTATTGAAGGGGCACAAAGTAGACTAGGGGTAGGAAACGATCTTTTTAAAAATGTTAAAACAATTGATAGAATAATATGTCCATCGAAAAATGCTTTTGCGAAGTATAGGGAAATTTTAGAGCTAGCAAAGAAGCAAAAAAAATCGAAATTAATATTAATTGCACTAGGCCCAACAGCTACGGTATTAGCGTATGATTTATCTTCTGTTGGATATCAAACGCTAGATATTGGTCATATTGATATAGAGTATGAATGGTTTTTGAAGAAAGCGACAGAAAAACAACCTATAAAAAATAAGTATGTTGGTGAAGTAAATGCTGGAACTAATGTGAATGCAATTAGTGACTTAAATTATGAGGGCGAAATTATTGCCAGGATAATATAACTTTATTGTTATGAGGATTCTTTCTACTTAGAAATGATCTAGTTAATGAAGGGGATTAATCATGCGAACGATGCATTCAATCAAGAATATATCAATAAGTATATTTTCTCAAATGGTTATTGTTATTCTAGGGTTTATATCTAGGAAAGTTTTTTTAGATAGTTTAGGAATAGAGTATTTAGGGATAGATGGTTTGTTAATTAATGTTTTATCCATGTTAGTGTTAATTGAGGCTGGTATAGGAGCAAGTATAGTATACAATTTGTATAAACCATTGGCAGAAAATAATCAGTATAAAATTATAGCTCTAGTTCAATTATATAAAAAAATTTATCAGATTTTAGCAATCATTATTCTAGTAATAAGTGCTATGATATATCCTTTTTTAAGTTATTTAATGAAAGATGGGGAGTCTATATCGAATGTTGCGATAATCTATTCGATATTCGTGGTGAAAAATGTAGTTACCTACTTAAATGCTCATAAGAGGTCTTTAATACAAGCAGATCAAAGAGGATACATATTGGCTAGGGTAGATCTCTTATTCCAAGTGCTAACTACAATATTCAAAATATTTATATTAATGTACACGAAAAATTATATTTTGTATTTAATTATAGAGTTGAGTATATATGTAATTCAAAATGTCGTAAACGGTAGGATTGTGAATAAGAACTATCCTTATATAAAGACAAAAAAGAAGTATTATATAGATAATGATACGAAAGAAAAATTAATTATAAATGTAAAGGCAATGTTTTTGCATAATATTGGAGGATACATTGTATTTGGAACGGATAATATACTGATTTCATCTTTTGTAGGTCTTGCTATGGTCGGGATATATTCGAACTATACAATGATAATAAATCAATTAGCAGCCGTAGTAAATCCTATATTAAATGGTATTGAGGCAAGTGTAGGAAATCTAATCGCAACTGAGAATAATGAAAAAAATTATGAAATATTTAAAGTGACTTATTTAGTGAATTTTTGGATCTTTTCTTTTTGTACCATATTTTTATTTAATCTGTTAGAGCCATTTATAGGGTGGTGGCTTGATAAGAAGTATTTATTAAATAACATGGTTTTTGTAGTGATACTCATAAACTTTTATTTAACAGGGATGCGAACCGCGATAGCTATTTTTAAAAATAAAGCGGGATTATTTGTACAAGATAAGTATATTCCGTTAGTTGAAGCGATAATCAATTTAAGTTTATCTATTCTATTAGCCAAAATGTTTGGATTGGTAGGTATATTCATAGGAACGGCGATTAGTACAATTGCTACTGTACTTTGGATTCAGCCTTATATTGTATATAAAAATCTTTTTAAGAAATCGGTTTGGAAGTATTTTATAACATATGTATTTTATATATTTTTAACTGTTGTAACAGGTTTCATTACTACAAGTATATGTAATTATTTCATAGAAGGTAGTACCTTTATTTCGTTAGTCGGAAAAGGTGTGATTTGCTTATTAGTACCAAATGTAATATACATTTTAATTTTTTATAAAAGCACAGAATTTCAATATATAAGGAATATCTTTAGTATGATGTTTTTACAAATTAAAAAGAAACAAAACGTTATTTAGCTATAAAAAGTATAGATATTATACCGATTTGAATTATTAAGGAAGTATAGTGTTGTTGAAGCATGTTAGTATGAAACGAAACTTGATTTTAATTAGAAAACATGAAGTAATAGCCCTAACATCGTATTTATATAATGCATAGTATTCTATTAAAGGGATACGTATGTAAGCGGAATATAAAATATTTATCCCAATCTACTGATGTGAGTTTGAATTTTCTATCGGAATTCAACTTCTATCTTAGTTGGAGGTTATATATAAATCATGGCAAAATTTCAGGTGACATGTGTTTTGAAAAGTAATCTTCCTGTGTTAAGCGAGGGAGAATTTTGTTTTTGTATAGATACTAATGAGTTATTTATTGGGACAAAAAAAGGGAACGTAAAAGTATCAACGGAGAATACAGTTGAGAGGTTAGTAAGTAAACTTAAAAGCAAGACATTTGGAAGTTCTAAGTCTAGAAAATCACTGATTGGAGAAACAGAATCTGCTAATGTGATTTCGGGCACATATTTTCTTGAGTTAGAGAGATGGAATGTTAAAAATGATGGAACGGACGCGGATAATACTTCTAAAGGGATTAATAATGCATTATTATGGGCATCTCAACAAGGATTTATAGAAGTTGTTTTACCTATGGGGACATATTTAATTGATGAAAATACACCAATTGAGCCACAAAGCTTTATGACTTTAAATTTAGGTGGATCAACTTTAAAAATAAGAAGTAATGGATTAGTTAAATATGCAATCGTACGATATCAAAGAAATCAAAAATTTTCTCGGGTTACGAATGGAAGGGTTCAAGGGGATAAAGATACACACGATTATACAACGATTCCTCATACTCATGAATGGGGATATGGGATTGAAGTAGGAAATACGACTCCTGCTGAGGGGAGTAATATGAACTACATTTCAATAGATAATATGGAAATCTTAAATTGTACTGGCGATGGTATAGCAATGGAAAGTACATGGGGACAAATTGGAGAATATGATTTTGCTGGTACATTTGAAGTAGGGGGGATTAGTGATATAAATGGTTCCCTAATAGTAGATGGTAATAAAATTAGATCGAATTTAAAAATAGATTTACATCATAGTAGCATTATAAAATGGGGATATTTCGGTTTGTATGGAGATGGCTATGGTGGAACTGGTTCAGAAATATATACAGAATTATATGATGTGTTATTTTATAAGGCTGATAATACTTTTGTAACGGCTGCGAAGAGAGTAAAGTTTTTTGAAGAAGTGAGTGTTCCAAAAGAAGCAGATTATGCGAAGATAGTTCTTCACCAAAGTGAAATACCTACGGAAAACGGTTGTAAAATCACTGTTAGAATTCCGGAATTTTCTCGAAATGTATTTATTGAGAAATGTAAAATACATGATTGTAGAAGGCTTGGGATAAGCGTATCTGGAGCGAAACAAATTTATATTAGAGATTGTGAAATTTACAAAATGAAAGGTACAGCGCCTCAGGGAGGAATAGATATTGAAGATGGATATCGATTAAATCAATATATAAACATTGAACGTAATAACATATATGATAATCAGGGATATAACGTTGTTGTAGTCGGTGGTAGGTATATTAATATCATTCAAAATAAATTAGTTAATAATTCATTAGTAGTAGGCGAAAATGTAGAGAAAGTAATTGTAAGCAATAATCACTTAAGGGAAGTAAGTTGTGTTTTAAGCGGAGAAGTAACTTTTACGAATAATCAAATGTATGCTACTCGAGTCACGATAGATCAAGGGGATAAAGAAGCACTTATTGGTAACTGTATTTTTCATAATAGCGCATTGTTAATGGGAAGAGATAAAGCATATTGTATTCAAGTCAACCAATGTGAATTTTTTAGTGATCGAGATTTATTTCATTCATTTTCACAGTTAGGTTCAATAATTGGTTTCTCAGCAGAACCACAAACTATATCAGATTGTGTTATTAAAGGAGGGGCTGTAGAGGGTACAAGTTTGACAGGCGTATCACCTGGTATGAAAAATGGATGGAGATTAAATAATATTTCTTTTATAGATACGAAACACCCGCAAGGAATCATTACGAATTTACCGCCAGGAGTATATACGGGATGTAAATTTGAGAACAGCGGTACAATATCATTTGTTACAAAAACTCCTCAAGCAGAATATGAATTTAATGGATGTTCATTTAGTTGGGATGCTTATAATCTTTTTACTGTTGAGTCTTCTCAAAGGATAGCGATGCTAAAAGTGAAAAATAGTAATTTTAGAGGGGGAAAATGGGGATCGGCATTTTTTTTATGGGACATTGGTGGGAGAATAGAATTTAATAATAATGCATTTGAATATCTTAATTCGGAATCGACAGACAGTATAATTAATTTTTGGAATGAAACATTTACGAGTGAGTTTATGTTAATAGAAAATAATATATTTAGGTCAAACAAAAGTATGATAGGCGTGAATGCAAATCAAATTTCATCCTCAATCGCTTTAATTTTTAAAGATAATATTGTGGAAACAGTAATTATCAAATTAAGGGATGAACATATAAAAAAGGATAATTATATTAATGGCGTGTACGTGTAAAGTTATAATGAATGGAGTAACAGATTCTTTGCAAATAAGTAGTGATATCGTATGGAAATATTCACTTAGGCTAGCTATTTTTAAACTGTTTGATGAAATAAAACTAATGAAAGGTGACGTAATTAAACAAAACAAGGGGCAACTAACTGTAGTTGCCCCTTGTTTTGTTTAATTACATATAAAGTTCTAAATGGTCTTTCGTGTTAGGAATATGAAACGTAATTAAGTAAGGAGGATAGTACATGAAAAGAATTTTTGATGTATGTATTTCTTTATTGTTATTATTTGTATGCTTGCTTCCTATTCTTATTGTTGCAATTTTAGTTAGGATGAAATTAGGAGCACCTGTACTGTTTAAACAACAGCGTCCAGGACTGCATGGAAAACCGTTTAATGTTTATAAGTTTAGAACTATGCTAGATAAGAAAGATAGTGATGGGGAATTACTTCCAGATAAAAATAGACTGACTACTTTTGGAGCAATTCTTAGAAAATATAGTTTAGATGAATTACCCCAACTTATAAATGTTGTAAGGGGTGATTTAAGTTTAGTAGGTCCACGACCATTATTGATGGAATACTTGCCCTTATATTCTAGTAAACAGGCTAAAAGGCATAATGTAAAACCAGGAATTACGGGATGGGCACAAATAAATGGTAGGAATTTGATTACCTGGGAAGAAAAATTTGAATTGGATGTATGGTATGTGGAGAATCATTCATTTTTATTAGATTTGAAAATAATTGTACTTACAATATTAAAAGTATTTAAAACAGAGGGAATTAATCATGTAGGGCATGTGACAATGGAGCGATTTACTGGAGGGGAAATAGAAATAAAGGGGGAGGGAAAATGAAAATTTTAATAATAGGATGTGGTGGGCATAGTAAGGTTGTGAGGGATATAATCTTATCAAATGAAGGATATGAAATAGTCGGTTATTTAGATGATTTGTATACAGGTATAATTATTGTTAATAATCTTTATTTTGGAGCAATTGCAGATGCAAGGGAAATTATCAATAATTTTAATGATGTAAAGCTCGTTATTGCTATAGGAAATAATAAAGTAAGAAGAGAAATTGCAAAAATATTAAATCAACAAAGTAGCATATATGCTACTTTAATTCATAAAACAGCTATTATAAGTTCAAATGCTTATATAGGAAACGGAACGGTAATTATGCCAAATGTCGTTGTTAATGCTGATACTTTCATCGGTAACCATACTATAATAAATACGGGCTCAATAATAGAACATGATAATATAATTGATGATTTTGTTCATATTTCACCACATGCTACACTTACAGGTTCTGTCACTATAGCAGAGGGGGCACATATAGGAGCATCAGCTACTATAATTCCAGGTGTTCAAATTGGTAAGTGGTCAATTGTTGGAGCTGGTTCTGTTGTCATAAATGATTTTCCATCTAATTGTACTGCTGCTGGTATTCCAGCCAAAGTTATTAATGTAGTAAATTGAGAGGAGATGAAGAATGATGATAAAAAATAAGGAGAAAATCTATCTTTCCTCTCCGCATATGAGCGGAAATGAACAAAAATATATTAAAGATGCCTTTGACTCAAACTGGATTGCACCTCTTGGTCCAAATGTAGATGAATTTGAAAGAGAACTTGCATCTTTTGTAGGAGTTAAAGGCGGGGCTGCGGTTAGTTCAGGTACCGCGGCTATTCATTTAGCTTTACGATTATTAAACGTTCAAGAGGGCGATACAGTATTTTGTTCAAGTTTCACTTTTGTAGCGAGTGCGAATCCGATTGTTTATTTGGGAGCTGAACCGGTATTTATTGACTCAGAACCGGAAACATGGAATATGTCACCACAAGCTCTAGCACTTGCGTTGCATGATGCTAATAAAGCAGGAAAATTACCTAAGGCTGTCATTCTTGTTCATTTATATGGTCAGAGTGCGAAATTAGATGAAATTCTTTCGCTTTGTAATCACTATGATGTTCCCATAATTGAGGATGCAGCAGAATCCCTAGGTTCTACATATAAAGGAAAAGCAAGTGGTACATTCGGGAGGTTTGGGGTTTATTCATTTAATGGAAATAAAATTATTACAACTTCGGGCGGTGGCATGCTAGTTTCTGATGATGTGGAAGCGTTAGAAAGAGCGAGGTTTTTAGCAACACAAGCAAAGGATCCAGCACCACATTATGAGCATAGTAAGGTAGGGTATAATTATCGAATGAGTAATATATTGGCTGGTATTGGAAGAGGACAATTAGAAGTGTTAGAAGACAGGGTGAGAGCTAGAAGATCTGTATATAAACGGTATTACGAAGAGTTATCTCTCATACCAGGATTTTATTTTATGCCTGAATTAGAAAATACTCGCTCGAATCGTTGGCTTACTACACTGACAATTGATGAAAAGGAATCCGGGATCTCTGTTGGAAAAGTGTTGAGCACTTTAGCAGAAGAGAATATTGAAGCACGTCCTATGTGGAAGCCGCTTCATATACAGTCGCTCTTTAAAAGGAAGAAGTATTATCCGCATAGCCAAAATGAAGATGTGTCGCAGCATTTATTTCAAAGTGGAATTTGTTTGCCTTCAGGATCTAATATGCTAGTTGAAGATCAAAAAAGGGTCATTCAAGGTGTTTTAAAAGCTATAGAATGGAAGAAGTAAAAAGTAAGTAAAAGTGGAATTAGATTTGTGTACGTATGACTATCAGTTCTTTATAATGAATTTTTTGTGAAAATTCTTTGAGAATATCTAGTTTAAATTGACAGTAAAAGAACATAGTGCTAGGTTTTAAATATCTAAACCCTAATCCACAAGTGAATTAAAGTAATTGAGAAGGTAATAAAATAAGTAATTTTGTTCTTTAAAAAGAATGGTAAAGAGGTATGTTTAACGAATTTAATATATAAATAGTATTTGTAGTAACTTTTCATATATTAGGAGGGTAAAAATGAGCGCTATAACTGGCATTATTCACTTTAATAATGAACCTGTATCAATTGAACATGGCACACGATTAATGAGTGATTTACAAAATTACCCTGCTAATGATATTCAAATATGGCATAAAGAAAACGTTTTCCTGGGATGTCACGCACAATGGATTACACCAGAGTCAGTTGGTGAACGATTACCCTTCTATAATTATGAAGAACAACTGGCAATTACAGCAGATGCTATTATTGATAATCGTTATGAGTTGTTTGAAAAATTACAAGTAGATTATGCGGATAGAAAAAACATGAAAGATAGTGAGTTGATTTTACTCTCTTATCAGAAATGGGGAGAATCAGCACCGAAATATTTGGTGGGCGATTTTTCTTTTATGATTTGGGATGAGAAAAAACAAATACTGTTTGGAGCTAGAGATTTTTCTGGGAGCCGAACACTTTATTTTTATCGTAGTGAGAACAAATTTTCTTTTTGTACTAGTATAAAGCCGTTATTTACTCTACCGTATGTTGAGAAAAAATTGAATGAGCAGTGGCTTGCTGAATTTTTAGCTATACCTGTGAATTTTGAATCAGTAGACCCTTCTTCAACGGTATATAAAACTGTTGAACAAATTCCACCTTCCTATTCTGTTACTGTGAAAAATGGAAAGGTGAAATTATCGAGATACAATACGCTAATCGCTGGAGAAAGGCTTCAACTCAAATCAAACGAAGAGTATGAAGAAGCGTTTTTGGAAGTGTATCAAAATGCGATAAGATCACGTTTACGTACCCATCATCAAGTAGGGGCTCATTTGAGTGGAGGACTTGATTCGGGTTCTGTAGTTAGCTTTGCTGCACGAGATTTAAGTGCAGCAAATAAACGTCTACATACATATAGTTATGTCCCAGTAAAGGGGTTTGTAGATTGGACGCATAGAAGTAGAATAGCTGATGAACGACCTTTTATTCAATCAACTGTACAGCATGTAGGAAATATTAAGGAACATTATTTAGATTTTGAAGGAAGAAGTCCTCTATCAGAAATAGATGATTGGCTTGAAATTCTAGAGATGCCATACAAATTCTTCGAGAATACTTTTTGGCTTAGGGGAATCTATGAGGAGGCCCGGTTACAGGGGGTTGGAGTACTCTTAAACGGACAGAGAGGAAACTGGACAGTGTCATGGGGCTCGGCTGTGGACTATCAAGCTATGCTTTTGAAAAAGATGAATTTGCGTCGCTTTTTGCAAGAATTATATTCGTATAGTAAAAGTATTGGTGTAAAGAAATCGCGAGTATTTTCAGTAGTGAAAAAAAAGGCATTTCCATTTTTGAATCGAATATCTTCATCAAAAAATCAAATCGTTTTCCCAAGATTTATTAATCCAGAATTTGCAAATAGAATGAATGTGTTCGATAAGCTTCTAGAGCATGATGTTGATATAACAGGAACCTCTATAACAGATATATATGAAATAAAAAAAAGGCAATTTGAACATTTATATTATTGGAATATAACTGGTACATACGGATCTAAATTATCTTTGCGCTATTCTTTATGGGATCGAGATCCAACGAATGATTTACGGGTTGTTCAATTTTGTTTAGCTGTTCCAGAAGAACAATACGTTCAAAATGGTGTAGATCGGGCACTAATTCGAAGAGCAACCAAAAATTATTTGCCTGATAAAGTAAGATTAAATCAACTTACTCGAGGTGTTCAAGGTTCTGATGGTGTTTATCGTATGAAGCATCAATGGAGTGGATTTATTGAAGAGCTTGAGCAGCTTAGTAAGGATCCTGTAATTTCAGAATTCTTGGATATAGAGGTTATTAGAACTGCGATTTCTAAGATTAAAGAAGAACCCCATCCAGAATATGCATTTGATTTAGATTTTCGAATTTTAATGCGTAGTTTAATAGTATATCGATTTATGAAGAAAATTATTTGAAGGGAGGTGACATCATGAAAAAAGATTGGACAATTCCTACACTGGAAGTACTTGATATTAATATGACAATGGCTGGACCGGGACTTAAAACGCCGGATGCTGTTCAACCAGATATTGATGAAGTAGTGCACTATAGTTAATTCATCGCGTAGTAATTAGATCTTATGTTTCCTATCCCCTTATACATTAGAAGTATAAGGGGTATTTGTAAAACAACGCTGATAATTATTTGGAGTGAGAGAGTTGATTAAAACTACAAAAAAAAATATGTATAAAGTTTTTGGGCTAAGGGTGTTGAGTGAAATTCAATTGCCAGAATTACCTAGAATTAATGAACAAGAAGAAACGATAGAAGTAATAATACGAACTGCTGATTTATTTCAGAAATGGAGTGAATTTACTAACACAGAACAAAATTTTGTAGTTGATAAAAACGTAGTTATGATTCGTATTCCTGATACAGCTATATTTTCTATACAAGAAGGAAAGCAAATAGTTGTTTCACCAATGAAGGAAGCTTGTGAAGATAAGATTCGTCTTTATATACTTGGAACTTGTATGGGCGCCTTGCTAATTCAAAGAGGGATTTTGCCACTACATGGTAGTGCAATAAATATTGATGGGAAAGTTTATGCCTTTGTAGGTGATTCAGGAGCAGGTAAATCAACTCTTGCATCGGCTTTTTTAAGTAAAGGATACAAAATTTTGAGTGACGATGTAATTGCTGTGACAGTTTCGTCAGATAAGACTCCAATTGTGATCCCATCTTATCCGCAACAAAAATTATGGGCGGAAAGTTTGAATGCTTTTGGAATGGGAACGGCAAGTTATAATCCATTGTTTGAGCGAGAAACAAAGTATGCTGTGCCTGTACAATCTCATTTTTTCTCTGAACCATTACCTCTTGCTGGTGTTATTGAGTTAACGAAAACAGAGGATGAGAGTGTTGAGTTGATTCGAATTGAAGGACTTGAACGATTGCGTACATTGTTCCTTCACACATTTCGTAAGTTTTTAATTACGCATTTAAAATTGACAGAGTGGCATTTCACTACTTCTACAAGTGTGATAAACAAGGTAGATATGTTTCATTTGAAACGTCCAAATAATAGGTTTACAGCGCATGAACTTGTATCAATTATATTAAAAACTATACACGAAGGAGGAGTAATAGATGATGTATACAGAGAGAATTTCTCTAGAGTGTCAGATTGTGCAAAGTGAAGAGAATATTGTGAGTGATATGGATGGGGAAAAAGTAATGCTAAATGTTCAAAAAGGGAAATATTATAATTTGGGAGAAACAGGGGGAGAAATTTGGGAACTAATAAAAACTCCAATTATGGTTACTGAACTCGTCAGTACATTGTTGTCAAAGTACAACATTGAACGGGGCGATTGTGAAGAGCAAGTTCTTTCCTTTTTAGAGTCTTTATCTCAAGAAGGTTTAATTCAAATAAAAGATTAATCTAATAGATAAATTCGTAATTTCAAGAGAACTGTTAGGAAGGGATTAATGAATATTGTGAAAAGGTTAAGGGTATTTTTATCGCTGAACATGGAAACAAAGCTTTTATTTTTAGAGACTTTTATTTTTTTAGGGTGGGCGCGTGTACTAAAAAGTATTACCTTTTCCAAAGTTGCACCTTCTTTAGGGGATTACATGAACGAAACATCAGTTGCCCAAATTGAGCCACACGGGGATACACTAAAGAAGGTGTCTGAAGCTATTTCTATTATAAGTCGTTATACTTTTTGGGAAAGTCAGTGCCTTGTTAAAGCTATAGCTGGGATGAAAATGCTCGAAAAACGTCACATTGAGAGTACTCTTTATTTAGGAACTGCTAAGGATAGTCATGGGGAATTAATTGCGCATGCATGGTTACGGAGTGGTTCTTTTTATGTTACTGGATCAGAAGGAATGGAGAAATTTACTGTCGTTGGATCATTTGCAAAGAGGCTAAGTGAGGACACTATTAAAGGAGAATAAAATGGAGAAAGATTTTGGTCTGAATGTAGAGTTCATGTCTAAGGAATTGAAACTTCTTTTTGCAATTTTGAAGTTACAAGATGACGAAACAGTACAAACTTACAGTAATGAATGGTTTTCGGATATTGATTGGGAGGTATTTCTTGAGCAAGCTGTGCATCATCGCGTTTATCCGGTGATATATCAAAAACTTAAACAGGTGGATGAGGAACTAATTCCTTCACATATTGTACAAACCTTGAATAGAAAATATAAAAAAAATACATTTCACATGCTTTATTTAAGTGCTGAAATGGAACGAATAAATAAACTATGTAATGAAAATGAGATTCGTATGATTTTTCTAAAAGGACCTGTACTATCTCAGGACTTATATGGGGATATTTCTTTACGAACATCCTGTGATTTGGACGTTCTAATTCCGATGCAAAATTTAGAAAAAGTAGAAATGCTGCTTTTAGAGCAGGGGTATGTAAAAGATGATTATATTCAAACGATATTAAATGATTGGAAATGGAGGCATCATCATATAACCTTTTTTCATCCAACAAAGCAGATTAAGCTCGAGATTCATTGGAGGTTAAATCCCGGACCTGGTAAGGAACCTGGGTTTGAAGAACTTTGGAAGCGAAAGAGAAAAAGTACCCTTACGAGTAATTCTGTATATATGTTAGGGGAGGAAGATTTATTTTTATTTCTTGTATCCCATGGTGCTAGACATGGTTGGTCCAGATTACGCTGGTTAGTGGATATAAAAAAAATTGTCAATCAAAATCTTAACTGGAGTGAGATTCATAAATTAATGAGAAAATATCAAGTGCTTCATTTAGGAGGACAAGCATTAATTTTAGCAGCTCAATTGCTAGGTGTACGACTAGATGAAAGGATGATGGAATTAGTAGCGAAAAAACGTTCAAAGCAGTTAGCTCAAGAGGCACTGTTTTATTTCAAACAAATGATAAACTTGCATACCGATCCTGTCCCTGAAGAAGTATTTATCTATCATAGTCGACACTTATTTTCACTAATGTCTAATCAACAAAAAATTTTATATATTATGAGCCAACTATATCCTTATCCAATTGATGCAAAAACATTACCGTTACCTAAATTTCTTCATTTTTTATATTTTCCTTTACGTCCGTTTTTATGTCTTTGGAGGAAAACAAAGAAGTTGGCTTTGTTATAGGGGGAACATCGGTGAATCATATTATATATTTTATGAAGAAACTATACTCTTCGGCGGGAAACATACTGTATGTGAATTTATTTGGTATGGTTTTAATAAGTTTACTTGAAGGGATAGGTATTATTTTATTAATTCCTATGATAAGTATGACTGGAATAATTAATATAGGCGAGGAGACTACTTTTATCGCACCTGTCTCTAGGTTTTTGCAGGATTTTCCTAAAACAGCAAGTCTAATTTCTATTTTAGGTATATATATACTAATAGTGTTAGGTCAAAATTTACTACAAAGAAATATAACGCTAAGGGATGCGAGAACACAACAAGCTTTTGTGCGAAAATTAAGAATGGAAACATATAGTATGATTTTAAAAGCAAAGTGGAGTTTTTTTTTAGAGAAAAGGAAAACAAATCTAATAACTATATTAACTACAGAATTAGCTCGTGTAAGTTATGGGGTTAATTTAATTTTACAATTGTTAGCTGCTATTCTGTTTACATTTATACAGGTGGGGATTGCGTTTTTACTATCTCCCCAAATAACTATATTTGTTTTGGTCTTTGGCTTATTATTCTTGGTAGCTTCTCGTGTTTTTATAAAAAAAGCACGAATACTAGGCGGTAAGACCTCAGAATTGGCAAAAGACTATCTTTCTGGTATAACAGATCATTTTAATGGAATTAAAGATATAAAGAGTAATACTTTGGAAGTATCACGTTTAGACTGGTTACAATCTTTAACAAAAAAGATGAGTAATGAGCAAATGGAGTATATGAGAATAAGATCGAACTCTCAATTGTTTTATAAAGTTTCAATGGCTATATTAATTGCATTTTTTTTATTATTATCAGTAAGTATGTTTCAAGCGCAACCGGCCCAATTACTATTAATCGTACTCATCTTTTCGAGACTATGGCCGCGCTTTATGACGATTCAGTCAAATTTAGAACAGCTTGCTGCAAGCATTCCTGCTTTTAAGTCATTATGGGAATTACAAGGGGAATGTATTGAAGCGATTGAAATACAGGATATACACCAGCAAAAAAATATAAAGCCGATTTGTATAGAACAGGGTATTGAATGTAAAGATATTTATTTTCGGTATAATAGGAAGGAGCATTTGTATGCACTTCAAAATATTAATGTGCAAATACCAATCAATAGTATGACGGCTATTGTGGGGCATTCGGGAGCCGGGAAGAGTACATTAATCGATGTTTTAATGGGATTGATTCAACCAGAGAAAGGTCAAGTATTAATAGATGGAACTCCTCTTACAAGTGAAAATTTACTGTCATTGAGACGGGCTATTAGTTATGTGCCACAAGATCATTTTTTATTTAATGCAAGCATAAGAGAAAATTTATTGATGATTGAGCCGAATGTGAGTGAAGAACAAATTTGGACTGCATTAGATTTTGCGGCGGCAGCTGAATTTGTACGAATACTGCCAAAAGGGCTTGATACTCTCATTGGAGATCGTGGAGTAAGACTTTCAGGTGGTGAACGTCAACGACTTGTACTAGCTCGAGCTATTTTAAGACAACCGTCCATTTTAGTATTAGATGAAGCTACGAGTGCATTAGATGCTGAAAATGAGGTGAAGATCCAATCAGCAATAGAAAGATTGAAAGGAAAGATGACTATTGTTGTTATTGCGCATCGGTTATCTACGATCCGCAATGCAGATCAAGTTATTGTTTTAGGAAAAGGTGAAATTGTTCAAAAAGGTGAATTTAATCAATTGGCTAAAGAGAGAAAAGGTGTATTTCGAAATTTATTAGGGTCACAAATGGAAGTTGGTTCTTAGAGGGGAAAGAGTGAATGGATTTTTGTATTCATACAGTTCGAATCGAATAAAAGCCTGAGTGATGGCCGGTTATAACAGGACATTATTCAGGCTTTTATTTGTACGTTTTCTACATTTAGGGGGTAAATATAAATGAGTACCTTGCAATGAATAATACTAAGTGGTATATTATGGATATAACAGGTACCGTGTATTGAATAGTACTGGAATGAGAAAGGGGGATTGGCCTTGAACGTTCAGTTTAAAAAAGGCGTGTTAGAACTGTGTGTTTTAGCACTTGTGAAACGTAAGGATTGTTACGGTTATGAACTTGTTCAGCAAATCTCAAATAAATTTTTAATATCGGAAGGGTCAGTGTATCCTTTATTACGTCGTTTAACGAAAGAAGGATATTTTCAAACGTATTTGAAAGAATCTACGGAGGGGCCGCCTCGTAAATATTATCAACTAACGGAGCAAGGGGAAACGCAACTGAATTTGTTAGTAACAGAGTGGCGTGATTTTGCAAAAGGCGTACAAGAAATTATTGAAGGGGTGGAATGGGATGAGTAAAGAACAGTTTCTTAAAGAATTATCAAGTCATCTTAGAAAGTTACCGGAAGAAGAGAGGAAAGATATTTTATTTGATTATGAAGAGCATTTTCAGTTTGGGAAAGAAGAAGGAAAAACTGAATCGGAAATAATAAAGGGTCTTGGCTCGCCGAAAGTAATTGCGAAAGATTTACTTGCTTTGTATCGCTTTGATGAAATGAAAAAGGACCCATCTACTTCGAATATAACAAGGGCTGTTATGGCAGCGGTTGGACTTAGTTTGTTTAATTTCATTATTGTATTGGGCCCGTTAGTTGCAATTATCGCTTTTATATTTTCTTTTTGGGTCGGTGGGATTGCTAGTGTAGTGACACCATTTTTCGTTATTGCAAAAGTATTTATGGGTACTTTTATATGGTTGGATGTATTCGTTAGTATAACGTTTGTTGGAGTAGGTTTGTTGTTATGTATTATCGCTTATTATAGTACGAAGTGGTTTAAAAAGTTATGCGTACGTTATGTAATATGGAACTTCAAAATGATAAAAGGGGAGTAGATGATGAAAAAAATATTGTTAGTAGCAATCGCTTGTATCATTATTGGAGTAATTGGGATTTCACAAACATATGAAAAAGCAGTGCAAACTGCAGAAGAAGGAAATAAAGAAGATGTAATTAAAAATGAAATACTAAAAAATATAGAAGTTAAGTTAGATGCTGGGGATATTGTTGTCCAAAAATCTCCCGATTCTTCTTTTTATGTAAAGCAATCAGGAGATGTACGTAAACAAGAAATCCGTATTGCTGAAGATGGTGACACATTAAAAATTATTGGGGAAAGAGAAAAAGGTGCTTCATTTGATTTTTCTTTTTACAATTTCAAGTTTCAAACGTCTGCAGTGACTATATTTGTACCAGAACGTTCTTACCAGGAGATAAAAATAAATTCATCAGCTGGACAAATAGAAATAAGTGATGTGAAAAGTGATCGTGTAAGTGTTGGGACACTTGCTGGAGAAGTAGATTTGAAGCATGTCACAGCTAAGAGTGTGGAGGGGTCTACAAAAGCTGGTGAGGTGAATTTAAAAAAGGTAATAGGGAAAGTAACAGCGAAAACGGCTAGCGGGGATGTATATGTTGTGGATCATGATCCTAAGTATGATGTAGAGGCAAGTTCAACTGCTGGGGATGTAGATATTACTTTATTAGAAAAACCACAAGATGCAGTAATAACTGGGCAAAGCGCTGCTGGCGACGTAATGATTTTTAATGAAGAAAATAAAAATATAACTATTGGAAATGGTAGTAAAAAGATTAGCGGTAAAACAGCTGCTGGCGATGTGACGATTGAAACTCGTTCGTAAGTAATAGAATGTATGAAAATCTATCAAAATACAAAAAAGAAGATAATTACCGTATATAAATAAGGTAATTATCTTCTTTTATTATTTTTAATGTAAATCACGATATACGCCAATTACTTTGCCGATAACTGACACTTGTTTTAAAATGATAGGCTCTAATGAAGAGTTTTCCGGTTGTAGACGGAAATGGTCTTTTTCCTTATAGAAACGTTTAACAGTTGCTTCGTTATCTTCTGTTAAAGCGACTACAATTTCACCATTATATGCAGACTGTTGTTGGCGAACAACAACTAAATCTCCATCGAAAATACCAGCTTCAATCATACTATCTCCAGAAATACGTAACATAAACACTTGGTCTGCTCCAGCAACAATGCTAGCTGGAAGTGGGAAGTGATCTTCTACACTTTCAACTGCTGTAATCGGTAATCCAGCAGTAACTTTTCCGACAATTGGAACTTGAATAACAGATTGTGTTTCTGTATCCATTCGGTTGTCACCTAAAATTTCAATTGCTCGTGGTTTTGTTGGATCGCGTCGAATATATCCTTTTTCTTCTAGTCGTGATAAATGTCCGTGCACTGTAGAACTAGAAGCGAGGCCGACTGCTTGACCGATTTCGCGTACGGAAGGTGGATATCCTTTTTCTTGTACTTTTAGCTTAATAAAGTCGAGAATGTCTTGCTGGCGTTTCGTTAACTTTTCCATGTTTTCTAACACCTCGTTTTCTTTCATTTTTCTTATTAATAAGTATAACATGCGAAAAAACATTCTACAAACATAAGTTCGAACGAAAGGCGAATTTATGATACACTATAAGGAAAATATAGTGAGAAAGAAGGGTTCAAAATGAATGCAATTATTTATGCACGTGTGAGCACAACAAAAGAAGAACAGGAAACATCATTATTGCGTCAAAAAGATGAATTATTGCATTTAGCTGAGCGCTATCAAATGAATGTTGCAAAGGTGATTGAGGAGCAGGCTAGCGGTTATACAATTGAACGTGATGGCATATTAGAAGTGCTAGATACAATTCGCGATGAACAAATTGATGTACTTCTCATACAAGATGAAACGCGCCTTGGTAGAGGGAATGCGAAAATTGCATTAATGCACTGTTTACATAAAGAGGGAATAAAAGTATATACGCATACGCATAATGGAGAATTAGAACTCTCTGACTCTGATTCGATGGTGCTAGATATAATTGGGATTGTTGAAGAGTATCAAAGAAAGATCCACAATTTGAAAATTAAACGTGGCATGCAAAGAGCGGTAGAGAAAGGATTTCGTCCGGAGAATAATTTGAAAAATCGTCATTTAAGTATAGGGCGTGAGAAAAAAGAAGTGCCAATTGAGGAAATTGTACGTTTACGCCGGAATGAATTAACTTTTGAAGAAATTGCAGCGACGCTTCGCGGCTTTGGGCATAACGTTTCAAAAGCGACGGTACATCGTAGATATGTAGAGTATACAAAGCAATTGCTTGATAAAGAGGACTAACTATTGTATGATAATAATCAGTTTTGAGTAAAAGGGGGATTCGAGATGCAAAGTCACGAACTCATTGAACGCATTAACTTCTTAGCGAAAAAAGCAAAAGCTGAAGGCTTAACTGAAGAAGAACAACGTGAGCGCCAATCGCTACGTGAACAATATTTAAAAGGATTTCGTCAAAATATGTTAAACGAACTTAAAGGAATTAAAGTTGTTAACGAAGAAGGTACTGATGTTACACCGGCGAAATTAAAAGCTTTAAAAAAGCAAGATAATGCAAAATTAAACTAAAAGATGGGCAAAGCCCATCTTTTTTATTTATTATATACGTTATTTAATAACTTTCCAGTTGTTATTGACTGTTGCTTCTATCTTTTTGTGTTTCAAAATATAATTAGCAATCAGTTCAGACATATCTGTTGGTATGTCTTTTATTACGGGCTTATTTTGGAACATAAAGAAGTTTCCTCCGCCGCTAGCGCGATAATTATTCATAACGACTTCATATTCTTCATCCATATTAAGAGGAATACCTTTGCATTGTAAAGATTCTACTCTCTCGCCAATAGGTTTGGAAATGTTTAATACGTACGAAATCCCTTCCCACATATCGTAATTATAGTGTTGCGGCTTTGGTTCTATGAAGGTAGGGTTTACGATAATATCTCCATCTGCATTTAATGTGAAATAAGAAGCAGAGAGTTCAAGGGCATCTTTTATATCTGCTCCAGTTATTCTAATTACTTGTAATGTATTTGGATAAATATAATTAGAAACGATGTCACGCATTGTTACATGATCAGGGAAACCTGGAGATGTATTATGAAATAAGCTTGTACAAGAAATAGAAACATTAGCTATATCCATCTGTATGTTATTTATAAATTCAATAAAAGGATGGTCTTGCAAACGAGTTTGCATAGCGTCTGAAATTTGCATGTCTCCATAGATTAGTCCAATAGGTTGATCGAGCCAATTTTGTGTTTTCTCTTCATAATCGGCAACTAAGGAAAAGATATGTTGGTCCGCCGCAATTCCTTGCACAGGCAATAATTGTGAATAACTCTCTTTTTTTATCCATTTTTTTTCTGTTTTTTTGAATGTTACTGTTATTTTTCCAATGGAGTGTCCATTGCATCCAGTTTGTAAAATTGTTACACCATTTATTACGGTGTGAGCGATTTCCCGGTGTTGGTGGCCTGTTAGTAAAATATCTATTCCTTCAATTTCATGACACATTGCATATCCTTGGTTTTCACCTGTTAAAACTTCAGTCGGTACCCCGGTTTGTAGATCGCGTTCAAATCCTCCGTGATACGCTACGACTAATAAATCTGGTTTCTCGTGTTCGTGAATGTAAGAAACCCACTTTTTTGTTGTTTCTAATGCATCTTCAAATTGTAAATCTTGAATGTGATGAGGTTGTTCCCAATTAGGAATGTAATGTGTTGTCACCCCTAAAATAGCAATTTTTATATTTGATTCAATATGTTTTATTATATATGGTTTCCCGAAATAAGGTTCTTTGCTGTTTTTATCTAAAATATTTGCTGATAGATACGGGAAGTTCGCAGTAGAAATAGCATTGTTTAATACGCCCATTCCATAATTAAATTCATGATTCCCAATCACTGCGGCATCATAACGTAAATAGTTCGCTAATAAGGACATTGGATTTTTCTTATCTTTTTCATATGTAGCGTAATGATAAGTGAAGGGTGTTCCTTGTATGAAGTCACCATTATCAATTAAAAGGACGTTTCTATTTTGGGAACGTTCTTTTTTTATAAGAGTAGAAATTTTAGCTAAACCAATTTCAGCTTCGGAGTTATCTTGGTAGTGAATTGGATAAACAGTACCATGTATATCACTTGTTAATAAGATGTTTAAAGTTACAATTTGATTTTGATTCAATATCATTCACCTTTTCTATTGTTATCTACAAGTTAAGCATATCAAATATATGAAGGGAATTTTAATGAGAATGTATAGAATGTGTAAAGATTCTGTAAATAAGCAATTATTAATAAAAATGTGTGATATATTTCTTCATGTTTACGGAAGGAAATTTATAACAATAAAAATGGAGGCATTAATATGTTGAAAAAAGTTTTTGCAATGAGCACGACAGTTGTACTGGCGGCGGGATTATTAAGTGGCTGTGGAACGAAGGAATCAAGTGCAAGTAAAACTGAAGATACGAAAAAAGGTTATGTACCGAAGACTTTAAATGTTCAATTTGTTCCTTCTCAAAATGCAGATACGCTAGAGGCGAAGGCGAAACCATTGGAAAAGCTATTAAGTGATAAATTAAATATTCCGGTCAAAGTTAGTATTTCAACGAATTACAATACAATTGTAGAAGCGATGGCATCTAAGCAAGTAGATGTAGGCTTTTTACCCCCAACAGCGTATGTGTTAGCGCATGAGAAAAAGGCTGCAAACGTAATTTTACAAGCACAACGTTTTGGAGTAGATGATGAAACAGGAGCTCCTACAAAAGATTTAGTAGACTTTTATAAATCTGAGTTTGTAGTTAAGAAAGATTCAAATATTAACAGTGTAAAAGATTTAAAAGGTAAAAAAATTGGTTATCAAGATGTAACGTCATCAGCGGGATATGTATGGCCTGCGGCAGTATTGTTAAAAGAGGGAATTGATCCGCTAAAGGATGTGAAACCTGTTACATTAAAAGGTCACGATCAGTCGCTTATTGCGCTTTTAAATGGTGATGTAGATGCAGCTGTTGTATTCCAAGATGCTCGTAATATTGTGAAAAAAGATTATCCGAATATATTCGCTCAAACGAAAATAGTGAAATTTACGGAGAAAATTCCAAACGATACGATTTCGGTACGTTCTGATTTAGATGCAGAGTGGAGTAAGAAATTACAGGACGCTTTCATTGAAATAGGAAAGAATGAGGAAGGTCACAAAATCATAAAAGAAGTATATTCACATGAAGGCTATATTAAATCTGATGATAGTAAATTTGATATCGTCCGTGAATATGGAAAGAAAGTAAAAACGCAATAATACATATGGAAATGGCAGCTAACTGGAATGATATGTTTTCAGTTAGTTTGCCGTTTTGAATACATAGAAGGTAGGTAAGATATGTGATAGAGTTTCGAAATGTCTCCAAAGTGTATCCGAATGGTACAAAAGGATTAAATAATATAAACTTGAACATTCAAAAAGGTGAATTTGTTGTAATGGTAGGGCTGTCCGGGGCTGGAAAGTCTACACTCCTCAGATCGGTAAATCGACTTCATGAGATTACAGAAGGCGAAATTATGATTGAAGGGGAGTCTATTACTGCTGCGAAAGGAAAAGGCTTACGACGCATGCGTCGAGATATTGGTATGATTTTTCAAAGCTTTAACCTTGTAAAGCGATCAACGGTATTGAAAAATGTATTAGCTGGCCGTGTTGGTTATCATTCGACACTGCGTACAACGTTAGGTCTATTTCCAAAAGAAGATTTGGAGCTTGCCTTTCAATCGTTAAAAAGGGTGAATATTTTAGAAAAAGCATATGCGCGAGCGGATGAATTATCAGGAGGACAACAGCAACGTGTATCGATTGCTAGAGCATTAGCGCAAGAAGCAAAAATCATATTGGCAGATGAACCTGTTGCATCGTTAGATCCACTAACAACAAAGCAAGTATTAGATGATTTGAAAAAAATCAATGAAGATTTTGGAATTACAACAATTGTAAACTTACATTCTATTGATTTAGCTAGGCAATATGCGACACGCATTATTGGGTTACATGCAGGAGAAATTGTTTTTGACGGTTCAGTAGAAGAGGCAACGGATGAAAAATTTGCTGAAATTTATGGAGACGTAGCGCAGAAAAGTGAATTGTTAGAGGTGGCAGTTAAATGAGTGACGTGACGATATATTCGAAAGCGATACCGAAGCCGCCGAGTAAGTTGAAACATATGTTAACGTTTATTCTAGTCATTTTACTGTTGTGGGGAAGTAGTGTACAGGTCGACGCATCATTTTCAAAACTAGTAATTGGTTTTCCTAATATGATGGATTTATTAAAAGAGATGGTGTCGCCAGATTGGAGTTATTTTCAAGTTATTACAACAGCGATGTTAGATACAATACGTATGGCGATTATTGGGACGACTTTAGGAGCGATTTTAGCTATTCCACTGGCACTATTTGCGGCAAGTAATGTGTTTACTAGTACATTCTTGTACGGTCCAGCTCGATTGGTTTTAAATTTTATCCGAACGATACCAGATTTATTATTAGCGGCGATTTTCGTAGCTATTTTTGGAATAGGACCACTTCCAGGTATTTTGGCTCTTACTTTTTTCTCAATTGGGCTCGTGGCAAAATTGTTGTATGAGTCAATTGAATCGATTGATCTAGGTCCATTAGAAGCGATGACAGCAGTAGGAGCAAATAAAGTGCAATGGATTGTGTATGGGGTAATTCCGCAAGTGAAAGCACATTTTGTCTCCTATGTTCTTTATACATTTGAGGTGAACGTACGTGCAGCAGCTGTTTTAGGTTTAGTAGGAGCAGGTGGTATTGGGTTGTATTATGACCGTACACTTGGATTTTTACAATATCAACAAACTGCCTCTATTATTATTTATACCCTTGTTGTTGTATTGTTAATTGATTATGTAAGTACATTGTTGCGGGAGAAATTATAATGAGTAAAACGACGTTAATCGTACCAAAACCGAAGAAACCGAGTATGTATCGCTGGTTTATTTTTATAGCACTTACATTTGTTTATGTATGGGCTTTTTCAGGAGTACCGTTAGAGGGAATTAAGGATACGGCAGGAGAAATTACGAAAGCAATTATGACAGGTGTATTGAATCCAGATTGGTCGTATGTATCTTTGCCAGATGGTGAAGATTTATTACATGGTTTAATTGATACGTTGGCAATTGCGATATTAGGTACATTTATCTCTGCCTTTTTATCTGTTCCATTCGCTTTTTGGGCGGCAACGAATATGAGCAGTGGAAAATTAACTTCAGGAACTGGGAAATTTGTACTTAGTTTTGTTCGTACATTTCCGGAATTAGTTATGGCACTTTTATTTATAAAAGCTGTTGGACCAGGCTCTTTTGCTGGAGTTCTAGCTTTAGGATTACACTCTATTGGGATGTTAGGAAAACTATATTCAGAAGGAATTGAAAATATAGATAAGGGACCGACGGAAGCGTTAATAGCAACAGGCGCGAATCGCTTTCAAATACTTTGGTATGCAGTATTGCCGCAAGTATTACCGGATTTTCTATCGTATACGTTATACAGGTTCGAAATTAATGTGCGATCCGCTGCTATTTTAGGTGTTATTGGAGCAGGTGGGATTGGTACGCCTCTAATTTTTGCACTGAGTTCACGCAATTGGTCTCGTGTGGGTATTATTTTATTGGGCATCATTTTAATGGTCATTATCATTGATTATATTTCAAGTTCGATACGGAAGAAAATTGTATAATTTATTTTAAGCACCTATAAAAGGTGCTTTTTTTATAATAAGAATAATAAATGTGAGCAATAGGGGGGATAATTTGGCTTTACAGCATGAGTTTGTATTTGTTTCAAATGAAAAAAGATTAGATTTTAAAGGTATAGATTGGATTGAACTTTGTTTTCTATATAAAGAAGAGGCAACGATAGATGAGTGTGTTGTATTAAGTGATGAGCTAATTGTATATCTATTAGATTTCATCCATTGGATTCCGACCTATTATCCAGCGAAAAGAGAAGAAGGATTCGGAATTCACTATTATGGTATTACGAAAATAGAACAGCAAGGGGCAGTGATAGCAGAACAGTTATTTTGTTCGCTCGTTAGCATGTTTTCTTTAGCGCCAGAAATAATCGAGTTGACAGGACAATTTCAATGGGAAAATGATAATAATACGGATGGAGAATATGAAAGATACGTATTTAATCGAGATAAAGTATGCCAAGATTTACAGTCGCTTATTCGTTTGCTTCGTAGAGTGAAAAATGGGGAAGGATATATTGTGCATTATGGAATTTAAAATTGATGAATAAATATACAGATAATTCCCTTTCTTTTTAAAATAAAAACAATGAAAAAGTATGTCATATTGAATGCCCATACATTCCCGAAATCATTGATTTTTTTATGAAAAACCAAAAAAATATCAACATATTTGTCGATACATGTTGTATAATCTTGCGTGGGAAGCTATCATATAAATGTATAAAACGTTTACTAATATAAGCGAAGGGAAGAATAGCATGTCACATTCAATCGAACAACTTTCTATCAACACGATTCGCACATTATCCATCGATGCGATTGAAAAAGCAAACTCTGGTCACCCAGGAATGCCAATGGGTGCAGCACCAATGGCTTATACATTATGGACTCAATTTATGAAACACAATCCAAATAACCCAACGTGGTTTAACCGTGATCGTTTCGTATTATCTGCAGGTCATGGTTCAATGTTATTATACAGCCTACTTCACCTATCTGGTTATGATGTAACAATGGATGACTTAAAGAACTTCCGTCAATGGGGAAGCAAAACTCCAGGACATCCTGAGTACGGTCATACAGCAGGTGTAGATGCAACTACTGGTCCACTTGGACAAGGTATTGCAACTGCTGTAGGTATGGCAATGGCTGAAAGACATTTAGCTGCTAAATATAACCGTGATGCGTATAATGTAGTAGATCATCATACATACGCTATTTGTGGTGATGGAGATTTAATGGAAGGCGTTTCTGCTGAAGCATCTTCATTAGCTGCTCATTTACAATTAGGTCGTCTTGTTGTGTTATACGATTCAAACGATATTTCATTAGATGGTGATTTAAATCGTTCATTCTCTGAAAGTGTAGAAGATCGTTACAAAGCATACGGATGGCAAGTAATCCGTGTTGAGGATGGAAACGATATTGAAGCTATCGCGAAAGCAATCGAAGAAGCGAAAGCTGACGAAAAACGCCCAACGCTAATTGAAGTAAGAACGACAATTGGTTTCGGTTCTCCAAACAAATCAGGAAAATCAGCTTCACATGGTTCTCCACTTGGTGTAGACGAAACAAAATTAACGAAAGAAGCATACGCTTGGACTGCTGAGCAAGACTTCCATGTAGCAGAAGAAGTATATGACAACTTCCGTAAAACAGTACAAGATGTTGGTGAAACTGCGCAAGCAGCGTGGAATACGATGCTAGGTGAATATGCACAAGCATACCCAGAATTAGCAAACGAACTGCAAGCAGCAATGAATGGTCTTCTTCCAGAAGGTTGGGAGCAAAACTTACCAACTTATGAATTAGGATCAAAAGCAGCAACTCGTAATTCTTCAGGTGCTGTAATTAATGCAATTGCAGAGTCTGTACCATCATTCTTCGGTGGATCTGCTGACCTTGCTGGTTCTAACAAAACATACATGAATAACGAAAAAGACTTTACAAGAGCTGATTACAGCGGTAAAAACATTTGGTACGGTGTACGTGAATTCGCAATGGGTGCAGCAATGAACGGTATTGCACTACATGGTGGTTTAAAAACTTACGGTGGTACATTCTTCGTATTCTCTGACTACTTACGTCCAGCAATTCGTCTTGCGGCATTAATGCAATTGCCAGTAACGTATGTATTTACACACGACAGTATCGCTGTTGGTGAAGATGGTCCAACACATGAACCAGTTGAGCAATTAGCAGCGCTTCGTGCAATGCCAAATGTATCTGTTATTCGTCCAGCTGACGGTAACGAATCTGTTGCGGCTTGGAGATTAGCTTTAGAATCTACAAAAACACCAACTGCTTTAGTATTAACTCGTCAAGACCTTCCAACATTAGAAGGCGCAAAAGACGATACGTATGAAAAAGTAGCAAAAGGTGCCTATGTAGTTTCTGCAAGCAAGAAAGAAACAGCTGATGTAATCTTACTTGCATCTGGATCTGAAGTAAGTCTAGCTATTGAAGCACAAAAAGCTCTAGCAGTAGACGGCGTTGACGCAGCTGTTGTCAGCATGCCATCTATGGATCGCTTTGAAGCTCAAACAGCTGAGTACAAAGAATCTGTATTACCAAAAGCAGTAACAAAACGTTTCGCAATCGAAATGGGTGCTACATTCGGATGGCACCGTTACGTGGGTCTTGATGGAGATGTGTTAGGTATCGATACATTCGGTGCTTCTGCTCCTGGTGAGAAGATTATGGAAGAGTATGGATTTACTGTAGAGAACGTTGTTCGTAAAGTAAAAGAAATGCTTTAATGATTTTAGAAAAATCTCTCCGGCATGGAGAGGTTTTTCTATGTAAATGAGTTTTTTCGACAGAAAAAGTTTTTTATCTCTCCGCAGTCAGACAATCATTGCAAAATTTCTTCTATATAATGAAGGGAAAAGGTTGTCCAGATTGGGAGGCGAAAGATGAAAACGTATGAATTGTATTTAATTCAAGAGGATATTGCGAGAGCTTACTTTGGTCGTGAATATTTGTTTTTTGATTTATTTGCTCGATTTTCAGAATCTGGGTCCCTTTCAGAGAAAAAAGTGTTATATAAACAAATGATGTATATAACGATGCCATTACAAGTAATGAAAATTCATCATAAATTAGAACAAGCTTTGCGCGTTCTTGGTAAATATGATCGAACACATCATACACATACACTTTATACAGGAGCCGAATACGGCGAAATAATGGTGAAACCGCACTATATTCGCATGAATACCTCTGGAAACGTTTCTATGGAAACGACTTTCTTTGAGGTGTTAAGAAAGTGTGAATTAACATTTTTAGCTATGGATTATGAAAATACAAAGTACGGATGGCTGAATCCTCTAAAACAAGTACGAACATATGTGTAAAAAATGTCGAATTGTATCTTGTCTTATTGAAAAGGTTTTAGTACACTGTAAGGTAGACAACATGAAGGAGGAAAATATATGCCGATTTGGTTAGGTATTCTAGTGGGCGTAGTAGCACTAGTAGCAGGCGTGGCGTTAGGATTTTTCATTGCCCGCAAATACATGATGAACTACTTAGAAAAAAATCCACCAATTAATGAACAAATGTTAAAAATGATGATGATGCAAATGGGACAAAAACCTTCCCAAAAGAAAATCAATCAAATGATGAGCGCGATGAGCAAGCAACAAACAAAATAAGCGCTAAAGGGCACTCGATAAGAGTGCCCTTTCCTATTGGATTTTTTAAGTGTTTAAAACTTTTAAAAATTCAGTATTTTTGGTAAACTGAAAACATCGCTCATTTTAAGGGAGGAGGATAAAAATGAAGGTATTTATTAATTTAGCATGGTTTTTTAAACAAGAAAAACGAGCGTACATAATCGGAATTATTATGTTATTTGGTGTCGCGCTTCTTGAACTCGTAGCCCCGAAAGTACTAGGTATTGTAGTAGATGAAATTAATAATGGAACATTAACATCTGACAAATTGTTGAAGTGGGTTATTCTGTTAGTAGTTGTAGGGGTTACTATGTACATATTACGTTATTTATGGCGTATTATGATCTTTGGGTCTTCATTAAAATTAGCCCGTCAATTACGAAAGAATTTATATGAACATTTTACAAAGATGAGTCCATCTTTTTATCAATCACGTCGTACTGGAGATTTGATGGCGCATGCGACCAATGATATTCAGGCGATTCAACAAACTGCTGGAGCGGGGGTTTTAACGCTTGTTGATTCATTAGCGGTAGGGGGGTGTGTACTCGTAGCGATGGGCTTTACAATTAGTTGGAAGTTAACATTGTTAAGCTTAATTCCAATGCCGATTGTAGCGATTTCGACAAATTATTATGGAACGTTATTACATAAAAGGTTTCATAAAGCGCAGCAAGCGTTTTCGGAAATCAACGATAAAGTACAAGAGAGTATGAGTGGGATGAAGGTAATTCGATCACTTGGACAAGAGAAAGAAGATTTACAAGCATTTCGAAAAAAATCAGAAGATGTCGTACATAAAAATATGTTAGTCGCACGTATTGATTCGTTGTTTGATCCGACAATCTCTCTTATCGTTGGATTTTCTTTTTTAATTGCAGTATGTTACGGGTCAGTATTAGTTGTGAGGGGTGAATTAACTGTAGGTGATCTCGTTACATTTACAACGTATTTAGGTACCCTCGTTTGGCCAATGTTAGCCTTTGGATGGTTGTTCAACATTATGGAGCGTGGGCGTGCTTCGTATGACCGTGTAGAAAAAATTCTCTCGCAAAAATCAGATGTAGTAAATAGAGAAGATGCTGTGCATACAATAGCGAGCGGTGATGTTACATTTGCGGTTGATTCATTTTCATATAAGAAAAATGAATTGTCACAGCTAATAGATGTTCACTTTGATTTGAAGAAGGGTGAAACACTAGGAGTTGTCGGCCGTACAGGTGCGGGGAAAACGACGTTATTAAAATGTTTAATCCGTGAGTATGATCATTTTAATGGTGAATTAAAAGTTGGGGAGCGGGATATTCGTGATGTAACACTTTACGGTGTTCGTTCTGCCATTTCATATGTGCCGCAAGATCATTTTTTATTTTCAGCGAGTATAGGGGAGAATATTGCCTTCGGAAAGGCGGATGCTACATATAATGAAATTACCCGGGCTGCAGAGATTGCTTGTATTCATAATGACATCCTCCAATTTTCAGAAGGGTATGAAACAGTAGTAGGAGAAAGAGGCGTTTCGTTATCTGGAGGTCAAAAACAGAGAATTTCTATTGCGCGTGCTTTATTAACAGATGCTGAAATTTTAATTTTGGATGATTGTTTATCAGCAGTAGATGCAAAAACAGAAGAAACGATTTTAAATGCATTAAAGAGGGAAAGAGCAGGAAAAACAACGATTATTACTGCTCATCGTTTAAGTGCAATTCAACATGCCAATCTTATTCTTGTTGTGGATGAGGGTAGAATTGTGCAACGAGGTACACATGAGCAATTAATGGAAGAAAACGGTTGGTATAAAGACATGTATGAGAGCCAACAGTTAGAAGCATTAGTCGAGAAAGGAGGCGTATGATGACTAAGAAGAAGCGGAGTGATTTAAGTAGATTACTTTCTTATATGAAGCCATATAAAGGATTGCTATCTTTAGCATTTATCTTTTTAGTTGGTGCAACTGTCACTGAAATGATGGGGCCTTTTTTAATTAAACAATTTCTTGATGAACACTTAGTACCACGTAACTTTGATCAATCAGCACTTGTTACACTATTTGTAGTGTATCTTATTGCTCATTTATTAAAGGTATTATTTACGTATTTAGACCTATTGTATTTTCAAAATATCGCTTTTAAAATTGTTCAAGATATGCGTGTTGAAGTATATGATCATGTTCAAAAGTTGTCATTAAGCTTTTTTGATCGTACGCCGATTGGTACGCTCGTATCGCGCATAACGAATGATACGGAAGCAATTAAAGATTTTTATGTAAGTGTATTGTCCACATTTGTCAAAAATGTAGTCTTTTTAATAGGTATTGTAGTAGCAATGTTTTTATTAAATGTAAAATTAGCTCTATTTTCTCTCGTATTAATTCCGATAATGTTTGCAATTATGGTGCTATATCGTCGGAAAAGTGCAGCCTTTTATTTAGAAGTACGTAATCAATTAAGCGTGTTAAATGCAAAGTTAAATGAGTCCATTCAAGGAATGAATATTGTTCAAGTGTTCAGACAAGAAAAGCGTATGAGAAAAGAGTTTGAAGAAGTGAATAATAAACATTATAGTGCAGGGCGGCGGACGTTAAAGTTAGACGCGTTACTGTTACGTCCAGCAACTGATTTAGTTCATATTGTGGCTATTGCGTTAGTACTTGGTTTATTTGGAATTGATGCTTTGAAGAGTCCTGTTGAAGTAGGAGTTCTATATGCGTTTGTTAATTATATACATCGTTTCTTCCAGCCTGTAAATGAGATGATGATGAAATTATCATTTTTCCAACAGGCACTTGTTTCATCATCACGTGTATTTCATTTAATGGATGAGAAAGATTTAGCACCAGTTCAAAAAGGGGATGGGAATCCTCAAGTCGTTAATGGAGAAATTGAATTTAAAAATGTTACTTTTTCGTATGATGGAAAACGTGATGTTTTAAAAAATGTATCTTTTCACGTGAAACAAGGGCAAACGGTTGCTTTCGTTGGGCACACTGGTAGCGGAAAAAGTACCATTATGAATTTGTTAATGCGATTTTATAATATTAAGTCCGGAAATATTGTAATAGATGGTGTAGATTTAGAGAAATTTGAAGAACAAGAAATTAGAAAGAAAATAGGACTCGTATTGCAAGATGCATTTTTATTTGCGGGAAATGTAAAACAAAATATACGTATGTATAATGAAGAAATTACGGATGAAGAAGTAAAAGAAGCGGCACAATTTGTGCAAGCGAATACGTTTATTGAGAAATTACCAGAGCAGTATGAAACGGAAGTAGTAGAAAGAGGAGCCGCTTTTTCTAGTGGTCAACGACAATTAATTGCCTTTGCTAGAACGATAGCAACGAATCCGAAAGTATTAGTATTGGATGAAGCAACAGCTAATATTGATACAGAAACAGAAGATGCGATCCAAACCGCATTACAGCAAATGCGAAAAGGGAGAACGACTATAGCAATTGCGCACAGATTATCTACAATTCAAGATGCAGATCAAATTTTTGTTATGCATGATGGAGAAATAGTAGAAAGAGGTACACATCAAGAATTACTGAGTGAGCAAGGGTTGTATTATAATATGTATTTGCTTCAAAATAAAGGAAGTTTACAAAAGGCCTTGTAGAATTACAAGGTCTTTTGACTGTGCGCGAAATTTTTACAAAAAATATACGAATAACATAGTATAATGTAGTAGAAATGTGTATGGAAAATAGTAGGGAATGAAATAAAGGAGAAAAAATATGGATTATGTGCTAATAGGTGTAATTTTATTATTATTAGCTGCAGTATTCGTGCTGTTTTATAAAAATAAACAGCTAGAATCAGAGAGTCAGCAAGTAGAATTTGAAAAGAAACAAGCAATTGAAACGTACGAAAATGAAATTGCAGCTACGGTTACAGAACATAAAGAACAACAAAATACATTGAAAAATATGGAACAGAAGAAATACAATGATTTACAAATAAGTGCAGCTAGAGAACTTGAAAATATGCGTATGATGAAAAATCAATTAGCTGTGCAACATAGTAAAGAACGCAGTGAAATGCAAGAAAAACATAGTAACGAAATACACATGTTTCAAGAGTTAATTGCAGATTTGCGAGAGTATACGAAAAACGGAGCTGAAGTGAGTACACACGAAACATTACAATATATGAAACGTGGTTTCGTAGAGCAAGGCATAATACTACATAATGAATTTCATATTATGCCGAATGTTTTTATTAGAAATCAGCATGGAGGAAATGATCTTCGAATTCATCATCTCGTCTTAAGTAAAACGGGTATGTATGTACTTGAGACGAAAGAATGGACAGGGAAATTAATTCACGGCTTAACGAAAGAAAATGCTAGTATATATTCATTTATGATTGATGAAATTGGCAAGTATCAACAAGAGATGGAGAAAGAAGAGACGTTTGCATACATTACAGGTGAAGATTCATTAACGATACAAGTGAAAAATGAAGGGAATCCAGTATATAGAGCGAAGAAACTATCGCATATTCTATGCAATTGTTTGAAAGAAGTGCAAGTTGATATTGTAAAGGAAAACGTAAAACCGATTGTATATTTTTATAATGAGAGCGGGAAAGAAGTGCTGGATCTTTCTGAAGAAAAAACGCCGAGATTAAAAGATAGAGAGCAAATTGTAACGTTCTTCAGAAATGAGATCTTAACAGGGAAAGTAATATATACAGAGCAAGAGTTAGAAAAACTTCGAGAAACCATTAAACGAATGAATTATATAATGAATTAAAAAGAGGTGGGCTTTCTGAGTGCTATATTAAGGGGGATTTTGTATGTTTACTTTTGTTTGTATGTACTAATGTATATTGCGTTTATTTTTATTATTGATATGGTACATACGTCATTAAGTGTCACGAGCATTTTGGTAGTAGTCATGCCATTTGTTTTATTAGTTATGATTCAAAAGTCTATCTTATATATTTCTAAAAATCGTAATGAAGAAAAGAAGCAAATGTCGGGAATGGTAATAGTAGCACTCCCGACATTAATAGTGTGTACTGCACAATTGAGTATGAATACATACACTTCAAAGTTTAATCAAGATCGGTGGTTACATGCCGAAGAGAAACGGGTACATATGGTAGATAATCTAATACAAAAATATAAATTAACAGGAAAATCAAATGAAGAAATTACAAAATTATTAGGAACGCCTACTGAAATGAGAAATGGAGAAGACGGGGTTATCACTTCGTACTATCTGGGAACTGAACGTGGCTTTATTCCTATAGATAGTGAACATCTTGTTTTACAATTTGATAGAGATGGTAAAGTTATGGAATATAAGGTGCAAAGAGATTAAAGAACCGTAGAGAAGCTATATATTATAGCTTCTTTTTTATATTCCAATATAGTAAATGTAGGCAAATAGTAGTGATTCCTATCTATACGAATTGGGATGAGTCTGTTATATTGTAAATGGTTATGTTACTTAATAGTTTACTAGATAACCTATATTTTGGTTGAGGAGGGGGAATTTAACACGAATTTAATTACGGCGTGTTAAGTATTATGATGAAAAAAAGATTTTATAATGTTTTAGCTGCATCGATTGTATTTGGTACGGTAACGATTCCAAATTATTCCTATGCTAATGAGCTTGAAAAAACAGTAGCAGTTTCAATTGATGAACAAGCTTTAAAAAGTATTGAAAACCATATGAAGGATGAAGATGGTCGTGGAGAGGATAAGGGAGTAATAAATGAAGTACAAGGTGAGTTTCTGGTACATATAGTGAAAGAAGTACCTTTATACGATTCTAGTAATTTTCAAAAAGAGACAGGGGTTCACATTTCGAACCAAGTTGTAAAAGCTGAGAAGAGAAAAGGAAACGCTTACTATGTTCGAACTTCATCTGGAACTGGGTGGATAGAAAATAGTGAGGGCAATGTAGAAATTAAAGAAATTCACCCTTTATCAAATGAAAAGTTGATTATTAATGAAGAAACCTCTACTTACTCTGAACCATTTACTTCATACAAAGAAGGGTATGTATTGGAGCCGCAAACTATCCAAGTAATTGGACAGGCTGGAGAATGGTTCCAAGTAAAAATAAATAATGAGATGAAATGGATTTATTCACCTTCAGCAAAATTTGAAGGAACAAAGGCTTCGCTTATTCAAGAGGTGGCACCAACACGTACAAAACGTGCAGCAGTTATGTATGCTGCACCAATAGAAGAGAAAACAACGGATATTTATGGTGTAACTTTAAAAGAAATGATTGTGCCGAAAGGAAATGAAAATATTCGTCCAGGTTATGCGATGAAGCCAAAATATATTACGATTCATGAGACAGATAATTACAGTGTTGGGGCAAATGCTAGAAATCATGCATTATATTTATATAACCAAGCAACGGGAACGGAAGATCGTTCAGCGTCTTGGCACTTTACGGTAGACGATAAAGAGATTTATCAACACCTTCCATTAAACGAAAATGCTTGGCATGCCGGAGATGGAGCAGAAGGAACTGGAAATCGAGAATCCATTGCGATTGAAATTGCTGTAAACGAAGATGGTGATTATAATAAAGCTGTTGAAAATGCTCGCAAATTAGCAGCTTATTTAATGGGGGAATTACATATTCCTATACAAAATGTGAAGAAGCATCAATTTTGGAGTGGTAAAAATTGCCCAGCTATTATGATTAAAAACAATGCGTGGGAACCATTTTTACAAGGAACAAAAGCTTATTATGATGCGAACCATAAGGATGATATAACAGGTGGTTGGTACGAAGCAGACATTCGTGAATTAGATAAACGTGGTATTATGGTTGGAGACGGGAAGGGTTCTTATTGGCCAGAGCGTCTTGTAACACGTGGCGAATTTGCGAATTTAATTTCAAGATCATTGCAGTTATCTGAAGGATCATCGAATTTTACTGATTTAAATACAGCACATCCATCGCTAATCGACGGTATTAATCGTGCAGCAAGTGCCGGGATAATAAGTGGTCGAGGAAATGGGACATTTGCTCCAAATGATACGATTAAACGAGATGAAGCTGTTATCATGATTGACCGTGCACTGCAATATAAAAAAATTAAAGGTAACTTAGTTACGTTACCATTCTCGGATCAAGATTTAGCATATGATAAACAAGCTGTGCAACGTGTTTATGGATTAGGTATTGTAAAAGGAAATGAAAATAATGAATTTATGCCGAAAGGTTCTGCAACGCGTGGAGAATCGGCAGCATTTATTAATAGAATGTTAAAAGTAATAGAAAGTAAATAATGAAAAAGCATTCGCGATTGCGAGTGCTTTTTTATTTTTCAATACGTTACGGAAGGGAGAGACGAGTTTTAGGGGGAATAAGGAATGAAAGCGGAGGTGATGCATATATATAGATGCATTGGGTGATTTTTACCGTGCATAAACGGGTAGCTCATTTATAATCAGTGCGGAGTGGACCAAATCGCTACTGATTAAAGTTTCACGGTATCATATTGTATAAAAGAAAAGGAGGTAAGACGGTGAAAACTATACCGACTGAAGTCCTGAGTAAAGAATTGATGGAAAGAGAAGGGGTTATATCTATTACAGTAAAGGAATTTGAAAAGATAGAAGTAGCTGGAGTAGTAGTCGCTGGCCCTGCGATAATTTTGATTAATCAAGACTAAGTACATAGTATCAATTTAGAAAAGTATGAAAAGCATCCGTCCAGGGTGCTTTTTATTTGTATGGCTTTGAAGTGTTCACCAATTATGACACCTATGCTATTGATGGAATAAAAATAATATAGCAAACTAATATGTTTTACGAATGAATTATGTAAGTAATTCATATTTCCCATATAAAAGGATTTGCTTTAATATAATGAGTGTAAAGTTCGAGTATTCGAAGTACTACTTGAATTATATCCCTATCCCTTTTCTAAAAATGCGAACAAGTTTTGCCCTATTCTATTCAATAATTAATTGCATAGAAATATATTGTTCGATGACCATTATGGAACGTACATAATGGGGAAATCCCGATCCTTAAAGAGGATGCCCCTAATCTTCATGTGAAAATATGATCGGATAAGAAAGCTGACCAATTTATGGTCGGCTTTCTTTTTGTTCAAAAGTTATTTCTTCTTTAATTTCTGTTTGCAATAATAAAGCTTTTCCGAAACGACGTTTACATTCCGCACGCACTTTTTCAATGGCTAGTAGCTGAGTAGTGGCGGGAACTGTTACGATAGCTTGGCGAGGTTTTCGATTTTCTTCACAAAAGACACATTCCACAACATATTTAGAAATCATATTTTCATCCTTCCGTTTTTCATTTCTAAGAAGGGATTGCCTTTGAAGTTGATGTAATCTTTCGTCATTGTTTTACTATTTCCCTCTTTTTTTCAAGGGGAAAATAAAAAAGAAGACGAATAGTAGTAGGGGAGGGATGTATATGGAAAGATGGATAGGTTGTGCAGCAGTATGTGTAAACGAAGGAAATGAAGTTCTAATGGTGTTACAAGGACAAAAGGGTGAAGAAAAAAGGTGGTCTGTTCCAAGTGGAGGGCTTGAAAAGGGAGAAACACTAGAAGAATGTTGTATTCGAGAAGTTTGGGAAGAAACAGGTTACGATGTGGAAGTTGTAAGTAAAATATATGAAAAAGAAGGTATTACATACGGGGTTCCTGTATATGTTCATTATTATGTCGTTAAAAAAATAGGCGGTAGTATGAAAATCCAAGATCCTGATGAGTTAATATATGAAATTGCTTGGAAAAAGATAGATGAATTGAAGGGATTAACGCTATCTTTTCCGGAGGATTATGAAATTTTAAATAAATATATACATAAAAAAGCGAGTGTTTAAGCACTCGCTTTTTTAATGTATCCACGATAAGAAAAGCGGAACGATAACTAAACTAGCTCCCGCTGTTAAAAGCATAGATAAACTTGCAATCGTTCCTTCTACAGGGCCGATTTCGAATGCTTTTGATGTACCGGTTCCATTTGCGCTCGTGCCTAACATAATGCCTTTTGCGAGTGCGGTTTTAATACGACATATGCGAATGAGAGAAGGACCGAGCAGTGCTCCTGTTAACGCAGTTAAAACAACAAATACGGCTGTTAATTGTGACATACCACCAATCATTTCTGAAATAGCCATTGCAATTGGTGTCGTTACAATATGAGGTGCTAAACTATGTTCTAACGATGAATCAATTTGAAAATAATTTGCTAGTAGTGCTGAAGTAATAACTGATAAAAATGAACCGACAATGACATTAAGTAAAATAGCTATTCCATGTTTCTTAAGTAAATCAAAGTATTTATAGATTGGCCATGCAAAAGCAACTGTTGCAGGTTTTAATAATTCTGTTAACCATTGACCACCTGTTTCATATGTTTCATAAGGTGTATCTAGTCCGAGTAATAAAGCAATTAAAATAATAGGGCAAACGAGAAGAGGAGAAAGTAAGCTCCAATTCCAGCGTTGATACATTTTCTTCGATATCCAATATGTGAATAGTGTTAATAATAAACAAAGAAAGCCGATCATTGCACGGATCCTTTCCGCTTTAGTAGCAATTCTGTTAAGAGTCCTGTAACGAGAGTGACACAAAGTGTACTAATCATAATAATTAAAATGAGATCGATTCCATATTGTGATAGTGTATCTTTGTAGCGTATGACAGCGACTGCAGAAGGAATGAAAAATAAAATAAGTTCTTTTAATAAAAAGTCTGATCCGTCCTGTATCCACTCTTTTTTCACCAGGTTAAATTTTAATGAAATTAACAATAAAAAAATACCGATTATACTTCCTGGAACTGGGAGGTGTGCCTGTTTTGCAATCCATTCACCTGTCCAAGCGAAACAAAATAATAATAAGATTTGTCCGCTTAATTTACACCATTTCATACAGTAACCACCTCTTTCTTTTTTTACATAAAAATTGTAAAAAAGAATTAACAATTTCTACTATACGTTCATTCAAAAAGTTTGTCTAATATATAAATTATATGTTATTAATATATTAGATATATTAATCGAAAGTGAAAAGGGTGTCCAAAATGGAATTACGGCATTTGCAATATTTTGTTGTAGTGGCAGAGGAGTTACACTTTGGACGAGCCGCTGCTCGTTTACAAATGACACAACCACCGCTTAGTCAACAAATTCAGCAATTAGAAAAAGAAATGGGAGTTTTGTTATTTTCAAGAACGAAGAGAAAGGTTGAATTAACAGAAGCTGGAGAAATGTTTTTAAAAGAAGTAAAAAAAGCGTTCGAACAAATTGAAAAAGCAGTAGAGATTGCACAAAGTGCCCAAAGGGGAGAAGTGGGCTCACTTTCAATTGGTTTTGTAGGTGCAGCGATATATGATATTTTACCATCTATCGTAAGGGAGTATAGAAAGAAATTTCCGAGAGTGTCTGTTGCACTACATGAACTGTCAACACCAGATCAAGTACATGCACTTCACGATAACCGTATTGATATTGGTTTTTTACGTCCGCCAATTCCAACGCAATTACTAGAATTAGAACCAATTCAAAAGCTTTCTTGTACGTTATGCTTACCAAAGGCGCATCCGCTTGCTGAAAAGGATGAAATACATATTGAAGATTTAAGAGATGAACCGTTCGTATTTATTACGAGACCAGTATGGCCAGCGCTGTATGATACAATTTTATCACTTTGTCGCGACGTCGGGTTTAGTCCGCGTATCGTACAAGAAGCAACAGAATATCAAACAGTTATGGGACTTGTAGCGGCAGGGATTGGAATTACGGTAATACCTGTATCGGCAAATAAATTGTATAAAACAGAAGTCGTATATAAAGAGTTATGTGATTCGAATTTTGTTGCAGAAATGTCAGTAGCTTACAAAAAAATGAATACTAACCCAGAACTTTTAGAGTTTTTAAAAATTGCAAGAGAGAAGAAAAGAATCGAAGTTGAGGATGAGATTAATTAATTTGTTAAAAGGTACACTTCATTAAACAATAAAGCGGAAATGCAATAGTACTGCATTCCCGCTTTATTGTTCTTTTTTTAGCTCTATACTAAAGAGATAAACATGTTCGTTTTCTTTCAAAAGTATATCAATACCTGAATCTTCATCAATTGTAGGGACGCTTACAGTTTCTTTATTTGTTTGGATGACCGCTGCTAAAATTGTTTTTTGATTGTATGTTAAGTTTTTAGTAGATTGGATTGTAATAGTTGCAGAACTATTTATGCCTAGGAGAGACTCTTGAGGGACAAGTGTTGAACCACCGTCAATATTTATATACCATTGACCTTTTTCTTGTACATCTTTATCGAAATTGAAATAGGGTGCTATGAAAGAAAGTCTTATTTTCTTTTCTGGAAAATGTGAGGAAGCTATGTTGGCAATCTCTTTCACTTTTTTTCCATTTTGATAATAATCAATCGTAGCATGTATTTCATCTTTTTCATTTTTTAGTGTAACGTTATAAAACATTCTATTTCCTTCTCCTATAGGAGTCATTTGTAGAATATCAGATTGTTCTTTTGTTAACTTATATGGTTTAACAGAGGCTACTTCTTTATCTTTTAGTGGGCTACAACTAGTGAGAAATAATAAAAACAAGATTGCTAGTAATTTTATACGCATGTAATACCCCCTTTTTTTACAATTATATTCTAAATATGATTTTTTTACCATTTTATTTTCTAGGACTAAAGACTTAGAAACAATTCAGATTGTAGTGCGATGTTTAAAATGTCATATTTTTATACACTAGTAGTATAGAATGAGTTTGTTATGAAGTAAGGTAGGGGAAGAACATATGTCTTTATGTCAGTTAGTGAGAAAAAATATAAGAACATTTGCTGCCAAAAGGATGAAGCAATTTATGTGGATTGCCATGAGTACTATGGTTTTGTTTTTTATGATATCGCTCCAATTTAATAAAGGGGCTATTGGGGAATTAGGGGCTACACTTTTATTTCAAATGTGTTTTTACACGCTGTTTCTTATATTCATTTTTATATGTATTTTTACTACATATAAAATAATGTTTTCTCTTCTGCAAGTGAGGAAAGAGGAAATTAAATCTTATGTAGCAGAGAATAGGAACGTACTATGTGTATTATGCCAGGAGCAATTATTCATTTATGGCACAGCGTTTGTTTTTGGATTAGTTAATGGGATGTTATTTTTGAAATTATTTACGATTATCTTTATGAAAATAGTAGGAATACAAGGAATAAATAGTGCACCAATTACAATATATGCAATAGTAGTTGTTAGTATAATTATGGTTGTTATCGTCCTATTATCGATGGTGCAGTGTTTTCGATTTGTTCAAAGTTTACAGGATAAAAATTCGTTTCATTTCAAGGAAAAGGCATGAGAAATCATGCCTTTTTCTATTTTACACAGAAAAATAATCATGTTACAGTGTAAAGACCTGACAAAGAATGGGAAGGAAAGGTTGTATAGAATGACAAATGAAAAATCAATTGTAAAGGTTGAGCGGTTAACGAAGCGAATCGGTTCAAAGACACTTGTAGAAAATATTAGTTTCGAAGTTAAAAAAGGTGAAGTAGTTGGTTTGCTTGGACCAAATGGTGCTGGAAAAACGACTTTAATGAGAATGATGGTCGGCATGATTCGTATGACAGAGGGCGAAGTTTGGATTGATGGTCAATCTGTAAAACAGCAATTTGAAAGTACTGCTTCGAAAATTGGAGCAGTAATTGAGACGCCGGAATTTTATCCTTTCTTGAGTGGCTATGAAAATTTAACATATTTCGGACGAATGAATGGTAACGTGACAGAAGAACGTATCGATGAAGTAGTGAAATTGTTAGGAATGGGACAAGTAATTGACCGCAAAGTAAAAGCATATTCACTCGGCATGAGACAACGTTTAGGTATAGCTCAAGCGCTTATACATGATCCAGATGTATTAATATTAGATGAACCAACGAATGGATTAGACCCTAGTGGAATACATGAAATGAGAATGTACATAAAGAAAATTGCGCATGAACAAGGAAAAGCGGTACTTGTATCTAGTCACTTGCTTTCAGAAGTTGAATTAATGTGTGACAGAGTTATCATTATTCAGCACGGAGAATATGTCGCGACGCAAAATATTCAGCATAATCAAAGTGAAGAGATGGAGACAATCCGTATACGTGTAGATGATGCGAATAAAGCAGCAGAAATGTTAGAACAAGATGTTTTAATAAAAGGTAATGATCTACTTATTACTGTAAAAGATGAAGAAATCCCAAATGTTATTCGTACATTGCTTGAGAAAAACATTCAAGTGTATCGTGTATATGAAGAAAGAAAAACGTTAGAAGAGCAATTTTTAGAATTAACAGGGGGAAAAGATATTGTTTAATTTAGTGTATAACGAACTGTATAAAATATTTAAGCGAAAGCGAACGATTATTCCATTTGCAGTTATTGCAGTATTAATAATCGGATTAGGATGGGTTACGGTAAAGTATTTGGAACCGGAAACAAAAGGATGGAAAGCTGATTATACAGAACGAACTGTAGAAATTGAGAAAAAGCTAGGCATAAAAAAAGAAGCTATTTTAGCAGAACGATCTGGGGACGAGCTTGTAAAGGAATATCAGCTTAAGATGAAGCATTTAGATACAGATACAGCACCGGCAAGTAGTTCTCCACTTTCTTTCATGAGAGATACAGGTTTTATCGTATTTCCAATATTGCTCCCGTTTATCCTCGTGTATGCAAGTACAATTTTTGCGAATGAATATAGCTGGGGAACATATAAATTTTTAACGATACGACCAGCAAATCGCTTTAAAATTTTGACAGCCAAATTTTTAGCAATCGTGATATTTGCAGCGTTATTGTTTATATTTAATATGATTTTCTCCACTTTATGTGGACTCGTTATTTATAAATTCCAACAGCCTGCATGGAGCGAGTTTATTTTCCAAGATGGAAATATTATAAAACAAAATATTTTTGTAGAAGCTAGTAAGTATTATATTTTATCGTGGTTGCCGACGATAGTGTACGCAGCGTTTGCATTTATGATTTCTGTGTTAACAAGATCTAGTGGAGGCGCGATTGGAATCTCGCTGTTCCTTGCTTTATCAGGAAATATTGCGTTATTACCAGCATCTAGATATGATTGGGCGAAATATTTATTACCAGCAAATACAAATTTATACGGTATTTCCAAGAGTGGCAGTTTTATAGATGGAGTAACTTTCCCGTTTGCTTCATGTATGTTATTACTATATTTATTTGTATTTTTAAGCATTTCCTATACAGTATTTTTAAAACGTGATTTAACTTAATAAAAAAGAGCCGTTAAGTATTTCTTAACGGCTCTTTTTTATGCGAATTGTTTAAGTGCTTTTTCAGCTAGCAAAGCGAAGTATTCGGCACTTATAGGTAATGCTCGCTCGTCTACTGTAAAAGCGGGATGATGCCATTCATGTGTACCACTCGTTCCCATAAAGACAAATGAACCAGGTATTTCTTGTTGATAAAAAGAAAAATCTTCTCCGGCCATTGACGGGGTAGGAGAGATGATATTTAAATGCATATTTTCGGCAACTTGAGTCGATAAGTTTGTTAGAGATGTATCGTTATGAACAGCAGGAGGACCTGCATAAAAACGAAATTCTGTTTTTACACCTAATGCATCAGAAACCCCTTGGATAATACGTTTCATTAGTGCTGGAATCTTTTCGCGTGTTTCCGTTTGGAATGTACGTACAGTTCCTTCCAGCGTTGCTTTTTCAGGAATAACGTTCCACGTATTTCCTGAATGGATGTTTGTGACACTGACGACGGCATTATGTGAAGAACTTATATTTCGGCTTACAATTGTTTGTAGTGCCATCACAATTTGAGAAGACGCGACAATAGGGTCTACTCCAGCATCCGGTACAGCTGCATGTGTACCAACCCCGTGAATTTCAATTTCAAATCGATCAACCCCGGCCATGAGTGGCCCATCTTTAATACCGATTGTACCGACTGGTAAATCAGGTTTATTATGCATACCGAAAATAGCTTGAACGCCATGTAAATGTCCGGCTTCAATTACTTTGCAAGCACCATTGCTACTTTCTTCAGCTGGCTGGAATATAAAGCGTACAGTTCCGCTAAGAGAAGATTCTTTTTCTTTTAATAAATAAGCGGCACCTATAATAGCAGCTGTATGAAAATCATGCCCACAAGCATGCATCCTCCCGTGAGTTTTTGAAGCGTACGGCAAATTTGTTTCTTCTTGAATAGGAAGGGCATCAATATCAGCACGAATTGCTATAATCGGTCCGCTATTATTCCCCGAAATTTCAGCAATAACGCCTGTTTCTAAACTAGAATTAATAATCGTAATGCTTTTCTCTTCTAACCAATTCTTTATAGCTTTCGTCGTTTCAAATTCTTCGTATGATAATTCTGGATGCTCATGCAAATTTCGACGAATAGAAATTAGTGCTTCAGTTAATTGCTCTCGATTTGCTGCCACTTATCATGCCCTCTTTCTTAAATAAAGTATTTACATTAAGTATACAATAAGAAAAGAGAGGATTCTCAAATGAAAATCCTCTCCCGTTTTATCATTTCCCAACAGAAAACTCCCACTTTAAGGAATGGGTAGGACATGTTCCAATGAGTAGGTGGGAGCTGAATGACGGTTAGGCAACAGCCTAAAGGTTCTTCTTGGTGAAGAATCAGTATAAGGTACCGGTATCGTAATCAGTCCGTTCCTATAGAAAGAAAATGTTATAGCTCAGAGGAATTTTTACATCTACGAAATTGTTTCATTTGTATTTTTTTGAAAGGGACAGAGGACTTTTGACAAAAAAGAAGAAATGATACGTGATCAGTATTTTTTGGTTATATCATGATATCGTTCCCATGCATATCATGAAAAATATTGTAAACAAATAAAAAAAGGAAGTGAGGTGAAAAGCGGTGCTTATCCATAAAGCGTATCAGTTTCGGATCTATCCTAGTTTAGAACAAAAAATAGCTATTACGAAAACAATTGGTTGTTCACGATTTGTATTTAACTACTTTTTGGAAAAGTGGAATGATAGATATAAAGAAACAGGAAAAGGGTTATCCTATGGCACTTGTTCTTCGCAATTACCTACTCTCAAAAAAGAATTTATATGGCTAAAAGAAGTGGACAGTATCGCTCTTCAATCTTCTCTTCACAACCTTGCTGACTCGTATGCAAGATTCTTCAAAAAACAAAACAAAGCACCCCGGTTTAAATCGAAGAACAATAAAATCCAATCCTATACAACGAAACATACAAATGGAAACATTGCGATTATAGATAATAAATTGAAGTTACCGAAACTTGGTCTTGTCAAATTTGTCAAAAGTCGTGAGGTAGAAGGACGAATTTTGAGTGCTACTGTCAGAAGGAATCCAAGTGGAAAATATTTTGTCTCGATTCTTGCTGAAGCAGAAGTACAACAATTGCCGAAGACCGATTCCGCTGTTGGTATAGATGTTGGTGTGAAAAACTTTGCTATTCTTTCAACGGGTGAGGTATTCGGTAATCCAAAATGGTCTCGGGTATTAGAAAAGAAACTCGCTCATGCCCAGCGTATTCTATCTAGACGTACAAAAGGCGGAGCGAATTGGAATAAACAGCGAATGAAAGTCGCTCGTATTCATGAACGAATCAAAAATGCAAGAACGGATTACTTGCAAAAACTCTCTACAAGGATCATCAAAAACCACGATGTGATTGGGATAGAAGATTTGCAAGTATCGAATATGTTACAGAATCACAAACTAGCGAAAGCGATTCAAGAAGTATCATGGTCACAATTCAAAGCGATGTTGTTGTATAAGGCATGCTGGTATGGGAAACAAGTGATTGTGGTGTCGAAAAAATTCGCTAGTTCCCAAACTTGTTCGCATTGCGACTACAAAAATAAAGATGTGAAAAGCCTGAACCTGCGTGAATGGAAGTGTCCTTCTTGTGGTATGTATCATGATAGAGATGTGAACGCAGCGGAAAATCTGAGAAAAGAGGCCATAAGGCTCCTAACCGTAGGGATTACGGGGATTGCCTACTCATAAAACTGAGGGATACCTTGGTGTTCGTAGGAATCCCCCACTTCAAACAGCTCGTTAGAGTGTTAAGTGGGGGTAGTTCAAGCTGCCAATTTTTTGTGTGTATGATGTTTACGATAACGTCCACGCATTGCATAGGCAATTTGCGGGATTGCAATACCGATTAAAATAAGTGATACACCGAACCATTGTGAAGATAGCACAGCTTCTTTTAAAACGAATACAGACATAATTGTTGTAACTGGTAGTTCTGCTGCACCAAGAATAGTCGCTAAGCCAGAACCGATTTTTGGAATACCGATTGTAAAGGCGATAGAAGGAATAACGATACTAAATGTTCCTAAGCCTAAACCGTATTTCCAAAGTCCTTCAGAAATTGCGCCGCTAAAAATAAATGTTGGCGGGAATACGATCATTACTAAAGTTAAAGCGCCAGTCATTAAGAGAACACCGCGCGGTAATGAAGGTACTTCAACAGCCACTTTTCCGCTCACGAAAATGTATGTTGCGAATGTAACAGCAGATAATAAACCTAATATGATTCCAGTCATATCGAAAGCACCTGCTGATTTTTCTAGTAAACCACTTGATAAAAATGTACCTGCAAGTAAGAAAATAACGGAAATAACCTTTTCTCTTGAAGGGAATGTTTTTGTTGCGACTGCTTCAATAATAATTCCGACCCAAACGAATTGGAATAAAAGTATAATTGCAATAGATGCTGGTACAGTTTTTAATGAAGCATAATAAAAAATTCCAGTGAAACTTGCAGATGTACCTGCAACGAATAAAATTAACGCTTGTTTTAATGGAACACGATGTCTAGAAAATAGAAGTGTAATAGCAAGCAAAATAATCCAACCGAACAAATATTGGCTGCCAATTACCTCTCCAAGTGAAAATCCTTCTGCATAGGCAAGTTTAACGAAAATAGCTAAAATCCCATAACTACACGCTCCTAATAAAACTAAAAGAGAATAACGAAGCATGAAAAATTCCTCCCATCTATATGAAATTGTTCCTAACGGACATATATAACTAGAGGGAAGTATACAAAATTAAAAATGAAGGGTCAAATAAAAGAAAAGTGTGACATTTTATAGAATAATAATAAAAGTATGATATTTATGCATAATCTTGAAATTAGTAATAATAGAAGTATTATAAAATCAGCTTCGTATTGTATAAAGACAGCATTTGAAAAAAATATTTTTTAGGGAGATAGAAGGATAGTCCATTATAGTGTGCTAATCATTTGAGAAACTATGTTACCTTTGTTATGTTAATAACAATTAGAGAAGTTTCGTAGTTCAATTGAGATTGTTCTATATAATAGAAGGAAATGAAAACGTTTTATTAGAAACTGTTTGTAAAGGTAGTTTTTCTTATTATCACGTTGTTAAAGTGAGTTCACGAATTGTTCATAGTATTTTTATGTGTTTTTGCTACAATATGTAAGGAGAGGAGTGGAACAATGCAAGATATTAGTATTTTTTTAGCGTTTGGCGCTGGATTTTTATCATTTATTTCCCCATGTTGCTTACCGCTTTATCCGGCATTTTTATCGTACATAACAGGTATGTCGGTTTCTGAGTTGAAAGAAGAAAATGCAATGCTTCGCAAAAGAAGTATGATACATACAGCGTTTTTCTTACTTGGATTTTCAATTATATTTATTGCAATTGGATTTGGTACAAGCTTTATTGGAGGTATCTTTACAGATTATAAGGATTTAATTAGACAATTAGGTGGTATATTTATCATCTTGTTCGGTCTTGTTATTGTCGGTGTGTTTAAGCCGAAATTCTTAATGCAAGACCGTAAATTTACGTTTAAAAATCGTCCGAGTGGCTATTTTGGATCCGTTTTAATTGGATTGGCATTTGCTGCAGGGTGGACACCTTGTACAGGACCTATTTTAGTATCTGTCATTGGATTAGCAGCAACGAACCCAGAATCAGCAATGATTTATATGATTGCATACATACTTGGATTTGCTATCCCATTTTTCGTGCTATCATTCTTTATTACAAAAATGTCTTGGATTAAAAGAAATAGTATGAAATTCATGAAAATTGGAGGATACGTTATGATTGTCATGGGTATCTTCTTATATTTTAATTGGATGACGAAAATTATCGTATATTTCTCAAGTTTATTTGGTGGTTTTACCGGTTTTTAGTATTATTCTGTGAAAATGTTGGAAATACTAACGGAAAAGCATATAATGAAAGTATATTTTGCATATAGCCACAAAAAAGGATGAGAAAATATGAACATAGTTGTTTTATCCAGTATCGTTGCTGTTTGTATGGCTGTCGGTGCGATGTTTATTCGTTTAAAAGCAGCTAAGAAACCTGCAACATTGAAAAAAATTATACTTCCACCATTTTTTATGAGTACGGGCGCATTGATGTTTGTTTTTCCAGAATTTCGACTAACTCCAGCGGAAATGTTAGAAGCAATTGGCGTCGGTTTGTTTTTCTCTATTTTTCTTATTAAAACATCTAAATTTGAAATTAGAGGACAAGAGATTTATTTGAAGCGTTCAAAAGCATTTGTTTTTATATTAATTGGATTACTTGTCGTGCGGATTGTATTTAAAACATATTTAAGCCAATCTCTTGATTTAGGACAACTTAGTGGCATGTTCTTCTTACTGGCGTTCGCGATGATTGTTTCATGGAGAATCGCCATGTACCGTTCCTTTACGAAATTACAGAAGGAAATGGAAAAAGAAGATGGTTTTTATAATGAAAAAGATATGAAATTAACTTAAAAACTGTATATGTATAAAATAAAAAGACAGCGTCAAAGGCGCTGTCTTTTTATCGAAAATAATGTGAAGTTATTTTGCGAGCAAAGACTTATAGTTTGAATAATCAATCTCTTTTTCTTGTAGTTTTTTTACTAAAAATTTATGATCACGCTTCGGTGTAGCAATAATATACCCTTTAATAATTAAATCTTGTGTAATTTGAGAGGCTTGTTCTCTTAATGCCAGTTCTCCGATTTTGCCAGCGATTTTTGATTTAGCAACATCGCGAAAGAGTTCAGGAACAGGACTTACGAGCTCTTCTAACAATTGTTTTTGTTCGTCATCCCATAAATGCCTAGTTTTATTAATATAGTGTGCTTCCCAATCTAAAATAGACATACCATCTTCTTTTGGTAACCGTTTTAAAAATTTTCTGAACATAAAGTATCCGCCGATAGACATAAGTCCTAATAAAATAATAGTCCATAGCACAATGAACCAACTGAACCATCCTTCGAGCAAGTATATCCCCCCTTAATGATTGCGGTTTTCTATTATTCATATTATAAACAGTGAGATTCATAGAAAGCAAGAACGCTTGGTCATTTTGACCAAGCGTTATCATTTAAACGAAGTATAGTTGTTCAACACATAAATTATTATTATCATCTTCTACATATTCAATGATTAATGTGCCAACTTTACGATCTTTATCTTCAGTTGTGAAAATAGAGTAAGAAGTAAAACGTGCTATTGATAGGCCGCTTATATGTGTAGGTAAAGAAATGTAGTCGTTATCGCGGAAGAATTCCATCAGTTCAATATCTTCAAATTCTTTTCGGTCAACTTGTTTGTTTGTATAGCGGCGTTGAAGTTGTTTTAAAGACTCATTCCAAGAAATTGCTTTTGTGTCGTATACCATTGTCTTATCTCCTTACTGTATGTAATTGTTAAGAACATACGTTCTAATCTAGTATACTCTTTTTATTAGAAAAGGGAAAGCAAAAAATAATGTAAGCTTGGATTTCCAAGCTTACATTATTGATGCGTCCGTCATAATCTCTATTTTTTATTATAAGTTAGATAAGAATAAGAAACAAGATGATATATATATTGTTGATAGTATTGAAAATTCTGTATATTATAGATGTATTAAAGTGCAAGGGAATGAGTGGAATGGCATATGTAATTTCACTCCAAGGACCGATGGCAAGTGGAAAAACAACATTGGCTAAAAGGTTAGAGCGATATGGGCTTTCAGTTATATATGAAAATCCTTATCCAATTGTAGAAAAGCGAAAACAATTAAAATTGGATATGAATTCAAAAGAAGGGTTTATTATAAATCAAAAAATGTTTATGGAAGCAAAAATAAAGGAGTTTCAAATTGTAAAAGATTCAGTCGTTATTTTTGATCGTGGACCTGAAGATATTGAATTTTATACACTTTTTTACCCGAAGATGATAGGGAAAGAGTGGGATATAGAAACAGAATTAAAAGATGAATTGTATAAATTAAGAGAATGTCGTTCAGATGCAATTTTTTATTTAGATGTTTCAAAAAAGAATTTGTATGATAAAAAAATAATGATAGGGCAAGAAAGCGAAGTACATTTGAGGAGCAATTTAAATTAGTAGCAACTGAAAAAGACTGGTATAAACAATTTCCTGTAACTTATGTGGACACGAATAGGTTAACAGTGGCCGATTTAGAGATATATTTTATGAGATGGTTGAAGGAGAGAAAGTTATGAAAAAAATACTTTTATTCGTATACCCAACATTTGCAGAGTTTGAAATAACGGTAGCTACGGCGTTGCTGAAAAATAAATTTGAAATCATTACAGCGAGTGTAACGAAAGAATTGATTGTAAGTGAAACAGGTTTGCAAGTGCAACCACATATAGAATTAAGTGAAGTGCGTGTAGAAGAATATGAGGGGATTATTATTCCAGGCGGAGATGCAATACATATGAAGGATGCCGAAGTACTGTTTACAGTCATTCGTCAATTTTATGAACAAGAAAAATTAATAGCTGCTATTTGTGCTGGACCATATGCGCTAGCAAAAGCAGGCTTATTCAAAGAAATCTCGTATACAGTGACTATAGATTATAAAAAAATGGATTGTTTTCCAGTAGAAAATTTTGTGTATGAAGAAGTTGTGCAACGCTCAAATATTATTACAGCACAGGGGCATGCATTTGTACCATTTGGAATAGCGATTGCCTCTTATTTTGGAGTAGCAAATGAACATAATATAAATTTTTATGGTGGTAAGGGCAATGTGATGATGGAGAAACTTTTACCTGAGAATGTATAAAAGCTAGCGAATGCTAGCTTTTTTCTTTTTGACATCGATAAATGGCTAACGTTTTCGGATCGCGCCATATACCGTTATGAATTGCCAATTCATTTTCTACTTCTTCTTTTAGCCATTCCTTCATTTCGGCGTGAAGATGTGTATTATCAGGTATATTTAGTGACGGAAACATGCTAGAAATATAGTTTACAATTGGAGTAGCATGATGGAAAACGAGAGCGTTATGAATTATAGTTTCTTCAATAGTTGGAAAAATAGACTGTAATATCTCTTTACCATTTTCTAAACAAAATGGAGTGACTGATGATGTTGTGTTCGGCAAATCAAATGCGTCTAACATGCGGTTACACATTTCAACGATACGAGGTAATGTAACGTTAGAATTTGTTGTAGCTAAAAGTGAGCCACCAGGGCGAATTACTTTATGGAATCCTTGAACTGTTTTTTCGACATCTTTCATGTGGTATAACATATGTCTTGCGACGATCCAGTCGTAGCAATTAGCTTTGAAAGGGAGTTTACCAGCATCACCTAGCCTCCATTCAATTATACTATTCTTTATTGCTGCTTCAGAAAGCATCGTTTTCGATTGATCAAAACCGGTTAGTTGACCTTTGTGCCCGTTAGTTTGTAAAAGGGAAAGAAAATTTCCATTAGCACAACCAACCTCTAATATTTTCTCGTCTCCTTGAAGTTGTAAATGTTCCATGACAAGTTCATCTAAATTCACTTGTTTTTCTTCGTAATGTTTATGCGTATCGATACGTGTTTGTAAATGATTACTTACGTTGTATTGGCGTTTTACATCATTCATTTTTTCGCATTCCACCTTCGTGCAAAATTGCTGAATCGCGTGTGTTAATACGTCAGTTTTCCTTAACCCTTCGTAATGGAGTGCAGATTCGAACCTTTCAAGTAATTTTTCTTCAATTCGAAAATGAATATCTTTTCGTTTCGTCATTGAAATATCGCCCCTTTGCATCTATTAGTGAGACTATAGCACGCCTGAAAAATTTGTGTAAATCATTTGTGTACACAAATGGAGGAGATGAAAAAAATGTTTGAATGTGAGTTTAAACTATTGACGATTTAACCGTTTTCATATATTCTTAAATTAAGAAATATTCAAATAATTAAAAGAAATGAGAGAGTCACATGCTTCTTCAAGGAACACATCGAATTGGTCGTATGGCCATGTTGTTGGCACTTGCGGATGAGAATGAAAGCCCTGTATTATCTATTCCAAAAGGTTGGAAGTATTGTACGGGGAAAGTGGGTTCGATGAATTCGCAAAAAGTTGTAGCAGCAATGGAAACAGCGGCTAAGAGCACCCGAGTGATTGAAACAGATGTTTACAGAGAAACACATGCACTTTATCATGCAATAATGGAAGCTTTGTACGGAGTGACGAGAGGTCAAATTCAGTTAGCAGACGTTCTTCGTACAGTAGGACTTCGCTTTGCGATTGTGCGCGGTACACCATACGACGGAAAAAAAGAAGGCGAATGGGTTGCTGTTGCATTATATGGAACGATTGGTGCGCCTGTAAAAGGATCTGAGCATGAGGCGATTGGTTTAGGAATTAATCACATATGATTTGCCCATAGTCTATTAGTTAGAAGGGGGCCTTACTTTTTTAGGACAGAAGTCTGTCTTAAAAAGATAAGGTCCCCTTTTGCCTTTTTAAGGAGGAAAAAAGAATGATTACGTTAACAGGACACACATTGACAATTGAAGAAATGAAGAGGTTGTTACTTGAAGGGGAAGGTGTAACAGCTTGTCCAAATAGTATGCAAAAAGTGGCCGAGTGCCGTGAAGTTGTTGAGAAAATTGTAGAGGACGGAAAAGTCGTTTACGGTATTACAACTGGATTTGGAAAGTTCAGTGACGTGCTTATTCAAAAAGATGATGTAAAGGCACTTCAACACAATTTAATTCAGTCACATGCATGCGGGATAGGCGATCCATTCCCTGAAGAAGTATCACGCGGTATGTTAATTTTACGAGCGAACACGATGCTTAAAGGAGTATCTGGTGTTAGACCGCTTGTTGTAAATATGCTTCTTGAGTTTGTGAATCGCAAAATTCACCCAGTCGTTCCGCAACAAGGTTCACTTGGTGCGAGTGGCGATTTAGCACCTTTATCTCATCTTGCGCTTGTATTATTAGGCGAAGGTGAAGTGTTCTACAAGGGGAAACGCGTTCATGCGATGGTTGCTCTTACAGAAGAAGGTCTTGAACCGATTGAACTTGAAGCGAAAGAAGGGCTTGCATTAATCAATGGTACGCAGGCGATGACAGCGCAAGGAGTTCTTTCTTATATAGAAGCAGAAGCAATGGCGTATCAAGCTGAATTTATTGCTTCGATGACTATTGAAGGGCTACAAGGCATTATTGATGCGTTTGATGAAAATGTTCATAAAGCACGTGGTTATAAAGAGCAAGTGGAAGTAGCGAGCAGAATTCGTGACATCCTTCATGATAGTAATTTAACAACCAAACAAGGAGAACTACGAGTACAGGATGCATATTCACTTCGCTGTATCCCGCAAGTACATGGTGCTTCTTGGCAAGTTTTAAATTATGTGAAAGAAAAATTAGAAATTGAAATGAATGCAGCAACAGATAATCCGCTAATCTTTGATGGCGGAGAAAAAGTAATTTCGGGTGGGAACTTCCATGGTCAACCGATTGCGTTTGCGATGGACTTCTTAAAAGTTGGAATGGCGGAACTTGCAAATATTTCAGAGCGTCGTATTGAACGTTTAGTAAATCCGCAATTAAATGATTTACCTCCATTTTTAAGTCCAGAACCAGGACTTCAGTCTGGTGCGATGATTATGCAATATGCTGCAGCGTCACTGGTTTCTGAAAATAAAACGTTAGCACATCCGGCGAGTGTTGATTCAATCCCGTCATCAGCTAACCAAGAAGATCACGTAAGTATGGGAACAATCGCTTCACGCCATGCACATCAAATTATTCAAAATGTAAGACGTGTTCTTTCAATTGAAATGATTTGTGCAATGCAAGCAGCAGAATATCGCGGTATTGAAAACATGAGCACAGTGACGAAGAGCTTCTACCATCAAGGTCGTCAACAAGTACCTTCTATTACAAATGATCGCATATTCTCAACGGATATTGAAAATATTGCGTATTGGTTAAAAACGAATTATTCGATAAAAGAAAGATTAGATGTAAACGCAGCACTATAAAATGAGAAAAGGGAGAGATTGAAATGGAAAAAGTAAAACAAACAATTCGCGCGCCAAGAGGTACAGAGTTACAAACGAAAGGATGGGTTCAAGAAGCTGCACTTCGTATGTTAATGAACAATTTAGATCCTGAAGTTGCTGAAAAACCAGAAGAATTAGTTGTATATGGCGGAATTGGCCGTGCAGCTCGTAACTGGGAAAGCTATCAGGCGATTGTAGATTCATTAAAAACGTTAGAAAGCGATGAAACATTACTTGTTCAATCAGGAAAACCAGTTGCAATCTTTAAATCACATGAAGATGCACCTCGCGTTCTTTTAGCGAACTCAAACTTAGTGCCGAAGTGGGCGAACTGGGATCACTTCCGTGAACTAGAGAAAAAAGGTCTTATGATGTACGGGCAAATGACAGCAGGTAGCTGGATTTACATTGGAACACAAGGTATTTTACAAGGAACATATGAAACGTTTGGCGAAGCGGCACGTCAACATTTCGATGGTTCATTAAAAGGTACAATAACACTTACTGCTGGTTTAGGTGGTATGGGTGGTGCACAACCTCTTGCTGTAACGATGAACGGCGGTGTTGTCATTGCTATTGATGTTGATAAGCGCAGCATCGATCGTCGTATTGAAAAGAGATATTGTGATATGTATACAGAATCATTAGAAGAAGCATTAGCAGTTGCGAACGAGTATAAAGAAAAGAAAGAACCAATTTCAATTGGTTTATTAGGAAATGCGGCAGAAATTTTACCAGAACTAGTGAAACGTAATATTACGCCAGATTTAGTTACGGATCAAACATCTGCTCATGATCCATTAAACGGTTATATTCCAGTAGGTTACACATTAGAAGAAGCAGCGAAACTTCGTGAAGAAGATCCAGAACGTTACGTACAATTATCAAAAGAAAGTATGACAAAACATGTAGAAGCAATGCTTGCTATGCAAGGAAAAGGCGCAATTACGTTCGATTACGGAAATAACATTCGCCAAGTTGCTTTCGATGAAGGCTTGAAAAATGCATTTGATTTCCCAGGATTCGTTCCAGCATTTATCCGTCCATTATTCTGCGAAGGAAAAGGACCATTCCGCTGGGTAGCACTTTCTGGTGACCCAGAAGATATTTATAAAACAGACGAAGTAATTTTACGTGAGTTCGCTGATAATGAGCATTTATGTAACTGGATTCGTATGGCTCGTCAACAAGTTGAATTCCAAGGTCTTCCATCACGTATTTGTTGGTTAGGTTACGGTGAACGCGCGAAATTTGGCCGCATCATTAATGAAATGGTTGCAAATGGTGAATTATCAGCACCAATCGTTATCGGTCGTGACCATTTAGATTGCGGATCAGTAGCATCTCCAAACCGTGAAACAGAAGCGATGAAAGACGGTAGTGATGCAGTAGCCGACTGGCCAATTTTAAATGCATTAATTAATAGTGTAAACGGTGCGAGCTGGGTATCTGTTCACCACGGTGGTGGCGTTGGTATGGGTTATTCACTTCACGCTGGAATGGTTATCGTTGCAGATGGAACAGAAGCAGCAGCAAAACGTATTGAGCGCGTATTAACTTCTGATCCTGGTATGGGTGTTGTTCGTCACGTTGACGCAGGATATGACTTAGCTGTGGAAACTGCGAAAGAAAAAGGCGTTAACATCCCGATGATGAAATAAGGAGGAGAAAACATGCTGGACACTTTACTAATAAATATCGGTCAATTACTAACAATGGATCAAGAAGATGGCTTGTTAAGACGGGAAGCGATGAACACGCTTCCTGTTATCGAAAACGGTGTGGTTGGAATTGAAAACGGCGTAATTACTTTCGTTGGAACAGCGGAAGAAGCTCAAGGGTTACAAGGGAAAGAAGTTATTGATTGCGGCGGGAAAATGGTTTCTCCTGGTCTTGTTGACCCGCATACTCACCTTGTATTTGGTGGATCTCGTGAAAATGAAATCGCACTAAAATTACAAGGAGTTCCGTATTTAGAAATTTTAGAACAAGGCGGAGGTATTCTTTCAACTGTAAATGCAACGAAACAGTCGTCGAAAGAAGAACTTGTTCAAAAAGCGAAATTCCATTTAGACCGTATGCTATCTTTCGGAGTAACAACTGTAGAAGCGAAGAGTGGTTACGGATTAGATGATGAGACGGAATGGAAACAATTAGAGGCAACCGCACAATTACAAAAAGAGCATCCAATTGATTTAGTTTCCACATTTTTAGGTGCTCATGCAGTTCCGAAAGAGTATAAAGGTAGATCGAAAGAATTTTTACAATGGATGTTAGACTTATTGCCAGAAATGAAAGAGAAGCAATTAGCTGAATTCGTTGATATTTTCTGTGAAACAGGTGTGTTCTCTGTCGAAGAATCAAAAGAGTTTTTATTAAAAGCGAAAGAACTTGGCTTTGATGTAAAAATTCATGCAGATGAAATTGACCCTCTTGGTGGTGCGGAAGCAGCTGCTGAAATTGGTGCAGCATCAGCGGACCATTTAGTTGGCGCTTCTGATAAAGGAATTGAAATGCTTGCAAATTCGAATACAGTAGCCACGTTGTTACCAGGAACAACTTTCTACTTAAATAAAGAAAGCTTTGCGCGCGGTCGTAAAATGATTGATGAAGGTGTTGCAGTGGCGTTAGCTACAGACTTTAACCCAGGTAGCTGTCCAACTGAAAACATTCAACTTATTATGAGCATCGCAATGCTGAAGCTGAAAATGACACCAGAAGAAGTTTGGAACGCGGTAACAGTTAACTCTTCTTATGCTATTAATCGGGGCGATGTAGCCGGGAAAATTAGAGTGGGTCGCAAGGCAGATGTAGTTTTATGGGATGCTTATAATTATGCTTACGTACCGTATCATTACGGCGTAAGTCATGTGAATACAGTATGGAAGAATGGTAATATTGCATATACAAGAGGTGAACAATCGTGGAGCACGGCCACTATTTAAAGAAGAATGCAAAGTTTATCGATCGTGAAGTGACGAAATGGAGTGAGATGATTAAAGATTGGGAGGAAGGTGTAGAAATATTCGGTGCTGCCTTAATTGGAGCACCCCTTTCTAAACCATCTATTAGTCATTCAGGAGCAAGTTTTGCACCAAAAACAATTCGTGCGATGTTAGATGCATATAGCACGTACGCAATTACAGAAGAACATGATATGAAAGAAAGTGTCTTATATGATTGCGGCGATATTACGATGCATGTGACGAATATAAAAGAAAGTCATAACCGAATTGCGAAAACAGTTGGTCATATAACGAAAGTAAATCCGAACATGATACCGATCGTTCTTGGCGGTGACCACTCGATTAGTTTTCCGAGTATAACAGGGTTTGCAAATAGTAAAGGAAAGGTTGGTATTATTCAATTTGATGCCCATCATGATTTACGTAATTTAGATGATGGTGGCCCATCAAATGGTACACCGTTCCGTAGTTTACTAGAAAATGATGTCATTACAGGAAAACAACTCGTTCAAATCGGTATTCGTAATTTTTCAAATGCACGAGCGTACCATGAATATGCAAAAGAACATGGCGTGAAAGTGTATACAATGAAAGATGTACGAGAGCGAGAAATAAAAGATATTATGACGGAAAGTATTGAAGTTTTAAGAAAGCAAGGCGTGACTTCTATTTACATTTCTCTTGATATGGATGTACTAGATCAAGCATTTGCACCAGGTTGTCCAGCAATTGGTCCTGGTGGAATGGATAGTACGACGTTACTGGATGCGATTGAATTTCTTGGTAAAGAACCGCTCGTTCAAGGGATGGATATAGTAGAAATTGATCCAACCCTGGATTTTAGGGATATGACGAGTCGAGTAGCTGCGCAAGTGATTATGAGTTTTCTTTTAGCGAGAGAAACAGTCCGTAAGCAGGTTAGTATATAGGCGTGAAATTAATAGAGAATATTTATCGATGCCGTATAAAAGACACATTACTACTCATATGTAGTAATGTGTTTTTTATGTAAAAAGAGAAGGTGAAATTAGAATGTATATATGTGTGGAAAAGTTAATAAGATTGCGGGTTTTTAGTGATATTTTACGAATTTATTTTCTTAGTTTGAAAGGATTGACATGAAAAATAATTTTATGATAAAATAAAAATTTTGCTAAAAAAATGAATGTGTGTTAAGATTGAGAAGGTTACCATATATGGAGGTGGATTATTTGTTTCAAATTGGCGATAACATTGTTTATCCAATGCACGGAGCAGGTATAATTAAAGCCATAGAAGAGAAGGAAATCGCAGGAGAAAAACAACAGTATTATGTTATAAAAATGTCGGGTAGTAATATGGAAGTAATGATTCCGGCGGGGAGAATATTGAGCTCAAATATACGACCAGTCACAGATATAACGGCAATAGCACACATATTGGATATTTTTCAACATGGAGAATCTGATAGATTACTTACGTGGAAACAAAGGTATAAATTGAACACTGATAAAATAAAGACGGGTAAAATACAAGAAGGTGCTGAAGTTGTACGTGATTTATTACGTATGCAGCAAGAAAAAGCACTGAATGCAAGCGAAAAGAAAATGTTAGATAACGCACACGAATTTTTGATTAGTGAACTGGGATTAATTGAAGGTATCACAGAAAGTCAAATAAAAAGCTTTTGTTAAGATTCATTATAAATAATGTATTACATCCCAAAAAAGATTTTGAATTTTTTGGGAGCATAATTATAGAAAATTAATCATTTCAAAGACATTCAACTCTTTCAAACCACTTTTAGAGCATTAACCTCTTTTGTTATTACTACAATCAAATCCATTTTTATTTTTAAAATTCTTTACGAATGTTCGAAGTTTAATGAAACACTTCGATAGAATAGTTACTTGATTTTTGCAATCCTGATTCACACTGGCACGGACGAGGAGCCGTAAGGATGAAAGAGAGGTAGGGCTTTCATTGTTTTAGGTTTATATAAGTTATTATTTTTAGAAGAATACCGAACCACTTTCACCTCTATTGTTAAAGTTTTTTTATATGTGAAGAGATAAACGAATTGTTAGCCATATATGGTCAACTAAAAAAGGTTTCCTGCCTAGGAAACCTTTTTTTAGTTGTATCATTCTATTTTTTGATATTCGAATGTTTGATAGTGAAGGCGTATAAATTGACGTTACTATCTAAAAGTAAGTATGATGCGTTTATAGTAAGAATTTTTTAGGGGGAAGAAAAATGACAAGTTCAAATAATAAAGCGGCAAGTATTTATGAAGGAACAAATATAAATGATTGGGGATCTTTTGAAAATATTGAAGAAACGGAGTTATTTGATTCGATTCAAATTGGATCTTGGTCTCTTCGTAATCGCATAGCAATGGCACCGATGACGAGGTGTTTCGCGAATCATGAAACGGGAGTCGTTGGTACTGATGTAGTCGAGTACTATAGAAAGCGTGCAGCTGATGGAGTTGGGTTAATTATTACAGAGGGAATCGTCATTAGCCCAAGAGCAAAAGGAAATCCAGGAGTACCAGGGATTTATACACAAGAACAAATCGATTCGTGGAAGCCTGTTACAGAGGCAGTACATAAAGAAGGTGGAACGATTATTGCTCAAATATGGCATGTTGGCCGTATGAGTCATCACGAAATAATTGGTGGACAAATGCCGCAAGCACCGTCTGCTATCGCTGCAGAGGGAAATGTTCCGCGTTTCCGTAAACCATTTGATACGCCAGAAGCAATGACGTTAGAAGAAATACAAGAAGTGATCGGTCAATACGCACGAGCTGCGAAGAATGCAATTGAAGCTGGATTTGATGGAGTAGAAATTCACGGTGCACATGGATATTTAATCGATCAATTTACTTATGAGTTTGCAAATAAGCGTACTGATAAATACGGCGGAGACTTAAAGCGAAAGCTAACGTTTATGAAAGAAGTAACGGAGGCTGTAATAGAAGCTGTTGGGGCGGATAAAACACTTCTTCGCTTCTCTGCTTTCAAAGGTGATAACCCTACCTATATGTGGGAAAACCCTGAGCTTGCAATTGAAACGTTTGTAAATATGTTCAAAGAAGTTGGATTAACGATGATTCACCCTTCTACGATGAATTATACAGCAGTTATTGCTGACGGAAAGAATTTTCATCAATTAGTAAGAAAATATTGGGATGGTACAATCGTTGGCGTAGGGAATTTAAATCCGAAAGAGGCTGAAGAAGCGTTGCAAGAAGGAACAATTGATGTAGCGGCATTTGGAAGACCTTTAATTGCTAATCCAGATTTTGTTCATCGAATTAAAAATGCTGAAAGTTTAGTTGAATATGATGCGAAAGAGCATCTTGCTACATTAATTTGAATAAAGATAAAAGGAGAACACATCAGGTGTTCTCCTTTTATTATGGATTTTCATAGGAGGAAGCGGGATGAGTGAAACGCTACTCGTTATTATTAGTATATTGCTCTTATTAATGCTACTATTAATCATTTTTTTTATTATTACATTTTTTATTAAAAAACGGACGCATCATTCTATATTAAAGCTACATCCATACTTAGGAAGGATGCGTTATTTACTTGAAAAGATAGGGCCGGAATTTAGGCAATATTGGTTTGATCATGATACGGACGGGAAGCCTTTTTCACGTTATGATTTTCAAAGTGTAATGTTTCTAGCAAAGTACCGTTCTGAAATACTCGGTTTTGGATCAAAACGAGATTTTGATACATCTGGTTACTATATTGCTAATACATTATTTCCGATATTAACAGATGAACTAAGTGTGAATGTAGCGCAAGAACGTGAAGGGAAAAAGTATGTGATTCATAAAGAAGGGTTATTTTCACGAAGAGAAAAATTGACAGCGGATACAACGAATCTTTGGTTATACGAAGAAGACGATGCGATTATCATCGGTGAAAATCGTAAATATCCATGGAAACTGTATGGCATGTTTGGAGCATCAGCAACTTCTTACGGTGCGATTGGAGAAAATTACATTTTAGCGAGTGGGTTTGGGGCGAAGATGGCAGGCGGTTCATGGATTAATACGGGAGAAGGTGGTGTAATACCAGAACATTTACATACAGGTGCAAATATCGTTGCGCAAATTGGTCCAGGTTTATTTGGGTACCGTGATGAGGATGGTAATTTTTCAATGGAGAAATTCATGGAGAAAGCGAAAGAAAGTAATATTAAAGCATTTGAATTGAAATTTGGGCAAGGAGCTAAAATACGTGGTGGCCATTTAGAAGGACAAAAAGTAAATGCAAAGATTGCTTCTGTTCGTAATGTACGAGAAGGAAAGACAATTAATTCACCGAATCGGTTTTCATTTTTAAATAATGCAGCGGATACACTTTATTTTATTCAGCGTTTGCAAGAAAATGGCGGTAAACCAGTCGGTATGAAAATTGTAATTGGACAGCAGGAGCCGTTGGAAGATTTATTCAAAAAGATGAAAGAGTTAAACATCTATCCAGATTTCATTACAATTGATGGTTCAGAAGGTGGATCAGGAGCAACGTATAAATCGATGGCAGATAGTATGGGTATGCCGCTTATTCCAGCGTTACTAACTTGTATTGATACAGCGAATCATTATGGTGTTCGGGACAAATTCAAAGTGTTTGCCTCAGGGAAATTAATTACACCAGATAAAGTGGCAATTGCTTTAGCAATTGGGGCAGATGCTGTAAACTCAGCACGTGGCTTTATGATGGCAAGCGGTTGTATTATGGCGCTTCAATGTAATTCCGGACAATGTCCATCTGGAGTTGCCACGACGAATCCGCACTATCAAAAAGCGCTAGATCCGTATGAGAAGAAATGGCGCGTAATGAATTACATTGTTAGTATGAGATATAGTTTGTTCTCACTTGCGGCAGCAGCGGGAGTAAAGAGTCCGTGCCATTTAACGAGAGAGCATATCGTGTTTAAAGATGAGGTGGGGCGAGTAGTTCCTCTTTCAGAATTGTTTCCTACTAGTAAATAGAAGATAAGTTATGTTTAATAGATTAAAAGTCATACATTTGTATGGCTTTTTTATTTGAAAAATAGGCGTTTTTAATTTCTGAATATTTTTACTTTAATTTATTTTGAAAGCCGGGTAATCCACTGGGATAAAGGCGTTTATAAAGGTTTTCACATGCAGGGAAAAGTGCTTGTTCACTTGAAAGAACAAAAAATGTTTGTTAAGGTAGGGAACCATAAGCGAAAACAAGAAAATAGAAAAAGTCATTTTTCGAAATTTTGAATGGCTTATGTAACTAAGGGAGAGATTTGGTGAAGATTGAGATTATGGTTTCACTTGCTATTTATATGGCAGGTATGTTGTATATCGGTTATTGGTCTTATAAGAAGACATCCGATTTATCAGATTATATGTTAGGTGGAAGGGGACTCGGTCCAGCAGTTACAGCTTTATCAGCTGGTGCTTCTGACATGAGTGGTTGGATGCTAATGGGATTACCTGGTGCGATGTATGCGACAGGATTATCAAGTGTATGGATTGCGATAGGTTTATTAATAGGTGCGTATGCAAACTATTTAATTCTTGCACCGCGTTTGCGAACGTATACAGAAGTAGCAAATGATTCAATTACGATTCCAGACTTTTTAGAGAATCGCTTTAAAGATCGGACGAAAATACTTCGTTTTGTCTCCGCTATCGTCATTTTAGTATTTTTCACATTTTATGCGTCGGCTGGTTTAGTTTCAGGTGGACGTTTGTTTGAAAATTCTTTCAACCTAGATTATAAGATTGGTTTATTTGTAACTGTCGGTGTCGTTGTAGCTTATACACTATTCGGTGGCTTTTTAGCAGTCAGTTGGACCGACTTTGTGCAAGGATGTATTATGTTTATTGCTCTCGTATTAGTACCAATTGTTGCTTTTACAGATGTAGGCGGTGTAACAGAAACATTCAATACAATTAAGCAAGTTGATGCATCGCATTTAGATATGTTTAAAGGGACTACAGTTCTTGGGATTATTTCATTTTTAGCATGGGGTCTTGGGTATTTTGGTCAACCGCATATTATTGTCCGCTTTATGGCAATTACCTCTATTAAAGATTTAAAAACTTCTCGTAGAATCGGTATCGGTTGGATGACGATTTCAATTATAGGTGCAATGCTTACTGGTTTAATTGGTATTGCTTATTACGCTAAAAATAATGAGACATTACAAGACCCAGAAATGGTCTTTGTAACATTCTCGAACATTCTATTCCATCCGTACATTACTGGGTTTTTATTATCAGCTATTTTGGCTTCAATTATGAGTAGTATTTCTTCGCAGTTACTCGTTATTTCAAGTGCAGTAACGGAAGATTTCTATAAAACATTTTTCCGTCGAAATGCAAGTGATAAAGAACTTGTATTTATCGGTAGGCTGTCAGTGTTAGTAGTAGCTATGATTGCAGTCGCTTTGGCGTATCATCCAAGTGATACAATTTTAACACTTGTCGGTTATGCTTGGGCAGGATTTGGTTCAGCATTCGGACCCGCTATTTTATTAAGTTTATATTGGAAGAGAACGAACAAATGGGGCGTTCTTGCCGGTATGATTGTAGGTGCAGTAGTTGTTATTACTTGGGTGCAAATTCCAAGTTTAAAAGCGGCTATGTATGAAATGGTACCTGGATTCTTCTGTAGCTTATTAGCTGTTATTGTTGTAAGTTTAGTAACGAAAGAACCAGTTCAAGCAATTCATCGTGAATTTAATGAGATGGAAGCAGTGCTGGAAGAGGAAACGAAATAATTAGAGAAGAGAGTAAACGAAACTGGCGTTTACTCTCTTTTGATTTGACAATGAAAAATAAGTAACTTATACTAAATCTTGAATTCAAGATAATTTGCATTTTACGTTAAGATTTCTCATGATATTAGACGGGGAAAATCTTTTGTGATAATTATCTTGAATTCAAGATAATTTTAATGAGATAGAGAATGGTGTTGTAATTTTATGTATCATATCTCGAATTCAAGATAAAATCATTTGGCGGTGCGGTTCTTTTATCGGCGCAGCCTCAAAAACAGCTGAATTGTTAGAGCATGTTATGGGTCTTGAGAAAATTGGAGAAGAAGGTGAATTTGTTCGATGCCGTTCTTCTGCTGATATTGGAAATATTATAGACTTTAGGTTATCAACCATCGGGCGAGGCCAAATGGGTGTTGGTACAGTCCATCATATTGCCTGGAGAGCGAGTGATGATGCTGATCAACTAGACTGGAAAGAGCATGTGTCTCGCTTTGGATATGGTGTAACTCCTGTACAAAATCGAAATTATTTTAACGCGATTTATTTTAGAGAGCACGGCGAGATTTTATTTAAAATTGCAACAGACCCTCCTGGTTTCACTCATGATGAATCGTTAGAGACGATGGGTGAGGAATTAAAGTTACCAGAGAGATATGAACCACATAGAAAACAAATTGAATAAACATTTCTACCATTTGAAGTGAGAAATTTAGATTAAAGTGATTGAAAGGGGAAAAGGATTATGATGAAACATGTTTTTCAAAAAGGAAAAGATATGTCAAAACCAGTGTTGTTATTACTTCATGGTACAGGAGGTAATGAATTAGATTTATTACCACTTGCAGAAATAATTGATCGGGAAGCATCTGTATTAAGTGTTAGGGGAAATGTATTAGAAAATGGCATGCCACGTTTCTTCCGTAGATTGGCAGAAGGCATTTTTGATGAAGAGGACTTGATTTTCCGTACGAAGGAATTAAATGAGTTTTTAGATGAAGCTGCAAAAACATATGAATTTGATAGAAATAACATTGTAGCTATCGGTTATTCAAATGGAGCAAACATTGCTGCAAGCTTATTATTCCATTATGAAAATGCATTAAATGGTGCTGCGCTTCATCACCCAATGGTGCCTAGAAGAGGAATGCAATTATCTAATTTAGCAGGGAAATCTGTGTTTATTGCTGCTGGGACAAATGATCCGATTTGTTCATCAGCAGAGTCAGAGGAATTGAAGGTACTATTAGAAAATGCAAACGCTAATGTAACAATGCATTGGGAAAATAGAGGTCATCAATTAACAATGGGTGAAGTAGAAAAAGCAAAAGAATGGTATGGCAATACAGTATTATAAAAACAAATAAAAAAGAAGCATCTGCTTATCATTAGCAGGTGCTTCTTTTTTATTTACGACTGAATTGCAAGATGAGATGAAGAAAGCGGTAATTGAATATCAACGATCGTACCTTTATTTAATTCGCTGGAAATGTGTAATTTACCATGATGTTCTTCAATTATTTTGTAACACATCATTAATCCTAGTCCTGTTCCTTTTTCTTTCAAACTATAAAATGGTTCGCCTAAACGAGAGATACGATCTTCTGGGATACCACAACCTTCATCGATAATTCGTATTAAGATGAAGGTATCATCTAATGGTTTTGTTTGGATGAAAATATTTCCGCCATTTGGCATCGCTTCAATTGCATTTTTTAATATATTTATAAAAACTTGTTTTAATTGGTTACCATCACATTGAATGTCGTATACGTAATCAAAATGATCCATAATGATGTGAACACTATGCATAATAGCAGTTGGTAAAATAAATGTAACTACTTCTTCAATTAAAGTTTGTATGTTACAAGTTTGGATAGATAATACTTGTGGTTTAGACATCGCCATAAATTGACTTGTGATAGATTCCATTTGTGAAATTTCACTTAACATAACATCGATATACCATTTCTGCTCCTCATTTATTTCAGGGAGCAGCAACGTTAGAAAACCTTTAAGAGAGGTGAGTGGATTTCGAATTTCATGGGCAATTCCAGCTGTCAGTTGTCCGACTACGGCAAGTTTTTCTGATTTTCGTAATAACTTTTCTGTTTCTTTAAGTTCGGTAACGTCTCTTCCCATTACGATAAGGCCTTTACGCGAGCCGTCAGGATGATAAAGTGGAACTTTCGATATACTTAAGATTAGGTCGAAATCATCTCTATGTATAATAAATTCCTCACCATGCAGAATTTGTCTTTGTTGCCATGCTAGTTCATCGACTTCTTCACAATGTAAAAAAGCTTCTCGGTACGCTTCGTTATATTGAATGAGTTCACTATCTTTTTTCCCGTGGTAAGGTACATGATGGAAATTGAAGCAAGAAAGTGCATAGTCATTTGCTTCAAGCCAGCGCCCTTCATGATCCTTAAATATAACAAACGCAGGCATGGAGTTCACTAATGTACGTAATCTCTTCTCACTTTCTTTTAGCATACTCTCAATTCTTTCTGATTTTTCAAGAGGTTTCATAATGGCATATACGCCAGTTAAACGATTTTGGACAAAAATAGGAACTAATTTTGTCACGACGTCTAATAAGAACCCAGTTTTATGATAAATAGATAACATATATTCTTGTTGATTATCCGCTTCCGTATTCTTTATATTTTGTATTACTTGCTCAGAAATATGGGCTTCTAAAATAGAGATAATATTTTTCTGTTCTAATTCTAAAGAAGTGTAACCTAATATTCTTTCGGCAGAAGGGTTTATATGGAGAATAACTCCCTCTAAATTTAATGAAATAATACTATCAGGATTGTGTTCGAACAGAGATGCATACATTTCTGTTAAAGAACAATCTTGTATATGTTTTCGCAAACGTCTAGAAATGTTCGGATGACGTTTTTTTTGAGTTGATGAATATTTTTTACGACTCATAATAGTTCCTCCGTACAAATAGCATCTAAAAAGATTTATCTATTCATAACTATAATATAGATGCAATGTATATTTCTATAAAAAATGGAAGTTATATAATAAATTTTGTTTTCTTTATTTTGGAAAAGTGAGTGTAAGGTGGTAATAAGGGGAGCTTATATTGTTTTATAAATCTTTTGTAAGTTACAGGAGTAGGGTTTCCTTATAACATTAGGGTAGAAGAGGGGGAGAGAAAATGAAAAATTATATTCAAGGGATTGATCATGTGCAAGTAGCTGCACCTTTAGGGTGTGAAGAAGCAGCACGAGAATTTTATGGTGAAAAAATTGGTATGGAGGAAATACCGAAGCCAGAGGAATTAAAGAAGCGTGGTGGATGTTGGTTTAAGTGTGGAAATCAAGAGATTCATATCGGAGTTGAGCAAAACTTCAATCCAGCTAAAAAAGCGCATCCGGCTTTTTATGTTTTAAAAATAGATGAATTTAAACGAGAGTTAATAAAGCAAGGTATTGAAGTAATAGATGATCATGCACGTCCAGATGTAATTAGATTTTATGTGTCAGATCCATTCGGAAATCGAATTGAATTTATGGAAAATAAAAACTAGGTGGATTTCCACCTAGTTTTTTTAACCTTTTCTAAACAATCCTAATACTTCAACCGTTTCTGTAATGTTAACGAATGCATGAGGATCAATTTCAGAAATTGTTAATTTCATACTTGCTAATTCTTCACGAGAAACGACTGTCATAAGTACACGTTTCTTTTCGCTGGAATAAGCACCTTCGCCATCAAGTAATGTAATTCCACGTACAACAGTTGAAAGAAGTTGTTTTTTCATTTTTTCTGCTTCATTTGTTACAATCATAAGTGTAACCTTTCGATGCTTCGTATGAATAGCATCGATAACTTTACCAGTTACATAAATAGAAAGTAAGCTTGTAAGAGCAACATCCCAAGTGAAGAAGAATCCTGCAATGATTACAACGACTGCATTTAAAATAATAAGGAATCCGCCAAGTTTAATGTCTCGTTTGCGAGATAACAGCATACCGATAATATCAAATCCACCAGTTGATCCATTGCAGTTAAAGACAAGACCGATACCAGCTCCGGCAATGACACCACCAAAGATAGATGATAAAAGTGGATCTGTTGCTACGACTTTCACTGGAACATAGTATAATGCAACAGATAATACAATAACAGAGATAACAGTGTTAAAAATTACTTTTTTTCCAAGACCTATGTATCCTAAAATAAGGATAGGTAAGTTTAATACAAAGTTAATAATACCTGTGTTTACAGGAGTTACAATCCCTAAAATAATAGCAATTCCGCCAATTCCACTACTTAAAATTTTGTGGGGGATAAGGAAAAGATTAAAGGCAATCGCAATAATAATAGAACCAATAATAACACCAAGAAATCTGACCATCTCTTTCCCGTCCTTCACTAAAAAATTCATATTATTTCAAGATTATATATGATATTGAAAGTTTTGGGTAAAAACAGTTTATTTCGGAAAATTAGATTAATCAAAAGAATTTGAGTATTTTATTATTTGAAAGGGGATACAGTTGTGAAGATAAAAACATATCAACAGAAAAGCCCATTGAAGCAAGAATGTGAGGATTCTTATTTTTGTAATGAAGAAAATAAGATATATGGTGTATGTGATGGTGCAACACCACTTGTCCCGTTTCGTGATGAAAAGGGACATAATGGAGCATACATCGCTTCGCATTTATTTGCAAGTTATTTTGCTTCATTACGTGAAAATCATAGTTTACAAGTTGCCGTTGCAAAAGCAAATGAAGCATTGCAAAGAAAAATGTTAGAATATGAAGTAGACACGAGCAAAAAAGAGCATTTGTGGTGCACATGTATCGCGGCAGTTCAAATAGTTGGTGAGAAAATTGAATATGCACAATTAGGGGACTGTATGATTGTTGCAATACTTCAAAATGGAGCGATGCAAGTATTAACGAAAGACACGGTTGAGGGAATTAGTAAACGAGCAAAAAAGAAAAGAGAAGAAGATCGTAAAAAGGGGCTATCTGTACCGGAAGAACATGTTTTTCAAGATGTGCGGGAACAGTTAAAATATAATCGTTATTTTGCAAATATGCAGGGTGGGTATTCCATTGCAAATGGAATGAAAGAAGCGATACATTATTTACAGCATGGGGAATTACATATAGATGAAGTAAGCGGGATTTTTATTTGTTCAGACGGATTATTTCACCCAGATTGGACACTGGAACAAACTTTTGCATATATAAGAAAGAATAGTATAAATGAATATGTAGCAATTATTGAAGAGCTAGAAGGGGAAAAGAGAATACGACCAGATGATAAAACAATGATGATGATTGATTTGTAAGGGAGGATGTTCAAATGGAAATTAAATGTGTTAATTTAACATTTCAAGATGAATTAGTTCCTTTAGAAAAAGTGAATAAACTGATTATCCACCACACATCCGAAGATGGATGGGATGTGTATAAAACACATGAATTTCATCAAAAAGTAAGAGGATGGAGCGGGATCGGTTACAACTATTTTATTGAAGAAGATGGAACTGTAGTTGAAGGACGAGGTTTACATATTGGAGCACATGCGAAAGATAATAATAGAGATACAATTGGAATATGCATGACGGGTAATTTTGATAAATATGATCCAACTACCGCACAAATGAATGCATTATATTTTTTATGTAAAATGTTTATGAAGCAGTTTGCTATAAAGAAAGAAAATATACTCGGTCATAGGGAGCTAGAAGGAGTTACAAAAAGTTGTCCTGGCAATCGCTTTTCTATGGTAGAGTTAAGAAACGTACTATCCTAAATATAGAGGAGTAAGAAATGATGATGAATATAAAAATACCAAATGATAAAAAAGAAGAGCTTGTAGCACAAATTCAGCAATTTTTCGTTGAAGAAGATTTAGATGAAATTGGGCGTTTTCAAGCAGAACGTTTAATAGAAGAAATGATTAAATTAGTAGGACCTTTTGCATACAATCAAGCAATTGGAGATGCTAGAAAACTTGTAAGTGAGAAATTAACGAATATTGAAGAAGACTTGTATGTGTTAGAGAAGAATGAAGGGAAGTAAACTTTCTCCAATTATAAAATAAGTATTTGCCACGGTTTTTTCCAATGTTCTGTTTGGAAAAGGCCGTGAAGTTGTTTTTGAACATATAAAATAAAACCTCTTTTTCCCCAGGACCTTAGAATTTAAAAAACGTTATTCTTTCTTAACAAGCTAGATGAGAAAGAATAACGTTTTTATTTTTACAGATTGAGATTAAAAATATATTATCTTAATTTTATCTTTTTTTAATAATTTATTTATGGGCAATTTATAGTTGCTATTTATAATTTCTATATATAACAGCTATGGATACTACGAGAGAAAGAACTTTGGCGATGTAACACTTTGTATCCATTCAGCTGTAATCAAAATTTACAACATGAATTGCTCACTTAGAATCTTATTTTGGAAGATAAGTGGTGTAATTCTTTGTTAAATGAAGGAAGGGATTGGGAAGTTATGAATAAAACAATTTTAAAAACATGTATCATATCAGCAGTTTTAGGTGGAAGTTTATTAAGTGAAACGAATGGAGAGGTGAAAGCAGAAGCGGCTACACCACAAACGAATCATACGGGTGTATTCAAAGATGTTCCAAAGGGGCACTGGGCATCTGAGGCGATTCAGCAATTAACAGGTGAGAAAATCATTTTTGGCTATGATGATGGGAGATTTGGTTTTGGAGATAATGTAACACGCGAACAAGTTGCCGCTTTAATGTATCGTTATTTTAATATGGTAGAAAACAAAAATTATGCGAACCCATATGGGGATATAAGTGAAGATTCGACAAGCTATATAAAGGAAATCTTGTCTTTAACAGAAAAGGGTGTTTTTACGGGTGACGAGAATGGGAACTTTAGACCGAAGGCATCCTTAACACGCGCAGAAATGGCACAGATTCTTACAAATGCTTTTCATTTAAAAGCAAAGAGTGATCACACTTTTACTGACGTTTCAACGAACTCATGGGCAAGAAATGCAATTAGTGCTGTTCAAACAAATAATATTGCAAAAGGAGTAGGAGGAGGGAAATTTGCTCCAAGTATGGATGTGACGCGTGAACAGTATGCACAATTTTTATATAAAGCAATACAAGAAACTGAGCAAACTCAACAAACGAAAGGACAACTACTAGCTAGCATACTTGGTGAAACAAATTGGCAAGGGACAAAAGTATATGACAAAGATCATAATGATGTAACGAAAGAAAATCAAAATTTCATTGGGCTTGCAAAATATGATGCTAAAACTGCAAGGTATGAATTCTTTCATGCAAATACAGGAGAGAGTCGTAATGATAGCGGTACTTTTTTTATAACGAATGATGGAAAGAAAAGAGTGTTAATTTCTGAAACGCAAAATTATCAAGCAGTTGTTGAATTAACGCAATTAGATAAAGAGAAATTTACATATAAAAGAATGGGGAAAGATGCAAAAGGAAACGATGTAGAAGTGTTTGTTGAACATATTCCTTATCATGAAAAAGAACTTTCTTTCACGCGACCTGATAAAAGTTTAGAAAGCTCGACGGGGAAAATAGTTACGGACGTTGATGGAGATAAAATATTATCTAGTACACTATGGAACGGAACGGTGGTATTAGACGAACAAGGTAATAATGTAACAAAATACAACTCAAACTTTATTAGTCTAGCAAAATACGATAAAAATACAAATAAATACGAGTTTTTCAATGTGAATACAGGAGAAAGTCGTGGGGACTATGGTTTCTTTGATGTTGTACATGGTAATAAAATAAGAGCCCATGTTTCATTAGGAAATAATAAATATGGTGCGGTTCTTGAACTTACAGAATTAAATAAAGAGAAATTTACGTATACAAGACTAGGGAAAGATGCGAATGGAAAAGATATAAAAATCTTTGTTGAGCACGAACCGTATACAGGTGACCTAAAACCAAATTTCACAAAGTAAGCCTGTACTGTAGCAAAGGCATTATGTTAGAAAATGTTAGTAAGGAAAAGCTTAAGGGTTGGGTAATTAAAATAGTTATTTATAGACAAATAGATGCCTTGAGGCATCTATTTGTCGTTTTAAAATGATTTTTTTATGGGTGCAATTTCTCTTTTCTCAAATCTAGTAACTTACTACTTGCACAACCATACATTTTCGTTTTTTTATTTATTTTCTTTATTCTCTTTATATTCATTAACTTTCTCTTTTACATTACCGACAGTATCTTTAGCAGTGCCTTTTACCTTATCCCATTTTCCTTCAGCTTGTAATTTCTTATTGTCAGTTACTTTCCCGACAACTTCTTTTACTTCGCCTTTTACTTTATCAATAGCACCTTCTACTTTTTCTTTTAAACCATGATCATGTTTAGTCATACATTTCTCCTCCTTGTAGTTTGATTAGAATGCTCTTTTCATATTGCAAGTTGAATGATGTATCTAGTAATGGAAGAAGAAAGAATGTTAATTATATTTCTTTTGCAGTCCATATGGATTTCGTATAAGCAATTTTCATATGGGCACGTTCCATATTATTTTGACTGCAGCTACCGAATCTTGCTTGTCCGACTATTAAATGACAATTGGATTCAATAGCTGTCTCAATTCGCTTTTGAATTAAGGAAGTATGACAGCCTTTACGCTGAAATTCTGGCAAAGTAGTAGAAGCAGCTAATGAAGCGACACCTTTATTTATATAGAGAACTCCTATACTAGCAGGAGTGTTTTGAATTTCAGCTATGAAAAAATGCCATCCTGGTTTATTGTAAAGAATTTCGTTATTTTGGCGCACGCCATCTTTTGTAAAGGATGGCATATTAAATCCGCGTACATATATGTCTGCAAAAATATGAAATTCATTTTCTTTCAATTGGCGTACTGAAATGTTAGAAGGAAGCAGGGATGGATCTTCTCTCGGTATACTATATAAAGCGGTACGGAAGCCCGATTGGTAAAAACCTTTTTGAGATAAGTATTGAAATAATTCAGCTGTACCTTGAGCGGGCGTAATTTCAAAACGACAAGGGATTTGTAGCGATTGATAATAAGAGATGATTTCATCTATCTCATCTGTATTTGTAAAGGTAACGCCTTTTACGGTGTTAAAAGTCGGACCAGCAATTACTTTTGATGAAAAGGCAGTGGCGCTCCCGAATTTTTTCATTTGTATTTGCATTGGATTACCGTTTATTGCTTGCATTAGCGTTAATCTAGAAGAGAGCATATGTATTTCTGCGTTTTCAATTTCTTGAGCTGTATGGACTGTCATAATTGTATTCATGAGATTCCCCCGTCAGTAAATATATTTCATAGTACATATACGATATTTGTTCTGAGATTCCTGTTGAAATGTAAGAGAATAAGAGGTTTTTTGGAAGGGAAATGGAAGTGAACTGTCGAAGGGAGTAGAAACAGATTAAAGGTGGTGCTCTCATGAAACAGAAAAACGTGCAGACATGCTCTAATTGTGGTTCTCAAAACATAGGAGAAGGTGAGTTTGTCGGATATGCACAAGTACGGAAAAAGGAGACGATGTTCACATCTTCACCAGTAGATGCTTATATTTGTACAGATTGCGGGAATATCCTTTTATTAAAAGTACGACATTATGAAAAGTTTAAGCAGAAGCCGTTATGATTATTGAAAAGTGGGTTTATTAGAGAAGTTAATAGGAGTAATATTTTACATATATATATGAATACGCCTTATATAAAGAGATGACAACATATACTGTGTGGGATGCTTATTAATCGTTGCACAACATACAAAAATGTATAGAAGAAATTGTGAACTAATATGAGAAAGAAAATTAGCTCTTCATGGAATATTTCATATCGAAAACTCCTTTAAATGAATAAGGGGGTTTTTATTTTTTATAACAATAATTACCTTTAATTGTTATAATTGGTTATTGAGGTAGAGTGTTTTAATTCACACCATAATCATAAAAGAAAACTAGCTAAATTGTATAGAAAACCGCTATTTAACACAATCGCAACCGTAAGTTGACAAAGTGCAACCGCAGGAAGATAGAGATAAGGGGAATGTTTACATACAATTTAGGTAAGAAAACAAAGGGGGACACACATATGGGATTTGGCGAAAAGCTTTTTAAATTAAGAAAGGAAAAGGGCCTTTCTCAAGAAGGATTAGCTGAAAAATTAAACACAACAAGGCAAGCGGTTAGTAAATGGGAAAACGGTCAAGGTTTTCCTGAAACTGAAAAGTTAATAATGATTGGAAATGTTTTTGAAGTATCACTCGACTATTTATTAAAAGAAACTGCAGAGCAAAGTAATGAAAATGTGGATGGCTATTATGTAAGTCAGGAAATGGCAGAAGGGTATATAGTGTACGGGCAAAAGATTTCAAAATATATAGCGTTAGGGTTTAGTTTGCTTATTTTGTCTACAATACCGTATTTATTATTTAAAGAAAATGCAACAATGTCGACATTCCTTGTCATTATCATTGCTGTCCTTGGAATTGGAGCAATGATGGTACCTGCAACAATAGAAGAGAGTCGATACAATGTATTGAAAAAAGAAGAACTACTATTTGATCAAAACTTTCTAAAAGAATTGACAAAAAGATATGCGATTCTTAAGAAGAAGTATGCTGCAGTGATGATTGTTGGATTTTGTTTTATAGCCGCAGGTGCAATACCGTTTTTGTTTGAGGAAAAAAATATCACTTCAGGAGAATTGGTGCAGTATTATCCGTACTGTGTTGTACTTATTGCAATTGGAGTCTATCTTTTTGTTCGTGTTGTAGGAGTGTGGGAGATGTATCGAATTTTAGTAGAGAATAAAGAATATAGTAATCGTCTTATTTTTAAACTGAAAAAGAAAGTGAGAGAAAAAGTGGATAATTTTTAATAGGAGAAAACATACTTTTATGAAAAGTTAAGATAGGAGTGAAATGATGTCAAACATTCTAGAAATTAAAAATTTAAGTAAATCATTTGGAAACAAAATTGTTTTAAAAGATGTTACATTCAATGTGCCATCAGGGGCAATAGTGGGATTCATTGGTGACAATGGGGCAGGTAAATCAACAACATTTAAAACAGTACTAGAATTAATTTCTAAAGATAGCGGTACAGTGAAAATATTTGGTAAAGAAAATATAAATAAAGATGCCAAGATTAAGGAAAAGATAGGAGTCGTATTTGATGCTATGAATCTACCGGCTCATCTTACAATAAAGCAATTAAATAAGGTTTTTGAAAAGATGTTTGAATCTTGGGAACAAGATAATTTTTATAGATTAGTAAATACTTTCTCTTTACCTACTAATGAGAAAGTAGGTAAATTCTCGCGTGGGATGTCAATGAAACTAACTATAGCTGTTGCACTGTCGCATAATGCCAGATTATTAATCCTAGATGAGGCGACGGGAGGTCTGGATCCTTCATCTAGGGAGGAGGTATTAGAGGAATTAAAAAGTTTTGTGAATAAAAGTAATGGTGGTATTTTACTTTCTTCGCATATTATGAGTGATGTAGAAAAAATAGCTAGTCATCTTATTGTGATAAAAGATGGAGAAATTTTATTAAATGAAGAAAAGGATAAGGTTTTAGACAGTTATGCCATTGTAGATGTTGATGAGGAACAACTAAATTTAATCAACAAAGATATAGTTGTGGTGAAAAGGAATAATGGTTCTTATTTCAATGTACTTGTATCAGACGTGCATAAACTACCAAATGGGATTGCTCATAGAACCATTTCGATAGAGGAAATGAGTGTCTTATTAACGAGGAGTGAAAAATAAATGAAAGGTTTATTATTGACAAACTATTATCTAGTGTATCGAACTTTCTTTATGTTCATGGGGATAGCAATATTAGGAGCAGGATTCGTTTTTTATTTTGGTGATGCTTCAATGTACCGTTTAATTGCTACGTTTATTATCTTTTTTGCTGCGATTCCTGCACTTGAAGTTATTAAGTATGAGAGTAAGTCAGGTTATGAAAAGTATGTACTTACTTTACCGGTTACTAGAAATAACATTGTACAAAGTCACTACCTTTTCTATTTTTCAGTTGTAATTATTGGTACTTTATTATCGTATGGCATATTTTATGTACATGGTTTCATTTCAGATACACCAATTGGTGATGATATATTTAAGAGTGTTTCTTTAGGGACGTTCATCATTCTTAATGCCGGAGCAATAGCCTATCCACTCCTCTATGTTTTTGGAGCAGAAAAATCTGATGCTATTACAATTGGAGGCGCATGCGGGGGACTTGTTACTTATTTTGGATTACAAAGTGTAATTGGTTATCTAATAGAACAATTTCCAATATCAAATTTAAATTCATCTGTATACGTTTCGATGCTATATACGATATTTGGTGTTATTATATACATCTTTTCTTTTGTTATTTCGGTATTTATATATCGTAAGAAGGAATTTTAGTATATTTTCTCTTAGTATTTTCTGAATTATTTCCAAAGAAATAATTCAGAAAATACAGAAAAATGTCGTGATTATTTGTAGAAGTCTGTTATAATAAACAAAAAATGAAAACGCTTTAAAGGGGGATATAACCAATATGATGATGAATGTACCGCTAACAATTAGTTCTATGATGGAAAGAGCAGAAAAACTGTTTTCAAAGAAAGAAATTGTTTCACGGACACATGATACAATTACGACGTTAACGTATAAACAGTTAGGTGAAAGGACGAGAAGGCTTTCCAGTTCGTTAAAAAAATTAGGAATTAAAGAAGGCGAGCGTATAGGAACGTTAGCGTGGAATCATCATCGACATGTGGAAGCGTATTTTGCTATTCCTGGTATTGCTTCTGTTTTACACACAATTAATATTCGTTTATCTCCTCAACATATTTCATACATTATTCAGCACGCAGAAGATCGCATTCTACTTATAGATGAAGATCTCGTACCACTCGTTGAAAATATTCAATCGCAATTATCAACTGTACAAGCCTACATTATTATGACTGATAAAGATGAACTTCCCAATACTACGCTAGAACCTGTATATCATTATGAAAAGCTATTAGAAGAAGGCGATCCAACTTTCCAATTTGTAAAAGATATTGATGAAAATACACCTGCTGGTATGTGTTATACGTCAGCGACTACAGGAAACCCAAAAGGTGTTGTATATACGCATCGTAGTACTGTACTACATTGTATGGCACTCGGTTTAGCGGATACAGCTGCTTTATCGGAAAGTGATGCGGCGATGGCAATTGTACCGATGTTCCATGTGAACGCTTGGGGGCTTCCTTTTGCAGCTACTTGGTTTGGAACTAAACAAGTTCTGCCAGGACCAATGTTTACTCCAAAAATTTTATTAGAGATGATTCAAGCTGAAAAAGTAACGATAGCAGCAGGTGTGCCGACAATTTGGCTCGGTGTATTACAAGAATTAGAAAATAATAGTTACGATTTATCTAGTATAACGAGAATATTATGCGGTGGTGCTGCTGCACCGAAGAGTGTTATTAAAGCATTTGAGCAAAAATATAATGTTCCTTTCGTACATGCATATGGTATGACTGAAACAAGCCCACTAGTAACACTTGCACGTTTAAAAAGTTATGAAACAGAATTATCATATGAAGAGCAATTAGAAATCCGCTCAAAACAAGGGTATCTTGTCCCTGGTGTAGAGATGAAAGTAGTCGGTACAAACGGTGAAGTGAAGTGGGATGGTACTGAGATGGGAGAGTTATGTTTACGAGCACCTTGGATCGCTGAAAGCTATTATAACGATGATCGTACTGTCGAAGGATTCCGAGACGGTTGGTTATATACTGGTGATGTTGTTACAGTTGATGAGGAAGGCTGCGTGAAAATTGTTGATCGTACGAAAGATGTTATTAAAAGCGGGGGCGAGTGGATTTCCTCAGTTGACCTTGAAAATGCTTTAATGGCACATGATGCTATATTTGAAGCAGCTGTCGTTGCTATTCCTCATCCGCAATGGCAAGAGCGACCAGTTGCCTGCGTTGTTCAAAAGAAAAATAGTGCAGTAACGAAAGAAGAAATATATGAGTTTTTAAAACCACAGTTTGCGAAGTGGTGGTTACCAGACGATATTGTATTTATGGAAGAAATACCGAAAACATCTGTTGGGAAGTTTTTAAAACAGGCGCTTCGAAAAGAACTTGAGCATTTGCATAAAGAGAAATAATGAAATTTATATTTGTAAATCTATTGAGAAAATAAGTTGACAAAGGGTAGAGAGAAAGATAATATAACTCCTATAATATGTTATCTAAAAAACATTTTAAGTTTACAAATAGGAGAAGCAAATATGAATACAAAAAACTTAGTTTTCGTCGCTTTATTTAGTTCTATTATGGGAGTGTTAGGGTTAATACCTCCAATTGCTCTTGCTATTACACCAGTTCCAATTACATTACAATCACTTGGTGTTATGCTTGCTGGTGGACTGTTAGGATCTCGTCTTGGTGCGTTAAGTCAGCTTATTTTCTTACTTATTGTAGGAGTTGGAGCACCATTACTTGCTGGTGGGCGCGGTGGCCTTAGTGTATTTGTTGGGCCAAGTGCAGGATATTTACTTGGTTATATCGTTGGAGCGTTTGTCATTGGTTATTTAATTGAGCGCTTACGTGAAATTTCTATAATAAAGGTATTATGTATTAATATAATTGGTGGTATTTTCGTAGTTTATGTATTTGGCATTATTGTACAGGCTTTCGTAATGGATATTTCTATATGGCAGACGATGAAAGTAAGTGTCGTATTTTTACCAGGTGATTGCATAAAAGCGATTATAGCAGCGATTCTCGTAACGAAATTACATCGTTCATTGAAACATATTATTACGCCTGCTCTAAAGAGTGGGAAATATACAAATGCGGGATAAGAAAGAGAAGAAACACGTTCATTGCGTGTTTCTTTTTATTATTTTGTAAAGAAAGGACAACTAATATGGGAATTACAAAAGAATATAAAAAGTATGCCTCTTTATTATCAAATAAAATAGCAATAAAGGAAAATGATCGAGTATTAACATATAAAGAGTGGTTTGAGTCAGTATGTAAAGTAGCAAACTGGTTGAATGAAAAAGAATCGCAGAATAAAACGATAGCAATTGTATTAGAAAATAGTATGGAGTTTTTACAACTATTTGCTGGTGCTGCGATGGCTGGATGGGTTTGTGTGCCGTTAGATATAAAGTGGAAAGAGGATGAGCTCAAGGAAAGAATTGCAATTAGTAATCCGGATATGATTGTGACAGAGCGATATAAGGTAAATGATCTACCGGATGAAGAAGGAAGAGTAATTGAAATTGATGAGTGGAAAAGAATGATAGAGAACTATCTTCCTACATATAATTCTGTAGAAAGTGTACAAAATGCTCCGTTTTATATGGGATTTACATCAGGATCGACTGGAAAGGCGAAAGCATTTTTACGTGCACAACAATCGTGGGTTCATAGTTTTGATTGCAATGTACATGACTTTCATATGAAAAAAGAAGATTCTATTTTAATAGCTGGGACGCTTGTTCATTCTCTTTTTTTATACGGCGCAATAAGTGCATTATATGTAGGGCAAACGGTGCATATTATGAGAAAGTTTATTCCAGATCAAGTGCTGGATAAGTTAGAAACAGAAAATATTTCGGTCATGTATACAGTTCCGACAATGCTAGAATCTTTATATAAAGAAAATAGAGTGATAGAAAATAAAATGAAAATTATTTCGTCAGGAGCGAAATGGGAAGCTGAAGCGAAAGAAAAAATAAAGAGTGTATTTCCTTATGCGCAAAAATATGAATTTTACGGTGCATCGGAACTAAGTTTTGTAACAGCACTAGTCGATGAAGAGAGTGATAGAAGGCCCAATTCAGTAGGGAAACCTTGTCACAATGTGCAAGTTCGAATATGTAATGAAGCAGGAGAAGAAGTACAGAAAGGTGAGATAGGAACTGTTTATGTGAAGAGTGATCAGTTTTTTATGGGATACATATTGGATCAGGTTTTCATTCCGGAGTTGACTGCAGATGGCTGGATGACAGTACGAGATGTAGGTTATGAAGATGAAGAAGGCTTTATTTATATTGTCGGTAGAGAGAAGAATATGATTTTATTTGGAGGAATTAATATTTTCCCAGAAGAAATAGAAAGTGTATTACATGAACATCCAGCTGTTGAGGAAATAGTTGTAGTTGGTGTGAAAGATAGTTATTGGGGTGAAAAATCTGTCGCCATCGTAAAAGGAAGTGCTACGAAGCAACAATTAAAAGGTTTTTGCTTACAACGATTATCCTCGTTTAAAGTACCGAAAGAATGGTATTTTGTAGATGAAATACCGTACACAAATAATGGGAAAGTTGCTCGTATTGCAGCAAAAAGTATGATTGAAAACCGGGAGAAAATATATGAATAGGGCGGTTATTGTAGAAGCAAAAAGAACACCTATTGGTAAGAAGAATGGGATGCTGAAAGACTATGAAGTTCAGCAATTAGCCGCACCACTGCTCTCGTTTTTAGGTAAAGGAATTGAGAGAGAAATAGACGATGTTATATTAGGGAATGTTGTTGGGCCGGGAGGGAATGTTGCAAGATTATCTGCTCTAGAGGCAGGACTTGGCTATCATATTCCTGGTGTAACGATTGACCGGCAATGTGGTGCCGGATTGGAAGCGATTCGCACCGCATGTCATTTCGTTCAAGGCGGGGCAGGTAATTGTTATATTGCAGGAGGAGTAGAGAGTACAAGTACATCACCTTTTCAAAATAGAGCGCGATTTTCACCAGAAACAATTGGTGATCCTAATATGGGAGTGGCGGCTGAATATGTTGCAGAGCGTTATAATATAACGCGAGAAATGCAAGACGAATACGCTTGTCTTAGTTATAAACGGACACTGCAAGCAGTAGAAAATGCATATTTACAAGATGAAATACTTCCGTTTAATGGCTCTTTTGACGAAGCTATAAAACGAGAAATGAATTATGAAAGAATGATTAAAAGAACAAAGCCTGTATTTTTACAAAATGGTACAGTAACGGCAGGTAATTCGTGCGGTGTAAATGATGGGGCATGTGCCGTTCTTGTAATGGAAGAGGAGCAAGCCCGAAAATTAGGATATAAGCCTGTACTTCGTTTCGTTCGTAGTGCTGTAGTTGGAGTGGATCCAAATCTTCCGGGGACTGGTCCGATATTTGCGGTGAACAAATTATTAAACGAAATGAATATGAAAGTAGAGGACATCAATTATTTTGAAATAAATGAAGCATTTGCTTCAAAGGTTGTTGCTTGTGCAAAGGAGTTACAAATTCCTTTTGAAAAATTAAATGTAAATGGTGGAGCAGTTGCGCTCGGTCACCCGTACGGTGCATCTGGAGCTATGCTTGTAACACGTTTGTTTTATCAAGCGAAAAGGGAACATATGAAATATGGAATTGCAACGTTAGGAATTGGTGGTGGAATAGGGCTTGCGCTATTATTTGAGAAAGTAGAAGACTAGTGAGGTATTAACTGTACTATGATTAATAGGGGATAATTAGTTCTATATATGAGTGAATATCCTCTCTTAGTAACCAAAAAACAAACAACTATTATTCTATATTTTTGAGTTACCTGAGGTTAAATTTGTAAGCCTGAGCCTCATAAAATTGGTATAATGTAGTAATATGGGTGGAAGATGGAAAAGCTGATATTAGTAAATTGAGCATAAAAATTTCATATGCATCCAGATAAGTATTAATAACATTTCTCTCTCTGAACATAAAACTATACATATATTATGATAGGTAATATAGGCGTTATTCTTATTATATTGCTCTAAAATAATTAAACCAGTTTATTTGAAGAAAGGAATGGGAATATGAACATTGGCGAACGGATTCGACAAATACGTATGCATAAAGAATTCACGCAAGGGGAAGTAGTATCAGGGATATGTTCTATAACTTATTTAAGTAGAATTGAAAATGGACAAATTAAACCTTCAAATTCTGTTTTAAAAAAAATCGCTAAAAATCTAGATATTGATTACAACTTTCTTGTAGGTGTAGATTATGAGGATATTGAAGCTAAGATTCTTGAAATATGTAATAGGTATAAAAATGATAATATTATAAGCTCTAAAGACTTATCATCTTTAGAGTTGTATGTTCGCGATACAGACTCTATTCTCTTATTATTAAAGGCCTATGGTGTTTTAATATACTATCATTCTCGAAATAATAACTTATTACATGTAGCAACGATTGTAAATGAGGCTTTGCAAGTAATTCCAAATCAAGTAGCCTCCCCATATACTCAAGACTTTATATATTATTTAATGGCTCGAGGTCATTATTTTTCTAATAAACAAGACTATATGACTGCAAATGAAATTTATATGCAGACAGAGAGTTTACTTGGTTTAGATGAAACTAGGCTACACGCTGATATATATTATAATCTAAGTCTAACAAATCAAAGTCTTTATAAAGATCAAACGATTAGTCGTTTGTATGCTAAAAAAGCCTACAGATTGTATGAAAAATTAAATGTAGAAAATCAAGTAATAAACATTCTTATAATTATTGCATTACAATATCAAAAAGATAATCTATCAGAGAAAGCTCTTGAATCTTTAAAACAAGCAGAAATTAAAGCAGAGGTTAGCGATAATCCTATGTATTTACCTTTAATTGCATATAATTATGGGAAAATATATCAAGGATTAAAAGATTACACCAATTCTATTAAATGTTATGAAAAAAGTTTACAGACTAGCAATCTTTATCCAGATCAAGCTCAAAAAATATACGCAGTAAGAAACTTAATAGAAATTTATATAGAATCTAAAGACTGGAAAATTGTTAATAAACTGATGGATGATGCATTAGAAATGTTATCAATTTCTGATATGCCACACGCATATGTTGAAATATATGGACTTAAGGGGAAAATATCCAAATTAAGGGGCGATAATCATGGATATGAGAAAAATATGCAAAAAGCTATTGAAAGGGGTCTAGAAAAAAAGCAATACCCTCTAGTTCGTGAACTCGCTACTGAACTAGGAAACTATTTTTATGATAATCGCGCTTATAAAATGTCAGCAAAGTACTTGAAAATATCTAGTCAACTCCCCACTTAAGCTACGCTTAAGTGGGGTTTTTTTATGTATTGATCTAATAGGGAATTAACACTAGTAAAACTACTATGTTTATAACGCTCCCATTCAAGTACATTACTTTCGTCAAATATCTAGTTAGGGGAGTAAATCCTTCTGAAATTTCCAAAAAGGTAAAATATCAAGTTTAAAACAATTGATAATTCGCTAAAATTTTAATGGAATTTTACTAATTGTTATTAACATAAATGAACATGTATATTTTAAGTACAGAAACTCAAACAGCAAGGAGGGAGTTATTCTGATGCAAGAGAAAAAATGATCTACAAATATGATAGACAATATAAATTATCATTTGAATTAGAGTAAAGGTTATAATCAATATTTTAAAATCCTTTCAAATGAACGTGAAGTATTGCCATATCATGTTTATAAACACTCATAGCGGAAACATACATCACAAAAAGAATGGATGAAAAAGACAGTATTTAAGCAAATGCAAATGAGATGAACAAAAAAATTGATGGCACTGAAGATACAATGCAGCATACTTTACTTAATAAATAAGAAAGAGGGATACATATGAAAAGCAACGAAACGGGAACTAAGCGAAAAGTAGTAAGATATACGGGTGGAATTGCAATACTTTTATTATTGATATCCTTTATATATCAATGGAAAAATGGTTTAGAGGTTGATACTACTGAAAACTTCAGTCTGGCATTAGTTGTTGCCATTTTCCTTTCTAGTTTTATTCCTGAAAGAAAAAGAGATAGTTAAATAATTGAATAGGCAATTGGGATCTATTTCTCAATTGCCTATTTATGCAAATATAAATTCAAACTAAGAGATAAATGCTTAATATCGGTGATTACATACTTGAATAACAACTAATTTCTATTCAATATTTAATTATCTTTTAAAGTTTTTTAGATTTAGGCCTTGATAGTAGTGCTACTAGTTTTCTACTCTTTGAGGAATATAAGCGTTGCTACCAGGCTTTGCTTTTATTTCATTCCAAGCAGCGATAGCATCAGCTTTTGATTTCCCTTTGTTATTTGGATCTTCGAAAAAGTCGCGAGTGAAACGATTGTATTCAAACTGCGAGCTGATAGTTGTTTTATAAGTAGGATCTTTTTTTCGTTCGTTTTCTTCATACCAAAACGTTATCGTGTCTTCATATGTTTTTCCAACATTCTCTTTAAAAAACTTTTGAAGAGCTACTGTAAAGCGGAAGTTTGCTCCGATTTTTTCTTTGAAAAAAGCACGAACATCTTCGCTACAGCGATGATTGTTAGTAATAATTGTTTGAAGAGAAAGGTCTTTATAAGAGAGGGAAGTTTTACTCGCCTTTTGACCAGAGCTGTTCTTTAATATTTTACCAGTAGTTAAATAATGTGAGATACGCTCGGTTATTTCAATCTTAGAACCACTAGCTGGCAAACCATGCTCACGACAAAATGTTTGGAGTTCTACTTTTAACCAATAATAGTTTTGGAAATCTTCAAGTGATATAGACTTTGTTAGAGATGGACGCATAAATGTACCAACTGCTTTCTTCCATAATTTTCTTTAATTATAAAACATACGTTCTTTTTATGGAAGGGTTAATTTGTAAATATAATGGGAAGAGGAGATTACATATGGAAAATGTAATGCAAGTTCGTGTTACCGGAATTTTAATTGAAGATGAAAAGGTGTTACTAGTAAAGCAAAAAGTTGCTAATCGCAATTGGTCTTTACCTGGAGGAAGGGTAGAGAATGGTGAGACGTTAGAGGAAGCAATGATTCGAGAAATGAAAGAAGAAACAGGGTTAGAAGTTAAAATTAAGAAGCTACTCTATGTTTGTGATAAACCAGATGTTCTCCCGTCTTTATTGCATATTACATTTTTGCTTGAAAGGATTGAAGGTGAAATTACGCTACCGTCTAATGAGTTTGATCATAACCCGATTCATGATGTGCAAATGGTACCGATTAAAGACTTAAGTCATTATGGTTTTTCGGAAACTTTTATCACCCTTATAAGTGAAGGTTTTGCAAGTGCAGGGAGTTATCAAGGTTTGAAACAAAATATAGGCTTGTAAATATAGTTGAAGGATAGCTGTTAGCTATCCTTCATAAGCATGTTTTACACAGCTGACTGTAAAGAAGAAACAAGTTGATTTAAAAACTCATCCCCGGTCATAATCGCTTTCCCACCGCCACGAGCACTCTTTTTATTTCCGCCACCTTTTCCTTCAATTGTAGGAAGTGCCTCTTTTAAAAGAGCATTCATATCGAGCGTGACTGTTTTTCCGCAAGCGAGGATGCATTGTAGTTTCTCATCATTTTCAATGACGAAGTATGTAATGGCGTGCTCTTGTTGTTCTGTAATGATAGCAGAAAGCTTTGCGATTTCTTGCATAGAACGATTTGTAAATACTTTAGAAATAAGTATGCCAGTATGTATTTCCGCAGGCTGTTGAAGTAGTTCATTTGCCTCTGTAAATAATAATTGTTCAGTTATTGTTTGCATTGCTTTTTCGTTTTCTTTTTGAGAAGTAAGAAGTTGTGCTACTTTTGCTGGAATATCAATCTCGCTACTGTTTAATTGTTTAGAAACATCCTTCATAATTTGTTGCTGTTGTCCCATTAGTTTAATTGTGCGCCAACCAGCGATAAATGTTAAGCGGATGCCACCTTTATTACGCTCCCAATCAAGTACTTGAATAGGACCTACTTCACCTGTATGTCTCGGATGCGTTCCACCACAGCCGTTATAATCAAAGTCTTCGATCATAACAACGCGTATATTTTCTGTCATAGTCGGTTCTTTACGAAGAGGTAAAGTTTTCGCTTCTTCTAAGTTCATCCATTTAATAAGAATTGGATGATTTTCAAAAACAATTTTGTTCGCAATTTGTACAGCTTTTTCAACCGTTTCCGCATGAAGATTTTCTGTTTCTAAATCAATTGTTACTGTTTCTTTACCAAGATGGAATCCAATCGTAGGTATGTTAAAGTGGTCCCAAAAAGCAGCAGATAAAATGTGCTGAGCCGCATGTTGCTGCATATGATCAAAACGGCGCTCCCAATTAATTGTACCTTCTACTTCTTCTGTATGTAATTGTTCTGCAAGGAAGTGGCGAATTTCTCCATCTATCTCTTCTACATTGATTACATCGATGTCATTTAATATGCCAGTATCATACGGTTGTCCGCCACCTGTCGGATAAAATGCCGTTTCGTTTAAAACAACGTAGAAGTTACCGTCTTTATCATAATCTTGTTTTATAACTTTAGTAGTAAAGTCTTTTTTATAAGCGTCAGTGTAATATAATTTTTGCTCCAATTTTCTTTCCCCTTTCGTGTTCACTAGTTTCATTGTAAAGCAATTGAAATTAGTTTCCTAATATTTCAGAAGAAAGAAACTATTTTTAGAATTTTCTTGCTATAATAAGAAAAAGAAAATGCGGGGGTGGAATGAATATGTTATATGAAAACGGTGTAGATAAACTGCTTAGTTTAAGTAAAAATATTTCTGAATTGTATCGAGAATTAAATGAAATGACCCGGATTTTAACGGATTGTAATCGAGAAAGTGTGAAGTTTGATCGGTTATATGTAAAAGAGGTACTGTGGAAGAGAGAAGATGTAATAGAGAAATATGACCAACTACTTGTGCAACTTTGTATAAATGAATGCTTTGATCTAAAAAGTGTCATTACAGGGGAATATAAGTATACATATGAAGAAGTAGAAAATATCGTTTTACAATTTAATGAGAAGTATAATGTCGCAATTTTAATTAAAGATGTTTGTAAAGAATTACAGTTTACATATGGCATAGATATGGACATAACGAGAACAGCTCGGGTATCAACAGCTCAAGTATAAAAAGGGAAAAGAAAGCAGATCCTTTGCTTTCTTTTTTTATGTAAGAACAGGGAGAGTAGGTTTTTAAGATGAAGGGGAAGTTGCAAAATATACATCCGTTAGGAATGACAATTATAATAGGGACTTTATTTGCGAGGTTTGCCACGTCAATGAGTATTCCTTTTTTAGCAATTTATTTAACGACTGTTAAAGGCGTATCAGCAGGAATGACGGGTGCTATTATCGGAACGAGTGCACTTGTTGGGGTGTTTGCCAGTTTTATTGGAGGGAATTTATCGGATCGATTCGGCCGAAATATGATTATAATATGGTCCATGATTGTTTGGGTGTTTGTATTTATAGGCTTTTCGTTTGCAAATCATGTTTTAAGTTTCTTTTTATTAAATGCTCTGAATGGATTATGTCGGTCTTTTTTTGAACCGACTTCAAGAGCATTATTATCAGATTTAACGAAACCAGAGTATCGTTTACTCGTATATAATTTGCGTTACGGTGCAATCAATGTTGGAGTAGCAATTGGCCCACTTGTCGGATTACAGATTGGAAGCGCAAAATCAACAATTCCTTTTCTAGTAGCAGCTGGAGTATACATTCTATATACAGCTATATTAGCGTTCCAATTTAAGAAGTATCCAATTGAAAAAAAGAAAGTAAATACAGAAAAGCCTGTCACAATGTTAAATGCAATTCGCATTTTGCGGAAGGATGTCGTATTTTTAGTTGCTTTGGTCGGTATTATTTTGAGTAATTGTGGTTTTTCTCACTTAACGACAACAGTATCACAATATTTTGCAAATGCACATATATTTCAGGATGGAGTGAAATTATTTTCATATATGTTAGCTTTAAATGCGATTGTTGTAGTTGTAATTCAATACCCTGTTATTCAAATGTGTAAAAAGTATACACCGCTAGTATCCATTATGATGGGAACTTTATTTGTGAGCGGAGGATTGTTTGGATTTGGAATAGTAGAATCTACGCTAGGTGCTGCCATTTGCACAATTATTTTTACAATTGGAGAAGTTCTCATGTTTTCAATGACGGATGTATTTATAGATGGTATAGCTGCTTCGCATTTAAAAGGAACGTATTTTGGAGCAATGGGGTTTTCGGGAATTGGAGCAGTAATTGGTCCATGGGTTGGGGGTGTACTGCTCGATTACTACGGTTATCAAAATGGATTTATTGTCTTTTCAGCGCTAGCTATATTTTCAACTGTAGCATTTCCTGTACTTTTAGTTACAAAGGGTTTATTGAAAAAGAGGGATGATAGAAATTGTAATTTAGAATTACATGCGAAATGAAATAAGCCCCAGCAGACGACTGGGGTTTATTTTTGTATTCATCCCGCTATTTGCGGGCAGTAAAACTCCTATTGATTAAAGTTTCACTTTATTTTAATTCTCAATTTGAAAAAGAACTTTTTCTTCATGTTTATTAGAAATTTCGTTTTTGGAAATATGAATGGCTAAATATCCATTCTCTAAGCAGGCTAGCATCTTCTTATAAATAATAGTAGCGGGTAAAGGAATGATCCGCTGCAAAGAACTATTATTATGAAGTATGCAAATATTTAGGCCTGTCTCCATCTTTTTAATGACTACATTTTGTTCGGATACATTTGGTACATCTGTTTCCAAAATGTACTCTTGTTCAGTTTCGCAAAGGTCAATATGAATTTGATTTGGGAAACTAAAGTTACTACAAGAATCAGAACAAAATTGATCCATCCATTCTTCGAAACCATCAACATGAAAAAGACAATCCTTCTTTTTCTTGCCCATGTAAGACACCCTCCGTAAAATCTCAATTCATACTATGTTATGCATGAATGAAGTAGGGGTGAAGAATAAGTGGAAAAATATAAACATTGTATGTGATGAAGGTAACTAGTGTGAACCTTTTGTTTTACATATCATGATGTGCATGATTTTTTTGGCGTGAATGGTTACGGTTTTTTACTTTATGAGATCCGCTTAATGGTTCAGGTTGTCCCTTTTTTTCTTTCGCTTCGCGATTGTTTTTTCCCATTGTATGTGACACCTCCTCTTTCTCTTTAGAATGAGAGAAGTTTGCAAATTTATACGAGAATGTTTTTAGAAAAAAAGGTAAAGATAAATGGGACTAACTATTATGGAAAGGGGATTATATAATGCCATATCATAAAGATAAACAACAAGCTTTTCAAGCAGCGCAGCAAGGAGTTACACAAGCAGAACATGCATTTAACAACATTGTAAAAAATGATCCAAACTACGGTCATGATTTAAAAGAGTTACGTCAAGAGGTTCAGGAAGCGTATGAACAGATTCAAAATGCGTTAGAAGTAGCTTCGGAAACACAACGCCCACAACTTGAGCAATACGAAAATAATCTCCAAAACATTATGCAACATGTAGATCAATTAGAAAAGTAAATGAGGTTGTTGTGTATTCGACAACCTCTTACTTTAATGAACATGATGCTAAAAAAGAAAATTTTTCTATTCGTTTTTTCTTTATTATGCGCAGTACATATATTTCAAGTTGAAAAAGTGGAAGCGAAAATGTTGCTCAGAAAAGAGCTAGAACCAACTGGCTATGTAACGTGGGAAGTACCTAATAATGAAAAGATTATTGCCATTACATTTGATGATGGACCAGATCCAACTTATACACCACAAATTTTAAATTTATTACGTCAATACAAAGCAGAAGCGACATTTTTTATGATTGGATTTCGAGTGCAGCGTAATCCATATTTAGTGAAACAAGTGTTAAAAGAGGGACATGAAATTGGAAATCATACGATGAATCATTTGTATGCGAGTAATTCATCAGATGAAAAATTAGAAAATGATATTTTAGATGGAAAGAAATATTTTGAAAAATGGGTAAAAGAACCTTTGCTATTCCGTCCACCTGGCGGATATATTAACGATGCTGTATTTAAAACAGCAAAAGCCGCGGGTTATCAAACAGTTCTATGGTCTTGGCATCAAGACCCACGTGATTGGGCAAATCCAGGGGTTGATGCCATTGTAAATCATGTAGTGAAAAATGCTAAAAGTGGAGATATCGTATTGTTACATGATGGAGGAAATGACCGTAGTCAAACAGTAGCAGCATTAGCAAAAATTTTACCTGAGCTGAAAAAGCAAGGCTATCGATTTGTAACAGTTTCAGAATTAATGCGTTATAAACATTAGAAAAAATCCCAAAAGGAAATGGACCTTTTGGGATTTTTCGTTACTGGTTCTTTTTACGTTTCTTATTATTTTGTCGCTCTGCTGGAGTTAAGGGCTCGTTTGCAAATTCTTCGTTATAACCAGCACCTTGTGCAGATGCTGAATTCATTCCTGAAATAGTATGATTTGCTTTTCTTTTACCCATTTTATTTCACCTCTATAACATTTTTGTATGTTGAATGATGAGCAGTTCGTAGTATGTGTGAACTGTAAGTAAAGCGCTAATAGAGCACTTTACTTTATGGTAATAGTATTCATAAGGAGCATGAACATTATTCAAATTTAGAAACATAAAGAAAACTTATGATAATCTATAAGTTTCTTATTATTTACTTATTTAGAAAGTTGTAATAAGATATTATCGTAAGGTATTGAAAAGTTTGTCTACATTTTATATTCAGACAACTTAGTCACGTTTAACAGGGGGGAAACATAATGGTCAAACATAATCCATTTCAATCACGTGCAACTTTTGAATTAGATGGAAAAACGTATCATTATTATGATTTGAAAGCGCTTGAAAACGCAGGGGTTGGCAACGTATCTCAATTACCATATTCCGTGAAAGTTTTACTTGAATCAGTACTTCGTCAAGTAGACGGACGTGTAATTACAGAAGAACATGTTACAAATTTAGCGAAATGGGGAACAAAAGATGTGCAAGAGATCGATGTTCCATTTAAACCATCTCGTGTAATTTTACAAGATTTCACTGGTGTTCCAGCTGTTGTAGATTTGGCTTCGCTTCGTAAAGCAATGGCAGACATGGGCGGGGATCCTGATAAAATTAATCCAGAAATTACTGTAGACCTTGTAATTGACCACTCTGTACAGGTTGATAGAGCGGGTACGGCAGACGCGCTTGCATTCAACATGGACTTAGAGTTTAAACGTAATGAAGAACGTTATAAATTTTTAAGCTGGGCACAAAAATCATTTGATAACTATCGTGCAGTGCCACCAGCTACAGGTATTGTACACCAAGTAAACCTTGAATATTTAGCGCCAGTCGTTCATGCTGTGAAAAATGATGAAGGTGATTTAGTTGCATACCCAGATTCATTAGTTGGAACAGACTCACATACAACAATGATTAACGGTATCGGCGTTCTTGGATGGGGCGTTGGTGGTATTGAGGCAGAAGCAGGAATGCTTGGACAGCCTTCATACTTCCCAGTACCTGAAGTAATTGGTGTGAAATTAACTGGTACACTTCCAAGTGGTACTACAGCAACTGACGTTGCATTAAAAGTAACACAAGTATTACGTCAAAAAGGTGTAGTTGGTAAATTCGTTGAGTTCTTCGGTAATGGACTAAAGAGCATGCCTTTAGCTGATCGTGCAACAATTTCAAACATGGCACCAGAATACGGCGCAACTTGTGGATTCTTCCCAATTGACGATATTTCATTAGAGTACTTACGTTTAACAGGTAGGGATGAAGAGCAAATTCGCATTGTTGAAGAATACTGTAAAGCGAACGGTTTATTCTATACAGCAGACAGTAAAGATCCAATTTACACGGATCTTGTTGAAATTGATTTAAATACAATTGAATCTAACCTTTCTGGACCGAAACGCCCACAAGATTTAATTCCACTTTCAGATATGAAAGATGCGTTCCACAAAGCTGTTTTAGCACCAGTTGGAACACAAGGACTTGGATTTAATGAGCAAGAGTTCGATAAAGAAGTGAAGGTTACATTAGAAGATAAAGAAGTAACGATGAAAACAGGTGCAATTGCAATCGCTGCAATTACAAGCTGTACAAATACATCAAACCCATACGTATTAATTGGAGCAGGTCTAGTTGCGAAGAAAGCAATTGAAAAAGGACTTGTAGTACCTGAGTACGTAAAAACATCATTAGCACCGGGCTCTAAAGTTGTTACTGAATACTTAGATAAATCAGGTTTAACAACATATTTAGATCAATTAGGTTTCCAAACAGTTGGTTACGGCTGTACGACTTGTATCGGTAACTCTGGTCCGTTAGCGCCAGAATTAGAAGAATCAATTGCAGCAAACGACTTACTAGTAACATCTGTTTTATCTGGTAACCGTAACTTTGAAGGTCGTATTCATCCACTTGTAAAAGCGAATTACTTAGCATCACCACCACTTGTTGTGGCATATGCACTTGCAGGTACTGTTGATATTGATCTGAAAAATGATGCAATCGGTAAAGATGCAAATGGCAAAGCTGTATACTTCAACGATATTTGGCCATCAGCTAAAGAAATTGAAGATGTAGTTCAAAGTGTTGTTACATCTGAACTGTTTAAGAAAGAATATGCACAAGTATTTAATAGCAATGAGCGTTGGAATGAAATCCAAACTTCAAATGAAGCTTTATATACTTGGGATAATGATTCAACATACATTCAAAACCCACCATTCTTTGAAGGATTATCTAAAGAACCAGGTGAAGTTGAAACGTTATCAGGCTTACGCATAGTTGGTAAATTTGGTGACTCTGTAACGACAGACCACATTTCACCAGCAGGTTCAATCGGTAAGCACACACCAGCTGGACGCTACTTATTAGAAAACGGCGTACAACCAGTTGACTTCAACTCTTACGGTTCTCGTCGTGGTAACCACGAAGTTATGATGCGTGGTACATTCGCGAACATCCGTATTAAAAACCAAATCGCACCAGGAACAGAAGGTGGATACACAACATATTGGCCAACTGGTGAAGTAACATCGATCTATGATGCTGCTATGAAATATAAAGAAGATGGCACAGGACTTCTAGTTGTTGCTGGTAAAGATTACGGTATGGGAAGTTCTCGTGATTGGGCTGCGAAAGGTACAAACTTATTAGGTATTAAAGCAGTAATCGCAGAAAGCTTCGAGCGTATTCACCGCAGTAACCTAGTATTAATGGGTGTGTTACCACTTCAATTTAAAGATGGCGAAAGCGCTGAAACATTAGGTCTTGTTGGTAACGAGTCATTTGAAATTCAAATTGACAAAACAGTTAGACCACGCGATCTAGTAAAAGTAGTTGCAACTGATGCAGATGGCAACGAAAAACAATTTGAAGTAGTAGCTCGTTTCGATAGCGAAGTAGAAATTGACTACTACCGTCACGGTGGTATCCTGCAAATGGTTCTTCGTGAGAAAATTGAAGAGTCTAAAGTGTCGAACTAAATAATTGAAATGAACGATAAGGAAGCTAACAACTGTTAGCTTCCTTATTTTATGGAAAGGGATGAAACCATTTGGTTTCATCCCTTTCTTTTTACTTTAAAAAATGGAGGAAAGGTCATGAAAGAATATAAAAGAATATTGTTACCGTTACAGAAAGAAAAAATGTTAGTAATAGCAGCCATATGCAGTGGACTCTTTGCAGCTATTTTAAATTTATCCCGTCCACTATTCATGGGGCTAATTGTAGATAACCTTATTCAACGGGAGTTAAAGGAGGCGTACCTGTATATTACTTTGTTTGCTGCTAGTCGCTTGTTGATGTGGGTGAACAATCTTTCATTTGATTATGTAAGTTCTAAAGCAAGTCAACGAATATTGCGAAAGAAGCGTATAGATGTATTGCGCCATGTTTTCTTATTACCGTTTGAAGAGAGTGAGAAGATTAAACAAGGAGAGTTAGAGACGTTAGTTGTATCTGATATTCCGAATTGGGTCAGATTATATGGTTCTATATTAATAGAATATATACACGCCATTGCGCAATTTATAGGTGCGTTCATAGCGCTACAACATATAGATATAAAGTTCATATTGTGGGTAACTCCGTTTTTGTTTTTAAGCGCAACGGTTCCGGTGTTGATGGGAAAAAAGGTAAGAAATATTGCAAGCATTGCTCAAAACAATCAATCAAGTGTTGTAGAGATGGTGTCACAGTTTGTAAAAGGAGCACAAGATTTACGTAGTTTGCAAAAAGAAAAGTGGGCCATTCACTTATTTAAAGGAGTAACGGGACAAGCTTATAAAACAGAAGTACAGAAGGCGATGATGCAACATTGCATTGGAGTAGTTGGAACAGCGATTGAAACAGGAGCATATATCGTTGTTCTCATTATAGGCACGCAGAAAATAATGAAGGGGGAAATGGAAGTTGGTTCACTTGTTGCAGTGTTAGCGACAATTGAAATGCTCTTTTTTCCAGTCCGTTATGTGGGCGATTTATTAATGATGACACAAGTTGCAGTCGCTTCGGCAAATAGAGTTTTTTCTTTTTTAGATAAACGAGTGGAAAATGGTAATCGAGAAAGAGCAATGGGGATGGTGGTAACAAATGTTTCATTTCAGGAGAATGATGAAGAGAAATACAGAATTCATAATGTTGATTTGCAAATTAATCCAGGTGAACTCGTTATTATTGTGGGAGAAAGTGGCGCAGGAAAGACGACGCTTTTGAAATTAATGACAGGTTTGTATAAACCATCTAACGGTAGCATTGTTTATTATGGTAATGAGGCTCGTATGACGACAGTGTGGCAAGAACCTCGTTTCTTTCGAACGACAGTAAAAGAGAATATGTATTTTGGGGAAGAGTATTTAGAAAACCAGTTAGAAAAAAATATTGAACTTGTAAATGTGAAGCCAATTATTAGAGATTTATCGGAAGGGGTTCAAACTGTACTACATAAAAGCGGTGAAGAATTTTCGGGAGGAGAACGAAAACGTCTTGCATTATTACGCGCAATTGGTGAAAATCCGAATCTTATTATTTTAGACGAACCAACTGCGGGATTAGATCCGAGCAATCAAGAAACTGTTTGGAATATGATAAAAGGATTAGGAAGTGAGGTCACGAGAATTGTGGCAACACATGATGTAGAGAAAGCGATACTAGCAGATCGTGTTGTTATAATGAGAGAAGGAAGTATTGTTGCATGTGGAATTCCTGAAAAATTAATAAATAGTCATTTGTTTTGCAAGTGATGTGAATAAAGATAAGAGTACTGCTCTTATCTTTATTCAGCGTCATCTATTTGATACTCGATAGATTCTGAGTGATTCAGATCAACGTTAAAAGTAGTGGTCATAAGGAGAGTGGCAATTCCAAGGATTACGAAAAGGACGAATGAGACTAGAGAGACGTAGAGACAAATACGCCCTACTTTCTTTTTTTCAAGATCTTTACTAAAGAGTGAAATGATCCATGTAATAATACCGACTGGGTATAAAAGAAAACTAAGAATATATAATGTTGTTTTTTCGAATGAATTCATAAACAATCCCCCTTTTGTTGTAGGTTTATAACTACGAGAGTAAAAAGGTGAATGGGTCCATAAGAAGATAAGTAACGCTTCATCTGTTTTTCTAATTATATGATAAAAAGGAAAAAAATGCACTTTAAATAAGAATATTCTAATTATTTCGACTGTGAATATTTCCAAGCTTGTCCGTATAAGCTAAAATAAGGTATATAGTATTTGAGTGATTAAGTTATAAGAAGATAAACACGTTAGGGTGATATAAAATGTGGCGGAAGCTTACGATTATTGTAGTGTTACTTTGTTTAGCGGGATATGCAGCTTATGAACAGCTTGGTAAAAACGATAAGGCGGTACAAGGGGAGCAAGAAAAAAGTGAAGCTGCTATGAAAGAGATGATTGCAAGTAATGGTATTGAAATAGGGAAGAGTGCACCAGACTTTGCATTAACGAAGTTAGATGGAACGAATGTAAAGTTATCGGATTTAAAAGGAAAGAAAGTGATTTTAAACTTTTGGGCAACGTGGTGTGGACCTTGCCAGCAAGAAATGCCTGATATGGAGGCTTTCTATAAAGAACATAAAGAGAACGTAGAAATTTTAGCAATAAATTATACACCCTCAGAAAAAGGTGGGGGAGTAGAAAAGGTAAGTAATTTTGCTAAGGAAAAAGGAATTACTTTTCCTATTTTATTGGACAAGAATATTGATGTGACAACAGCGTATAAAGTAATTACGATCCCAACTTCGTATTTTATAGATACGAAAGGTGTCATTCAAGATAAGTTTATTGGACCGATGACGCAAAAAGAGATGGAGAAACGGACTGCTAAATTAAAATAACGGCGAAAAGGTAGAGGTGGAAAGTTACCATTTCTGCCTTTTCTTTTTCATGTAGTGAAAGCTTCGTGATATGATAAAAGAAATATAAACGTTTAGAGGTAAAGGAGTGGTATGGAGTGGGGAATGTATCCTTACCGTTAGATTATGTTGTAATTGATTTTGAAACAACAGGATTTAACCCTTATAATGATAAAATTATTCAAGTTGCAGCAGTGAAATATCGTAATCATGAACTAGTAGATCAGTTTGTTTCCTATGTGAATCCAGAGCGTTCAATTCCGGATCGAATAACGAGTTTAACAGGTATTACAAATTATCGTGTTTCGGATGCACCGACGATTGAAGAAGTGTTACCTTTATTTTTAGCATTTTTACATACAAATGTAATTGTCGCTCATAATGCATCTTTTGATATGCGCTTTTTGAAAAGTAATGTGAATATGCTCGGATTACCGGAACCTCAAAATAAAGTGATTGATACTGTGTTTTTAGCGAAGAAATATATGAAGCACGCGCCTAATCATAAACTTGAAACGTTAAAGCGAATGCTTGGCATTCGTTTAAGTTCTCATAATGCATTTGATGATTGTATTACTTGTGCAGCTGTTTATCAAAAATGTGCATCTATTGAAGAAGAGGCGAAAAGGAAATCAAATACAGAAGTGCTTGATGAAACGGCAGTATATGAAGCAGTAAAAGGGATACTTGTACGAAATAAACGTGATATTGAATGGGTTCGTTGTATGAATGTAGGAAGCTATCTAGATATAAAAGCTTTTTATCCAGTTATGAGGGTAAAAGTAAAAGGGCGAAAGAAATACATATTAACAGAGATATTAGAAGATGATGTGAAAGAAATATGTACGAGTTTAAAATGTGAACCAGCGTTAAAAAGCGAAGTTGGTAACACGAGAATTATGCTTAATAGCTTAAAGGACGTCCTGAAATTAGAAAGTTATATTTTAGAACAGTATGATTTCGTACTGCAAGCGCTGCATGAGTATAAACAAAGTGAAATGAATGCAGATGAAAAATTAAAAGAGTATTTAAATATTATTGTATAAAAAACTCCGTGTACGTTTACTTGTACACGGAGTTTTTTTAGGAGTACTAAAACATAAAATTTTCTTACAAATCTGATTAAAGAGTTTTTCCTTTGCTCATACTATGTAATAAGAAAGCGAAGGAGAGAGGGTGAACAACATGAGAAGAAGCCGCCGTAAATCGTTTGATGAGCTTGTGAAAGAAAATAAACAACAATTATTAAGCGATCGTGATGCAATCGATCGTATTGAAGAGCGTATTGAAAAACGTTATGAAATGAAACTTTTTAAGCAAGCTGAATAATTCTTAACACTAGTACGATACTAGTGTTAAGGAGGCGATAGTAATGGGTAATCCGAAAAAGAATTCAAAAGACTTTGCACCGAATCAAATTGGAACACAATCAAAAAAAGCTGGTGGCAATAAAGGAAAGCAAATGCAAGACCAAACAGGCAAACAACCGATTGTTGATAACGGTTAAAGAAAAGGAGAATATTGTATTCTCCTTTTTTATGTATAAATTTGAGGAGAGATAGGTAATTTAAGATGGTGTGTATATACAATATTAGGAGGGAAGTACATGCCAAATCCAGATAATCGAAGTGACAACGTTGAAAAGTTACAAGAAATGGTGCAAAATACAATTGATAATTTTAATGAAGCAAAAGAAACAGCAGAACTTTCAAATGAAAAAGATCGTGCAGCTATTGAAGCAAAAAATCAAAGACGCTTAGAGAGTATTGATTCATTAAAAAGTGAAATAAAAGATGAGTCTTAATAAAACATATAAAAAAGGCCGACAAAAGTCAGGCCTTTTTTGTAATCGTAAAATTTTCAACGAGTAAACGCCAATTTTGTGGAAATGGCAAGCCAATCTTCCAATAACTAATACCGCCAATGCCTTGTTCTTTCATTAAATTGAATTTACTTTGAATAGACCTCGCATCTTCAAACCAAACTTCGTGTTGTACGCCGTTTTCATCGAAATAATTAAAATGAGGAGCTTGAGCTGTGAAATCATAGCGGATAGGAACATTATATTTACGAGCTAGTGCAACAGCTGCGACAGAGCTAATTGCTTTTGCAGGCGGATTGCCTTGTTTGAACGGTAGTTTCCAATCAAATCCATATAAATTTTGCCCCATCATAATCTTTTTGGGAGGCATTTGAGACTTTGCGTATTGAAGTACTTCTTTGACAGGACCGATAGGAGAAATAGCCATCGGAGGTCCGCCTTGCCAACCCCAGTCGTATGTCATAATGACGACGAAATCAACAATTTGTCCTTGTGCTTTATAATCGTGAGCTTCGAAAAATTTTCCCTTTTGATTTGAACTTGTTTTCGGTACAAGCGTTGTACTCAATGTGTATCCGTTAGGTAGGCGTGTTTTCACATTACGTAAAAAGCGATTATACGCCTCTCGGTCTTCAGGAGCTACACTCTCGAAATCGAAATGAATGTCCCGCATGCCGTATTTTTCAGCTGTTTGCAAAATGTTTGTAATAAATTTGTTTTGAATTGTTGTATCGCGTAAAATAACTGATGTCAGATCGGCACTAAAATTTCCATTTTCAATATTTGTAATAACGAGCATAGGGATGGTTTTGCCTTGTGTTGCAATATTAGCGATTTTAGCTGTTTCAGTTGGTTCTTTTAGCGTACCATCTCTTTTTGCCTCGAAACTGAAATAAGCTAAGTATGTTAAAAATGGATTAATAGCACGCGTAGCATTAACTAAACTTTCTTTAATAGGTATAGTTGAAGGTTGTAAATAAGCGATGGATTCTACCGCTCGTTTTGTCCCTTTCGGTATATATAATTGCTGTCCGACATGGAGAATGGATTTTAAAGATAAGTTATTCACTTTAGCTAAGCTAGCGAGAGGAACGTTATATGTTTGAGAAATTCGATAGAGGCTATCGCCAGGCTGTACATAATAATTATTTCCTTTCGTATTCACGATTAGTGCCTGACCAACAACGAGTGTTTCCGCTGGATTTAGTCCATTGTCCTTTACTATTTCGTCAGGTGTTGATCCGTATTTTGATGCCAAGCTATATACGCTATCACCGCTACGAACAGTTACAATTTGAATCATATGCTTGCTCCTTTCAGTAAAAGATTCACTGTTTTTATTTTATTTTTGATTCCGCTGTATTATGATTAAATGTATGCAAGGTAGCAGAAGTGAAAGAAGGCGAGTACATATGTTTGTAGCAGAACATGAAGTTGAAATCCGTTATGCGGAAACAGATCAAATGGGTGTTGTTTACCATTCAAACTATTTAGTGTGGCTGGAACTAGGCCGTACGAAACTTATACAAGATTTAGGGTTTTCATATGTTGAAATGGAGAAAGAGGGAATTATTTCTCCTGTGTTAGATTTGCAAATTTCATATCGTAAAGCGATGCGTTACGGAGAAAAAGCGATTGTAAAAACATGGGTTGATACAGTGAGTCCACTTCGCGTTGTATATGGATATGAAATTTATAATGGTGATGGAGAACTTTGTATTACTGCAAGTACGACGAATATTTGTGCGAAAAAAGAAGGATTTCGCCCTGTATCATTTAAAAAGTTATATCCAGAGTGGTATGCGAAATATGAGGAAATTAAGAAAAAATAAAAAAGCGTGGCAGAAGCCACGTTTTTTTATTTTTCATAATTAAATTGCGGGAAATCATCACCGTCGTTAAATGTAACAGATAAATTATGTCCATCGAAGAACCACTCATCATCGCCTTCAATAAAGAAGTTAATACCTTCTTCTTGAGTTTGAACAGCAGGATGTGCAGGATCATCTTTACGAATACCTAAAGAAAGTCCTTTTTGCACAGTACTGCAACCGCCGTATTGTACGAAAAGGCGTAGTGTTTCACCCAATTGTAAGTTTAATTCGTTTTTATACCATTGTGCTGCTTCTTTTGTTACGGAAAGATTCATGTATAGTTCCTCCAAATTATGTTGCTTTTTCTTTAGTATAAAAAATAACGCAAAAAGACGCTATTAATATGCTTCACGTTTTCTTTTTGCGTTATGTGGGTTACGATCTTATTTTTGCTTTTTTGAAAAGTTTGCTTTCGGTTCAGTTTTATTTATAATTCGTCCGATATTTGCACGGTGTTTATAAATAACCATACCTGCTAATAAACACATCGCAATAATGAAGATTTTATCCCCGCTAACAATGGATGCAATAACAGCAACGACGGCTGTTACCATAGAAGAAAGTGATACGTATCTTGTTGTAAATAAAAGGCTGAAAAAGACAACAGCTAATATTGCAAAAACAACTGGAGAGTAGCATAATAGCACGCCAGCAGAAGTTGCAACAGCTTTACCACCACGGAATTTTGCGAAAATCGGATATACATGTCCAAGAACAGCTGCTAATCCGAACCATAGTGGGTGTACATCTAATCCGAAAATAATCGGTAGACTTGTTGCTAATGTACCTTTTAAAATGTCAGCAATTGTAACGATAAAACCTGCTTTTTTCCCTAGTGTGCGGAATGTGTTTGTTCCGCCTAGATTACCGCTTCCGTGCTCACGAATATCGATTCCGTAGCCGATTTTTCCAACGACTAGTGCGAATGGAATCGAGCCAAGTAAGTAGGCAACGATAAATAAAAGATATGTAGTAACCATAAGTTCAGTCTCCTTTATTCAAATGTGTTGATAAAGGGTAAAAAGAGTTTTTCCCGTATATTGTACCATACATTTGTAAAGAGCACATTTCTTTTTTGTAAATGAAAAATTCATTATTTCGTGAAAAAAATTTCACAGGAATGTTACATTTCTCACAGAAACACCAAGACTATATGTAGTAACATTTTAATCACAAGACAACAACATATTGGTGGAGGGTTATAAATGTTACAACGAAATGTACGTGGAGAAGAATTAATGAGAGTGTTTGAGACGATTGTCCACGGTAGTGAACAAGATTTAATGCAAGAAAATGCAAATGTAGATGGCCGCTCTCCGATGGGAGTAATGGGAACGTTCGCATCAGAGGGTGCGAAATATTATGCAGTTGAAAATTTATTGTCAGATCAAGTGAAAAAAGCGATAGATCAAAATATATTATATCCACATGACTTAGATTTTTATGCGACAGGAACGACGACTTGTTCGCAAATTCCGTTAGCGCAAATGCTTGCGAACGGTTTTCATACCGGACATGGGCATATGAGACAACCGCAGGATATTAAAAGTGCATTGGCTCTTTCGTCTATTATTTTTCAGGCGAATCAAAATATGCAGCACGGTGGTCAATCATTTGCACTCTTTGATATTGATTTAGCTCCATATGTGAGAAAAACAGTAGCGAGACATAAGAAACGATTACAGTCATATCCGCTTACGAAAGAACAAATAGAAGAATTTGCATGGAAAGAAACAGAAAATGATACGTATCAGGCGTGTGAAGCTTTCGTTCATAATTCAAATAGTATGCACAGTAGGGGCGGGGGACAAGTACCGTTTATTTCTATTAATTATGGAACAGACACATCAAAAGAGGGACGGTTATTAGTTAGACAACTTTTAAAAGCGACACAAGCTGGTCTTGGTAAAGGAGAAACACCAATTTTTCCGATTCAAATTTTTAAAATGAAAAAAGGTGTGAACTTTGAAGAATGTGATCCGAACTATGATTTATTTGAATTAGCGTTAGAGACAACGGCTGAACGATTATTCCCTAACTTTTCATTTTTAGATGCGCCATTTAATGCAGTGCATTATGACGGACGACCGGAAAGTGAAGTATGTTATATGGGATGTCGTACCCGTGTCATGTCTAACATACATGGAGAAGAAACAGCGATTGGGAGAGGCAATTTATCATTTACGTCTATCAACTTAGTGAAATTAGCGTTAATTAGTGGTTCAAAGGAAGCATTTTTTGAAGCGTTAAATTATTACTTAGATTTAGGGATTAAGCAATTATTAGAGAGATTTGAGTATCAATGTACGAAGCGAGCAAGAGATTTTCGATTTTTATATTCACAAGGTGTATGGCGCGGTGGAGAGAAGTTACAGCCTGAAGATTCTGTAGCATCCATTTTAAAGCAAGGGACGTTAAGTCTTGGTTTTATCGGTCTTGCGGAGTGCTTAGTAGCTTTAACAGGAAAGCATCATGGAGAAGATGAAGAATCATGGAAACTGGGGTATGAAATCATTTCCTTTATGAGAGATAGAATGGATAAAGCAACGGAAGAACATGAACTGAATTTCTCAGTCATTGCAACTCCTGCAGAAGGGTTATCAGGGAAGTTTGTGAAAAAAGATAGGGAAGAATTTGGTGTGATTACCGGTATAACGAACCATAATTATTATACGAATTCATTCCATATCCCAGTTTACTATAGCATTCAAGCGATAAATAAAATTCGTTTAGAAGGACCTTTCCATGCTCTATGTAACGGGGGACATATTACGTATATTGAGCTAGACGGAGCAGCTATGCATAACAAACTGGCGTTAAAACAAATTGTACGAGCGATGGCAGATCATGGCGTTGGATACGGTTCAATTAATCATCCTGTTGACCGTTGTAAGTGCTGCAGTTATCACGGAGTTATTGGAAATGAATGCCCAAGTTGCGGAAATGAAGACGAAGCTAATATAGAAAGAATTCGCCGTATAACAGGATATCTTGTAGGAGATATGTCGAAGTGGAATAGTGCGAAACGTAGTGAAGAGATGGATCGGGTGAAGCATAAATGAAAGTGATGAACATCATTCATGATAGTGTTGTAGACGGGGAAGGGTTGCGGACAGTCGTGTTTTTTGCGGGCTGTCCGCATCGTTGTTTCGGTTGCCATAATCCGAAATCGTGGAATATTTGTAATGGAACTGAAATGACAGTAGAAGAAATTGTGAAAGAGATTGCAAGTAATCCATTAACTGATGTAACATTTTCAGGTGGAGATCCATTTTTTCAAGCTGCTGATGTGAAAAAAGTAGCAAAAGCCGTGAAAGACTTGAAAAAAAATCTATGGATGTATACAGGTTATACGTTAGAAGAGATACAGAGTTCTCAAAATAATGATATGATAGAGTTGTTACATTATGGGGATGTTTTAGTCGATGGAAGATTTGAAATCGAGAAAAAAGATTTAACACTTCCATTTCGCGGAAGCTCCAATCAACGTATTATTCGATTGAAAGAGTAAAAAGGCGGGATAGATGATATGAATAAAACAGTATTACTTGTTGAAGATGAAAGAAGACTACGTGAAATCGTAAGTGATTATTTTCGTAATGAAGGCTTTGAAGTAATCGAAGCAGAAGACGGAAAAATAGCGTTAGAATTATTTGCAGAGCATGAAATTGATTTAATTATGTTAGATATTATGTTACCAGAAATAGATGGATGGTCTGTTTGTAGACGCATTAGAAAAGAATCAGCAGTACCAATCATTATGTTGACAGCACGTTCGGATGAGGATGATACACTACTAGGGTTCGAATTAGGTGCAGATGAGTATGTAACGAAACCTTTCAGCCCGAAAGTGTTAGTAGCTCGTGCGAAGACGTTATTGAAACGCGCGGATGGTGTGGTAGGAGTAGCGGAAGAAAATGCTATGTCTTTAGCTGGAATAGAAGTGAATCGTCTATCTAGAACCGTTTTAGTAGATGGAGAAGAAATTATATTGACACATAAGGAATTTGAACTTCTTGTTTATTTAATGGAGAACAAAGGAATTGTGTTGTCACGTCAACATTTATTAGATCAGTTATGGGGATATGATTACTACGGTGATGACCGAACGGTTGATACTCATATTAAAAAACTACGAAATAAGCTAGGAGATAAAGCGAAGCATATCGGTACTGTTATTCGAGTGGGTTATAAATTTGAAGAATAACCTTTAAATTACTATGCACTTTAGCTTTGGGATATAGCAAATTTATACTCTCTTTTGTAGGTGGAATGTACAAAAAATACTTTTCTTGTCTATAATGATAGATAAGAGTATTTTTTTAATTGGATTTCACGATGAGTTCACAAGAAGGACACAAACTGTGACTATACTGAGAGTACGAATTCACCAGAGAGGGGAAATAAAACATGGGATATTACGACGGACCGAATTTAAATGAAGAGCATAGTGAAACGAGAGAAGTGAGAAAATCAGGCGGTAAAAAAGGTTATTTTTTCACAGGTTTAGTCGGAGCTGTAGTTGGGGCTGTCACAATTAGTTTTGCGGCACCATATATGCCATGGGCTCAAAATAATGGAGCGGCTGTATCATCATTCAGTTCGGATTCAAAAGTTGAAGGTACTGTAGTTCCTGTTGTCAATAAAGCAAAAAATGAAACTGATTTACCTGGTATGATTGAAGGCGCGAAAGATGTTGTTGTAGGTGTTATTAATATGCAACAAAGTGTTGATCCATTTGCAATGCAACCGACAGGCCAAGAGCAACAAGCTGGTTCAGGATCAGGTGTTATTTATAAAAAAGCAGGAAATAAAGCGTATATTGTAACGAACAATCATGTAGTAGATGGAGCGAATAAACTTGCTGTAAAACTAAGTGATGGTAAAAAGGTAGATGCAAAACTTGTAGGGAAAGATCCTTGGTTAGATTTAGCGGTTGTAGAAATTGATGGATCTAATGTAAATAAAGTTGCCACTTTAGGTGATTCAAGTAAACTTCGTGCGGGTGAAAAAGCGATTGCAATCGGTAACCCACTAGGGTTTGATGGAAGTGTAACGGAAGGTATTATTAGTAGTAAAGAACGTGAAATTCCAGTAGATATCGATGGCGATAAGCGTGCAGATTGGAATGCTCAAGTTATTCAAACAGATGCAGCAATTAACCCAGGTAATAGTGGTGGTGCGTTGTTTAACCAAAATGGTGAAATAATTGGGATTAATTCAAGTAAAATTGCACAACAAGAAGTTGAAGGAATTGGATTTGCTATTCCAATTAATATCGCAAAGCCAGTTATTGAATCACTTGAAAAAGACGGAGTGGTGAAACGTCCAGCTCTTGGAGTAGGTGTCGTTTCATTAGAAGATGTGCAAGCTTATGCAGTAAATCAATTGAAAGTACCGAAAGAAGTAACAAATGGCGTTGTATTAGGTAAAATTTACCCAATATCACCTGCAGAAAAAGCTGGTTTAGAGCAATATGATATTGTAGTAGCATTAGATGATCAAAAAGTAGAAAATTCACTTCAATTCCGTAAATATTTATATGAAAAGAAAAAAGTAGGCGAAAAAGTAGAAGTTACATTCTACCGTAATGGTCAAAAAATGACGAAAACAGCTACTTTAGCAGATAATTCAGCTACAAAGAATCAATAATTGAAATAAAAGAAAGTCTCTTTCATATTGAAAGAGACTTTCTTTATCGGCTATACTAAAGGAATAGGAGGGATTAATTATGAAAATTGAAAACCCAACTCGTACGGAAATTGGTGAAGTATTAAAGAAAAGTAAAACGATTGCAGTTGTTGGATTATCGAATAAACCAGAACGTACATCGTATATGGTTTCAAAAGCAATGCAAGATGCTGGGTATCGCATTATTCCAGTAAACCCAACAGTAGATGAGGTACTTGGAGAAAAAGCAGTTTCTTCACTAAAGGATATTAAGGAACATGTTGACATTGTAAATGTATTCCGCCGTTCAGAATTTTTAATGGATGTTGCGAAAGAGTTTGTAGAGATTGATGCAGATGTTTTTTGGGCACAATTAGGAGTACAAGATGAAGATACATATAAACTTTTGCAAGAAAAAGGCTATGTTGTAATAATGGATCGTTGCATTAAAGTAGAACATGCGATGACAAAATAGTATAGGTTTTAAAGAGAGAAAGATTGATTCAGCCCTTGTTATAAATAAGTAGGGCCGATGAACGAGGTGTTCATCATGAGATTTTTTAAAGGCTGTTTTTGGGGATTGTTAATTGTTATCCCATTTTGGATATTGATCATTTGGATCATGATAAAGGTTTGGAATGTATAATCTTGGCATACATATCCATTTCTCGTTGACAAACGATTATTTTTCTGAAATAGTAGCCTAGAGGAATCCTTGTGAAAAAACAAGGATTTTTCTATTGAAAATGGTATATAAAAGAGATAAGATAACTTGCCAAAACTATAGTCGAGGCGTTATTCTATAATAGAAACATATGTTCTGATTTGATTAGGAAAGGGGCAAGGAGTTTGGCGAAGCATCAGTTCCAATATAATGAAGATGCAATTCAAGTGCTAGAAGGACTTGAAGCCGTTCGAAAACGCCCGGGTATGTATATCGGGAGTACGGATAGCCGTGGATTGCATCATTTAGTATATGAAATAGTAGATAACTCCGTTGACGAAGCGTTAGCGGGATTTGGCGACGAAATTTCTGTCGTAATACATAAAGATAATAGTATTAGCGTTATTGATAAAGGGCGAGGAATGCCTACGGGAATGCATAAACTTGGGAAACCTACACCTGAAGTCATTTTAACTGTACTTCATGCCGGTGGTAAGTTTGGTCAAGGTGGTTACAAAACGAGTGGTGGTTTACACGGTGTTGGGGCATCAGTTGTAAATGCTTTGTCAGAATGGTTAGTAGTAACGATTAAACGTGACGGAAATATTTATGAACAACGCTTTGAAAATGGTGGTATTCCTGTAACGACCCTGGAGAAAATCGGGAAGACGAAAGAGTCTGGTACGACAATACATTTTAAACCAGATACAACGATTTTCAGTACAACGAATTACAATTATGAAACATTATGTGAGAGATTACGTGAATCTGCATTCTTATTAAAAGGAATGAAAATCTCAATAAAAGATGAGCGTAATGATTTAGAGGATGTCTTTCATTATGAAACAGGAATTGAAGCTTTCGTTTCATACTTAAACGAAGAGAAAGATTCGATTCATCCGGTTGTATACTTCACTGGTGAACAAAACGGAATTGAAGCAGAGTTAGCATTCCAGTTTAACGATGGCTATTCAGAAAACATTCTTTCGTTTGTAAATAACGTACGTACAAAAGATGGGGGAACACACGAAGCTGGATTTAAAACAGCAATGACGCGTGTGTTCAATGAGTATGCTCGTAAAGTATCGTTATTAAAAGAAAAAGATAAAAACTTAGAAGGTACAGATATTCGTGAAGGTGTAGCGGCTATCGTTTCTGTACGTGTACCAGAAGAAGTACTTCAGTTTGAAGGGCAAACGAAAGGGAAACTTGGTACAAGTGAAGCTCGTTCTTCAATTGATGCAATTGTATCTGAGCATTTAGCTTACTTTTTAGAAGAAAACCCAGATGTTGCTACACTTCTTGTGAGAAAGGCAGTTAAAGCAGCGCAGGCACGTGAGGCTGCTCGTAAAGCGAGAGAAGAAGCGCGTACAGGTAAAAAGAAAAAGAAATCAGAAGGTACATTAAGTGGTAAGTTAACACCAGCACAATCACGTAACCCGCAAAAAAATGAACTGTACCTAGTAGAGGGTGACTCTGCCGGTGGTTCTGCGAAACAAGGTCGAGACCGACGTTTCCAAGCGGTATTACCGTTACGTGGTAAAGTAATCAATACAGAAAAAGCAAAACTTGCTGATATCTTTAAAAATGAAGAGATTAATACAATCATTTACGCTATTGGCGGTGGTGTAGGGAATGAATTCGCTGTTGAAGATATTAACTACGATAAAGTTGTGATTATGACCGATGCCGATACAGATGGTGCGCACATTCAAGTATTGTTACTAACGTTCTTCTACAGATATATGAAACCACTTATCGAAGCAGGCAAAGTATTTATTGCACTTCCTCCTTTATACAAAGTAAGTAAAGGAAAAGGTAAGAGTGAAGTGATTGAGTATGCATGGTCTGATGAAGAATTAGATGGTGTAACAAAAAAGGTCGGTAAAGGCTATATGCTGCAGCGCTATAAAGGACTTGGCGAAATGAATGCCGATCAATTATGGGAGACAACTATGAATCCTGAAACACGTACGTTGATTCGTGTGAAAATTGACGATGCATCAAGAGCGGAGCGCCGAGTTACGACATTGATGGGTGATAAAGTAGAACCTCGCCGTAAATGGATTGAACGAAATGTACAATTTGGTATGCAAGAAGAAGGAAATATTTTAGAAAATGAAATGATTATGGAGACGGAGGTGGAATAACATGCAGGCAGAGAAGTTTCATGACCTCCCGCTTGAAGACGTGTTAGGTGACCGCTTTGCACGTTATAGTAAATATATTATTCAAGATCGCGCGCTTCCAGATGCGCGTGACGGTTTAAAACCGGTACAAAGACGTATTTTATATTCTATGTATGTAGAAGGAAACGTACATGATAAAGCGTTTCGTAAATCAGCTAAAACAGTCGGTAACGTTATTGGTAACTACCATCCACACGGTGATTCCTCTGTATATGAGGCGATGGTACGTTTAAGTCAAACTTGGAAAGTACGTAATGTTTTAGTTGAAATGCATGGTAATAATGGTAGTGTTGATGGCGATCCAGCAGCGGCAATGCGTTATACGGAAGCACGATTATCACCAATCGCATCTGAGTTATTGCGTGATCTCGATAAAGAAACAGTAGAATTCGTGTCAAATTTTGATGATACGAGTGAAGAACCTGTTGTACTTCCAGCGATGTTCCCGAACTTACTAGTGAACGGATCGACAGGAATTTCAGCTGGTTATGCAACAGAAATTCCTCCGCATCACCTTGGGGAAGTAATTGATGCAACGATGATGCGTATTGATAAGCCGAATAGTACTGTTGATGATTTATTAACAGTTATGAAAGGACCAGATTTCCCGACAGGTGGTATTATTCAAGGGATTGATGGTATTAAAAAAGCATATGAAACAGGAAAAGGTAAAATTATTATTCGCGGAAAAGCGGAAGTTGAAACGATTCGCGGTGGTAAGCAACAAATCGTTATTACAGAAATTCCATATGAAGTAAATAAAGCGAACCTTGTTAAAAAAATGGATGAATTACGTCTAGATAAAAAACTAGATGGAATTGCTGAAGTACGTGATGAGACAGATCGTACAGGTCTTCGTATTGTTGTAGAGCTGAAAAAAGAAGTAAATACTGAAGGTATTTTAAATTATTTATATAAGAATACAGATTTACAAATTCCATATAACTTTAATATGGTAGCGATAAATAATCGTCGTCCGACACTTATGACATTACCTAAGATTTTGGATGCGTATATTGGGCATCAAAAAGAAGTTGTAACAAAGCGTTCTCAGTATGAATTACGAAAAGCAGAAAATCGTCAGCATATTGTTGAAGGTTTAATAAAAGCATTATCAATTTTAGATCAAGTAATCGAAACGATTAGAGCTTCTAAAGATAAGCGTAATGCGAAAGATAACTTAAGTGCCAAATTTGGTTTTACAGAAGCACAATCAGAAGCAATCGTTTCGTTGCAATTATATCGTTTAACAAATACAGATATTACGGCATTAGAAAAAGAAGCAGATGAATTGAAAGAAAAAATTGCAGAATTACAGGCAATTTTACAAAGTGAAAAAAGACTTCTTCAAGTTATTAAAACAGATTTGAAGAGAGTAAAGAAAACGTATAGTGATGATCGCCGTGCTATTATTGAAGAACAAATTGAGGAAATTAAAATCGATGTGGAAGTTATGATTCCGCAGGAAGATGTCATCGTTACTGTAACGAAAGAAGGATATGTGAAACGAACAGGTTGGCGTTCACATAATGCATCGAACGGGAAAGACTTCGGTATGAAAGAGGGTGACATCTTACTGGAGCGATTCGATACGAACACGACAGAGACAGTCCTCTTATTTACGAATAAAGGAAACTATATATATCTGCCAGTATATGAAATGCCAGAAATTCGTTGGAAAGATTTAGGTCAACACGTTGCGAATCTCGTTTCACTCGAGCGGGATGAAATGATTATTTGGGCGACCGTCGTACCAAACTTTGAAGAAGAAAAACGATTTATCGTATTTGTTACACGAAATGGTATGATTAAGAAAACAGAATTAAACCAATATAAAGTTCAGCGTTATTCAAGAGCGTTCGTCGCTGTGAATTTGAAAAAAGATGATTATGTTGTAGATATATTTGCAACAGATGGAACGAGTGATATTGTTCTTGCAACCTATGGTGCATATGCACTTATTTTCCATGAAGATGAAGTAAGTCCAGTCGGTGTAAGGGCCGCTGGTGTGAAAGCAATTAACTTAAAAGAAGATGATTATGTCGCTTCTGGTAAACCGTTAAATGGTGACAAAGATCAACTTATTCTCGTAACGCAGCGCGGTGCTGTAAAACGTCTAAAAGCATCAGAAATTGAGAAATCAACGAGGGCGAAGCGAGGTCTTGTTATTTTCAAAGAGTTAAAACGTAATCCATACCGTATTGTCGGTATTGAAATTGTTAGAGACGATGAACTAGTTTACATGAAGACAGAGAAGCACATCGTAGAAGAAATTGATCCGAAAGCGTATCGCAATAAAGACAGGTATAGTAACGGTAGTTTAGTGCTAGATGTTAATGATACTGGTGAAGTTATTGAAACGTGGACGAAAAAACGACCGGAATAAACCAAAGCATCTTGCTATGAATAATGGCAAGATGCTTTTTTCTAGGCAAATTATTATGTAAATAAAAATAATCTTGTTATAATAACTGAATGAAATCGTTCTCATAAAGTGAAACTTTAATTAGTGGGGATTTTCTTTATCCCCATTGATTATTAGTTGAACCAATCGGGCTTTTAGGAGCAGTTGATTCCTTACCTAATTTCTTTGCTTTCGCTGAATTTTGGGGTAGGAATCTTACTGCCCGTTAAAGCGGAACAGATGGAGGGGCAACATGAAAAAAATAGGTGTAGGCATTGTAGGATTTGGATTTTCTAGTACAACATTTCACATTCCATTATTACAAACGATAGAAGAATATGATATTCGTGCTATTTTATCATCAAAAGAAGAACTCGTGAAACAAGCATTACCAAATGCTGAAGTTGTTGGCACAATTGAGGAATTAGTAAATCGTGCTGATATTGACTTAGTGGTCATTACTTCACCGAATACAACTCATTTTCCATATGTAAAAGAAGCAATTTTACATGGCAAGCATGTAGTTGTGGAGAAACCATTCGTTGTTTCAATTGAAGAAGGGGAAGAGCTTATCTCATTAGCAGCGGAACATAATGTGGTAGTAAGTGTATATCATAATCGTCGTTTTGATAATGATTTCTTAACGATAAAGAAATTGTTAGAAGAAAATAGAATAGGGAATCTATACGCATATGAAGCCCATTTCGATCGTTTTCGCCCGAATGTACGTGATCGCTGGAGAGAAAAGAACTTACCTGGATCAGGTATACTATATGATTTAGGATCGCATTTAATTGACCAAGCATTATCATTATTTGGGAAACCAGATGCAATAAGTGCAGATGTAATCAAACAACGACCAGGTGCAGAAATTGATGATTACTTCCATGTTATACTTCACTACGGTGTGAAACGTGTCACTTTACATAGTAGCAGTTACGTAAAGCAAGCAGGTCCACACTTTACACTGCATGGAGATAAAGGTTCTATCGTGAAATACGGTATGGATTCACAGGAAGAACAATTAAAAAATGGAATGAAGCCAGGCGATAACGGTTATGGAGTAGATGCTGAAGAGAATTTTGCTACTTTACATACGGAAGAAAAGCTAGAGCGTATTCCAACAGAAGTTGGCTGTTATGACATGTATTATAAAGGTGTAAGAGATAGTATTGTAAATGGTGAGAAACCACCTGTAACAGCACAAGAAGGCTTAGAAGTTATTCGACTTATTCAATTAGCGATTGAAAGTAGTGAAACGGGTAAAGTTATCACTGTAAAGTAAAAAAGACACGAAATTCGTGTCTTTTTTTATTAGGATTAAATGAATATGACTAATTATTTAGTTTAGTCGTTTATCATACATTAACTGGATTTGTATGCCGTAAGGATCTTCAATAATCCCATATGCTTCACTAAATATATTTTTTTCTAGCGGAGAGATTATTTTCACATGCTTATCGGAAATTAAATTATTATAAAATCTTTGTATTTCTTCTAAATTAGCGCTTTGAATGCAAAGAGACATATTATTTCCAACGTTATAACGTTCCTTAGGATTCATCGTATCCTCTGCTATCATTAGCTTTGTATTCCAAATTTGTAAAACAGAGTGAGCAATATGATCTTTATTTTCACCTGTAATTTTAAAAGAACTATCTCTATTGGCAAGATCTTCATACGTAACAATCATTAACTTCTTTGCTTCTAAATTACGTGTGTAAAAATTAATTGCCTCCTTTGCTTGCCCATTCATTGAAAGAAAAATAGCTATTTCTAATGTCATAAATTTATAACCCCTTTATTAGTTAATAATTATAATATAGACTAGAAAGGTTTCAATACATGACACCTTTTCGGGAGGGAAATATGAAAAAAACGGAACGAATAAATGATATGCTTATTTTCTTGAATAATAAAAGGTATTTTAATTTAAAAGATTTAATGGCTAGATATGATATTTCTAAAAGTACCGCGTTGCGAGATATTCAATCATTGGAAGAAATAGGTGTACCAATATATTCTGAGCTAGGTAGAAATGGAAGTTATAAAATTATAGAAAATAGTGTGTTATCGCCAATTTATTTTAGTGTGGATGAAATGTATGCGTTATACTTTTCGATTCTTACATTAAATGGATACAAGACGAAACCATTTAATATAGAAAGTATTGCACTTGAAAATAAACTTAAACATGTATTACCTGATAATGTGAGTAAAAATATTTCAATTATGGAACGAACGCTTTCTTTTGAAGTAACAAATCATAGTAATTTTAGTCCGTTCTTAAAAGAAATTTTACAGGGGATTTTTGCTGAGCGAGTTTATCATTTAACATATTTAAAAAAAGATGAGGAGAAAGCATTGGTCGCTCAATTTATTCGAATCGAATCTAAATTTGGCCAGTGGTATGCTAAAATCTTTAATTTTGAGACAAATCATGTTCAAATAATTAGATGCGATAAAATTCTTTCTATTGAGGAAACAAGCAATACGAATCCAAAAAATCTTGAAGAGTTGTTAAGTTATCTTACTAATTTTCATAGAAAGCCTGATGCAATTGATTTTAGTGTCATTGTTAATCAAAAAGGAAAAGACATTTTTGATAAAGAGAATTATCCTTCCATGAAGATACAAAAAGAAAATGAAATTTATAGTATAACAGGCTATTTTAACAAGCAAGAAGTTGAGTTTATTTCAAGTTATTTTCTGAATTTCGGTGAAACGATTATCTCAATTCAGCCAGCTATGCTAAAAGAGTTAATCTATAATAAGGTATTATCTATAAAGCAGCATTTAACTTCTTTAAGATAAAGTTAGTTTTAATCATTTTATTGACATGAAAAAGCCCTTGAGATTTAAATATCCAAAGGGCTTTTTTGTGATGGTATTTGTTCTTTAGAAACATTATTTTTTTGGGACGGACAGTCCATAAAAGAACATCGTAACGATATCTTGTATATGTTTTTCGCGATTTCCTTCAAGAAGCTGTGCTCCGAAATCATCACCTAATTTAGTGAACATTTGAATGTATAGCAACATCATTTCTTTAGTAAGGTGAGGGTTAATTTCATTTTTTTGCTGTGCTTGTTCTAATATTTCTAAATACCAAGGCAGGATTTTTTCGTTTTGATAACTATAAATAAACTCGCGGAGTTCTTCATCTCTTTGCATCATTTGTAGTAACATATCTGGCTGAAATAACCCACCAGTATTCATTTTTCTTACAATCATTTTTTGCATCATATCATGAAAAGGTAAATTTTCCGCTGCAAGATCTTTATAATATTGAAATTCAGATATAATAAATTCTTGTATAAGCTCTCGAAATAACGCATCTTTACTTCCGAAATGATTATAAATGGTAACTTGAGAAACGTTTGCTTTTTTTGCAATATGTTCTATTTTCACTTCATTAAATCCACGTTCTGAAAATAATAAAAAGGCTGCCTCTTTAATGGCACGTTTTTTCTTTTCTTTCACTTTTTCAAAGCCGTTCAATGCAATCACCTCAATTATAATATACAAGAAAAAATAATGGGAAACAATAATTTTGAAATATAGGCATATAAATATTTCAAAAAGTTGTTGCGAATATGAAAGATGAGGAGTACAATAATTTTGAAATATCACATATTAAATATTTCAAAAAATGAGGTGGAATTATGATTTCAGTTCAAAATGTAACAAAACAATTTTCAAATGGAAAAGGTTTGTTTCATATTACATTTGATGTAAAAGAAGGGGAAGTATTTGGTTACTTAGGACCAAATGGTGCTGGGAAATCCACAACAATTCGTAATTTAATGGGATTTATAAAACCGACAGATGGTAAAGCGACAATTTTTGGATTAGATTGCTGGGATGAAGCAGCGAAAATTCAAAGAGAAGTTGGTTATTTACCAGGAGAAATTTCTTTTATTGAAGGAATGAATGGATTAGAGTTTTTGAAGTTAATGCAAGGAATGCGTGGGCTAAAGGATACGAAAAGACGAGATGAATTAATAGAACGTCTACAATTTGATGTGAAAACACCGATTCGAAAAATGTCTAAAGGGATGAAACAAAAAGTAGGCATTGTTGCTGCTTTTATGCATGATCCGGAAGTGTTAATTTTAGATGAACCGACTTCAGGACTCGATCCACTTATGCAGCAAGTATTTATAGATTTAATAGTAGAGGAAAAGCAAAGAGGGAAAACAATTCTTATGTCGTCGCATATTTTTACTGAGATTGAGAGAACTTGTGACAGAGTGGCTATAATTAAAGATGGTCGCCTTGTAACGGTTGAAAATATTCATGATTTACAAAGTATGAGACGACAGGTAATAGATGTAACCGTATCATCGCAAGAAGAGATTGAATCTCTTACAAAATGTAATTTGCAATTTGAAGCGGTGAAAGGTAGAGAAGCATCGATTATTGTACAAGGAAACTATCAAACTGTTTTACAAACACTTTCAAACTATAATGTAACGGCACTTCAAACGAGAGCAATGGATTTGGAACATTTATTTATGCATTATTACGATAAGAAAGAAGGGGTAAAGCATGAATAAGCAATTGTTTTTAGCTAGTTTGAAAGAAACACAAAAAAGTATTTTGAGTTATGCAGCTGGTGCAGCTCTATATTTATGGTTGCTAATTTGGATATTCCCTTCAATGGTATCGGCGAAAGGGTTAAATGAATTAATAAGTGCTATGCCTGATAGTGTGAAAAAAATTGTTGGTATGGAAAGCCCGATTCAAAACGTAATGGATTTTTTAGCTGGTGAATATTATAGTTTATTGTTTATTATTATATTGACAATTTTTTGTGTAACAGTTGCGACGCATTTAATTGCTCGTCATGTAGATAAAGGAGCGATGGCATACTTGCTCGCAACGCCTGTATCTAGAGTGCAAATTGCAATCACGCAAGCGTCTATTCTTATATTGGGACTACTAATTATTGTAGCTGTTACGTATGTAGCAGGTATAGTAGGTGCAGAATGGTTTTTAGAAGATAATAATTTAAATAAAGAATTATTCCTGAAGATAAACGTAGTCGGAGGGCTCATATTTTTAGTCGTTAGTGCTTATTCATTTTTCTTTTCTTGTATATGTAATGACGAGAGAAGGGCACTTAGCTACTCAGCAAGTTTAACAATTTTATTTTTCGTAACGGATATGGTAGGTAAATTAAGTGATAAGTTAGAGTGGATGAGAAATATATCATTATTTACGCTATTTCGTCCGAAAGAAATTGCTGAAGGAACGTATAATATATGGCCAGTGAGTATAGGTTTAACTGCTGGAGCTCTTTGTATTTTCATCGTAGCAATTGTATTGTTTAGAAAGAGGGATTTACCGTTGTAAAGTAGAAAGTCCACTGAAAAAGTGGGCTTTTTTTGATGAGGAGGAAGCGAATGAATCATTTGTTCCGGGTGCAGCTATATGTAAATGATATCGAAAAGTCATTATTGTTCTATGAAGAAGTAATTGGTTTACAGTTGTATAAAAGAAGTATGCATGGAGCGCGTTTTAATCATGAACAGTTTTCTTTATTATTAGTTAGTGATTCAAGATTGAATGAAAATCACTACTTTTACAATCGAAAAGAAATGAAGGGGAATGGCTTTGAACTAATTATTGTTGTCAATCGGATTGAAGAAGTATATGAACGTTGTAAAGAGAATCGGTGCACAATACAAGAAGAAATTCAAACTTATCCATGGGAAATGAGAGGATTTAAAATTGTGGATCCAGATGGATATTTCCTTAGAATTACATCTGAGTAAAGGTAAACATGAAAAATGTTTACCTTTTTTTATGAAAATATTCAAAAAAATGAACCTTTTTCTAGGCTCGTCCGTCTAATACATGTAAAGTTAAATTTGAAGTGAGGATGAAACAGGAGGAGCAATTGTGAAAGTAATCCCTTTATATAAAATAATTGTAAAAGAAGAAACGGATGTTTCTTTAGCGAAAAAAGGTGATCATGAAGCGTTTATAGCGCTTATACATACAGAAAAAGTGAAGATGTATCGCATTGCAAAGGCTATGTTACGCGATGAGACAAATATAGAGGATGCGATACAGGCGACAATTTTAAAAGCCTATGAAAATATAAAAAAATTAAAGAAAGAAGAGTTTTTTCAAACTTGGTTAATTCGAATTTTGATAAATGAGTGTAACAACATTATTAGATCATACAAAAAGATAATGGTAACAGAAGAAAGTTACAATATGAGTGCTTATGATCAATATGAAGATATAGATTTGTGTAATGCGATTCAATCATTACATGAAGAGTTAAGAGCTGTTACGGTACTTTATTATTATGAAGATATGAATCAAGAAAGTATAGCGAAGCTTTTAGAAGTGCCAAAAGGAACAGTAAAATCAAGATTGTCACGAGCGAGGGAACAACTGCAAAAGCGATTAAAGATGGAATAGGGGGTGTATTGGATGGATAACGAAAAATTATTTGATGAGAAATTAAAAAAGAAAATAAAAGAAGAGAATGTTATAGTACCGCCAGAGTTAAATGAAGAGATTAATCGTACACTACATAATCTTCCGGTAAAAAAGAAAGGTTATAGAGTTTATATGATGGTTATAAGTGCTGCGGTTCTAACACTTTCCATTGTGTCTATGTCGGAGTTTTCTGATCAAATTTTTGCTCAAAATGGTGGGGTATTTGAATATATAAAGAAAAAGGCGTTTTCTGATTATGAAAATGAAGAAGAAATAAAATCGAACGTAAATTATCCAGATAAAGAAAAGATTCATGAAAAGATGCTGGATTCCATTGATCATTTTAATAATATTTCAGGACAATTTGAGGAATATTCTAGTTCGTCAAGAATTGCTACAACATACAAATATGCGATTGATACAGAATGGCAAAGTGGTATCTCTTCGAAAGAAGATAAGCTAACGAAAAAACGAACAATTATATATAACGAGGGCAAGAAAAAAGAATTTGATGATGAGAAGTATACATATAAAGAGACGAAATGGAGCCCGAAAGAAAGAAACTATGAACTATTAAAATTAAATCCTACGGAAAGATTATTGAGAAAATCAGGCGAGAAAAAAAGATATGATGATGAATATATAGGATTCGCGAAGTATAGTATTCAATCAGAATTTGCTGATCTATTAATTCGATATAAAGATTGGAATTATAAAGAAACGAAGTATCTTGGACTTGATTGTTACAAAATAAAAGGGACAATAAACATAGAAATGCCTGTAAGTACATCTGAAGATTTAAGAGGAAAATTTGAAATGGTTGTAGAGAAAAATACAGGGATTATGCTAAAGTTCTTTAGTTTCCACGAAGGTATGATTCAATATTCGATTACGACTGAATGGATACAAATAAACAAAGGATTGAAAGAGAATGTATTTCAAAAGGATCGCGCTAAGTATGAAAAATTGAAAAACATATTAGATGAATAGAAAACGGAGGGAAATATATGGAGAATACCTCTTCAAGAGAAAAGAAAAATAAAAGAAAATATAAGAAAACAATGATACTAAGTGTATTGTTAGTAGTATTATTATTTGGCGGAGTGGGATATGGTGCTTATGTGTATATGAAAACTTCTAATCTCGTACAAAAATCTAGTTTGAATTTAGCACGCGGTGAAAAATCAAATTTACGTGAGAAAGCCGTAAAGCCGATTACAAATAATGTTTCACTTTTAATTATGGGCATTGATGAAAATCAAGAACGACAAAAGGAGTATAATGGTGCATTTCATACAGATGCGCTACTGTTAGCTACTTTTAATAAAGATGATAAGACAGTGAAATTAACGAGTATACCACGTGATACATACACATATGTTCCAGTTGAAAAGAAAAAAGATAAAATAACGCATGCATATGGAAGTGGTTTCGTTAAAAATGGTAAAGATGGAGGGCCGCAAGCTTCAATGGAAGCGGTAGAAAAATTGTTACAAGTGCCTGTTGATTATTTTGTGAAGTTTAATTTTAATGCATTTACTAAAATTGTTGATGGATTAGATGGGATTGAAGTAAATGTCCCAGTTGAATTTACGGAGCAAAATAGTAAAGATGAACCTGACGCGATTCATTTGAAAAAAGGACTACAAAAATTAACAGGGGAAGAAGCACTTGCACTGGCAAGAACGCGTCATATTGATAGTGATGCAATGAGAGGACAGCGCCAACAGCTTGTTATTGAAGCGATGTTAAGTAAATTAAAAAGTGTAGGCTCTATTACGAAGCTAGAAAAAATAGTTGAGGCGGTTGACGGCGATTTTAAAACAAATTTAGTAATGGATGATATTTTATCTTTTTATAAATACGGTTTAAACGGTTCAGTTGAAAAAATACAATTAGCTGGTGATGATTTATATTTACCTAACGGTCCAAATGGGGAGCGTGTATATTATTATAACCCTAATAAAAAAGATTTGCAGAGTTTAAGTAATACGCTTAGAACACATCTAGGATTAAGTGAAAAGCAGATTGAGGAGAATTAAAGCAGGCATAATGTCTGCTTTTTTATTATGTTTAATAGTGTGACATTTAAACTTGAATATTATATACTATTTCCAAATTACGGATAATAGTGTAACATAATAATGTAGTTTAAGTTAAATAGCAGGGGGGATATTACATAAAATACATCATTAGCAATTATTGAAATCGTATAGGAGAAATGAAAGAAACAGGGGAGTATTAAAAATGAGAATTGTAAAGAATTTAACATTCCAAGTTATTGTGGCAATTATATGTGGTATTGCAGTAGGGACCATTTGGCCTAGTGTTGGACAAGAGATGAAGCCAATTGGTGAAACGTTCATCAATATGATTAAAATGGTTATTGCACCGATAATCTTTTTAACGATTGTGCTTGGTATTGCAAGTATGGGAAGTATGAAAAAGGTAGGTCGTGTTGGTGGTAAGGCACTATTATATTTTGAAATCGTGACAACAGCGGCTTTAATTATTGGTATCATCGTAGCGAATGTTGTACGTCCCGGAGATGGATTAGATCCTTCGAAACTAAAGGGCGGAGATGTTTCGCAATATGTACAAAGCGGGCAAGAAATGAAGTGGATGGACTTCTTTTTACATATTGTGCCGTCTAACATGTTTGAAGCATTTGCAAAAGGTGATATTTTACAAGTTCTGTTCTTCTCCATTTTATTCGGTGCAGGGTTAACGATGCTTGGAAAGAATGGACAACCTGTTATTGACTTTTTTGATAGGTTATCGAAAGTATTCTTTAACATATTATCAATTGTAATGAAATTGGCACCTATTGGGGCGTTTGGTGGAATGGCGTTTACAATTGGAAAATACGGTTTAAGTACATTAATACCGCTTGGTAAATTAATGATTTGCGTATATGCGACAATGGCATTATTTGTTTTTATTGTTTTAAATTTCATTTGTAAAATGTATAATTTTAGCTTATGGAAATATTTAATTCATATTAAAGAAGAATTGCTTATCGTACTTGGGACATCATCATCAGAATCAGTACTGCCGCGAATGATGACAAAGATGGAAGACTTCGGATGTTCGAAGCCGGTAGTAGGTTTAGTCATTCCGACGGGATATTCTTTTAACTTAGATGGAACGACAATTTATTTATCGATGGCAACAATATTTTTAGCTCAAGTCTTTCACGTCGATCTTTCACTAGGTCAACAATTAACTATAATAGCTATTTTGTTAGTTACATCGAAAGGTGCAGCAGCAGTAACAGGTGGAGGTTTTATTGTATTAGCATCTACTTTATCTGCAATGAATGTTATCCCGTTAGAAGGGTTAGCGCTATTACTTGGCGTAGATCGTTTCATGTCAGAAGCGCGTGCTATCGTCAATTTAATTGGTAACGGCATTGCGACTGTAGTTGTTGCAAAAAGTGAAAATGAATTTGATGATGAGAAGTATAGGAGAGTAGTAGAAGAAATGAAAAGAGAGAAAATGGCCGGATAAAAAGTCAGCTTTGCTGACTTTTTTATTTTTGTAGAAAAGAGGTTTGTTACGATATACATTATTTATTAACAATAATTTACAAGTGTTTTATAGTGAAGGGATGTAAAGACTATTAAATCAATACATAGAATTCAATGAGGTATAGTGTTTCGAAAGAGTATGGAATTTTTATGAATATTACTGTAAAAAAATAATTTTTTAAAAATTTTCAATAATAACACTTTACAAAACTCAAAAAATTAGTAGAATAATAGTTAATAAGAATCTTCTGATAAATATATAAAGAAAAACAGAATTATCAGAAAATTCTTAAATGAGAGCGTTAAGAATTAGGGAGGGTACAGAAAGTGAAAAAGAAAAAAATGAAAAAACTAACAGCAGTTGTAGCACCAGTTTTAGCAATGAGTATGGCATTGACAGCATGTTCTACATCAGGTGGAGATAAGAAAACAAGCACAAATTCTAGCTCTGGCGGAGATAGTAAATCAGAAGAAAAATTAGCAGCGAAACAAGTACTAAATCGTACTGAAACAAATGAGATTCCAACAATGGATACTTCTAAAAATACTGATACATTAGGTTCTCAAGTTTTAGGGAACACAATGGAAGGTTTATATCGATTAGATAAAGATAACAAACCAATCCCAGCTGCGGCAGAGTCAAGCACGAAGAGTGAGGATGGTAAAAAATATACATTCAAATTACGTAAAGATGCAAAATGGTCAAATGGTGATCCTGTAACAGCGAAAGATTTCGCATATGCATGGCAACGTCTATTAGACCCAAAAACAGCTGCTGAGTATGCATTTATCGCATTCCCAATTAAAAATGCAGAAGCGGTTAATAAAGGGGAAAAACCTGTAACTGAACTAGGAGTAAAGGCAGTAGACGACCTTACTTTAGAAGTTGAATTAGAACAAGCAGTGCCATACTTCTTAAACTTAGTAGCATTCCCATCGTACTATCCATTAAATGAGAAGTTCGTAAAAGAAAAAGGGGATAAATACGGTTTAGAGTCTGATACAACAGTATATAACGGACCGTTCGTTCTTACTGATTGGAAGCATGAGCAAGGCTGGAAACTAAAGAAAAACGATCAATATTGGGATAAAAAGACAGTAAAACTAGATGAAATTAACTATAGCGTAGTAAAAGAAGTAGCTACAAGAGTAAACTTATATGATACAAATGCAGTTGATTTCGCGCTATTAACAGGTGAATTCGTTGATAAGTATAGAAGTAATAAAGAAGAATTTGGCACATACTCACAAGTAAGTACTTACTTCTTACGTATGAACCAAAAACGTGGCGGACAAGATACACCGTTAAAGAGCCAAAAATTACGTGAAGCAATCGCACTTTCAATCGATAAAAAGAATTTAGCAAATGTTATTTTAAATGATGGATCTAAACCTGCGGACTTCTTAGTACCAAAAGGATTAGCAACTGGACCAGACGGTAAAGACTTCCAAGAAACATTTAAAAATGGTATTAAACCAGATGCGAAAAAAGCAGCAGCTGCATGGGATGAAGCAAAAAAAGAGCTTGGAAAAGATCAAGTTACAATTGAGCTATTAAACTATGACACTGGTAATGCGAAAAAAGTTGGGGAATATGTAAAAGATCAAATTGAGAAAAACTTAAAAGGTGTAACTGTTAATATTAAACTTCAGCCATTCAAACAAAAGCTGAAATTAGAAACAGAGCAAGACTATGATTTATCATATGCTGGTTGGGGACCTGACTACGCAGATCCAATGACATTCTTAGATATGTTCCAGTCTAATCATTCTCATAACCAAATGAGCTTCGCTGATCCGAAGTATGATGATATGATCAAAAAAGCTGGCACTGAATTAATGGGTGATGCGAAGAAACGTTGGGAAGAGCTAGGAAAAGCTGAGAAATTACTTCTTGAGCAAGATGTAGCACTTGTACCTTTATATCAACGTGGTGATGCTTATGTTAAAAAGCCAAATGTAGAAGGCATTGTTCACCATAATATTAGTCCAGAGTATAGCTTCAAATGGACATATATCACTGAAAAAGGTGGAAAATAATTTTAAGCAGTAATACTATCTGTAAGTGGATGAATATAAGTTTCTTAGCGTATTTTGTAGTGAGAATCTCATCGTTCACAATAGTAAGATAAAATGATAGAGCATTCCAAAAGTAGACGATTTACTTTTGGAATGCTCTTTTATTATGAAACAAAATGTAAATAAACTAATAGATATAAGGAAGGATCTATATAGTGATAATAGAAAAAAACAATTGTTACTATCACAAAAAAATAATTTTTAGAATATTTTAAAAATAACTTTACAAAATCTGAAAAATTAGTAGAATATTAATTAATAAGAATTTTCTGATAAATGTTTATTAGAAAATCTATCAAAATTAGTTTCGTACATATAATTGGGGAGGGTACAAAAATGAAGAAAAAGATGAAAAAGTTCACGGCGGTTGTAGCGCCAGTTTTAGCGATGAGTATGGCGTTGACAGCGTGTTCTGGATCTGGTGGGGAGAAGAAATCAACTACGACGTCTAGTGGTGGTGGGGAAGAGAAAAAATCTGAAATTAAATACGCAGCGAAACAAGTGTTAAATCGTACAGAGAATCAAGAAATTCCGACGATGGATGTTTCAAAATCTACTGATACGTTGGGTTCTCAAATTTTAGGGAACACAATGGAAGGTTTATATCGATTAGATAAAGATAATAAGCCAATCCCAGCTGTTGCAGAATCTAGTACGAAAAGCGAGGATGGCAAAAAATATACATTTAAATTACGTAAAGATGCAAAATGGTCGAATGGTGACCCTGTAACAGCGAAAGATTTCGTATACGGATGGCAGCGTTTACTCGATAAGAATACAGCTGCAGAATATGCGTTTATTGCTTTCTATATTAAAAATGCAGAAGCAATTAATAAAGGTGAAAAACCTCTAACAGATTTAGGAGCAAAAGCGGTAGATGATTATACGCTAGAAGTAGAATTAGAAAAGCCAGTACCATATTTCTTGAATTTAATGGCGTTCCCATCTTACTATCCTTTAAATGAAAAGTTCGTAAAAGAAAAAGGAGATAAATTCGGTTTAGAAGCAGATACAACGTTGTATAATGGACCATTTGTGATGGCTTCTTGGAAACATGAACAAGGATGGCAGCTAAAGAAAAATGATAAGTATTGGGATAATAAGACTGTAAAATTAGAAGAAATTAACTATAGTGTAGTAAAAGAAGTTGCGACGAAAGTAAACTTATATGATACAGGATCAATTGATTTCACATTATTATCAGGAGAATTCGTTGATAAATATAAATCAAACAAAGAAGAGTACGGTGAGTATTCAGAAGCGAGTACATTCTTCTTACGTTTAAATCAAAAGCGTAACGGACAAGATACACCGTTAAAGAGCAAAAAACTTCGTGAAGCGATCGCATTATCAATTGATAAAAAAGGATTAGCAACTGTTATTTTAAATAACGGTTCAAAAGCAACAGATCAATTAGTGCCAAAAGGACTTGCGACAGGACCAGACGGTAAAGATTACCAAGATACATTTAAAAATGGTCTGAAATATGATCCGAAAAAAGGTGCAGCAGCTTGGGATGAAGCGAAAAAAGAACTTGGAAAAGACCAAGTGACAATTGAATTACTAAGCTATGATGATGGAACTGCGAAGAAAATTGCTGACTACTTTAAAGATCAAATTGAGAAAAACTTAAAAGGTGTAACGGTTAACACGAAAATTCAGCCGTTCAAACAAAAACTAAAATTAGAGTCAGCGCAAGATTATGAAGTTTCGTTTGCAGGTTGGAGCCCAGATTATTCAGATCCAATGACATTTATTGATATGTTTGAATCGAAGAGCCCATATAACCAAATGAGTTATTCGAATCCAAAATACGATGAAATGGTAGCAAAAGCAGGTAATGAATTATTATCTGATCCGAAGAAGCGTTGGGAAACGTTAGGAAAAGCAGAGAAATTGTTCCTTGAAGAAGATGCAGGATTAGTACCTTTATACCAAACAGGTAGAGCGTATGTAATGAAGCCGAATGTAAAAGGTATTGTAAAGCACAACATTAGTCCAGAATATAGCTTTAAGTGGGCTTATGTAACGGAAGGGAAATAATAAAAAGGAGCGTGTTTAAAAGTAGATAATTTACTTTTAACACGCTCTTTTTCTATTCAATTAAATAGAGAAGAATAAGAAAAGTAGTACTGACATATAGTAGATGGGGGAGAATTCGTATAGTAGTAATAGTAAAATACAGAGTTACTATAAATTAAAACTTAAAAACTGAAGGTAATTAACAGGTATTAATAACTAAGTTCATAGAAAATCTCTCAAAGTTAGTTTCGTACATATAATTGGGGAGGGTACAAGAATGAAGAAAAAAATGAAAAAACTGACGGCAGTTGTAGTGCCAGTTTTAGCAATGAGTATGGCGTTAACAGCATGTTCTTCTGGATCTGGTGGGGAGAAGAAACCGACTACAACGTCTAATAATGGCGGGGAAGAGAAGAAATCTGATATAAAATATGCAGCGAAGCAAGTGCTAAATCGTACAGAAACGAATGAAATTCCGACGATGGATACTTCCAAAAGTACAGATACACTTGGCGCACAAATTTTAGGGAATACGATGGAAGGTTTATATCGCCTTGATAAAGATAATAAGCCAATACCAGCTGTAGCAGAATCTAGCACAAAAAGCGAGGATGGTAAAAAGTATACATTTAAATTACGGAAAGATGCAAAATGGTCAAACGGTGATCCTGTAACAGCGAAAGATTTCGTATTTGCATGGCAACGTCTAGTAGATCCAAAAACAGCTGCTGAATATGCATTTATTGCTTATTATATTAAAAATGCAGAAACAATTAATCAAGGAAAAGCAGAAGTTGCTACATTAGGTGTAAAAGCGACAGATGATTATACGCTTGAAGTGGAACTAGAAAGACCAGTACCATATTTCTTGAACTTAATGGCATTTGCGTCATACTATCCATTAAATGAAAAGTTCGTAAAAGAAAAAGGGAATAAATTCGGTTTAGAGTCTGACACAACGGTATATAATGGACCGTTCGTTCTTACTGATTGGAAACATGAGCAAGGCTGGAAATTAAAGAAAAATGAGCAGTACTGGGACAAAAAGACTGTAAAACTAGAGGAAATCAACTATAGTGTAGTAAAAGAACCAGCTACTAGAGTGAATTTATACGATACAGGAGCGATTGATTTTGCACTTTTATCAGGTGAATTTGTTGATAAGTATAGAAATAATAAAGAAGAGTTTGGCGCATATTCGGAAACAAGTACGTTTTACTTACGTCTAAATCAAAAACGTGGTGGGCAAGATACACCGTTAAAGAGCAAAAAACTACGTGAAGCAATTGCATTATCCATTGATAAGAAAGCTTTAACGAATGTTATTTTAAATGATGGTTCAAAACCAGTGGATTACTTAGTACCAAAAGGTTTAGCGAGTGGGCCAGACGGTAAAGATTTCGCAGAAACGTTCAAGAATGGTTTAAAACAAGATTCCAAAAAGGCAGCGGCAGCCTGGGAAGAAGCGAAAAAAGAACTTGGAAAAGATCAAGTAACGATTGAACTGTTAAATTATGATACTGGTAATGCGAAAAAAGTTGGGGAGTATGTAAAAGATCAAGTTGAAAAGAATTTAAAAGGCGTGACAGTAAATATTAAACTGCAACCATTTAAGCAAAAACTAAAATTAGAATCAGATCAAGATTATGATTTTTCATATGGTGGATGGAATCCGGATTATGCGGATCCGATGACGTACCTTGATATGTTTGAAACAAAAAATTCACAAAACCAGATGAGCTATTCAAATTCAAAATATGATGACATTATTACTAAAAGTAAGACAGAATGGATGGCTGATGCAAAAAAACGTTGGACAGAGTTAGGGAAGGCAGAGAAATTGTTACTTGAGGATGATGTAGCACTTGTACCTTTATATCAAAATGCTAGATCATATGTAATGAAACCAAATATAAAGGGAATTGTGAAACACAATATTAGTCCGGAATATAGCTTTAAATGGGCTTATGTAGAAGAGAACTAATAAAGTGAAACTTTAATCAGGTTGCCTGGTGAATAGTGGGATAAAAAGAAAAAGCATTTTCAAGTTGCGGTATTAAAGCACTTGAAAATGCTTTTTCTATGCACTTTTATTCCTTCCTCGAATATATAAAATAAAAAAGGGAGAATCCCATGGAACGAAATGCTTACATCGATTTCCTAGCTTATTACGGAATAGGAAGTGCTCATCCTGGTGGTTTTACGTTAACAAAACAATTGTTAGCACAATTGCCTTTTAAATATGGAGCAAATGTCCTTGAAATCGGCTGCGGTACGGGGAAAACAGCGGCGTACATGACAAAAGAATGTGGTTATAAAGTAACGGCGGTTGAAAAGAATGAGATTATGATTCAAAAGGCGAAAGATAGATGGTCGTTTGAAGGAATAGATATTCAATTAATTGAAGGAAGTGTAGAGCAATTACCATGTTTGCATGACTCATTTGAGTTTGTACTCGGAGAATCGATACTCGCTTTTACAGAGAAAGAAAGGGTTATCTCGGAGTGCTATCGTGTACTACAGAAGGATGGCAAGCTTGTTGTCATTGAAATGATTATTGATAGGCACATTGATAAGAATGAGGAAGAAAAAATTGCTCAATTATACGGGATGAAAGAATTATTAACTGAGAGTGAGTGGGTACAATTATTTCAGAAAGCAAACTTTAAGCGGGTTACTATTGCTGGCGGAGGTACTATTGCAGAAACGATCTCTGGCTATATAGAAGAGCCAGAATGGAATGTATCCTCGCATATTCCAAATGAATTATATGAGGCATGGGTACAGCATGAAAATGTACGACTTATGTACCAACATATTTTAGGTCATCGTATTTTTATATGTGAAAAATAAAGGTAAAGAGTTGGCTAAAGGTAGTCAACTCTTTACTATGTTAAATGAAAAATAATGCAGCTAATGTAATTCCGAAGATGAAACCAAATCCGAGTTCGACGCCCCATCCACAACCGCCGCCTCCCCAGCCGCCGCAACTACCGCAACCACGACCGCCACATCCACAGCCGCTGAATCCACCACCACAACCAAATCCGCAACTATCACATCTGCTAATGCCGCCACAAAGATCACAACCACCGTTTGCGTATGCGTCATAGTATCCGAATCCTGTATCAAAAGATGAGCGCTGTTGCACTGGCTCAATCCATACAGAGCTGTTTGTCACATCAATTATTTTACCTAAATGAATGCGACCATCACGATCTTCAATGCGAACGACTTTACCGAAATAACGTCGGCACGTATCATAACATTTTTGTCTATGCATGTTCTTTCCTCCTTCCGCATTACAGTAATACGATATGTAAAGGGGACAAGTGCGGCTTGTACGAATGCCCTATCTATCATAATTGTTATAGGAAAGGGGAAATATAGGAAGAGGATATAGAAGGAGGAAAAGGCATGAAATCTACAGATCAGTTTCAGACATACGAAGTACCGTGGGAAGAATTTATTGAAGCATTGCGAGAGGAAATGAAGAAGCAAGTAGGGGCAGATATTATTGATACAGTAGTTTGCAATTTAGAAGATGGTTTTGAAGTGTATACATATGTGCAGGGGGATTTGGACTTTGAATACAAAGAAGCACTTGAAAGAAAATACGGAAGTGATGCAAAAACTCCTAATGTGCTAACAATTATGTTATTAGCTAGTATTTATAGTACAAGTGAAGAGAATTTACGCATGCATGCGGATCATAAAGATAATCCGGTTGTTGAAGTGTATGTGAAGCAATAAATCAAACTTTTTGATATATGTTTTCAATATGAAAAGTAGGAAAAGTCTGTTTAAGTGTAGAGCTTAAACAGGCTTTTTTTACTTATAGTATCAGATAAAAAACGCTAGAAGGAATTATATTCAGTTTATAAAACTGTTTACATAATAAAGTTATGCTGTGTTAGTTGTCCTAAAATACAAGTCATATATCTTGTATCCTCTCATAAATTTAAACATAGGAATTTGTCTACAAAGGTGGCGAAGCCTCATCATGAAAATTCGAATTTGTGCCACATTCATGTTGTTTCTATTTATATGGTTACATCCTTTTTGGACTTTTGCAAAAGGAGAGGAGGCAAAGGAAAGGGTCGTTTCACTTGTATATGATGATTCGGGCAGCATGAGAAATAACGATCGCTGGAAATATGCCAATTACGCTTTGCAAAGTTTAGTTGCGCTATTAGATGAAAAAGATAAATTTTCTTATGTTCCAATGAGCAAGCCGAATGATCCATTAAACATTTCGTTAACGAAGGATAAGAGACAAACAGAAATTGAGGGGATTGGGGCATGGAAGACGTATTTAAATACTCCGTTTAGCGCAGTAGAAACAGCGATGCAATCTATAAAAAAGGAAGCAGATATAGATGGAAAACGTGAATTTTGGCTTATTGTCTTAACTGACGGGGCATTTAATGATTTAGAGAAAGATAAGGTTGGCGGAAAAGAACAAATCTTGCAGAAGTTAGCACAGTTTAAGAAGGATATGGATGCAAAAAAGATATCACTACATCCAATTTTAATTACGATGGAAGAGGATTTAGGGCAGCAAGAAAAGGCACAACTAAATACGTTTAAAGAAATATGGAAGAAAGAGATAAACGGAGTTACGATGCCATCTAGTGGAGAGGATGGTATTGTAAAAAGCGTTAATCAAGTGGCAGCATTAGTTGCAAATCGTGATCCGTTCTCTTCTGTTGAATCGATTGTAAAAACGAAAGTAGTAGGGAAGAAAGTAGAGATTACAACACCATTTCCATTAAAGCGTATGACGCTTGTACGACAATCGCCTTCTCTGCCCGATTATCAGGTCACACAAATTTCTAAACCGTTACAATTACAATCTTCCTATTCCATACATGCACCAGGAGAAGCGAAATTATTCGGAAATATAGTTCATATTAGTACGGAAAAGCAGGAAGTTATTAAACCAGGAACTTATACGATAGAGGTGGACCAGGATATTGAGAAAGAAGGACTACAAGTACTAGTTGAACCAGCGCTTAACTATACTGTTTCTACTTATGACAAAGATGATCGTAGTCAAAAAAATGTGGAAAAAATGTACGAAGGTGTTACCGCGGTTATTGAAGCGAAGCCGACGGAATTACCAATTCAGTCTTCATATTTTCAGGCAGAAGTAGAAATAGACGGAAAACAGTACCCGATGAAGTGGGACGATAAAAAACATGTATTTTACTACGAAACGAAGACTGATAAAGGATTAGTGCGCGGGAAAGTTCATATGAACATAAAGGGATTTTACAGACAGACGAAAGAATTTAAAATCGAAGTAACGGAAAAGCCAAAATTATCAGTGCAAACGATAACGAAAGATTATGAAGAAAAAGTAACAAATTTAGAGAATAGTAAACCTTTTATTATACAACCACAGTTAGATGGTAAGCCGATGACAGAAGAGGCTGTAAAGAAACTATTAAAATCTACTGGTGTCACATCTAAACAATCAATCAACTATGAAATAAAACAACATGGTAATCAAATTTATATTTATCCTCGCCCTCATTACTCCGACACATTCAATTTCACAGATACCGGCACCGTAGAAGCTACCATCATAGTGCAAGATTCAAAATTACAAGAAGTAAAGAAAAAAATATCACTTCATATTCAAAATGCACCGTTCTATGAAAAGTATGCGCTTATTTTTAAGTTTGTTATTCCTATCACTTTATTACTGTTAGTAGTAGGAATAATCGTTTTAGGATGGATTATCCGTCCAAGATTTCACCGGAAAGCACTATTGTATTACGAATGGGATCAAGAAGTAGCGAAAGATTGGTTATATCAATCTGAGCCAGAATTACTTAAAAATAAATGGTGGAAACATTATTTTGGTATTCCGTATAGAGCGGAAAGGAAGACAGTACAATCCGTTACGTTTATAGCAAAGAAAGGATCGAAATCGATATTTGTAGCGAAAGAATCCCAAGTAGTAGGAATGATTATTGATGGGATGTTTATAACAGAGGATGAGGTTGGAATGGAACATAAGACGTTATATCCAAATGAACTTTTAGTAATTGATAGAGGATATGGTAAAGAGATTTACAGGTACGAGTGTGAATAGTAGATAGGGCAAAGAGGGGGATTTTAATTTTCCCTCCTCTTTTCAAACAAGCAAGAATAGGAAGGTGGTTCACATGACGTTACAAGTTCCAACGATATTAATTGGTTTAGGTGGAATCGGTAGTACTGTGACACATCAAATATATGAAAGGCTACCTGAGGAGCGCCGAAAAAAAGTAGCAATGCACGTATTTGATACAGATGTGAATACTTTGAGTAAATTTGATCATATTCGAAAGTTTAAAACACAAACGAGTTCGAGTAAAACGCCAAGAGAGTATATTGCGGGAGACCCAACGATTCCAGAGTGGTTTCCGATGGATCCGACTATACTTGATAAACCGCTGACAGAAGGGGCAGGACAATTACGCGTCATTTCCCGTTTAGCGTTACGTGCTGCGATGAAAGAAGATAAATTGACATCCTTTTGGCAAGAAATTGAGAAGATTTTTCCGGTTACAAGCGATCAAACTGAATATGGAGTGCGTGTTATTATCGTAACATCACTAGCGGGCGGAACAGGTTCAGGGATGTTTCTGCAAATTGCATTATATTTACGTGAAATGCTCCGGAAAAAACTGCAACATCACAACATTTTAATACGTGGTGCGTTTTTAATGCCGGACGTGTTAGTGAAGACGAGAACGGTTAGTGCAAAAGAGTTTGAAACGGTGCAAGCAAACGGCTATGCATCGCTAAAAGAATTACATGCCATTACACTTGGCTCTACTGGAGAATTATCAAAACGCGGTGGCGTCACGATTGAATTAGAATATCGACCTGATCAAGTAGATGAAGACGGGAGAACAAATCACACAATTAAACAACACCATCTACCGTACAATTATTGTTTCTTATACGATTACGAAAATCTACACGGACACCATCTGCATAATTTATCAGATTATATGGAGCAAATGGCAAATACGATTTATTTACAGTTATTTAGTCCGATGTCTGCAAATCATTTTGCACAGGAAGATAATCAAATTCAGCAATTAGCAGAATCGAGCGGAAAAGGACGATATTGCGGGGCAGGAACGGCAAAGATTATTTATCCATATGAGCACGTGTTAAAATATTGTGCTTTAAAATGGGCAGTGCAAGGTTTAGATGAATCGTGGCTTCATTTAGATCAACTGTTTCAAGAGAAAAAGCAAAGATATGATCAAGATGTAAAACGTGGGATGCAGCGTGAAAAGCCAGAGCGTGGGAAAAGTTATTTAGAAGACTTAGAACATCTTGCTACTCGTCCGGAACAGGCTCATATTTTCTATAGACAAATGTACAATGAAACGCGTGAGGGAGCAGAAGGTGGTAAGGTTGGTGTTGCGAAATCTAAACTGTTTTTAGAAGCTGTAGAAAGCTATGTACAGCGTACGGTGCAAAAAGACGAGGAATTAAATCGTCTGCAGCATGAGTGTAAAATTTCGGCTGCGAAGCTGAAAATGATGGAACAAATGAAAGGTGAAGTAGCAAGGGTGGATCATGCAGTTCGTTTATATGCGTATGCGATTCCGAGCCGTGTACATGAACATGTAACGACACTTTTATATGACATGATTGAATCAGACCGTTTTTCACCAAGTGGTTCTGAGGGACAGTCATATCAACTAAATACATGGTTTTTAAAGAAAACAGATCCTGTTCATCCAGTATCCGCTCGTTTTATGTTATATGAAATTCGAAAGCAGTTAGTAGAAAAAATGAATCGATTACATGAAAATAATGAACAAAAGCGTAATTTAATTCAAAACTACGATAAGAAATTTAATGTGAGTAATATTGATGGGACGGTAACAGCTGTTCGCCGAGTAGAAATTGCGCAGCAACAAGGTTGGTTTGGGAAAATGATGAATAACCAGCAGCGTTTATTTAAAAAGGAATTTGAAGATATTGTAACGCAGTACGTACACAAATTAAACGAATACCGTAAAGAAATGCTATTAGAGCTCGTTTATCAATCGCTATATCAAGCAGTTAATAAAATGATTCAATATTGGGAAAGGTTTTTTGATAATTTACACGAAACACGTGAAAATTTATTGTTCGAAATTCAAAAACGAAGCAAGGAATTTGAAGGGAAAACAAACCCAACGAATGTATACGTATTAGCTGAAGAAAAGTTGCAAGAAAAGATATGGCAAGATATGCAGCAACATTTAAATTTAGGGGTATTACCGAAAGATATATCAGCAGAAATTTATATGAGTTTATACGGAGAATATTGCCGGGATGCGAAAACAGAAGAGATTCAATCGAAAAAGGTAGAAGACTTTTATCGCGAGCACATACTAAGTTATTGCTACGATGAATTACAAATACGCTATCGTGATAAATTAGAGCTGAATATCGTTGAGGCGTTACGAAAAGAGGCGGATTATAAGAAGCGTGATCGTGATGAGTACGTCCGTGAAAAAATTGAAGACTTGTTCCATTTAGCAAGTCCATTCGTTCCGAAAGTTTCCCACCATAGGGAATTACAATATTGGGGTATACATCCATCTTTAAAGAAAGAACTACAAGAGGAATTAATTCAAGAAATGTTTAAAGAAAAAGATACAGTACATGAAGCTTTTTCGCCATTTGAAGTCATTTGTTATCGTGCGCATTACGGTTTATCGTTGCAAGACTTCCCTAAGCTTTCCTCAGGGCATATTGCAAATGGATTTATGAATGATAAAGGTGATTATTTTCAGTCATACTATCGCCGTGTGAACAAGTTGAATAGTAAAAAATCTAGTTTAACGCCGCATTTAGATAAGTATTGGCACTTACCAGCATTCATGCCAGACTTAAATGCAACGCAAACGAAGTTGGATTACGATAAATGTAATCGCGCTCTTCTATACGCGTATATGTATCGTTGGATTAGTTTAGTTGCTGTGGATGGCCAGTTTGTATATCAATATAACGGCGTTGGACGTAGCTTCTTAATTCAATCGATGGGGAAAAATATTTCAAGCGAAAGTTATAAATTACACAGAGCATTGCTTCATAACCCATTTATTTATGAAAACATCTTGTCCAGATTTGAAGAAGAACAAGAAAAGGCGATGATACAAGGTGGACATTTATATACACATCCGTTTGTATTAGGTGCTCAAGATATTAGATGGCTTCGTAAAGAGCATGTCCACAATATTTTAGATATGATTTTAATGTATGACCGTGAAGCGAAATATGACCCAACGTTAGAAGAAACTTCTGATGAATTATTAAGATTATTCCTTGATGAAATTGAGTTATATTTCCAAAACTATTACGGTACAGGTGCTGATATGGTTGCGAAGAAAGAGAAAGAAATGTTTATTAAACAATTGTGGGGTCGTTCGTACGCGAAAGGTTATGTAGATCCAAATAGTGCTCCTTATAAAAAATGGCAAAATTTATTAAGTGTTCATGATGAAGAGGAAACGCCAAAAACGAATGTATAATGAATGAAAAGGGAATCCTTAAAAGTGGCAATACAACTTTAGAAAAGAGGGATTCCGGTGCCATTTTTAGGAAGTGTATATCAAATATTTGGATTGTATCCAGAAATTTATTATGGAATGATTTCAGCAGAACTTGCAGAGCAGCAAAGATTGGAACAAGCGGAAAACGAAGAGCCAGAAACAGAAGTGTAACTGTATAAGAAGCTTCAAAATAAAAATGATAACACGCTACTTACTCTTTAAACGTATAAGAGCAAGTAGCGTGTTTTTTGCTATTTAATAATCCCGTTTTCTAAAATTTTTATAGTAGGCGCTACTTTCACATTAGCTTTTGAAAAGGCACTTGGCCAATCATCTTCGACCGTTTTCCATTCTTTATATTGAAACGCTCTCGCATAATCACCAAATCCGAATGGATCAAGTTGCTGCTTTTGAATTTTGTGGATTAAATCATTTAAATCTTTTTTTAGTTGTTTTGTAATAAGTGCAGTTAATTTCTTTCTATCTTTATCTATATCCATGTTGAATGTAAGTTCAGATACGGAAACTTTAAAATCCATTGCAATATTAAATTTGAATTGGTTGCCGCTATAGCCTGTGTGAATGTCACGATTCATGCTAAGAACATTTATTGTTACGAAATCGTCACCTTCTGTATCTTTTCGATGACTATTACTTTCAACTGAATGAGAAGGGATTTTCAGTGTAAGTGAAACGGGTATATTCGCTTTCTTTTGCAACATAAGAAGAAGGGCACTTTCATAGCGATTTAAAGACATTTTATAGATTCCGCGAGAAGTTAATAGTGCAGAGCCGGTAACAATCACGTCTTTTTTCCCTTTTTTTATTTCTGAGATAGCAGGTGTGATACCTTTATTAAAAGTTTGCCTATGGAATTCATGGAATGTCGTAAACGCAGTTCGATTGTATAGTTTGTTCGTATTAATTAAATCTGTTAAATATTCAGGAAGTGCAGGCTTATCTTTGAAATTATTATATATAACTGAAGAAATTGGACCGTTAACTGCAACCATACGCATATTTCCTGTATTTTTAGGATCGCGATACCAAACATCAAGGTAAGGCATAGCTCCTTCTTGTTTTAAAAACTTCGTGCTAAATAAAATGAGCTGTAATTTTTCTGTAGAGACTAATCCGTTACTTGAGCTATTAAACGTCGCTTTTGCTTCTCGAGGTGTATGTACTATTGCTTCATGAGTTTCGAACTTTTTTTCTACATCTTCATTAAAAATAGGGTTTACGTGGTACACGATTAATTTTCCTTTTGCTTTTGCATCAAAACCGTAAATTAATGAAATTGATTGTTTTTCTAAGTCGAGCCGATCTCCACAGCCTGTTAAAAAGGTGATGAGAAAGCAAAGTGTAGTGAAATGAATAAAGCGTCTCATTTAAATTTTTCTCCTTTTCCAATGCTGATAAAGTGTCATGTATAAGAGAAATACGACTGGGAATAGAAAAACGATAAAATAACTTGCAGTTCCCCAAAATTCTCGCAATGCACTTATTTGATACGAAGATGGGATATAAAAGAATAAAACGAAAACACACCCGAATAATAAAAACCAAACAGGCAATGAACTCCCTTTTTTATTAAGTAATTGATTGATTCCATCTGAAGCAGTGAAAATATAGGGAATACAAGAATCAAAAATAATGAAGAGATAAAATGACAAAAAGATAATTTCAAACCGTTCCAAAAATGAAAAGTGAAATGGTGTAACGAGAGAAAGAGTGGGCCATAAAAACTTAGTTATACCATCCGGACTAAAATAAACAAAAGAGACGAACGTGACTTGAAGATAGACAAATAGCGTAATCAAATTCGCAAGAACAATCCCTTTTTTGGCAGATGATTTATTACAGAGATAAGGATAAAGGACAAATGCAAACTCAAATCCAAGAAACGCAATAATAGTTGATTTTACGGTGTTGAAAACTGGTATCCATCCTTCTTTAAGGAGAGGAAGAAGATAAACCCAATGCCCATCTTTAAGTGGGATAAATAATAATAATGGCATCCAGAGTGTAAATAAGACAGTAAAAACAGCATAGCGGCTAATAATAAGAACACCTTTACATGCGAGCATAATCATTGGAATAGATAATAATATCATGATTAAAAACATCGGAGATCTAGGCAAAATCCAAATGTGAATAACGTATAAGAGGGAAAAAATTAAGGAAACAGCTGCAAGAACAGCATATAAAATCCAAAAAATCATTCCTACTCTTCCTAGCCACTTTCCAAGATAACGAGTGAGCACATCAAGTAAATTATAACCGGGATGTTTTTCCATGATTTTTACAATGCATAGACTGACTAAAGTAGTAATAGCGCACCCTATTATAATTGACATCCATCCATCTGTATTCGCCCCTTGTGCCACTTCACGTGGCAGTGTAAGTACACCGAATCCCACTTGAACACCACTAATCGTTAAAATATATTGAAATAAACTAATCTCCCTCTTTGCACGATTTGTCACTTATCTTCCTCCTTTTCTTCTATATCCGGTTGACGATTTTCTTGTTTTAAGTTAAGGGAGAGTGGTCGTTTCTTCATTAGTTTCCATGGTAAACGCACAAGAATGTCTTTTAAATCTGAAGCAAATGACGGAGAAAAAGGACTACCGTAAGGAACACCGAGTGATTCCATAGAAAGAATATGGATGATGATAACGGCCATCCCAACCATAATGCCAATGACTCCAAATAAAGAAGCCATTATCATCATTGGAAAGCGAAGAATCCGAACTCCTGCTGACATTTCCAAATTGGGGATGATAAAAGAAGCGACGGCGGTAATAGATACGACGATAACCATAACATTACTTACTATTCCTGCTTGAACGGCAGCTTGTCCAATGACAATCCCTCCTACGACACCAATTGTTTGCCCGACGGGACCAGGAAGGCGAACAGCAGCTTCGCGAAGCATTTCAAGTACCAATTCCATTAAAAGTGCTTCTAATATAGGTGGGAAAGGGATTTTTGCACGAGACTCTCCAATTGTTAACAATAATTTAAGTGGAATTACTTCATAATGAAAGGAAATCATAGCAATATAAAGAGCTGGAGCAAATATTGCAATAAATAATCCGGTGAAACGAAGTAATCGTATGAAAGATGGAATGATAGGCCTGAAGCTGTAATCATCTATTGTTTGAAAAAAAGATGAAAAGGTCATAGGTCCAATTAATACGCCTGGTGAGCGATCGACAACAACAGCGATTCGTCCCTCCAAAATGTGATGGGCCGTTGTATCAGGGCGTTCGGTTATTGATAATTGCGGAAAGAGAGTATAGGAATTATCTTCAACAAATCCTTCCAATTCTCCGGTAGTAAGAATGGCATCCACTTTGATTGATTCGATGCGGCATGCCATTTCTTGTACGACATCTTCGTTTGCAATGTCTGCTAAGTACAGCAAAAAAACCTTTGAAGTAGCTCGTTCACCAACAGTGAATTCTTTCACTTTCAATTCTCGATTTGGAATATATCGACGAATAAGTGCAAGGCTGTCGCTCGCTACTTCATTAAATCCTTCATGTGAGCTTTTTATGGAAGTTTCTGTTGTAGGTTCTTCAATACTTCTTTTTGGTGCCGCTTGCGTATCAAGTTCTAACGCTGTAAGTTGTCCGTTTATAAATAAAATGCTTTTACCATGTAAAAGGGACTGTTCGATGTCTGACCACTGCTGAACTTTTTTTACATTTCCGATTGTAACGGAAGATTCCAAAAAATCGTCCTCATTCCACTGTTTAAATAGGAGTGGGCGAAGAATATCAATGTTAATAACAGTTTTATCTACAAGTCCTTCCATATATATAAGAGCGGCTTCTTTTCCGTTTTGTAACGGAAAAGTGCGTGTAATTAATTCTGGAATACCACTAAACAATTTGGACAAGTGTTTAAGATTAAGCGGAAGAGAAGAAGAGATAGCTTTATTTAATATGTGATCAGCTTGCTCTTGTGCAGAAAAAGATTTTTCACCACGTATCCATTTATTAAAAGACCCCATTTGTTCGCTTACTCCTTGTTATGTTTTATATGGGTTATTATGGATAGTTCCATGCGGACATATGCGTAGTTTAAATTTTATATTGTATATTTTTAAGTTTAACGATATAATTATAGTGTTAAAGATGGAATCGTGATATGAACTGTTACGAATTTATCGCTATATATATGAATAAATGGATTGGTATTTTAGCAAGATGTGCTAATGAACTACTCCACCATGATAATAACGTGCCGGAATGTGGTGCGTATATTTTCGTGGTGGAGTTTTTTTATTCTCAAAAAGGGGGAAAGACCATGAATAACAACATGGTTCATATTACAATTGACGGGAAAAAGTATACAGCGGAACCTGGTTCAACGATATTGGGTGTTATTAATGAGAACGGGATTGAACATCCACAAATTTGTTACGTGCCAGAAGTAGATCCTATTCAAACATGTGACACTTGTATTGTAGAAGTTGACGGAAAGTTAATACGTTCTTGTTCGGCAGTAGTGACAGAAGGTATGAACATTGAACGTAATTCTACTCGTGCAAAAGAAGCACAAACAGAGGCGATGGATCGGTTACTAGAAAATCATTTATTATACTGTACTGTATGTGACAACAACAATGGGAACTGTAAACTGCATAATACAGCAGAATTAATGGAGATCGAACATCAAAAATATCCGTATGAACCGAAAGTAGATGTAAGTGAAGTGGATATGACGCATCCGTTTTATCGCTACGATCCTAATCAATGTATTGCATGCGGTCAATGTGTTGAGGTATGTCAAAACTTACAAGTAAATGAAACGTTATCAATAGACTGGGAAGCGGAACGTCCACGAGTTATTTGGGATGAAGGAGTAAATATTAATGACTCTTCATGCGTGAGCTGTGGTCAATGTGTAACCATTTGTCCTTGTAATGCTTTAATGGAGAAAACGATGCTCGGTGAAGCTGGATTTATGACGGGATTAAAACCAGATATTCTTGAACCGATGGTAGATTTAATTAAAGAGGTTGAGCCTGGATATAGCGGTATTTTTGCGGTATCAGAAGTGGAAGCGGCCATGCGTGATACTCGTACGAAGAAAACGAAAACAGTATGTACATTTTGTGGTGTAGGTTGTTCATTTGAAGTGTGGACGAAAGGGCGTAAAATCCTTAAAGTACAGCCTTCTTCTGATGCGCCAGTTAACGCAATTTCTACTTGTGTAAAAGGAAAATTCGGTTGGGATTTCGTAAATTCTAAAGAAAGAATTACGAAACCTTTAATTCGTAAAAATGGAGCGTTTGTTGAATCTACATGGAAAGAAGCATTGAATGTAATTGCAAGTAAATTAGGATCGATTAAAGAAGAGTACGGTAAAGATGCTATCGGTTTTATTTCTTCATCTAAAATTACGAATGAAGACAATTACGTGATTCAAAAATTAGCCCGACAAGTATTTGAAACGAATAATATTGATAACTGCTCACGTTATTGTCAATCACCAGCGACAGACGGATTATTCCGAACAATTGGTATGGGCGGAGATGCTGGAACGATTAAAGATATCGCACAATCTGGTCTTGTTATTATTGTAGGTTGTAATCCGACAGAAGGTCATCCTGTTTTAGCTACACGAATTAAACGTGCACATAAATTACACGGACAAAAATTAATTGTGGCTGATCTTCGTAAAACAGAAATGGCAGAGCGTTCAGACGTCTTTGTTAGTCCAAAACAAGGAACAGATCAAGTATGGTTAATGGCTGTTACGAAATATATGATTGATCAAGGTTGGCACGATCAACGATTTATTGATGAGAATGTAAACTTCTTTGAAGATTTCAAAGAAAGTCTTACAGAATATACACTTGAATATGCAGAGGGAATGACTGGTATTTCAAAAGAAACACTTATTCAAATGGCTGAAATGATTCGTGATGCAGATGGTACATGTATCCTTTGGGGTATGGGAGTAACGCAAAATACAGGTGGATCTGATACTTCCGCTGCGATTTCAAACTTACTTCTTGCAACTGGTAATTATCGTCGTCCAGGTGCTGGTGCATATCCGCTTCGAGGTCATAATAACGTACAAGGTGCTTGTGATATGGGTACTTTACCAGGATGGCTTCCTGGATATCAACACGTTACTAATGATATGGAACGTGCGAAATTTGAAATGGCTTACGGAGTGAAAATTAATAGTGAACCGGGTCTTAATAATATTGAAATGCTGCACGCAATTGACGAAGGGAAAATGAAAGCTATGTATCTTGTCGGAGAGGATATGGCTCTTGTAGACTCTAACGCGAACCACGTACACGAAGTGTTATCAAGCCTTGATTTCTTCGTTGTGCAAGATGTTTTCCTTTCTAAAACTGCTCAATATGCAGATGTTGTATTACCAGCAGCACCGTCTCTTGAGAAAGAAGGTACGTTCACAAATACAGAGCGCCGTGTACAAAGATTGTATCAAGTTCTTCCTACGCTTGGAGATGCGAAGCCAGACTGGTGGATTGTGCAGGAGATTGCGAATAAATTAGGTGCAAACTGGAATTATAGCCATCCAAGTGAAATTTTTGCTGAAATGGCAAGTTTATCACCACTATTTTCACAAGCAAACTATGAAGTACTGGAAGGGTGGAATAGTTTCCATTGGGGAAGCTTTGATGGAACGAATACACCACTACTTTTCCAAGATGGATTTAACTTCCCAGATAAAAAAGCTCGTTTTGCGATTGCTGACTGGGTACGTCCAGCTGAATTCCCAGCGGAGTTCGATCTTCACATTAATAACGGTCGTATGCTTGAGCATTTCCATGAAGGGAATATGACAAATAAATCAACAGGTATTCAAACGAAAGTACCTGGTGTGTTTGTTGAAGTTTCTCCAGCACTTGCAAAAGAACGTGGAGTGAAAACTGGTTCATTAGTTCGTCTTATCTCTCCTTTTGGAGCGTTAAAATTACGTGCACTTGTAACAGACCGTGTAAAAGCGAATGAGTTATATTTACCGATGAACTCTACAGATAATGAAACAGCGATTAATTTCTTAACAGGTCCTGCGGTTGATACGCGTACAAATACACCTGCTTATAAACAGACGAAAGTGCGTATGGAAGTGCTAGAAGTTGATGGCGAAAATCCGATGCCAAAAACGAACCCACGTAATAAAAAACGTCATCCTCAAGCTGGTATTGAGGTAAATCGTAAGTGGGCACGTCCAGGGTATGTGCATTTAACGGATAAGTAGGAGGAGAAAAATATGGCTGCACCTATAAAAATGATTCAAAAACAAGAATTAACTGAGGAAGAAATAAAACAGCAAAAACTAGATGATTTAAAAGAGCTTCTAGCTAATAATGAAGGAGCTTTAAATCAAATGTTTAATATTGTCGGTGAATTAAATGACATCGGAATGCTAGAAGCCGCAAATTCTATGCTAAAGGCGAAAGAACCAATCGCAAAGATTGTTCTTGGCCAAGTGACTCGTGAGCCTGTTACAAATTTAATTAATAATATGATGGGTGCTGCGGGTGCTTTAACAGAACTTGATCCGGAACTTACAAAAAAGCTTATAGGTAGTTTATTAGTAGGACTAGAAGAAGGTAATGAACATCTAGAGAGTAATAAAAAAGTAGGAGTATTTGATCTTATGAAAGTATTGAAAGATCCAGATATTAACCGTGCTATCGGGTTTGGGCTTCATTTCTTAAAAGGTATGGGTAAAGGGTTAAAAGACGAATAATCTTCATGAGGTGAATCTTTTCGCCCAAATGTTGGTGTGAAATAGTTTGGGCGAAAGGATCATTTTGGTAAAATATATAATAAAGTAAAATGAGGATTTTGGGAGGTATAATTGTATGTCAAAAAAAGTACATGAATTTAATGATATGATACGAAAACTTAGAAAGGAACTTTTCGGAAAAGGACCAGAACGAATTCATACTGTTTTTGCTGAAAATATGGCGATTGCGACCCTTTACGGAAACTTAACACCTACTGAAAAATTCATTTCAAGTACGATGGACGGCGCGGAAATGGTTCATATGGCTAGAACGAAAATGATTCAAGAAGTGTATGCCGCAAATTCCCGTGAACATTTGGAGGAACTTGTTGGAGCGAAATTAGTGAATTTGTTTTCAGATATGAAAGTGGAAGAAGATATTGCAGTTTCGGTATTCGTTTTTGATAAAAATATAACGTGAGAGAAGGATACTGATCGTGAAACCGATACAGGTAGAAAGAGAAATCTTTCGTTATGAACAAGGGGCGTTTAAACATATAGAGGACAGCATTGTAACAGAGTTTCCAGTCACGATTAAAATGAACGGACAGGAGTTTGTTACAATGGTTAGTACTCCAGAATATATAGAAGATATGGTAATAGGCTTTTTAGCATCTGAAGGAATCATTCGGAAGTATGAAGATATTGATGACATATGGGTACAAGAGAAAGAAGGGTTTGTACATGTCACAACGAAAAAAGTGAATCCGTATTACGAACAAATGCAAAATAAACGTTATATTACTTCATGCTGTGGTATGAGTAGACAAGGGTTTGTTTTTGCAAACGATGCACTAAGCGCAAAAAAAATGAACGGTTTCCATGTACAGGTTGGTGTAGAAGATTGTTTTCGATTGATGGAAGAAATGCAGCAATCTGCGGAGACGTTTCGTCATACAGGTGGAGTTCATAATGCATCTTTGTGCGATGTGAATGGTATTATTTTAAGCCGAATGGATATTGGTAGACATAATGCGCTAGATAAAATTTACGGATATTGCTTAAAAAATAATATTTCTATGAGCGATAAAATCATTGTATTTAGTGGTCGTATTTCTTCGGAAATATTATTGAAAGTTGCAAAAATTGGTTGTGAAATTATATTGTCAAAATCAGCTCCAACTGAGTTGGCTTTGCAGCTAGCAGAAGAGCTGGGCATTACTACAATAGGTTTTATTCGTAATGAGTCTTTAAATGTATATACGCATCCAGAACGTGTTTTAAATATAAAATAAGTAAAAGTGAGGCAATGAAGATGAAATCAGTTACATTAGACAAATTGCAACGTCCGTTAAAGGATTTACGTATTTCAGTCACTGATCGCTGTAATTTTCGCTGTCGATATTGTATGCCAGAAGAAATATTTGGTCCTGATTACTCGTTTTTGTCTAATGATAAAATTTTATCTTTTGATGAAATTGAAAGGATAACTCGTATTTTCGTTTCTTTAGGTGTGAGAAAGTTACGAATTACAGGTGGGGAACCGCTACTTCGAAAAGGGCTTCCAGAGCTTATTGAGCGGCTTAATAAAATAGACGGTGTAGAGGATATCGGTTTAACGACAAATGGATCGTTACTTAAAAAATTTGCACCTGATTTATATAAGGCGGGTTTATCACGTGTGACAGTTAGTTTAGATTCCTTAGAAGAAGAGCGGTTTTTCTATTTGAATGGTAATAGGAGCAAAGTGCAAAGGGTTCTGGAAGGAATACAGGCTGCAGCTGAAGTTGGTATGAAAATTAAAATAAACATGGTCGTGCAAAAGGGGAAAAATGAACAAGATGTTTTGCAAATGGCACAATATTTTAAAGAAAATAAACATATTCTTCGTTTTATTGAGTATATGGACGTTGGAAATTATAACGGTTGGGAGTTAAAAGAGGTCGTCTCGAAACAAGAAATAGTAGATGCGATTCATCAAGTTATGCCATTAGAACGGATAGAAGCGAATTATACTGGTGAGGTAGCTACTCGTTATCGTTACGTTGGAAGTGATGAAGAAATAGGAATTATTTCATCTGTCACAGATTCTTTCTGTTCATCATGTACGAGAGCCCGCATTTCTGCAGAAGGAAAATTATATACTTGTTTGTTCGCTTCTAAAGGAAATGATTTGAGAGAACTGCTTCGATCTGAATACACTGACGAGGAAATAACAGATGTAGTACGCGATATATGGAATAACCGAGAAGATCGCTATTCGGATGAACGCTTAAGTAATACAAGTAAAAAAAGAGTGCCTAAAATAGAAATGTCACATATTGGTGGTTGATATTTAAAAGTGACGTTATGGTAAAACATATACAAAATGGAAAATGTGCAACGTTTGTAGATTTTCTATTTTATAGTAAAAGTGATGATTGATATCTCTGTAAAAGATGTGCAGAGAGGTTAAGCAGCATTCAAAAACCTTTATTTTGAGGAGATTTTTTGAAGCTGCTTTTTTATTTGGAGAAAATGGAGGAATTGGTAATGTCATTTCATAAACCGGAACAAATTGCTGAACTCGTAATTGAGGCCGGTGTTCAAAAAGTAAGTCAGACCTTGCCAGCAATGCTTATTCTCGGTTTTTTAGGAGGCGCATTTATTTCATTAGGATTTTTACTTAACATTCGAGTTTTAGGTAATTTACCTGATCGCTGGGGGAGTTTAGTGAATATTTTAGGAGGCGCTGTTTTTCCTATTGGACTCATGCTCGTAGTATTAGCAGGAGGAGAATTAATTACCGGAAATATGATGTCAATGTCTATGGCACTTTATGCAAAGAAAATTACATTGATAAGTGTACTCCATAACTGGGTTTGGATTACGCTTATGAATTTTATTGGAGCTATTTTTGTTGCATATTGCTTTGGTCATATTGGGGGATTAACAGAGGGGGATTATTTAAATAAAACGGTAGCGATAGCAGAAGGAAAGTTACATGAATCATTTGGGAGAACTTTAATTTTAGCAATTGGTTGTAATTGGCTTGTTTGCCTTGCGCTTTGGCTCGCTTATGGGACGAGCGATTTTGTCGGAAAGATAATCGGAATTTGGATTCCAATTATGGCATTTGTAGTGATCGGATTTCAACAAGTAGTAGCAAATATGTTCGTAATTTCAGCAGTTATTTTTGCAGGTCATCTAACGTGGATGGACCTTGCTAAGAACTTTGTTCCTGTTTTTATCGGAAATGTAATTGGAGGAGCTGGGTTTGTTGGATTTGCATATTTTGCTTGTTATCAAAAACAACATTCTAATATGAAAAAGAGTTCTTGAGAGGAAGGGTATGTAATGGCTGAGCGGTATTCACGACAACAGTTGTTCAAACCAATTGGTAGTAAAGGACAAGAAAAAATTCGGAATAAACATGTGTTAATTGTAGGCGCAGGGGCATTAGGAAGTGCAAGTGCCGAAAGTTTCGTACGTGCAGGTATTGGGAAGTTGACAATTATTGATCGTGATTACGTAGAATGGAGTAATTTACAAAGGCAACAACTATATTCTGAAGTAGATGTGAGAGGCAAAATGCCGAAAGCAATTGCTGCAAAAAATCGGTTGGAACAACTTAATTCGGAAGTACAAATACATGCTTTCGTAATGGATGCAGTTGCAGAAAATATGGAAAGTCTATTAAAAAATGTAGATGTAATAATTGATGCAACAGATAATTTTGATATCCGATTTATAATAAATGATTTATCACAAAAACATAATATTCCGTGGGTATATGGTTCTTGCGTTGGCTCATACGGTATGAGTTATACAATTATTCCGCAAGAGACACCGTGTTTACATTGTGTACTGAAGAATGTTCCTGTTACAGGTGTGACGTGTGATACCGCTGGAATTATTAGTCCGACTGTTCAAATTGTCGCAGCATATCAAGTGGCAGAAGCATTCAAAATTTTAGTAGAAGATTTTTCAGCAATTAGAAAAACGTTTTTCATGTTTGATATATGGAGTAACCAAAACCATATTATAAAACTAGGGAAAATCAAAACAGACGATTGCCCTTCTTGCGGTTTGAATCGAACTTATCCTTATTTATCATACGAGAATCAAACGAAGGTAGCTGTTTTGTGCGGAAGAAATACAGTTCAAATTAGACCAGTAGAAAATAGACAGTACAATTTTGATGATATAGAAACAGTATTAAAAAAACTTGGGAAAGTAGATCGAAACCCATATTTACTATCTTGCCATCTAGACGATTACCGCGTTGTTATTTTTCAAGATGGTCGTGTTTTCATTCATGGTACAAATGATATTTCGAAAGCGAAGCAACTATATTATCGCGTATTCGGTTAATAGAGAGGGTTGTCAATAATGGAAAGAAGAGTACCAATTACGGTGGAAGAAGCTGTTCGTAAAGTAATGGGATTTGCTAATAAGGGATTAAAGGAGCTGCTACCTATTGAATTAGCTTACGGACGTATATTAGCAGAAGATTTAGTAGCTGATCATGATGTACCTTCATTCAATCGTTCACCGTATGACGGGTTTGCTATTAGAGCAGAGGATACTACTTTAGCGAGCTATGAAAAACCAATTGCATTTGAGGTAGTTGGAGAGATTGGGGCAGGATCGATATTTCATGAAGAAATCGGTCCGTTTCAAGCAGTTCGAATTATGACAGGGGCACAGATTCCGAAAGGGTGTGATGCAGTTGTCATGTTAGAACTAGCTCGTCAATATGAGGATGACGGAAACAATTATATGGAAGTGAAGCGATCATTCAAAACGGGAGACAATATTTCTTTTCAAGGTGAAGATGTTCATAAAGGAGCAGTTCTTGCGAAGAAAGGGTCATACATTAATCCAGGTATTTCAGCTCTTCTTGCTACGTTTGGCTATAGCGAGGTGCCAGTGGCGAGAAAGCCTGTAATTGGGTTGTTAGCGACCGGTAGTGAGTTACTGGATGTAAATGATTCCTTACAGCCAGGGAAAATCCGAAATAGTAATACGTATATGATATTGTCTCAAATTCGAAGAGCAGGCGGAAGAGTAAAATATTTTGGGAAGTTTAGCGATGATTTTAATACATGTTTTACAGCTGTAAAAGAAGCGTTAAGCCAAGTAGATATGCTCATTACAACAGGCGGTGTATCAGTAGGAGATTATGATTATTTACCAGCTATTTACGAAAAGTTAGGTGCATCGGTTCTTTTCAATAAAGTTGCAATGCGACCAGGGAGTGTTACGACTGTAGCGCAATTAAATGGCAAGTTATTATTTGGTTTATCAGGAAATCCATCTGCTTGTTACGTAGGGTTTGAATTATTTGTAAGACCTTGTATTCGGACGTATATGTTTAGTGAAAAAGCACATTTAAAAAGAGAAAAAGCGTTATTAGGAGAAGATTTTCTAAAACCAAATCCATTTACAAGGTTTGTGCGAGCAAAACTGGCATATAACGAAGGACAGTTAATCGCTTATCCGTCAGGGTTTGATAAATCTAGCTCGGTTTCTTCTCTAGCAGAGACAAATATATTTATTGTACTTCCAGGTGGTACGAGAGGTTATAAAAAAGATATGTTCGTAGATGTTCTCTTGCTGGAAGATAACGAAGGTAGTGAATGGCCTTGGGCATTTTATAAAGTGAAACTTTAATCAGTGGGAGGTTTCTTCATCCCCACTGATTATTAGTTGAACCAATCGGACTTTTATGGGCAGTTGATCCCCCACCTAACTTCTTTGCTTTCGCTGAATTTTGAGGTGGGGGTCTTACTGCCCGTTAAAGCGGGATAAAGTGAGAGGTGGTTCTAATGGGACAAGCGCTATTTGAGATTGTAGATATACCAATTGTAGTTGAAGAAGTAACGAATAAAGTCGCAAGAAGAGAAGCAGGTGCGATTACGACATTTATTGGTACGGTGAGAGAATTAACAAAAGGAAAACGAACGTTACATCTAGAGTACGAAGCCTATAAACCGATGGCAGTAAAACAACTTACGAGAATTGGTGAAGAAATGAATGAAAAGTGGCCGGACGCGAAAGTAGCAATTACGCACCGTGTAGGTCGATTAGAAATAATGGATATTGCAGTTGTTATTGCCGTTTCATCACCGCATCGTAAAGTAGCTTATGAAGCGAATGAATACGCAATTGAACGTATAAAGAGGATTGTTCCAATTTGGAAAAAAGAATTTTGGGAAGATGGGACGATGTGGATTGGAGATCAACTTGAAAATACGCCTTATCCAGAAGGAAAACCAAAGAAGGAAGAATGAGAAATGATTACAATTTTACTGTTTGCAAATTTGCGTGAGGAAGTCGGATTAGATCGACTAGTAATTTTAGAAAAACAAGAAATGACTGTTGGGCAATTAAAAGAATGGATGAAAGAAAGCTATCACTTGCAATCTTTAGATACTGTAATGGTAGCAGTTAACGAAGAGTTTGTAACGAATACAGACATGATACAAGTTGGAGATGTAGTCGCATTCATTCCGCCTGTTAGTGGAGGGTGATACGTGTTATATGATGAGTTATTTCTCACTAGTTGAAAAATAGCTAGATTGATGTATTACAAAAAACTGTATTGGGACATGATGTTATAAATAAGTTAAGAATACGGGAAGGGATGAGTGCTATGCTTACTCATGAACAAATCATGAATGCTTTAAAACATGTGGAGGATCCAGAGTTACACAAAAGTATTGTAGAATTAAATATGGTTAGAAATATACAAATGAATGGAACAGAGGTTAAACTTGAAGTAGTGCTAACGATTCAAGGTTGTCCGTTAAAAGCAAAAATTCAGCAAGATATCGAAGAATCACTTCATGCAATTGGTGCCTCTAAAGTGGATTTAACATTTGGTTCTATGACGAGTGAAGAACGTGCAGCTTTAACAGAGAAATTAAAGAAAAATACTAGAACAGAAACGGGTATGCCAAGCATGCTTCGCCCGGATTCAGGAGTACAGTTTATTACTGTAACGAGCGGTAAAGGTGGAGTCGGAAAATCAACAGTGACAATCAATCTTGCAACGGCACTAGCTCGTATGGGGAAAAAGGTGGGGATATTAGATGCAGATATTTATGGTTTTAGCATTCCAGCTATGATGGAAACGAATCAGAAACCAACGATGATTGATCAAACGGCAATTCCAGTCGTTAGTCACGGTGTTAAAATTATGTCGATGGGATTTTTTACGGAAGGAAATAACCCAGTTATGTGGCGCGGACCGATGTTAAATAAATGGATTCAAAATTTCCTTGCAAATACGCACTGGGGAGAATTGGATTATTTACTGCTTGATTTACCACCAGGTACAGGAGATGTTGCTATTGATGTTGCAGCGATGATCCCGCAGGCGAAAGAAATAATCGTTACAACTCCGCACAATGTAGCTTCATTCGTTGCTTCAAGAGTCGGTGTAATGGCAAAACATACGAATCATGAGATTTTAGGTATTGTAGAAAATATGGCTTATTATGAAGAACAAGATGGATCGAAAAATTACCTCTTCGGAAAAGGCGGCGGTGAAATGCTCGCAGAACAATTGCAAACAGAAGTAATTGCCAAAATACCTTTTGCAAAACGTGAAGAAAATAACGGTTCATCTGTATATGATGAAGATTCTCTTGTTGGGGAAGTATTTACATCGTTAGCGGAGGATATTATTTATAGAGGATAGGGGAGGAAGTTTAATATGGCATGTAACATTGATCATTCTATTGAAGATGTGATGAATAAGCTTGAAAGTCAGAAGAGTTTTTTATCTGAAGAGATTTTTATAGGATTAAAGGGATTTTTGCAAGGTAATCATTCACAGAAAGTATTAAATGACGTCTTTCATCTTCTAAAAAAGTATGACTTAGTTAGTGAAGAAGAACGAGAGGCGAGAAATGCACAATTATTGCACATTATGAGGTAAGGTAAATACTCTTTGGCTTTAGAATTTTTTCAGAAGGGGTGAATGTGATGGATATGAAAAAGATGATTGAAACGATAGAAGCAACTAAAGCGACTGATGGAGAATTATCGATTTCTAATTTACATCCAAAGCTTGTGAAGTTGTATAGTCAAAAAGATAGTACAGAGTACACGGAGCTATTAAAATACATTTTATCATTGTCTGTGCAGCTGAAGTTGAATCTCGTATTGAAATATTTTGGTGTGCGTCCGATTGTTGCTGCAGATGAGCGTGTGCAATTTCAAGAGATATTTAAATGCTTAGTTAAGAAAGATGATAATGGGGAATGGTTTTTGAATTTAGTTTCTTTATATGTAGGACTAATTGTAGTTTTTCATTTTGATGAGAAAGAGATTGAGAGAAGTTTTTTGTGTGATATGACTACAGTAGGTGAAGGAAATGAAAAAGAAATATAAATATATACTCATAACATTTTTCTTTTTAATAGCTGTAATCGCGCTTTCTATTGGTTATGTAAATATGAAGGTAATGAATTAAGAGCAACCAACTAAACTAGTGTGCTAAAAAGCGTTCTTCAGTTGTTTCCATCATTTTTTCATGTTACTATTAAGCGAATTTTTCATAGGGAGAGAAAGCGATGAAATGGATTTATTTTATTATTATTAACGTTATAGCTTTTAGCCTTATGGGGCTTGATAAACGAAAAGCAAAGAAGAAACAGTGGAGAACGCCAGAAAGTACGTTGTTTTTATCGGCGGCAGCTGGAGGCGCAGTGGGTGCTTGGATTGGGATGTATATGTTTCACCATAAAACACATAAAAAGAAATTTGTTTTCGGTATACCGTTACTTGTCGTTGTAACAGTATGTTTACTTTTTGTTGTATGAGAAATGTCGAAAGAATTGCAGATTGATTATTGGTAAAGTGAGCACATGGGACCGTATAATGGAGAAAAATGAGAAGAGGAGAAAAGGGAAGATGGGGAGTCAAACAGCACAGCAAAAAAAAGGGATTATATATGCGGCTGGTGCTTATACGATGTGGGGAATCCTACCAATCTATTGGAAATGGGTTGAGGAAGTTCCAGCAGATGAAATATTAGCACACCGCATCGTTTGGGCGTTCGTTTTTATGTTACTTGTATTAGGTGTTACGAAGAGGTTTCGTCAGTTTATTGGGGAGTTCGTGAATCTTTTTAAACGACCTAAATTATTAATGTCATTAACAATAGCTTCAGTCTTGATTAGCGGAAACTGGTTTGTCTACATATGGGCCGTTAATCATAATCATGTCATTGAAGCGAGTCTCGGATATTATATTAATCCGCTTATTAGTATCTTACTTGGTACAGTTGTATTAAAGGAAAAGTTAAACTTTTGGCAATATGTTGCAGTTGGTTTAGCTGGAGTAGGGGTTATTATTTTAACAGTCCGTTTCGGATCTATTCCGTGGGTTTCTTTATCACTTGCCTTTTCATTTGGATTATACGGATTAACGAAAAAATTGTTAAACTATGATGCGACAATTGGGCTTACGATGGAAACGATGTTAGTGACACCGTTTGCGATTATTTATCTCGTTATGACAGGAGTGCATGGATTCGGTTCATTTGGATCTATTTCCATGTTATCGACGTTATTATTAATAGGAGCAGGAATTGTTACAGCTTTACCACTTTTTTATTTTGCAAAAGGAGCACAACTTATTCCGCTTTATATGGTAGGTTTTTTACAATATATTGCACCAACGATTAGTTTAATTTTAGGTGTATTCGTATTTGGTGAACATTTCACATCTACTCATATGATTGCATTTTTCTGTATATGGGTTGCATTATTTGTATTCTCGGTAGCGAAAACAAAGTTCTTAGTGCAGAAACAACCGAAATTTATAAAAAATAAATCAGCAAAAGTATCATAATGCGTAGTATTTTCTACGCATTTTTCTTTATACTTATACTATAAAGAATTTCCATTATAGCTAGTAGGGAGCTGAGAACGTGGAAACAATTTTACATAATGATCCGCTTATGGCCGCTGTAATTTCATGGTTTTTAGCACAATTAACGAAAGTAGTCTTTAAATTAGTTAAAACGGGTGAATTCGATTTTGCAAAGTTTTTCGCTTCAGGTGGGATGCCCAGTTCTCATGCTTCAACTGTTACAGCACTTGCGACCGGTGTTGGCGTTGTGGAAGGTGTGGAAAGTACCCTATTTGCTGTTGCTGCTATCTTTGCAATAATTGTTATGTATGATGCGTCAGGAGTAAGGCTCGCAGTAAGTAAACAGGCAAAAATATTGAATGAGTTTTTTCACGGTAGACAAACAGAATATAAGAAGTTAAATGAACTTGTCGGGCATACGCCGTATGAAGTAGTAGCTGGTGCTTTATTAGGGATAATTGTCGGGGTAGGATATTGTTTATGAGCAGAGCATCGTATATGTTCTGCTTTTCTTTGTTTTCATACATATTCAGTTACTTTTTTGAATATCGTTATACGGATTTCGAAAGGGTGGGTGAGTAACTTGTTATTATATGAAAAAGTGCATGAAGAAATAGCGAGAAGAACAACTGCACTTCAAACGATGCAAAGGCAAGATGGTACGTGGCGGTTTTGTTTTGAAGGAGCGCCATTAACCGATTGTCATATGATTTTTTTATTAAAATTATTAGGTAGAGATAAAGAGATAGAACCGTTTGTAAAAAGATTAGCATCACTCCAAACGAATGAAGGAACATGGAAATTGTATGAAGATGAAGTAGGGGGTAATTTATCTGCTACAATTCAATCTTATGCTGCTTTACTTGCATCAGAAAAATATACAAAAGAAGATGCGAATATGAAGCGAGCGGAGATGTTTATAAATGAGCGTGGCGGGGTAGCGCGTGCTCATTTTATGACGAAGTTTTTATTAGCAATTCACGGAGAATATGAATATCCTCCATTCTTTCATTTACCAACACCAATCATGTTTCTACAGAATGATTCCCCCCTCAGTATATTTGAACTCAGTAGCTCAGCACGTATCCATTTAATTCCGATGATGGTGTGTTTAAATAAAAGATTTCGAGTAGGGAAAAAGTTATTGCCAAATTTAAATCACATTGCGGGCGGGGGCGGAGAGTGGTTTCGGGAGGATAGGTCTCCCCTGTTTCAAACATTATTAAGTGATGTGAAGAAAATTATAACGTATCCACTTTCGTTACATCATAAAGGATATGAGGAAGTCGAACGTTTTATGAAAGAGCGTATTGATGAGAATGGAACGTTATATAGTTACGCAACTGCCTCGTTTTATATGATTTATGCTTTACTTGCATTAGGACATTCTATTCAATCATCCATGATTCAAAAGGCTATAACCGGGATAACATCTTATATATGGAAGATGGAAAGAGGGTATCATTTGCAAAACTCTCCTTCAACTGTATGGGATACGGCTTTACTTAGCTATGCGTTACAAGAGGCCCACGTTCAGAAAGATAACAAGATGGTTCAACATGCAGCAGTGTATTTATTAAAAAAACAACATACAAAAAAAGCTGATTGGAGCGTACATGCTCCGGCGCTTACTCCGGGCGGTTGGGGTTTTTCAGATGTGAATACGACAATTCCAGATGTTGATGATACAACAGCTGTGCTAAGAGCGTTAGCAAGAAATAGAGGAAACGAAAAGGTAGATTATGCTTGGATGAAAGGGATCAATTGGGTTAAAGGATTACAAAATAATGATGGTGGCTGGGGAGCTTTTGAAAAAGGTGTGACGAGCAATTTATTAGCGAATTTACCGATTGAAAATGCAAGCGATATGATTACAGACCCTTCTACACCGGATATTACAGGAAGAGTGTTAGAGTTTTTTGGGACATATGCGCAAAATGAATTGCCAGAGAAACAAACACAAAGTGCGATAAATTGGTTAATGAATGTACAAGAGGAAAATGGATCATGGTATGGGAAATGGGGAATTTGTTATATATATGGTACGTGGGCTGTTATGACAGGTTTACGGTCACTTGGAATTCCATCTAGCAATCCATCATTGAAACGAGCGGCTTTATGGCTTGAACATATACAGCATGAAGATGGTGGCTGGGGAGAATCTTGCAAAAGTAGTGTGGAGAAAAGGTTTGTTACTTTACCATTTAGTACACCATCCCAAACAGCATGGGCGTTAGATGCTCTCATTTCTTACTATGATAAAGAAACACCAACTATTCGAAAAGGTATTTCATATTTGCTTGCGAGTCCTAATGATAATGAACACTATCCTACCGGAACAGGTTTACCAGGTGGGTTTTACATTCATTATCATAGCTATGCCCGTATATATCCGCTACTTACTTTGGCACATTATATAAGAAAATATAGAAAATAAACCGAGAGATATCTCTCGGTTTATTTTGCCCGGTAGTAGGTCCCTGTTGAAAAGAATAAGGTTGTGCTTTCCTTATTTTTCTGTTGACTGGCTTTTTTGACGTGCATCAGCGGCATGTGCACGTGCGTTTGCCTCTAAGTCATTGTGGTCAGCGAGTTCACGGGAGAACTCAACATCAATGCCATCAGCAGCTTTGTTTTGCTTGAAATTTTTTTTGTTCATTCGACACAATCTCCTTGCGCTTTATCCCGCTTTAATGGGCAGTAAGACCCCCACCTCAAAATTCAGCGAAAGCAAAGAAGTTAGATGGGGGATCAACTCCCCATAAAAGTCCGATTGGTTCAACTAATAATCAGTGGGGGATGGAGAAACCTCCACTGATTAAAGTTTCACTTTATGCGACGTTGCAAAGTTAGTTTGACACAAATAGACTTTTTTATACAAAGAGGAATTGGAAAGCAAAAAGCCGAAATATACAGTATAAGTAATAGAAATGGGGGATAGGGATGGACTTTTTAAATGGGAAAACAGCTGTTGTAACAGGAGCTGCACAGGGAATTGGAAAAGAGATTGCAAGGGTTTATGCAAAACTAGGGGCGAAAGTATTAATTAGCGATGTGAATGAAGAGAAGCTACAAAAAACGACACGTGAGTTATCGGATGAAGGATATGAAGTGAGCTTATATCAATGTGATGTGAGTAATCAAAATGAAGCGAAGTCATTAATTGAATATGCGGTTCAAAAATTTGGTACATTACATATTTTGGTGAATAACGCCGGGATTACAAGAGATGCAATGTTACATAAAATGGAGAAGTCTTCTTGGGAACAAGTATTACAAGTGAACTTAACTGGTGTTTTTTATTGTATGCAACCAGCGCTTCTTTATATGAGGCAACAAGGGTATGGACGCATTATTAATATATCTTCAATTAGTAGAGAAGGAAACATAGGTCAAGCGAATTATGCGGCTACGAAGGCAGGCGTTGTAGGTTTAACGAAAACGGCAGCGAAAGAAGTTGGAAGTTTCGGCATTACGTGTAATGCGATTTGCCCAGGATTTATGGATACAGATATGACAAAAACAATACCAGATAAAGTGAAAGAAAAGATGGTTGGTGCGATTCCAGTTGGTAGAATTGGAACGCCAGAAGATATTGCAAACGCAGCGGCCTTTTTAGCATCAGAATACGCGTCCTATATTACAGGAGAAGTATTGAATGTGAGCGGGGGACTTCAAGTTTAAATGAATACATAATGAAAAGAACCTGACCAGATAGGTCAGGTTCTTTTTCGTTAGTTTAAGTTGAGCCAAACGCTCTTCACTTCTGTATAGTTATTTAATGCGTAAGATCCCATTTCACGGCCAAGGCCGGATTGTTTAAATCCTCCAAATGGAGATGCTGCATCAAAGACGTTATAACAGTTTACCCATACTGTACCAGCACGTACTTTACTTGCAACATAGTGTGCTGTTTTAACATTTTCTGTCCACACACCAGCCGCTAAGCCGAATTGTGATTTATTTGCACGTTCAATTACTTCATCAATATCGTTAAACGGTATTGCAGAAATAACTGGACCGAAAATTTCTTCTTTTGCGATCGTCATTTCGTCATTTACGTCAGCGAATACTGTAGGGGAAACGAAGTAGCCTTGATCGAATGGATTACTTCCTCCGCAAAGTACTTCAGCACCTTCTTCAATTCCTTTTTCAATGTAGCCCATTACACGTTTTTGTTGTTCTTCAGAAACGAGAGGACCGATTGTAGTTTCTGGACTTAAGCCAGCACCTTGATTTAATTTTTTAGAGTAAAGGACAAGGTCAGCCATGACATTATCATACATTTTCTTTGGAACAAATAAGCGTGATCCAGCAGAGCATACTTGTCCTTGGTTAAACATAACACCAGAAAGTGCACCAGGAATCGCGCGGGATAAATCAGCATCTGGCAAGATGATATTTGGTGATTTACCGCCTAACTCAAGTGTAACGCGCTTTAATGATTCAGATGCTTGTCGCATAATTTGTTTACCGACAGGAGTAGAACCAGTAAATGCAATTTTATCAACGAGTGGATGATTAACAAGAGCTTGTCCAGCTGATTCACCGAATCCAGGAACGATATTAATAACACCTTTCGGGAATCCAGCTTCTTCAATTAATTCAGCTAAGTATAGAGCGGATAATGGAGTTTGTTCTGCAGGTTTTAAAACGATTGTACATCCTGTAGCAAGCGCAGCTCCCATTTTCCACATTGCCATAAGAAGTGGGAAGTTCCAAGGGATAATTTGACCAACGACACCAACAGCTTCATGGCGTGTATAGTTAAAGTAATTACCAGAAACAGGGATTGTTTGACCAACAATTTTTGTCGCCCAGCCAGCATAATAGCGCATATGCTCAATTGCAAGTGGTATGTCTGCTGCCATTGTTTCACGGATAGGCTTTCCATTATCTAACGTTTCGAGCTGTGCAAGCTCTTCTTTATGTTCTTCCATTAAATCAGCTAACTTGTACATAAGACGGCTTCGCTCAGCAGTGCTCATGCGAGACCAAGGACCTTCGTCAAAAGCCATGCGAGCTGCAACAACAGCTTTATGAATATCTTCGCGCCCCGCTTCAGAAACGACGGCAAGTGTTTCGCCAGTTGCTGGGTTAGGTGTTTTAAATGTTTTTCCGGAAGCGCTTTCAATGAAGGATCCATTCACATATAACTTTTTTGTACCTTGAAGAAACTTTTCTACCTTTTCATGAAGATTTACAGCTAGTTGACTCATTGTATAACCCCCTTGAAAATATAATGTAAACGCAGTACGAGACGGCGTTTATTCCGAAATCAAGGATGTAGGAACTAGATGGAAAGCCTCTAATTTAAATCATAATTAACAAATACTGAAAATTCAAATTTCATTTGTGTTACAATTGTAAAAAATATGTAATGTAAGAGAATCTTCTATATGATTATAAAAAATCCTGCTTGTTTTTGCTTTCTAGTAGGAAAAACTAGAAGAACAATGGTACAATAATACATCGTGAGAGGAGGGAGAAAATGAAGAATTATCATGATGATCCACGCTTTCGAATTGCTCATAGAGAAGCGTTAATTGGTCTTGGACTTGCTATTATTAATTTTATAATATGGTACGGATTTGCTTATGGGCTTGGTAGTAAAAATCCAAGTGAATATACATATGTATTCGGTTTTCCAGCATGGTTTTTTTATAGCTGTATCGTTGGATTTATCGTTATGGTTATTTTACTTAGTTTAGTTGTTCGTTTTGTATTTCAAGATATTTCACTCGATGAGGAAGAAAAAAGTGAGGAATAATAGATGAATTGGTATGTAATCATTCCAATGATAATTTCGTTTATCGTTGTATTTTTAATTGGTGTATATGCTTCAAGACGCGTACAAGCGACTGCTAATAATAAATTTTTACAAGAATATTTTCTTGGTGGGCGTGAACTTGGCGGCTTATTATTAGCAATGACAATGATTGCTACGTACGGTAGTGCTAGTAGCTTTATTGGTGGTCCTGGTATTGCGTATAATATGGGTCTCGGATGGGTATTATTATCTGCGATTCAAGTTGTAACAGGGTATATCGTTTTAACAGTTATTGGTAAAAAATTTGCGATTATCGCTAGGAAGATGGAAGCAATTACTCTTATCGATTATTTAAAGGGCAGATACAATAATAAAGCAGTTGTTATACTTTCTGCGTTATGTATTATTATCTTCTTATTTTCAGCAACAGTAGCCCAATGGGTTGGCGGTGGCCGATTAATTGAATCACTAACGGGTCTATCTTATACAACAGCACTATTTTTATTTACTTTTTCTGTACTTGTGTACGTATTAATTGGTGGATTCCGTGCAGTTGCTTTATCAGATACGTTATTAGGTATCATTATGTTAGTTGGAACGACAATCATTTTAATTGCTACTGTCATTGCCGGTGGTGGAATTGAAAAGATTATGCAAGAACTTATTCAAATTAATCCGAATTTAATTACACCATTCGGAGCGGATGGTAGTTTAACGAAATCATATGTGACATCATTTTGGATTTTAATTGGAATTGGCGTTGTTGGTTTACCGCAAATAAGCGTGCGTGCCATGTCTTATAAAAATTCCAAAGCTATGCACCAAGCGTTAATAATTGGGACGATTGTCGTAGGTACAATTATGATTGGTATGCATTTAACGGGTGTGTTTGCACGAGTTGTACTTCCTGGTATAACGGTACCAGATAAAGTAATGCCGCTACTCGCGATGGAAGTGTTGCCACCTTGGCTAGCTGGAGTTTTCTTAGCTGCACCGATGGCAGCAATTATGTCTACAGTAAACTCGTTATTGTTACTTGTAAGTTCATCAATTATTAAAGACATATACGTAAATTACATAAATAAAGATGCAGCAGATAGTACAATTAGAAAAGGAAGTTTGTGGATTACTGGTATCGTAGGACTGCTCGTTTATGCAGCAGCAATTAAACCACCAGATTTTTTAATATGGTTAAATTTATTTTCTTTCGGTGGATTAGAAGCAGCATTCATTTGGCCAATCGTATTAGGGTTATATTGGAGGAAAGGAAATGCAACAGGAGCGCTTGCCTCTATTTTAGTTGGGGTAGGTTCATATATGTGTATCCATCTTTTCTATCCAAATCCGTTCGGTATACATACAGTTGTCTTCCCGATTTGCTTAGCGTTTATCGCTTACATCATTGGAAGTATGAGTGCTGTGAAGAAAAATAGTATAGGTTAGATGAAGAACGTAGTCCTTATAGGACTGCGTTTTTTCGTATGAATTTGTTCTTTTTTATTCTGTATACCTGTTGCTATTCATAAATTAATAACAATTGAGGGGATGGAGTTGAGGTCGATGAAAAAAGTGTTATTTTTGGGAGACCCGGGAATTGATGACTCTTTAGCAATTATGTATGGGTTGTTGCATCCTGATATTGATATTGTAGGTGTAGTAACTGGGTACGGGAATGTCACGCAAGAAAAGGCAACGAGTAATGCGGCGTATTTATTGCAAATGGCGGGACGGGAAGATATACCTGTTATAAATGGTGCGAAAATTCCTTTATCCGGAGATTTTGTGACGTTTTATCCGGAGATTCATGGTGCAGATGGCTTAGGACCTATTAAGCCCCCAAAAGCTTTTTCACCGAATATAAAATCTTTTTGTGCATTTTTTGATATTCTTGAAAAGTATAAAGGAGAATTAATCATTGTGGATGCTGGTAGGTCAACGACACTAGCGACAGCATTTATTTTAGAAAAGCCGATGATGAAGTATGTGAAAGAATATTATATAATGGGTGGTGCTTTTTTAATGCCCGGCAATGTGACACCAGTCGCAGAGGCGAATTTTCATGGTGATCCAATTGCGTCACAATTAGTTATGCAAAATGCTAAAAATGTGACATTAGTGCCACTTAACGTTACGTCTGAAGCAATTATTACGCCAGAAATGGTGAAATATATTACGAAACACTCTAAAACGAATTTTAATAAATTAATAGAACCGATATTTACGTATTATTATAAAGCGTATAAAAAGTTAAATCCGAAAATAACAGGTAGCCCAGTACATGATGTCGTTACAATGATGGTTGCGGCGAATCCGTCTATTTTGGATTATGTATATCGCCGTGTCGATGTAGATACAGTAGGGATTGCAAAGGGGGAAAGTATAGCTGATTTCCGTCCCCAACCGGACTCAAAAGCTTTAAAGAATTGGGTGCGAATCGGTTGGTCTTTACATTATAAAAAATTTCTCGAAGACTTCGTGAAAATTATGACGTAGACATAATGGGAGAATACAAGTTAAAATGATGGAGATGATTACTAAAATAATCATCTCCATCATTTTGTTTGTAAGAGATAGATAGAGAAGAGTTACACAATAGGAGAGGAATTTTACTTGAAAAAAACTATAGTATGCGCAGTAATTGTGGGTATTTTCGTTTTGCTAATATCGGGTAATTTTTTAGTGAAAAAAGTATGGAGTTCAAATAATGATGATGCGCAGTATATCGCATCCTTTATTGAAGAACATAAAGATGAAAAAAATAGCGCGCTTCTTGTGAAGAGAAATGATAAAGTTGTTTATTCTGTTAATCCAAATGTTGTATTGCCAGTTGCGAGTACGATGAAATTAATCGTGGCGCTTGAATATACGAAACAAGTTACAGAAGGGAAAATCGATCCGTCTAGTTTCGTTTCCATTAATGATGTGAATCGTTATTACGTACCAAATACGGATGGCGGTGCACAAGATAGATGGCAAAAGTATTTGCAAAAGACAGACAAGATAACAGAAGGAGCAGTTTCTTTAGAAGAAGTGGCAAAAGGAATGGTTAAGTTTAGTTCGAATGCGAATGCTGAATATTTAATGGAAGTGTTAGGATTAGATAATATTAATCGTAATTTACAAAGTTTATCGCTTCCAGCACATCAGCCGCTATTTCCGATTGTTTCATCTTTATACATCCCTGGATATTTGCATAAAGAACTACATGTTCCGAAATATAAAGTAGAGAAAAAGTTAAAAGAAATGTCTCAAGAGCAATATCGTGAATATGCGATGATTATTCATGAACGCTTAAAAAAGAAGGGACCATTATTACAGAAGGAAATTCCTCTTTATTTAGAGGGACGTTACGATAAAATTTGGTCAGATCGATTACCAGCAGCTTCGGCAAACGATTATATGATACTGCTTCAAAAGGCAAATCATAACCTAACAGAAGCCGAAGAAAAAGTGTGGGCGAATATCGTTGAAACAGATATGAGCGCTAAGAAATATCGTAAAACATTTAGACATGCAGGGCAAAAAAATGGTTATACGCCATGGACAGTTACAAAAGCAGTTTATGCGATGGATAAACGCGGGAACTGTACAGAAATAGTGTTTTTAGCAAATAATTTAAATGAGGACGACAGTGCAGAAATACGGAAACATTTAGCAAACTTGCATTTCCAAGTGTTGCAAAGTGATAAGTATGATGCGACTTTTATTAAGTAAACTCGGTGCAGAGAGCACCGAGTTTATTTTTATGTACAAGCACTTTTTCGCCATTACTGGGTATGATGGGTAGTAATAATTAGGTGAGAGGGGAAAAGGTGATGAAACAGAGTAAAGAAGAGTTTATAAAGACTGAAGGTGCTAATTTCCCTGGGAAAACATACGTAGATTGCGTATTACAACATGTATTTCATTTTCAGCGAAATTACTTATTGAAAGATATGTTTCAAGTGCATAAAGCGCATATTGCGATGCTGACTGAAGAAAATTTAATGAAAAGGGAAGAAACTAAAGTTATATTGCATGCGCTAAAAAAGATAGAGGGAATTCCAAAAAATCAATTGCTATATACAGAGCAGTATGAAGATCTCTTTTTTTTAGTGGAACATTTAATTTCTCAAGAAGCGAAATGCGATTTTGTAAGTAATATGCATATTGGTAGAAGTAGAAATGATATGGGTGTAACGATGTATCGCATGAGTTTAAGGCGGTATGTACTCCGATTAATGGAACATCATTTGTTGTTGCAAGAAAGTATACTGCAACTTGCTGCCGATCATAAGGAAACGATTATGCCAGCTTATACACATACACAGCCAGCACAACCAACAACATTTGGTCATTATACGTTAGCGATTTATGATACGATGCAGAGAGATTTAGAACGAATGAAACGAACGTACAAACTTTTAAATCAGTCTCCAATGGGAGCCGCCGCTCTTTCTACAACAAGTTTCCCGATTAAACGAGAGCGAGTTGCTTATTTACTTGGATTTACAAATGTAATTGAGAATTCATATGATGCTGTTGCTGGAGCGGATTATTTATTAGAAGTTAGCTCGTTACTTATGGTAATTATGACGAATACGAGCAGATGGATTCATGACTTCTTGTTATTAGCGACGAAAGAATATGATGGTATTACTGTTGCGAAGCCATATGTACAAATTAGTAGTATTATGCCGCAAAAGCGAAATCCAGTTTCTATTGAACATGCGCGTGCGATTACGAGTAGCGCTTTAGGAGAAGCATTTACAGTATTTCAAATGATTCATAATACGCCATTTGGTGATATTGTCGATACGGAAGATGACTTGCAGCCGTATTTATATAAAGGGATTGAAAAGACTATTCGTGTTTTTTGTATTATGAATGCAGTTATTCGCACGATGAAAGTAGAAGAAGAAACATTGAAAAGTCGTTCTTATAAACATGCAATTACGATAACTGATTTCGCAGATGTTTTAACGAAAAATTATGACATTCCATTTCGGCATGCGCATCATGCAGCAAGTGTTATTGCAAATATGTCATTGGAGCAACAAAAGGAGCTACATGAATTACATGTAAAAGATGTAAATATATACTTACAAGAAAATTATAAAATACAGCTATTAGAAAAGGAGTGGAAAGAGATTGTATCGCCAGAAGCTTTCATTCAAAAAAGAAATGTATACGGTGGACCGAGTAAAAAAGAAATGGAGCGTATGATTAATAATCGAAAAGAGTCATTTCAAAAAGAAGAAGCGGTATTTGAAAAAGAAAAACAGAGAATTTTACAAGCGGAATCGGATTTGAATACGTTAGCTTCGAATATTATCGAATCGTAAAAGAGGGATCTAGTGAATTAATCGCCAATACTTAATGAAACTATAAATAGAGAGAAGAGATTGTCGATGATTCAATTACATGTATATGAAGAGATTCTTACTTTTAAAGAAGAGGTTACGCCATTTTTAGAAAAGAATGAGCAGGAAAATAATCTCATATTAGGTGTATTACAATTGGTCCAAGAACCGATATTTATGGGGGTAGCAAAACGAGAGGAAGAAATTGTAGTCGTATGTCTTCAAACAGAAGAAAAGAAACAAATCATTGTTGCTACGTCTGAAATGACAGAAGGCGACATCGTGGAACTCGCAAAAAAATTAGCGGAAGTATATCCAAATGTTCCTGGATTGATTGGTAATAAGAAAATTGTACAGAGATTAGCGGAAGAGATTGCAGTGTTAGAAAATAAGAAAACTACTGCTGCAATGGATCAAGGTATATATGAATTAAAACAAGTGAAGAAAAAGTGGAACGGAGATGGAGTCTTTCGAGAAGTAAGTAGTGATGAGCTACCATTAATAGAACAGTGGGTATATCAATTCTGCGAAGATGTGAACCTGCCTACTACGAAAGAAGAAGCGAAACAGACCGCTCATACATTAATTACAAACCGTCGTCTATTTGGTTTAGAAGTAGATAGGAAGCTTGTTTCTGTAGCTGCAAAAACGAGACCGACTACAAACAATATAACAGTTAATTTCGTATATACACCAAAAGAAGAACGGAAAAAAGGGTACGCATCTAGTTGTGTTGCCGCACTAAGTCAACGTATGTTAGATGAAGGGTACAAGACAACTACGTTATATACTGATCTAGCGAATCCGACATCGAATAAAATTTATCAAGAGATTGGTTATGAGCAAATTGCGGAATCTGTGCTTATATTTTTAGAGAAGTAGAACAAAAAGGCGTGCTAAAATAGCACGCCTTTTTGTTATTCATCAATTCTAATAACCTCGCCTTGAGGGAAGTCTTCGGTTTCTAGTAAGTTACGAATAGCTTTCGCAACATATTCGGGTGATAATAGCTTTCCTTCTTCTTTTAATGCGATGAATCGGTCTAAATTTATAAAGTCTTCTTTATTTGTTTCACGAATTTGTGCTTGCATATTTGTATCAACAACACCAGGTGCAAAAGCGACGATTTTTACTGGATATTCTTTTTCGGCTTCTTCGGTTGCTACGCACTGTGTAAACATATTTACACCAGCTTTCGTTGTACAATAAGCGCCCCATCCGAAATAAGGATTTTTCCCTGCACCAGATGAAATGTTTATAACACGTTTATCTACTTTCCAGTCTTTCGTATGTTTCATGAAAGTGGAAGTAAGAATCATCGGTGCAAGTAAATTAATTTGAACATTCGTAATGAGCAGGTCGCTCTCAGATTTTTCTATTGGTTTCATCGGTGCGAGTGTACCAGCATTATTAATTAAATGAATAGATGATACAGTGTCTTCTTGAATGGATGAAATGATTTCGTTAAAGTTCGTTTCTAAATTATGTACATCTTGAAGGTCTAAGGAGTGGAAAACACAATTGCTGTTATATTGTTCTGCGAGTTTCGTAAGCTCTTTATTTTCTCTTCTAGAAATAGAGATGATACTCGTGTTTTCTTCTAACAATTGCGCGGCGATTGCCTCACCTAAACCTTGTGAAGTTCCTGTTACGATAACATAGCGCATAGTGTAGTAAGCTCCTTTCGTATGTGCGGAATTTTGTTGGACAACGTACATTGCATAGTTTGTCTACATTTTATAGTATAGAGCACTTTTTACTATAATTGAAATGAGATGATTGTGTGCCTTTTATAAATCGTTTTACAACAACAGTACCTGGTGCCGTCACTTTTACGGGGAATACGTTAGGGCTTAGCCCTACATCGCCTGCGCCAGGCAATATTTTTGGTACACTCGCTGTGTTTACGACAGTGAATACGTCGTTACAAGTACCAGGATTCCCAGCAGGAACAACGAATGACTGGCAATTGAATTCTTCAAGTGCAATTTTAAATCTTCCGGCAGGGAGTAGTATTTTGTATGCAGAGTTAGTTTGGGCTGGTACTTTCCGGACTGATACGGAAGATGTTTTACCGTTTTTAAATGATAACATTGCATTTACAACGCCAGCAGGGACGTTTTCTGTTACGCCAGATTCTGCTACCGCGCAGCAAGGCTCAGTAGGAAATCAATTTTATTATGCTCGTTCTGCTAATGTAACGAATCTTGTTAGTGCAGGTGGGGCAGGAACTTATACAACGGGGGCTGTGCCAGCTGCAAGAACTTCATCTGATCCAACTATTAGTCGTTCGGCTGGATGGACGCTTGAGGTTGTGTATCAAAATGCCAGTTTGCCACTTCGGAATTTATCAGTGTATGCAGGTCAAGAAATTATCGATGCTTCATCACCACCAGTTGATGCAACTATCTCAGGATTTGCTACTCCTGCGACAGGAGCTGTAACAGGACGGGTACTCGTAACTGCTCAAGAAGGTGATTCTAACATTGTTGGAGATCAACTTCGCTTTGGACCGAATGCAAATACTACAGTTGCATTATCCGGACCGAGAAACCCCGCAAATAATTTCTTTCAGTCACAAATTTGTAACGATATTGGAGAGCTAGATACAACTGGAACTTTTGGAGATTTGAATCAGCCTTTAGGGATAGCTTTAGCCGTCCGAAGACAAGGGTGGGATATTACAAATGTAAATGCCTCTGCATCATTAGTAAATAATCAAACGTCAGCAACGGTTCGATTCGTTACTAATGGAGATGGATATGCTGCAGCTGGTTTTGGGGTCCAAATTGATGCAACGGGGCCAATTATTAATCCTGTTAAATCGGTCAATAGAACAGTTGCAGGAGTTGGAGATATTCTTACCTACACAATTACAGTTCCTAATACAGGTACGGGAAGTGCAGAAAACGTTGTATTACGTGATAGTATTCCGAACGGAACGACGTTTGTTGCAGGTAGTGTAACGGTAGGAGGAGTAACACAGCCGAATGCGAACCCTGCTAATGGAATTAATTTAGGTACAATCCCAAATAACACGCAAAGAATTGTTACATTTCAAGTTCGAATAACATCATTCCCGAATCCAAATCCTATTTCAAATCGTGCAATGGTGTCATATCAATTCCGTCCTTTCGTTGGTAGTCTTCCTATTACAAGTACGTCTTCTTCAAATACAGTACAAACGACAGTGAATCAAGCAATTATAAGTATGCAAAAATCTGTAGATTTACAGACGGCAACACTTAATGATGTATTAACGTACACGGTTAATGTGACGAATAATGGAAATGTCACTGCAAACAATGTGATTTTTGTTGATAGTATACCTGCTGGAACAACATTTGTTCCAAATAGTGTTACGGTAAATGGGGTAGCACGTCCAGGAGCAAATCCAGCGAGTAGTATTAATCTAGGAAGTATTAATGCTTCGCAAACGACGGTAGTGCGTTTTCAAGTTCGAGTAACATCTAATCCTCTTGTCAATCCAATTCCGAACCGTGCGAGTGCAACATTTAACTTTACTCCAGTACCTGGTCAACAACCAGTTTCAGGGCAAGCGACAAGTAATACTGTAGTTACTACTATTAATATAGCTGATATAAGAACGAGAAAAGCAGTGGATAAAGCTTTTGCAACGGTTAACGATATTCTTACGTACACCGTTACAATTGAGAATATCGGAAATGTACTTGCGACAAATGTTATTTTTCAAGACCCAATCCCAATTGGAACGACTTTTATCGAAAATAGTGTGACTGTGGACGGGGTTTCACAACCTGGGGCAAATCCAGCGACTGGGTTTACAGTAGCGAATATATCTCCTGGCGGAAGTAGGACAGTTACATTTCAAGTCCGAGTGACATCTACGCCATCAGGAGGTACGATTGCCAATCGTGGAAATGTATCTGCTAATTTCGTTGTTATTCCGAATCAGCCACCGATAACGATTAATAGACAAACGAATACAGTTGTGACACAAGTTAATACAGGCGGTTTAAATGTAATAAAAGAAGTGAATACAACACAAGCGGCAGTAGGGGATACTTTAACATATACGATTGCCGTTCAAAATACAGGAAACGTTCCGTTAACAAACGTGTTTTTCCAAGACACCATTTCTTCAGCGGTTTCTTTCGTTGCAAATTCTGTAACAATTAATGGAGTAACACAAAGTGGATTGAATCCGAATACAGGATTTTCTCTTCCTAATATTCCTGCGGCTCAAACAGTTGTAGTCACATTTGACGTATTAATTGTACAGGATCCAGAAAATGAAGATATTTTAAATCAAGCAAATGTAACAGCGAGTTTTCAAGTGAATCCGAGTGAACCACCCGTAACAATCAATGTTCCAAGTAACATTGTAAATACAACTGTACAATCAGGGAACTTTGAAGTTGTGAAAGCAGTGAATACGGATGTTGCAACGGTAGGGGATGTTTTAGTATATACAATCGAAATCATAAATGCAGGTAGCGTACCAGCTACAAATGTATTTTTCCAAGATTCAATTCCGCAAGGGACATTATTTATTGAAAACAGTGTATTTGTTAATGGTGTTTTACAAGAAGGGGCAGATCCAGAACTTGGATTTTCATTAAATAACTTACCTACTGGCGCGAGTGTAATTGTTACGTTTGAAGTGTTAATTGATGAAATTCCACAAGGGAATAATGTCGTAAATAATGCGACTGTTACTGGTGATTTTCTTGTAAATCCAACAGAGCCACCAATTACTGTAACAGTGCCAAGTAATACTGTTATGACAGTCGTGAATTCTTCAGGACTAAATGTAATGAAAAGTGTAAGTGCTACTGAAGCAGGAGTAGGAGATACGTTAACGTATACAGTTCGTATTCAAAATAGTGGAACAGTAGCAGCGACAAATGTATCATTTCTTGATCCAATTCCATCTGGAACGACGTTTGTAGCAAATAGTGTAACAATAAACGGAACACCTCAACCAGGTTTAAACCCAACAACTGGATTTCCACTTGCCAATATTCCAGTAGGAGGGATGGTAACAGTTGTTTTTCAAGTGACAATCACGAGTGTACCACCAAATAGAGTTCTTCCGAATAATGCAAATGTAACTGCGGATTTCCAAGTAAGTCCTCTCCAGCCACCAATTACAATTGTAACGATTAGTAATATCGTTGTGACGCGAGTGAATGTAGGATCACTTAATGTAATGAAGAGTGTAAATACAACGCAAGCAGGTGTAGGAGATACGTTAACGTATACGATTCTAATTCAAAATACAGGAACTGTTCCTGCAACGAATATTATTTTTCAAGATCCAATTCCGTCTGGTACTGCGTTTGTAGCAAATAGTGTGACGATAAACGGAGTCGTACAGCAAGGCGCGGATCCTATGGCAGGTTTCCCAGTACCAAATATTCCGGTCGGGCAAACGGCTACGATTACGTTTCAAGTTACAGTGACGAGTGTTCCGAGCGGTGGAAATGTTAGAAACCAATCGAACGTTACTGCAAGTTTTCTTATAAATCCAGCAAACCCTCCAATAACTACTGTAACAAATAGTAATTTTGTAGTGACGCAAGTAAACACAGCACAGCTAAATATACAAAAATCTTCATCTGTACAACAAGCAGCACTTGGAGAAACTTACACGTATTCTGTTGTCATTCGAAATAACGGCACAGTAACAGCAACGAATGTTTCTTTCATTGATCCGATTGCTCCAGAAACAACATTTGTCGCAAATAGTGTAACGATAAATGGAGCGTCTCAACCTGGATTTGATCCAAATATAGGTTTTACGCTTCCTAATATCGCTGCTGGAACATCATTGACTGTAACGTTCCAAGTAACAGTAGTTGCACCATCCACGCGCGGAGCCGTACTAAACACGGCATCTGCTACAGCCACTTTTTTATTAAATCCTTTACAGCCCCCTGTAACAACGACCAATTCAAGTAATACGACAGTAGTGACGATACCGTTACCTCCTCCTGGTGAAGTAACAGCAATCAAAACAGTAGATGTTGCTACTGGAGCGGTTGGGGATGTATTAACATATACTGTGCTAATTTCAAACGTAGGAATTATACCTGTTACAGATGTATTCTTCCAAGATGTCATACCAGAAGGGACAACATTTGAAGAAGATAGTGTAACGATAGGTGGGGTACCGCAACTCGGTTTAAATCCAGAAATAGGATTTACAGTTACTCCATTATTAATGGATGGTGGAAGTATTGAGGTAACGTTCCGAGTGATGATTACAGAAATTCCAGATAATGAAGTCATATTAAATGATGCAGACGTTACATTTACTTCACAACCAAATCCGCAGGAACCACCAATTACGGAAACGATATTAACGAATTTAGTCGTTACGACAATTAATATAGCTTCGATTTTCCCATTAAAACTAGTAGATAAAGAAGTAGCGACTGTAGGAGAAATATTAACGTATGATGTATTAATCTTTAATTTCGGTACAGTGCCAGCAACGAATGTTGAATTTATAGATACAACTTCCGTCGGTGTAGCATTTATACCGGGAAGTGTAAGCATAAACGGGGTATCGGCACCAGGATTAGATCCTTTCATTGGTTTTACAGTTCCAGACATACCTGTAGATGATTTTGTACTTGTCACATATCAGGAAGTGGTTACAAGCATACCAGAAGGTGGTACAGTTGTTAACTTTGTAGACGTTACAGCTACATTTCCTGTAAGTGAAACAGAGCCGCCTATTACAGAAACAACGACAAGTAATACGACATTAACAAAAATCAATGAACCTGGTTTAAATGTTTTAAAATCAGTAAGTCAGCCGGTTGTTGCAGTAGGTGATACAATCACATATACAACAGTAGTTCAAAATACAGGTACAGTGGTAGCGACGAATGTTCAATATAGTGATGTATTACCGTCCTCGATCACATTTGTACCAGATAGTGTAACGATAGATGGTGTGCTACAACCTGGATTCAATCCTAATAATGGATTCCCGCTTCCAGATATAAACCCAGGTGAAAGTGTAGAAGTTACATTCCAAGTAACCGTTGTTAGTGTTCCGTCAAATGGAACAATTGCCAATACGGCAAATGTAACAGGAAGTTTTGTATTAGTACCGGGAGAACCACCAGTTATAATAAACCAGCCGAGCAATACAACACTTACAACTGTAAATAGAGGACAATTTAATGTAATTAAACAAGTAAATAGGGTTGCTACTCTCGTTGGAGATGTATTAACGTATACGGTTCAAATAACGAATACAGGAACAGTAACAGCAAATGATGTTCAGTTTATTGATACCATTTCAGCAGGAGCGTCATTTATACCGAATAGTGTAACGATAAATGGAGCCCTGCAACCAAACTTAAATCCGATTATTGGCTTTGGAGTTGGAGATATACCAGTTGGCGAAATAGTTATCGTGACGTTTCAAGCGACAGTTATAAACATCCCGTCATCAGGAACCATTACGAACGTTGCAAATGTAACAGGAAGCTTTGTATTAGTACCAGAAGAGCCACCGGTTGTGGTAACAGAGCCGAGTAATACGACAATAACAAGGATAAATAGAGGACGGTTCAGCGTTTTAAAGTCTGTAAATAAAGAAGCGACACGTTTAGGAGATACGTTAACGTATAGTGTGCAAGTTACAAATACGGGAACGGTACTAGCGACGAATGTTCAGTTTATCGATGTTCCGTCACCTAGTTTAGAATTCGTTCCTGGAAGTGTACAAATAAATGGAATTCCGCAAGTAGGTTTAGATCCATTTGTAGGCTTTTCATTACCAGATCTTGCAGTAGGGGACAGCGTATTAATTACATTTGAAGTAAATGTAATCGCGGTTCCACCTTCTAGTAGTATTATGAATACAGCGAGAGTAACGGGTGATTTCGAATTGATTCCAGGAGAACCTCCGTTTACAATTACGAATTCAAGTAATACGACAGTCACACCAGTAAATAGAGGCAGTTTAGATATGCTGAAAGAAGTAGATCATCCGATTGTTGGAGTAGGAGAAACGGTAACGTATACTGTTCGTATATTAAATACAGGTACTGCTGATGCGATGAATGTTCAATTTATAGACGTGTTATCTCAGGAAGCTGAATTTGTTCCAAATAGTGTAACGATAAATGGAGTTCCGCAGCCAGGGTTAAATCCACAGGCTGGATTTACGATACCAGACATCCCAGTCGGTGAGACGGCACTTGTAACATATGAAGCTAAGATTACAAGTTTTCCAGATGGTGGTACAGTAGTGAACGTTGCAGGGGCGTTAGCAGAATATATTTTAGTACCAGGAGAGCCGCCGGTTACAGTAATGGACACGAGTAACACTGTTATTGTAACAGTAAATACTGCAATCTTATTTGTTGCAAAAGGAGCGGATTTTGAAGTAGCGATGGTAGGAGATGTTGTCACTTACGGAATTGCTGTTATAAATGATAGTACAGTTCCTGTGACGAATATTGTTTTAACGGATATCATTGATCCGAATACGTTATTTATAAATGGCACGGTAACGGTAAATGATGTACCTCTTCCGTTTGCCAATCCGAATACTGGTATTCCGTTAGGGGATTTTCAGCCAAATGATGCAGCAATTATTAATTTCCAAGTTGTAATAACAGGCGGGCAAATAAATAATTTAGTTACAAATACTGCTACAGCGAATGGGCTTGCAATTGTGAATCCAAATGAACCGCCTGTAGTAGTTGAAGCCGATAGTAATACAGTTGTTATCCCGTTTATTTCTCAAAATGTTTCAACGACTGTTGTAAAAGTGGCAGACCATCAAACAGCAACGATAGGCGATGTTATTACGTTTACGACAGTTATTACAAATACGGGTGATACAGTGATGCAAAATATCCGTTTTCAAGATATGTTAGATAGTAGTGTACGATTTGTCCTTGGAAGTGTAACGGTTGATAATACGCTAGTGTCAAATGTAAATCCAGTATCAGGATTTCTTATAGGAAGTTTAAATCCAGGTGAAGCACGCACAGTCTCGTTCCAAGTAGTAGTTCAGAGCGCGCCAAGTGGTTCAGGAAATTATATAAATCAAGCGAGTATTCGCTTCGAACATCAAGTAGGTACAGTGTTACCACCTGTTACACAAATAATAGAAAGTAATATTGTGGTCATACCGTTCGTCCCAACTATCGAACAAATTTGTGAAACAAACTTTAATTGCTTAGATAAAATTCCATTTCAATGTTCTCCGTGTAATCATTTGCACGAACATAAAAAATAATACAAAAAAGAGCATCCTGAAAGAATAGGATGCTCTTTTTTGTATTAATCACATAGATTCATTTTCGGGCGAGGTAAAAAATTCGTTGATTTTGTTGGAAAGTAGAAATGGAATGGCTCCTTTTATAACAGAAATATCCCAATCCCACCATGCGAGATTTTCTAGTTTTTCAATCGTTTCTTGCGGGAAACGATATCGAACAAATTTTGCAGGATTACCAGCTACAATTGCATATGGGGGTACGTCTTTCGTAACAACACTCTTTGCCCCGATAATGGCTCCGTTACCAATTGTAACACCAGATAAAATGCAGGATTGATAACCAATCCATACATCGTTGCCGACTACGATATCACCTTTTGAAGAAGGATGACCAGTAATATGTGCTCCTTCATTAAAAAATGCATTAAATGGATAAGTCGTTATCCAGTCTGCACGATGTTCACCGCCAAGTATAAAAACGACATCTTCTCCTAATGAACAAAACTTACCTATTTTTAATTTTGTTTCATCATTCCAAGAAAAAATGGTTGGACCTACTTTACTATAAGTATAATCACCAATATCATATTTATTATATTCAGGTTTTTGATTTAAATATAACATAACGAATTTAGCATCCTCTCTAAAGCAAGTAATGGATATGGAACATTATATGTAATTTGGAATAAGGCGAACTGTGCTGTATGAATTGGTAATGCACAAATATAATAGTAGGCGCAAAGAATAAAAAGGGAGTGGAATGAATGATATACGAAATGGGATTATATAATAAACCTTTTCAGTCAATACAATCAGGAAAAAAAGTATATGAAGTACGTTTATACGATACGAAACGTCAACTTATAAAACAAGGCGATGCTATTGTATTTACGAACCTTACAACAGCAGCAACGATGGCTGTAAAAGTAACGGAAATAAAACGATACGAAAGCTTTAAAATAATGTACGAGCAAATTGATAAAAAATTATTGGATTGTGAAAATGATAGTTTAGAGGAAATGCTAGAAAGTACATACAAAATATATACGAAAGAACAAGAAGAAAAGTGGGGAACAGTTGCGATTCGGATTGAGGTAATAAAATGATAAGAAATCGCGGCGGGGCTATCATTGTGCAGGAAGGGAAAATTGCTCTTATAAAACGTATTCGAGAAGGGGAAACATATTATGTTTTTCCAGGCGGAGGAATTGAAGAAGGAGAAACACCGGAAGAAGCAACGAAGCGAGAGGCTTATGAAGAATTAGGGGTACATATAGAAGTGGAGCATTTAATTGCAACGGTGGAGTATAAGGGTACGGAGTATTATTTTAATGCCCATATTATAGATGGAGTTTTCGGAAGTGGTAAAGCTGAAGAATTCGAACTGAAAGATAGAGGGAGTTATATTCCGTTATGGATGCCGATAAAAAAGTTGGAAAATGTGAACGTAAAACCTTACGAATTGGTCACAAGTATATTCGATCATTATAAGATATAAGGTCCGACAACATACAAAAAAAACCATTGACATAGCCTTCTGATTTAAGTATTGTATTCGAGTATGTTTATAATCAGGAGGTTTATATGAGCAATCAAACAACTACACATCATGTGAAAATGACAACAGCGGATCCATCTGGAATTGGTCTATTTGGATTAGCGATGGTAACACTTGTAGCATCATCTCAAAAGTTAGGCTTAACAGATGGCGTTTCTCTTGTATTACCATGGGCAATCTTTTTAGGAGGATTTGCACAAATCTTTGCGTGCATTCACGATGCAAAGCATAACAATACATTCGGTACAACGGCATTCGGTGCATACGGCCTATTTTGGTTAGGTGTTGGAATGACTTGGTTAATTCAACTTGGAGTATTTGGCGAAAAATTAGCACAAGCTGCAGATTCAAAACAGCTTGGGGTAGCCTTTATCGGATATTTGATTTTCACAATCTTTATGACAATTGGTGCAATGGAAACACATAAAGTATTATTTATGATTTTCGTCCTTATTGATTTCTTATTTATCGGTCTTTCATTGAGTACTTTAGGTGTTATGCCGCATGCAATGCATAATTTAGCGGCATATTCGGAACTTCTTATTTCATTATTATCTTTCTATGGTTCAGCAGCAGCAGTGTTAAATACACACTTCGGTAAAGTTGTATTACCAGTTGGAAAGCCGTTTGGTATTTTTAAAAAGTAATAAAAAGCACAGGTGATTGTATAGTCATCTGTGCTTTTTTGTATGGAATAAATAAAAACGAAAAATATAATTGAAATTGATTCTCATTATTAATATAATGAGAATGAGAATCATTTAATGTAAGAGGGGGATGCCGAAGTGGCGAAAATTTTAATAGCTTATGCAAGTATGTCAGGAAATACAGAGAGTATTGCTGATTTAATTAAAGTTAGTTTAGATGCTTTTGATCATGAAGTAGTATTGCAAGAGATGGAAGGCATGGATGCGGAAGAATTATTAGCTTATGATGGAATCATTTTAGGATCTTATACGTGGGGCGATGGTGAACTACCATTTGAAGCGGAAGATTTCCATGATGACTTAGATAATATAGATTTATCAGGGAAAAAAGTAGCAGTATTTGGATCAGGAGATACGGCGTATGAACTGTTTTGTGAAGCGGTAACGATATTTGAAGAGAAACTTGTAGAACGCGGTGCAGAGCTTGTACAAGAAGGATTGAAAATTGAATTAGCTCCAGAAGATGAAGAGGATGTTGAAAAATGCAGTAATTTTGCAATTGCATTTGCTGAGAAGTTCTAAGAATGGGAGTGTCAACGTGGAGACAATGTTAAGTGCGACCGCTATCACGAAGTTAAGAGATGGAAAACTTATGTTAGCTACTACATATAATGGCTTATTTATTGAACAAGACGGAGAATGGAAACAAATTTTAAATGGTTTTCAAAAACGAATTAGGGATTTACATAGCGAAGATAATGTAGTGTATGGTGTAGGTGACGAAGGGATTTTTATTCGTAGTATGAATGGTGGAGAGAACTGGACGGTTCAGCGTTTTCCAACAAAAGCAACGAGTTGGAATGTGTGTAGTAATGTACAAGGAACTGTCATTGCTCATGGAGATAAAACGTTGTATCATTCTAATGATTTTGGTTCGACATGGGAAACCATTCATCCATTTCTTGAGTATGGTGGCAAGGCACCATCTATTCGATCGTTATTTTTATATAAACATTATTTATTTATCGGTACGAAAATACATGCTAAATATGGTGGTGTTTGGATCTTTAATTTGGAGACACGTAAATTAAAGAGGATTAAAATCGTGATGAATCAGATGATCTCAGCGTTGACTTTACACAATTCTTATTTAGTAGCAGCCAGTGGATCGTGCAAGGGGATTAGCGGAAATATTTCTTTTTGTAAAATAGATGAAAGTATTGAGAGTGAAAAAACATATTGGCACACGTGTCAAAGTGAGCAGAAAGCAAGTAGCTATTTAGACTTAAGTGTAGATCAACATGTGCTATATACAACGTCAACGCAAAATAAGGCGGGGATTAGTACAGTTTGCCGTGTACTTCTTGAAGAAGGAATTGTTACAGTATGTGACTCAGTTAAAGGGCATGGCTGGCGCATCGTTAACCAAAAAGAGGGTTATGTTGTAGCTGGATCAGGTGAATCAAAAGTGATGCAGTGGAAGAATAAAGTTATATAGCAAAAAAAACTTTACTTTTATTATATTGATATGATATAGTTACTTTAAACCATTTTACTTTTAATAATATAGAGATTTAAATGAGCTGTAACTTCCGAGGAGGATAGCAATGTTAAATCTCCTCTGGGGTTGCAGTTTTTTAATGTTTGAAGTATTATTGTAAAGTGGTTGAAAATGAATATGTACATATAGGTACATTGTAGGAGGATTTTTTAAATGCAAAACGGTAAAGTAAAATGGTTTAACGCAGAAAAAGGTTTCGGTTTCATCGAAGTTGAAGGCGGAGAAGACGTATTCGTTCATTTCTCAGCTATCCAAGGCGACGGCTTCAAATCTTTAGAAGAAGGTCAAGAAGTTACTTTCGAAGTAGAACAAGGTAACCGTGGACCTCAAGCTACAAACGTTAACAAGAAGTAATTATGGAAAAAAGAAGGGCTTGCCCTTCTTTTTTTTGCATTTTTATTGAATAACCTCCTATGTACATATAATAATGAGATTAAATTTTCGTTTTTTAGACGAAGTATTTCATGCATAAAGTGCATGAATGAATAAATACTAAAAATAGAGTATTTGTGTGAAATGGAATTTAGAAAGAGGTAAAAAAATTGGAAAACGCTACACATTTTATTGTGTTCGATATAGAGAGAAATTTCAGGCCGTATAAATCAGAAGATCCGTCAGAGATAGTTGATATCGGTGCTGTAAAAATAGAAGCAAGTACAATGAAGGTAATTGGAGAATTTTCGGAGTTAGTAAAACCGAGTGCACGACTCACTCGTCATACGACGAAATTAACGGGAATTACAAAGGATGATTTAATTGGTGTGGAGAAATTCCCGCAAATTATAGAGAAATTTATTCAGTTTATCGGAGAAAATTCTATATTTGTTTCATGGGGAAGAGAAGATTACCGCTTTCTATCTCATGATTGTACGTTGCACGGTGTAGAATGCCCATGTACGGAAAAAGAGAGCAAATTTGATTTGCAGAAATTTGTTTTCCAAGCGTATGAAGAATTATTTGAGCATACACCAAGTTTACAGTTTGCAGTAGAGCAGCTCGGTTTAACTTGGGAAGGGAAACAGCATCGTGCTTTAGCAGATGCTGAGAATACAGCAAATATACTTCTTAAAGTATATAGCGAGAGAGATATTCATAAACGGTACAAAAGACACGGTGAGCTTGAACTTGTAGAGAACGGAAAACTAACAGAAAAAGCGAAAAAAAAGATGCGAAAATGGGTATTTAAAGAAATGAGAAAAAATACAGAGCGTCCTTTCGTTTGGAGTACATTTGAAAGTAGTGACACGTGGGAAAGTATAACGGAAAGATACTATATAAGTGAATCTACAATAGAATTATTGAAAAAGCATTTTCGAACGGCGGTAAGAAAGGCAGAACGGCAATTGAAGTATTTGGAGGAAAGAGAGGTAATCAAAAACTGCTAGATTTATATATAAAAGAAAAAACCTATTATATCAGGTAATCACCTAAATAATAGGTTTTTTTTTATGCATGGATGAAGTAAGAAGTTATATGAGAATTATTACTTGTTTTAAAAGTTTTGTTGTTTTGAATGGGGGAATTTTAATGTATATAAGAAATTGAAATAAGAGCACATTTTTAGAGTTTTTATCGTGAATATATGGAAAATGTGCTGATATGGATTAACATTTATGGAGGCTAATCCATAAAATAAAAATTAATACTAGTTTTAAAAGTAATGAAAATGAGTGAGGAGGAGTGAAATGAAAAAATATTTTTATGGGAAAAAAATAGGTAGAAAAGAAGTAATGGGAAATGAATTAATTGGTGATGGTAAAGATGGAGAAGTGTATCAATTAAGTGAAGAGAAATGCGTGAAAATATTTTTCAATGAAGAAACACAACAAAGAGAGTTAGAGGCTTTAATGGCAGGGCAATCTTCACCGGTTATTCCGACTGTATATGAACATGGAGAAAACTACATTGTTATGGAATATGTACAAGGAGTCTCGCTTGCACGCTATTTAAAAAGAGAAAAGGAACTTTCAGAGCAATTAGCTATTAAAATATTAGCGATGTTAGATGAATTAGAAAAGATACAATTCAAAAGGTTAGACACTGAAGTTAGACATATATTGATAAACGAGGAAGGAAAATTAAAGGTAATCGATCATAAAAGAGCGTTTACATCAGATAGCAGAGTACCAAAGAAATTGTTGAAGGGTTTAGAGAAACTAGGACAATCCCAAGTATTTTTAAATCATGTAAAGAATTTGCGGTTAGATAGTTATCGTATGTGGATTAAGGAATAGGTTTATTAAATATATTTTTATTAAAAAGATGATTTAGTTTCATATAATTATCTGAGGTATCCGCTAATGACAGTTTATTTTGAAGATAGGTATTCATATATTATAAATGATATAGGGAGTGGAAGTAATAATGGTTGAGTGTGTATTAGTTATTGGTGCTCATCCGGATGATGAGTTATTAGGACCTGGAGGTACTTTAAAAAAATTAATTGATAAAGGAGTTAGAGTAGTATCAGTTATAACTGCTTTGGGAAGAAAAGAAGAAGCACATCATATGGAACAAATAAGTATAGCTGCAAATGAGGCGCTTGGTATTAAAGAAGTTATCTTCTTAAAGCATAATAATTTAGAATTAGAGTTACTTCCGTTGCATCGATTAACAAAAGAAATTGAAAATTTAATAAAAATTTATAAGCCAAGTAAAATTTTCACACATCATTATGGTGATGTTAATAGGGACCATCTAATTACATTTAGGGCGGTTTTGACAGCAACTCGACCTTTGCCAAATCAAAGACCAATTGAGTTAATTACATTTGAAACGGTTTCTTCTAGCGAATGGAATGTTCATTCAAATGATAAAATTTTCAAGCCTAATTATTTTGTAGATATTACAGATCAAATGGATACGAAAATTGCCGCATTAAAACATTATGAGGTAGAAATGAGGGACTTTCCACACCCTCGTTCATATAAAGGTATAGAATATTTAGGGAGAATGAGGGGCATGTCTATTGGTGTATCTTATGCTGAAGCATTTGAGATAATTAGGAGGATATGGCGATGAGAAGACAAGAAGAAGGTCCCTATCCATATATAGTTAAAGCTTTGGATGAGTATTTTGGTTTGAATTCTTTTGTGAATAACAAAAAGGAAATAGTAAAACTAAAACAAAAATCTAAAAATATAAGACAAAGAAAAATAAAATCTAGAAAATCAAAAGAAAAGAAGTTATCTATATTAATTGCGACGTTTTGGGACTATCCTCATGTCGGAGGTCTATCTAATTATATTAAAACTTTAAGTGACGGTTTAAAACGGCTTGGGCATGATGTAGATATTATTTCTCCTAATCAATTTTCCATGAATCAAGTTGAAATGATTCGTGGTGAAATTGTTCCGGCGTTGAAAAGATTTTTTAATACGCGTTATGGAAATGTTAGTAATATGATTTTAAAAAATAATAGAAATATGTATGTCTATGAAAAAATGTTATTAGAAAATACAAATTTAAAAAAGTATGATATTTTTCATGTGCAAGATTTATTTACAGCGAATATATTAGGGAGAATAAATGAACGGTATGGAAAACCAATCGTGTTTACTCCTCATGGAATGTACACCTTTAATAGACTGAAGTTTGGTATTATTGAAAAAGGTTCTGTAGAGGAAGTTTATTATAAAGAGCTAGAAAAAAAAGCTATTGAATACTCACATCAACTTATTATTTTAAGTGATTCGTTTCGTAAACCATTATCTCAAATGGGGGCGTTAAAAGAAAATATCGAGAAAGTTCTTACTGGTATTGATTATCCTACTGTAAGCCGTCAAAAAGATAATGAAAAGCTTGTTATATCTTGTGTGTCTAGATTAGGTCCAAGAAAGGGACATGATATATTATTTAATGCACTTTCTTATATCGGAAATGAATATACAGATAAGCTTAAAGTACTAATTGTTGGTGATGGTGAAATGAGGGAGGAGCGTGAAAGGCAAGCTGTGGATTTAGGGCTTTCTATGGTTGAGTTTTTAGGGAAAAGAGATGATATACCAAATATATTAGCTAAAACTGACGTTTTTGTCCTTCCAACTATTAATGATAGTTTACCAATCTCTATTATTGAAGCAATGCATTATGGGATTTGTGTAATTTCTACAAAATCAGGAGGAATCCCAGAACTAGTAGCTAATGAAAAAGATGGCATTCTTGTAGATGTAGGAGATACAAATCAATTGGCAAATGCGATTAAACGGGTTATAGATAATAAAGAAGAACGTGAGATGTTAGGGAGAAATGCAAAAGAATTCGCAAAAACAAATTTAACACAAGAGTCAATGGCAATGAAAGTGGAAGAAGTTTATAAAAATATATGTGGGCGAGGAAAAATTACATGAATCATGAACATGTAGCAATTGTGTTAGATTTAAGTGCTAATGGAATTGGAATCATTCGGGGGTTAGCAAGAAAAGGAATTAAGGTTTATGCGTATGACAATGAAAAGGCATATAAAATAGGTAAATCACGTCTTGCTTCATGTGGAGTCTGTCCAAGTCCGTTATATAAAGAAAAAGAGTTATTAGTATTTTTAGTTGATTTGGCTAAAAACTTTAAAGAAAAACCAGTTCTATATACTGGTGCGGATGATTACTTGGTATTTATTTCGAAATATCAAAAAGAACTTTCTGAATACTATTTGTTTTTTATACCTGAACAATCACTTGTTGAGCAAATAGTAGATAAAGAAAAAATGTATGAATTAGCAAAGAAACATAATATCCCTTGTCCTAAGACGTATATGATTGAACGGGATGAAGAATTTGAATTAGTGATAGAAGACCTTACTTTTCCATGTATTTTAAAGCCGGTGATGGGACATGAATTTCGGAAGAAAGTTAATCAAAAAGCAATTTTAGTACAAGATGCAGATCAACTAAGAAGTCAGTATCAACTATTTCAACAACATGGAAAACTTTTGATTCAAGAAATTATTCCAGGGGATAATCAATGTTTCTATAAAGTGGCAACATTTTATGATGATAACATGGAATTGTTAGCTTTATTTTCTTTACAAAAAAATCACCAATTTCCAGCTGAATTTGGAACGGGTGCACATATTGTTAGTAAACAAGTACCAGAATTAGTAGAGATGTGTTTGCCATTTTTTCAAGAGTTAAAACTAAAAGGTATAGGTATGATAGAATTTAAAAAAGATCCTAGGGATGGGGTATATAAATTTATCGAGATAAATCCTCGCTTTTGGCTAACTCATAGTTTAACAAGAAGAGCCGGTATTGATTTTGTATACATGTACTATTTATATGTAACGAATCAGGAGGTGATACCACAATTACAACAGAATGATGGTGTTAAATGGATTTACCTTGTACGATATTATTTAACATTTCGTCATAAAAAACAAAAGGGAGAAATGACATGGAAAGAATTTTATAAAGGGCTAAAAGGTCAAAAAGAATTTGCTCTGTTTGCGTGGGATGACCCAATGCCGTTTATTCGAAGTGCATATTCACATTTAATAAATGCTTGGAAAAGAAAAAGAAAGGAATGAGCAGTTTTGTACGAGCCGAACATATTATTAAGCTTGTTTCAAAAGCTAGAAATTGAAAAAAAACTTTCGAATGCATTAAGAGATAAAATTACGATTGAGGAATCTAAAATTACATGTTTAAAAGCAAGTAATAAAATGAGTGTTTATCAAATAAATATTCAAACAAAGATGAAGTACTTTCCTATTATTTTAAAAATATATAACGGTACACATCGTAAAAATGAAGTGGAAATTAAAATGTATGAAAAGCCCTCTCGTAAATTAAAAGAATTTCTTCCTCGAATATATCATATTGAAAGAACAAATGATGAAACATGGATATTTATGGAGTTTGTTCAACAAATTCGAGGGCAAGTTACTTTTACTCCAGATCATTTTAATTCTATTATCCCCACTCTTGCTAAACTTCACGCTAATACTTTCGAAAAAAAACTTCGTAAAAATGAAAATACTTGGTCAGAATGGTTACCAGTCTATGGGTCCGATAAAATGAGAAAAGATCGAGAGAAATATATAAACCGAACAATAGTTTTTTTAAACGCTGCAATGGATGATGAAGACCTGGAAGATATTATTAAACCTTATTATAAATCATTAATGAAAATATATGAAAAAGGTCCGGACTTTTTCCCAAAATTACTGGAGAGTGGCTCTGCAATAACGCATGGTGATCTGCATATGCAAAATATATGCAGTAATAACGTAAGTTCTGGTAGTCAATGGAATATTCAATTCATTGATTGGGAAGCTGCTAAATATGCACCAGTGTGGTTGGATATGGTAGTTTTAGTTGAAGTATTAATAGGATTTAGAAAAGATTGGCAAGGGAATGCAGATGAAATACGTTTGAACTGCGTAAATGTGTATACAAAGGAAATGAAGAAATATGGAATTCACTTTAAAGAAAATCCTATGGATCTATACAAAATGGCATATTTACAACGAACGTTAGAAAAAGGTTTGCATACACAGTTGAGAAGGATATTTGACAATCGTGGAGGCGAATTGCTAGCGTACCACCTTGAAAAAATTGCAACTTGGGGTAAGGAACTTGGGTTATAAATTATAAAATGGTTGCTAGCTTGGTTAGGGAGGATAAATTGAAATCACAAATTAAAAATCTTTTATTTGAAAGATTATTGAAGATTATGGATAAGTATTATAAAGTGGAAAATCAGCTCGAGTTTGTAGATTTACCAATAGTATCTTTCAAGGATAATGGAGAATGTCTAAATAAGAAAGTTGAAAATATGAAAATTTTGTATGTAACATTCTTCAAATATCCTAATGTCGGAGGGTTGGCTAATTATATCTCCACGTTAAAAGAAGGATTTGAAAAATTGGGACATAAAGTAGATGTTATTTCTCCCCTCCAGATGCCAGTTGAATATTTAGAGAAGCGGATTCCTGAAGAAGCGAAAAAAATAAGTGTGTTTTTTAGAGAAAGATATGGAGTTATAAATGAAAAAATTATTAAAAACGTGAGTTTCCTAAGTGTATTTACAAGTTTTTTAGAGGAGAAAAATTTAAATGGGTATGATGTATTTCATGCCCAAGACTTATTTTCTTTATTTATATTAAGACAATTCAATTTAAGATATAGAAAGCCTCTTTTTTTTACACCACACGGACATTTTACTCAAAGTAGGATAAAATTTAATAAAATAAAAAAAGACTCTATTGAGGAATTGTACTTTAGTGAAATTGAGAAACAAGGAATAGAGACAGCTGATAAAATTATAACTATTAGTGATTCTTTTCATTCGGCGTTAAAAAAATATGGGGCGAAATCTAAACAACTTGTGACTGTTTATACGGGTATAAACTTTAAAGAGAAAATAATAGAAAAAGAAACAGACAAAATAATTGTTACTTGTATTGCGCGGCTTTCTCCTAGAAAAGGGCATACGAACCTTTTAAGTGCACTTTCACAAATGAAGGGAAGTCTTCCTCATATTGAAGTATGGATTGTTGGAGACGGAGTTATGAGGGAGGATTTGGAACAGCAAGTAAAGTTCTATAATTTAAAAAATGTGAAATTTTTAGGGAATCGAAAAGATATTGCAGAAATATTGGCAGCTTCTGATGTTTATATTTTACCTACTATAAATGATAATTTTCCACTTTCAATTATAGAAGCTATGTTTGCAGGGAAAGCAATTATTTCCACAAATTGTGGAGGTATCGTAGAAATGATCCAAGATGGTAAGACAGGACTTTTATGTGAACCTGGAAATGTGCAACAAATTGTTGATTCATTAACTTTATTGATACGAAATTCACAGTTAAGATTATCTTTAGGGAAAAATGCAAAGGAATATGCACGGAAGTATTTAACACAAGAGAGAATGGTTTCTGAAATAGAAGAAATCTATTATAGTTTGCTTGAGGGTTAATAAATAAAATGGGGTTATTTCTCATTCTTTTTTAAGAAAAATGGTTGTCCTATAAGTTAAATCTTTTAACTAAGTGCTCTTTTTATGTAGCCGTATAGAAAATTATAAAAATGATGCCGATTTGCTAATAAAGATAATAACAATGAATGTACAAGGAAAGAAGCTGTTCCAAAAGATAGTTTGGAACAGCTTCTTTCCTTGTTTTTTGTAATTTCGGCTGCTTTTTGATATTTAATATTGCGGTATATGAGAGGCTTTCTGCTCAATCCGCTCAATCACATCTTGCAATTCGTCTGGCTTCAGAAACTCAATAGGAGAGAAGCCTTTCTCAAACGTAAGTGTATCAGCCTCAATCATTAATACGTACCGGTCATTTACCTTTGCGATATGTATTTGATCCCCGAAATCAGCAAGTAGAGCCTTCACAGAGATATGATCTGCTTTTAGCTTTAATTCCACTTCAGGAGCGTGCTCAACGATTTGAGCGGTAGCTTCCATTACTTCTTCGGTTGAAAATTGTTCCATAATTTCGCGTTTCGGACTGGCAGCCCATACTTCCATTGCTTGGTCGAATTGTTCGCGTTCTTCCGTACCTTCTTCAAATACATCTTCAATTTGGTCGTATACCATGTCCATTACTTGTGTTTTCATAATTTCAGGCATAGAGCGTTCGTACTCGACGAATTTTAAGAAGTCTTCAAAGTAACGGGCGTGTGATGCTTGGTGAATTTTTAGTTCGCCTACTTCAACCATACCTTCTTCAGGCATGTACGGATATTGGATAGATTTCATGTTTTTTGTTGTGATTGCCATTTCAACGTTACGAATTAGTGTGGATTCATCTGAAATAGAAGCAACTTTCGGTTCAAAGTCACATTTCATAACGAAAACGAATGGATCATCAAAGTATTTACGTAGTTTTGCTTGCGCAATTAAAAATACACCACCGCGTACAGCACTTGTGTCAAGATATGTATAAACGAGTGGTTCACTCATATCTTTGAAGTTTTCCTTAGTTTCCGCGAAGCGAATGCGATTAAATAGGTTGTAATGAGGGTTTGAATCAAGTTCGTGCCCTTCTTCTACAATGAAGCGACCGATTTTTGTCGGAGCTTGTTCTGTTTTCGCATGACGTTCTACTTTTCGCTTTGAAATTTTTAATAATTCACCATTCAAAAATTCTTTTAAGGAGCTATCTTCATACTCTTCAGCGTCTAATGTTTGAAAATGTTTGTAGCGTTTATCAACAGCTTCACCTTTTCCTTCTACTTGTACAACATAAAAGGAAAGATAATTTATTTCAAAATCCATATTTATCACCTTGTTTCATTTCATTAACTCTTACCAGTATAGAGATGGAAAAAACTTTCGTCAATTTATATAAGGAAGGGGAGCCCCTTCCTTATATATTTTTTATTTTCGAAATTAAAATCCGTCTTCTAATGCTGAAAATGGAATGTTTAGTCTGTTTTCTATAGTACGTAAACGTTGGTTTAAGCGGTTTAATCTACGTGTATGACGCTCAACCGTGTTTTCTAATTGACGTACTCTTTGTTCAAGCTCATTTACTCGTCTTTCTAGTTGACGGTTTCCAGTACCAGGAAAAGAGATTGGAAGTTGAAATTGTCGAGTTTGATCATATGGATTAACTTGTTCTGCTGGATCTATATATTGTTGGTATTGTGCTTGTAAATCATATTGAGGCTGATAACCATTTTGGTTATATGGATCGTATGGATTGTAGGGGTACATAAAAACATCCTCCATTTCTTTAAAATAGGTTAATTCACCATAATGTATGTGTAAAAGCGGAGTGTGGCACGGCAAATACCTATTTATGTTCACAGGATGTTCCTTTATAAATAAGAATATGGAGTTTTTACATTTGTATTCCGTCCGTTTAATGGTATATACTGGATAATGGGGTGGGGTTACATAAAGGTTACATTTCTATCAAACTCAAACTTTTATGTAAATATGTATAGACATTTGGAAAAGAAAAGAGTAATTTATATAGAGTAAAAAATAACTTGTAACAATTTATAAATATATTGTAAAATGATTGTAACAAAACATACATAAAAATGAAATAATACATAAAAGTAATATTGGGAAAAAGGGGAGAGTATATTGTTCCGTAAAGTAAAGGGTATATTAGTTGGGGTATTATGTGTAGCTATAGTAAGTGGTTGTGGCACAAAAGTAAGTGATGTCGCATTAGTAAGTGATATTGGTGGCCACACGGTAGAGGCTAAAGCAGAAGTACAGGATTCTATTAGTTTAGTAGATGGTCGTACAGGTACAGAAGTGAAAAAGCTAGATTTATCGAGTCTAGGTTATTTTGAAGATGAAGTGAAATTTAAAAAATCGGTTGAGAAGGTTGCTAGGGAAGTTGGGAAAAATGTTGACAAAAAGATGGTTCCTTCACGTTTAGGGCCTGATGGAAGTTGGCAAGAAGGAAAGCCTTCTTTTGAATTAATGGAAAAAGAGTTAGTAAATAAATTATTAAACGTTGGTATGTGGGATTCTTCATATCAGTTACCTATTGTTGAAAAAAAACCAACTGCAACATTAAGTGATGCACAAGGAAGTGGTACGGTAATTGGTAGATATGAAACGAATTTAGGTGGCTCAGCAGGTGGTCGTATTGAGAATATTCGTTTGTCAGCAGCGAGCATAAATGGAGTTGTATTAGCAAAAGGAGACAGTTTCTCTTTCAATGCATTAATTGGTGATACAACGCCAGATAAAGGATATCAATTAGGAAAAGAAATTGTAGATGGTAAACTAGTAGATGGATACGGCGGTGGTGTTTGTCAAACATCATCAACATTATACAATGCAGCAGATCAGGCTGGTTTGAAAATGGTAGAGAGAACGACACATTCTAAAACGGTAGGTTACGTTCCGCAAGGAAGAGATGCTACAATTGCATATCCATACTTAGACTTAGTGTTTGAAAACACGAATGATGCACCTGTGAAACTTTATATGGGCATTCAGGGTGGAAAGTTAGTTGCTGAAGTACATAAAATGAAATAAGAGTTAAAAAGTCACCTTTTCTAAAAGCTAGAAGAGGTGGCTTTTTTATTATGAAAACAAAAATGTGCATAAATTCTGACTTTTCTTATTTACATAGGATGATTTTGGTTGTATCCTTCATAGTAACGGTTATATGAAATAGGAATATATCGGGATAAGGAGATGGAGTAATTCATGGTACAAATTCATCCGAAAACACGTATTGGTCATGTTGAATTTAAGGTGATAGATTTAGAACGTCAAATTGCTTTTTACGAGCATGTTGTAGGATTAGAAGTAATTAAGCAAGAGGCGAATAAAGTATATTTATCAGGAAAAGGTGGAAAGAGCACGTTACTTGTTCTTGAAAAGTTAGAGGACGGGGTGCTGCAAGAGCCGCGTACGACTGGTATATATCATGTAGCCTTTTTAGTTCCGACTCGTGAAGCTTTTGCTTCGGCTTTATTTGGGGTGATTCGTAATAAGAATGTAATTGATAGCCCAGCTGAACAAGAAGGGCGTTATACATATTCTAATGAAATTTTACCAATTTCAAGGTTTAATAGTGCAAGTGATCATACGTATAGCGAAGCGTTTTATTTACAAGATTTAGAGGGAAATGGTATTGAAATTTATGCAGACCGTCCGCGTGATCAATGGGGAGAAGGACCAGGAGGAAGTACGCCGCTAGATTTAAAAGAACTGGCAACACTTGTTGAGTATGAGGCTGCTGGATTACCTGCTAATACTGTCGTTGGGCACGTACATTTACGAATAGCTGATGTAGAGAAGTCACACGAGTTTTATGTAGAGACAGTAGGATTTGAAGTGCAACAACGCGAAGATGACTGCTTATTCATTTCTGCAGGAGGATATCATCACCATATCGGTGCAAATACGTGGAACGGAGTAAATAATCCACACCCACCCGCACATGCAACTGGACTTAAAGTGTATACAATTGTATTACCGCATAAAGAAGCGTTAGATGAAGTGAAAGAAAGATTAATAGAAAAACAACATAAAGTAAACGAAAGTACAAACGGATTTACAGTAGTAGATCCTAGTGGTATTACAGTGCAGTTTGAAATAGAAACAGCATAAAAGAAGTCGGAAGGTGTATAATCACTTTCCGGCTTCTTTTTGATACTTCTTCATAGCTCAATCCAAAATCTTCTTACTACATTCCCATCTTCTTCAGTGAAATCATCATCACGAAGCCCACCATTATGTAAAATTGTTTTTTCAGAAGCTGTATTCACTTCGTCACAAACGACAAGTGCTTTCGTGATGTTTAATTCCTTCGTTTTTTCTAGCGATAATTCTAATAACTTCGTAGCATAACCTTTTCTTCTTTCAGAAGGGCGAATGCCATAACCGATATGACCGCCAGCATTAAATAAATGTTCGGTTAAACTATGACGTATATTAACAGCTCCTATAATTCTATGATTATCTGTAACGAGCCAATACGTAGAGTCTGGTACCCAAGATTCAGGAAGGTTTACTCCGTTATGCGCATCGAGTAATTCTTGAATCATAGCCGGGAAGTTAGAAGGGTCTTTTGAGATAACCCACGGAATCATTGTTTCACCACTATCTTTCCATTCGTTATAAAAATCTAAGTATTCTTCTTTTAAATCCGTAGTAGGTGTTAGTAAAGAGACGTTCATTGTTGGTAATCTCCTTTATTTATGTAGTATTTTTAAAAAATTACGATACAAAATGAAAACGCTTTCCGAATTTTCTCAACCTCATTTCATGTAATTCACCTTTGTTTTTTTAAGAAAATTAGAAGTTGCATTTTATGTCAATATTTAAAATATTAACATAAAACAATCGGAGTATTAAGTGTATTTTAGTGAAATTCCTTCATATCGATCAATGGATGTGTGTGATAATTTTTGTTTTATCTATCTATAATGAATGAAAGGGGGAAGGTTCGTGAGTGTAAATATTGATTTAATTATACGAATCGGTGTTGCGGGTTTGTTAGGAGCAATAATTGGTATTGAAAGGGAAATTCGATCAAAAGAGGCGGGATTAAAAACACATTTCCTAGTAGCGGTAGGGAGTGCTTTAATAATGGTCGTTTCAAAATATGCCTTTTCAGATATTATGAATAAGGAACATATGGCTCTTGATCCGAGCCGTATTGCAGCGCAAGTTGTTAGTGGAGTAGGTTTTTTAGGGGCAGGTACAATTATTATTCAAAAGCAGGCGGTGAAAGGATTAACGACAGCGGCTGGTTTATGGGCTACAGCAGGAATTGGATTAGCAATTGGGGCTGGCATGTATGTAGTGGGGATTGGAGCGACGATTCTCGTTTTAATTGGTTTAGAGATTGTGAGCCGGATTTTTAAGGTGCAATTTTTATTTCCTCAAAACATAACAGTGCAAATACATATAAATAAACATGAAGCGGTACAACAAATAGTAGAAACGCTACAAGTGAAAGGCATTCCGATACTTTCATATGAAGTGGAAGCTTTACAGCAAGGTACAGAAATAGTTTATAAGGTAGGGATGCAACTGAAAAACATATCGTCAGAAGAAAAGAATGAGTTGATTCAGCATATGCAAACATTACCGGAAATTACGTTTATAAAGTTAAAATCATAGCGTCGAAAACGAGGGTAGATGTAGCAGGAATTTCGCTATTATCTATCTTTTTTTGATACAAAATTTACATAAAGTCAAGTGTTAATTTTGCACGGCATGGATACATATGTGAACGTTCCCTTATTTTTTCTCAATACAGAATAAAAAGTAAGAATAGTAAAATAATGGTGCGGGACACTAAAAAATGTAAGGTAGGGGAGAGCATGAAAGGCTATTCAAAAAAAGTGTTAGTAGGGGTAAGTTTTGCTAGTTTAATGTTAGGGAGTTTCCAAGGCAGCACATTGGCGGAAAGTACAAAGGGAGAGCAAGTTTCTTATCGGAACGTTCTCAAAATGGAGCCAGTTGGTGTGCAATTACCAGTGCAAGAATTAGCTCATTCATCAAAAGTGCTTGAAAATGAGTCTTTTGAGAAAAGGTTACAATTTGCTGATTTGTCTCAAAGACCACCTGAAGTAAAAAAGGAAAGTAAGCAATTAGCTGCAGCGAAAACTTACACAATTGCTGAATTAAATCAATTGAGCAATCAGCAGTTAGTAGATTTACTCGTAACAATTGATTGGGAGCAAATTACTGGGCTATTTCAGTTTAATAAGGATAGTCTTGCATTCTATCAAAATGATAGTAGAATGCAGGCAATTATTGATAAATTGAAGCAGCAAGGACAAGCTTATACGAAAGATGATTCAAAAGGGATTGAGACTTTAGTAGAAGTATTACGCTCAGGGTTTTATTTAGGATTTTATCATACAGAATTAAGTAAACTAAATGATCGAAGCTATCATGATAAATGCTTACCTGCATTAAAAACAATTGCGAATAACCCGAATTTCAAACTCGGTACGTTAGAACAAAATAGAGTTGTCTCATCATACGGAAAATTAATAGGAAATGCTTCGAGTGATGTGGAAACGATAACATCAGCTGCAAAGATTTTTAAACAATATAATGATAATTTTTCTACATTGGTAGACAATCTACCAGCTGGAAATGCGATTTACGATATTATGCAAGGTGTGGATTACGACATTCAATCGTATTTGTACGATACGAGAAAAGCTCCGAAAGATACAATGTGGTACCAAAAAATTGATAGCTATGTCAATGAATTAAGTCGTTTTGCATTAATTGGAACGGTAACAGCGAAGAATGGATGGTTAATTAATAATGGTATTTATTATACAGGTAGACTCGGTACGTTTCATAGTACAGGAACGAAAGGATTGCAAGTTGTAACAGACGCAATGAAAATGTATCCGTATTTAGGAGAGCAATATTTCGTAGCAGCTGAGCAAATTGCGACGAACTATGGCGGGAAAGATGCAAATGGAAATGTTGTGAATTTAGATCAAATACGAGAAGATGGAAAGAAAAAGTATTTGCCGAAAACGTATACGTTTGATGATGGGGCAATTGTTTTAAAAGCTGGAGATAAAGTGACAGAAGAAAAAGTAAAACGTCTATATTGGGCGGCAAAAGAAGTGAAGGCACAATTCCATCGTACGGTTGAAAGTGATCAACCTTTAGAAAAAGGAAATCCTGATGATGTATTAACGATGGTTATTTACAATAGTCCAGCTGAATATCAATTTAACCGTCAATTGTACGGATATGAAACGAATAATGGCGGTCTTTATATAGAAGGAACAGGTACGTTCTTTACTTATGAACGTACGCCAGAAGAAAGCATTTATAGTTTAGAAGAATTGTTCCGACACGAGTTCACGCATTACTTACAAGGTAGATATGAAGTGCCAGGACTGTGGGGACAAGGTAAGATTTATGAGAATGAGAGATTATCTTGGTTTGAAGAAGGGAATGCAGAGTTTTTTGCAGGTGCAACGAGAACAGATAACGTTGTACCGAGAAAGAGCATTATAGGAGGGATATCTTCAAATCCAGCAGAACGTTATACAGCAGAGAGAACGTTAAACGCAAAGTATGGAACGTGGGATTTCTATAATTATTCCTTCGCTTTACAATCGTACATGTACAATAAGAGATATGATATGTTTGACAAAATTCATGATCTTATTAGAAAAAATGATGTAACAGCATATGATGCATACCGCTCTGCATTAAGTAAAGATGCGAATTTAAATAAAGAGTATCAAGATTATATGCAAATGTTAGTCGATAACCGTGAGAAATATAATGTTCCGTTAGTATCAGATGATTATTTAGCAACGCACGCACCGAAACCAGTTTCAGATATTGCAGCAGAAATTACAGCAGAAGCAAAATTAAGTAATGTATCAGTTAAGAAAAATAAATCACAGTTCTTTAATACATTTACACTGCAAGGAACGTATACAGGTACGACTGCAAAAGGGGAATATGAAGACTGGAAAACAATTACACAAAATGTGAATGATACGTTAAAACGTTTAAGTGCAAAAGAATGGACAGGCTACAAAACAGTAACAGCTTACTTTGTGAATTACCGTGTGAATGCATCAGGACAATTTGAATACGATGTTGTATTCCATGGTATTAATACAGAAGAAGGTGCTGTGAATAAAGCACCAGTTGCGGTTATAAACGGTCCATATAGCGGAAATGTAAATGAAGCAATTTCATTTAAAAGCGATGGATCAAAAGATGAAGATGGGAAAATTGTTTCTTATAAATGGGAGTTTGGTGACGGTACTGTAAGTAATGAACAAAATCCAACTCACGTGTATACAAAAGAAGGAACATATACAGCGAAATTAACAGTAACAGATGATAAAGGATTAACGAATACTGTTACAACGAATGTAACGGTTCAAAAGAAAGAAGATAACAGCGTAGAAAAAGAGCCAAATAATTCATTCCAAACAGCAAATAAACTACAATTAAATCAAGTTTTACGCGCAAGCTTAGGAAATGGTGATACGAGTGACTTCTTTGAAATAAATGTGGAAACGGCGAAAAACCTTCAAATTAATGTAACGAAGGAAAATAATATCGGAGTAAACTGGGTCCTTTATTCAGAAGCAGATTTAAATAATTATGTTACGTATGCCCAGCAAGAAGGGAATAAGTTAGTAGGAAGTTACTACACGTATCCAGGAAAATATTATTTACATGTGTATCAGTATGGCGGGGGAACAGGGAATTATACGATAGAAGTGAAATAATAAAAAGGTCGCCGTGAGTGGCGACCTTTTTTACGCGTTATACAAAAATTAAATAAAATTTGTAAAAGTTTGATAGGCGATACCAATGGAAAATACGGTAGCTACCATATGTGCAGTCCATTTAGGCATATTTAAATTCAATACGACGTTATACAAGATTCCATATAAGATACAAATGATTAATATAAATGCAATGAATTGAAGAATTAGAAAAAATAGTGGTTGTTCTAAAGAATTAAAATCATGTTGTTCCATTTATTCTCACTTCCTTTATTTAATATATTAATATAATTAATTTGAAAGTGAAAGTTTTATTTCTATAAAGTTCCAAAACATGAGACTAAAAGTTACATTGGTAATTTTAATAATTGATGCAAACTATAATGTAACTCAAGATATTATTCCGAAATCAGTAAAAAAGGTCGCTATGAATGGCGACCTTTTTTCTACGCGTTATACCCAAATAACTTTAAATCTTCTCCAGAGTCTGAAATTATCTCTTCGAACTGAAATCCTACTTTTTCTAAAAGCTTTCCTGAATTGATGTTATCAATAGTAGTAATTGCTACTATTCGTTTCAGTCCGAGCTTTTGTACGCCGTAGTTTATTACAGCAGAAGCGGATTCAAAGCCATACCCCTTTGAACGGAATTTCTCTAAAAAGGCAAAGCCGATATCAACATCTTCTAATGAATCTCTTTTAATAAGTCCGCACATACCAAGTGGAGTGAAATCTTCTTTTCGCTCTACTAAGTAAAGACCAAAGCCCATTTTATTATACATATCAACGGGGCCATTTAAGATGTATTTTTTTGCATCGTCTAAGTTTTTAATCCTTTTATCACCAATAAACTGGATCCATGCAGGATCGTTTACTAATTCTAGAATAAATGGAGCGTCTTTTATATGAAACCAGCGAAGAACGAGTCGTTCAGTTTCAAGAACTATCAATCCATTGCACCACCTTTAATAGTTATAACAATTAGTATGGGTTGCGAAATACAAAAGTGCAACATATTTTAATTATGCTCTACTTGTTCACATAAAGTTCGTTTGTTTTGTATAAAGGGATATTTTATAATTAGGATTGATTGTAAAGAGTGAGATACTTATACAATGACTCCTAGGTAACTAGGAGTTTTTACTATATAACTATCATTATTACTAAATATGACACACTACACATTCTACTCAAGGAGGTACATAATGAAAAAATTATATAATGCATCGTTTACGTATTTGATTATCGGTTTATTATCAGGAATTTTCGCTAGGGAGTATGGAAAGTATAAGGGGATTGTAGGATCTACTTTGTTAAATCTTTTGCATACACATACACTTGTACTCGGCTTTTTCTTCTTTTTAATTGCTTTAGGATTAGCAAAAGTATTCGCGTTTCATGAAGCGAAAAGTTTTAATAAGTGGTTTGTTGTACATAATATCGCATTAACTTTAATGTTAGGTTCGCTAGCAGCGAGAGGGCTTCTTCAGCTAAATGGGGCGGATTTTAAGGGGTTAACTTATATTGTAGGGTTTTCCCATTCGTTAATGGCAGTTACTTTAATTTGGTTTATGTTGTTAATAAAGAAATCATTTAAAATGTAGTTTTATAGAAAAGAACTTGCAATAGTTATTGCAAGTTCTTTTTGTTTATTCGACAGTAGGAAACGAATTTCATATGTATAAAACTTGAATTATTTAATTTTTCGGATTATTATGTATAAAATAGTTAGCATATTTTGTAATTCGAATTTATAAAAAGTAGGAGGGTGTACGATGGAAATAACGGTAGAGCGTTTAGTAAATGAATTAAAGGGTGTACTTCCCGAAGATCGAGTAGTTGTAAATACGACAGTAAGAGAGTTACATAGTAAAGATGAATCTTATCATACTAGTAGTTTACCTGATGTAGTAGTTTTTCCGAAAACGACTGAAGAGGTTAGTAGAATAATGAAAGTAGCGAGTGAGCATAAAAAACCTGTCGTTCCTTTTGGTGTAGGATCTAGTTTAGAAGGCCACGTTATTCCATATGAAAAAGGAATTACAATGGACTTTTCACTTATGAATAAAATACTCGAAATAAGAGAGAAAGATTTTCTTGTAAGAGTACAGCCGGGAGTGACTCGCTCTCAGCTTAATAAAGAATTGAAAAAGTATGGATTGTTTTTTAGTGTAGATCCAGGAGCAGACGCAACGTTAGGTGGAATGGCTGCTACAAATGCAAGCGGAACGACAGCAGTTAAGTATGGGGTAATGCGTGATCAAGTTCGGGATTTAGAAGTCGTTCTTGCTGATGGGGAAGTAATACATACTGGAAATTTAGCAGCGAAGTCATCATCAGGTTACCATTTAAATGGTGTTTTCGTAGGATCAGAAGGGACGCTCGGATGCTTTACAGAGTTAACATTAAAAGTATACGGCATACCAGAACATGTTATGGCTGCGAGAGCATCGTTTCCAACTATAAATGATGCAGTAGAAGCTGTGATTAATATACTACAAGCGGGTATTCCAATTGCGAGAATTGAACTTGTAGATGAATTATCTATGAAACAAGTAAATCATTATAATGAAACAAGTTACAGAGAAGAACCTACGCTATTTTTAGAGTTTCATGGTAATGAAGCAGGTTTAAAGCAAGATATTGAATTCACGAAGGAAATTGTGTTTGATCATAAATGTAAAGAAGTTGCTTTTGAAACAGAAACTGCGGCGAGAAATAAATTATGGGATGCACGGCATAATCTAGCATATTCTTACGTTCATAGCTATCCTGGTAAAAAGCTTATGAGTACAGACGTATGTGTACCAATTTCAGAATTAGCTGGTGCAATCCAACATGCGAAAGAGACATTAGATAAAGTAGGTCTTGTCGGTGGTATTCTTGGCCATGTTGGAGACGGGAATTTCCACGTGCTCTTAATGATTGATCCAAACAATAAAGAAGAAGTAGAAAAGGGCGACGAAATAAATGAAAGTATCGTTTTGTATGCTCTTAAACGAGGTGGAACGTGTACAGGAGAACACGGCGTTGGGATTGGGAAACGGAAGTATCAAGAAGAAGAACATGGGGCGGCATTACTCGTAATGGAAAAAATAAAGAAAGCTCTTGATCCGCAAAATATTTTGAATCCCAATAAAGTTTTTCAGTTGAAGGATAGGGGATGATGGGGTGAAAGTACTAGAAGCGATAAGTAATATAGCTGGAAAGTATTTTGCATTTTGGGTTATTTGTATTGCAACTATTGCATATTTCATTCCTACTCCATTTCTCGGGTTAACTAGTTACATAACAATTTTACTTGGCGTTGTTATGTTTGGGATGGGATTAACATTAAAGGCTGTTGACTTTAAAATCATTGCTACAAAACCATTGCCAGTTATTATCGGTGTATGTGCTCAGTTTATTATTATGCCACTTGTCGCATACGTACTAGCCTACGTTATGAATCTGCCAGCGGAATTAGCAGCTGGATTAGTGTTGCTCGGTTCAGTACCGGGTGGCACTGCATCAAATGTTATGGTTTATTTAGCAAAAGGGAACTTAGCGTTGTCTATTGCAATGACGTCATTATCAACATTACTAGCACCAATTGCTACACCTCTTATTTTATTATTACTTGCAGGACAATGGATGCCAGTGAATGCTATGTCTATGTTTCTTTCTATCGTACAAGTTATTATCCTACCAATTATTTTAGGATTAGTAGTGAAGAAGTTTTTCCCTAAAACTGTTACGAAAGGAATGACTGTTATCCCTTTAATATCAGTTGTAGCAATTATCATTATTGTTTCAGCAGTTGTTTCAGCGAATGTAAGTAGCATTACTTCTTCAGGCCTTCTTATCTTCATTGGAGTTATGCTCCATAATGCATTTGGCTTTTTACTCGGATATATAACAGCGTTCGTACTTGGACTAGACGAAGGGACAAGAAGAGCTATTTCAATAGAAGTAGGAATGCAAAATTCAGGCTTAGGTGTTGCGCTGGCAACAGCACATTTTGGACCAGCAGCTGCACTTCCAAGTGTATTAGCAGCAGTGTGGCATAATATTGCAGGGCCGATTTTGGCAACCATCTGGTCAAAAAATGCAAAGAATACTTTCAGTGATGAAAATGTACCGGTAAATATAGAAAAATAGGGATGGTAAAGAATGCAAAAGCGTATTGTACATTTTGAAGGTCTAGTTGTTTTCGTAGCCACGATTTATGCGTATTCAATATATGAATTTAGTTGGATTATATTTTTAGTATTTCTTTTAGCACCGGATTTATCAATGTTAGCGTATGGGATAAATAATCATGTAGGTGCTAAAGTTTATAATATTTTTCACACATATATTATATCGATATTAATTGTTATGATAGGTTTCTTTTTTAAGATAGACACAGTTATTATGATAGGATTAATATGGACAGCGCATATTGGGATGGATCGAATGTTTGGATATGGATTGAAATATGAGACGGATTTTAAGGATACTCATATTCAAAGGTTATAATTGCTTTTGAGGAGAGGGATACGTTGAAACAGAGAATTACTATCGAAGAATATAACATCAAATGGGAAAATGAATTTTATAAACTACAATCGCTCATTAACAATGTAATAAATGAACTTGTTTTGTCCATTGAGCATGTTGGGAGCACATCTGTTACAGGACTTGCAGCAAAACCAATATTAGATATTGATATAGTAATAGAAGAGTACGAAATTTTTCCTGAAGTAGTAAAAAGGCTTGAAAAGATAGGGTATTACCATCAAGCTGACTGGAGCTTCAAAGGAAGAGAGGCGTTTGGCAGAAAGGACGCTTTCGTTCCGTGGGACGGAGAAAGTACAGTTTGGATGGAACATCATTTATATGTGTGTGACAAAAATAGCGAAGAGTTAAGAAGACATATAGCGTTTCGGGATTATCTTCGTGAACATGAAGATGTTGTTGTTGAATATGGGCGTTTAAAGGAAGAGTTAGCAAGAGAATCGAAAAATCGATTCAGTTATAGTGAAGGTAAGACTGCATTTATTACAAATATATTGGGAAAAATAAACTAAGGTCGCATTGAGTATATGCGGCCTATTCTTTTTTAATTGAGAGCTGCCATTATAAAACAAATATAAACTGGCCCTGTTGAATGCTACGAGATTTAAATATAATGAGAGATAAAAGATTGGAAAAGAGGGTAACTAACTGTTACGATTTATTTAACCAATTATAATGAAAGTTAATTAAATATATCAGTAAGCCCTGCTAGTCAAGTGATTGGCTAGTAGTGAGGGTTAACTGCGGGCAATCCCTAAAGCTGATTGAACTACAACGTGGCTAGAAATAGCGAGCGTGAATGTCGCGAAAGCAGAAAAAATCAATCAGATGGTGCAAGGTTAAATCCTAAACACTAGAACAATGGGTCTTCCGCCTCGAATCATCTAAGTCAAAATGGATAAGATGAACGTTCAACGACTATCTCGTATAACTGACGAGAGTACATCACAAGCCTATGGTGGTGGAAAAATCCTCTATCTCTAAGTAGATAAACATATAGTCTGCGCTCATGTGAAAACATGAGAAGTTCATAAGAGAACTGGCTAAGGAATTGCGCCCTTAGTTGAACGAGATACATTTGATTAAATCTATCAAACCTCATTGAATATACCGAACGTATGTTTCGTTATGGATTTAATGAGATAAGAATAATAATGAAATTTTTACGAGTTAGTCAAGTATCGGAATTAACAGGCTTACATCCGAGTAGTTTAAGGAGAATGCTGGTGGAATACGCTACGATTCAGAAGAACAAATCTTTCATTAAAGGAGTTAAATTCTGATGATATTGGCGAAGAAAGTTAGATTGATTCCAACGCCTGAACAAGAAAAAGTGCTTAGAAACCATGCTGGTGCTGCAAGATTCGCTTATAACTATTGTAAAAGAATGAGTGATAGATACTATAAGCTATTTGGAAAATCTGTTTCACAGTTAGCTTTACAGAAACGATTTACAAAGATCAAGAAGCGAAAGAGATATGAGTGGTTAAAAGACATTAATGCACAAGTTCCTAAACAGGCTTCAAAAGATTTTGATACGGCGAGAAAACATTCGTTCAAAAAGTACAAAAATGGTTATCACACTTCTTATAAATCCAAAAAAGATGTAATCCAAGGATTTTATGCCAATTATGAAAGACTGGTTATAGGAAAGAAAGTAGTTCATATTCAGTCTATTGGAGAAGTGAAAACAAGCCAACAACTACCAAGAAATAAAAAACCATCCAATCCAAGAGTTACATTTGACGGTCGTCACTGGTGGATTAGTGTAGGATTCCAAGAAGACTTTGAATTACAAGAACTAACCAATGAGTCGATTGGTGTGGATGTTGGTTTAAAAGAGCTGTTTGTAGCTTCTAATGGTATGAAAGAACGAAATATAAACAAAGATGCCAAGGTTAAAAAGCTTTTGAAAAGGAAAAAGTCAGCACAAAGAGATATGTCTAGGAGATTTAAAAAAGGTGTAAAAATTCAATCTGCCGGATATGAAAAAGCGAAAGCTGAACACCTGCGGTTATCTAGGAAAATTACGAATATCCGAAATAACCATATCCACCAAGCAACAGCTAAATTGGTGAAAACCAAACCAATGAGGATTGTTGTGGAAGACTTATCTATCTCAAACCTGTTAAAAAACAAAAAAATATCGAAAGCATTTTCATTTCAAAAATTAAACTTCTTCTTTCAATGTTTATCATACAAGTGCCAGAAGTATGGCATTGCGTATGTAAAAGCTGATAAATGGTTCGCCTCAAGCAAGATTTGTTCATGTTGCGGAGTTAAATACGACCATTCAGTTCAACCAGAAGGACAGTGGAGTTTAAAAATACGTGAGTGGTGTTGTGCTTCATGCAATAGCCATCACGATAGAGATTTGAATGCTTCGATAAATTTATCAAGATGGGTAAAATAATTGCTTGATAATAGGAGGTAACGATACTGCCTCGTGTGGAGTGTTATACCCCTCGTCCCTTCGGGGTTGCGAGAACACGATGAAGCACTAACTTGTATAAATTTGATTGAATTGCATAGATTTAGTTAAGTTTATCGTATCGGAGCTTATGTACGTACCAAAATATTTTACAATACAAGAGGAAGAGATGAAGTACGAAATAATTGAACAAAATAGCTTTGCAACATTATTTTCTCAACATAACGGGGAACCCTATGCAACACATTTGCCGTTGTTATTAAATAGGGAGACTCTAACTTTACATGGCCATTTCGCACGTCCGAATGAACAGTGGAAAGATAGTGGGAATCAACACGTACTTGCTATATTCCAAGGGCCACACAGTTACATATCGCCGTCATGGTATGAAACAAAGGATGCAGTACCAACATGGAATTATGTTGCAGTGCATGTATACGGTGAATTAGAAATTGTTGAAGATGAACAGGAATTATTAAATTCTCTTCAAGATTTAGTACATACATATGAAGACCCACAGAGCACTTACTCACTTAATGATGTAGACCCGAATTAAATGGTAGGCTTAAGTAAAGGGATAGTTGGTTTTAAAATTAAGATTAGTAAAATAGAAGGAAAAGCGAAGTTAAGTCAAAATCATTCTGTAGAGAGACGGAATTTTGTTGTTGAGGAGCTTGAGAAAGTGGGTAGTGAGGGAAGTAAAGCAATCGCGGATTTAATGAAAGAAACAAAATGAGTTTTGTGAAATAAAGGTAATTTGCTAATTTTGTAGAAAATATATTTTTACTTAAAAGATAATGCCTCCGTAGCTCTAGAAGGGAAGAGCGCCGGAAAACATGTCGCACCGGGTCGCAAGGCGAAGGTTTCAGAAGCACCGAAAAGCAAATAAGCTGAGACAGGTGGAATTCCTGTCGGTGAAATTCCGTAGGGAAGCGTGTTCCCCTTAGCCTATGCTAACGAAAGGAGTGCGGGTTCGAATCCCGTCGGAGGCATATGGAAAACCCTGTATGTATAAAGAGTTTATTTATGTTATTCTCATTTAATGGTAAAATTAAAGCTAGGATGTTTTATGGGAGGAAACAAAATGGAAGTGTTTTTAGTAGCTGCTTTTTCAGCTATTATCATAATGATGACAGTTTTTGTTATAATAAAAGCTTGTTTTACTGGGTACAAGAGGAATGATATATCATTTCGGAAATTTATCCTTTTATCTAGTGCTTCAATAATGATAGGTTGTATAGTGTCATTGGTACTACCATTTGGATATGAAAAAATATTCGAATACATTAACTAAATAAGCGCATTTAAAAAAGACCTTCTGAATTGAAGGTCTTTCGTTTTTTAAAGCGCTTTTACAGCTGTTGTTGAGTTGTAGTCTTTACTTACGTCAACAGATTGAACAAAGTCAGGTTTTTGCGGTGCGGGGAAATGTTCGTGTCCAGCTTGACTTGTCAGATTAGCGTTTAACCCAAAAGAAAAGATACCAGTAAATGCAATACCTAAAGCGATTTTACCAATTGTTTTCTTCATTTTCATAACCTTCTTTCATTCTTTTTTTTAGCTTCAATACTGCTGTAAAAATACTCACTAGCTTTTTCGAAGAATTCCTTTTTGTGATATAAAGTGGCTATTTTTTCGCAATAATCAGAAGTATAACTGAATAAAGATTCTTCATTAAAATAGTCAATTCCTTCTTGTATAACTCTATCTAATTGTTCTAATTCAAATTTATTTATAATAGCTTCTAAAATATTAAAATGATGTTTATATTCCTCATTGTTTAGTTGTAAAACAATTTCTTTACCAGTTTGAATGTATTTATTTGCTAACTCTATATTTCCTAGTTTTCCATTTTCTTGTGCGAGTAAGAATAATGCTTTATAGTGTTTTGGCATTTTTTCTATTACTTCCGACAGTTGACGAATAGCCTGTTCTGACAAGTTTTTATTTGCATAGAGTGTACCGAGGTTATTTCGTACATGAAGAAGTAAAGATTCTTCGTTATTTTTTTGTAACATGTCAATGGCTGTATAGTATAACTCCTCAGCTTTTTCATAATGACCAACTGCTACATAAGATCCGCCTAGTACACTTAAACATGAAGTTATATTTCTTTCGCATTCATTTAATGTTTGGAAAATTTCTAATGACTTAGTAGCATATACGATTGCTTGGCTTGGTTGCTGCATCTGAAAATGATATACTGCATATCGGTAATAGAAATCAGCCTGTTCCACAGTAGAAAGGCTAGCTAAAGATGATCTTGCTTTTTCGAAATAATCATCAGCTTTTTCAAATTTGTTTAATGCAGTAAAGTAAATAGCTTTGTAATAATTGTATAAGTAGGATAGTTGTAAATCAGCTGGGATAGTAATAGCATCAATTTCATCAAAACTACCCTTCGTAATGGATAGTCCATCAGTAAATACTGCATAACGGAATTTTAATAAGTTAAAAAATAAATGGTAAGATGAGTTTAAACTATCTTCTTTTACAAGAATTTCTTTGCGTTCTTGAGTTGCTGCATGATAACAGGTTTGTGCTTCTGTAACATTTTGAATTAAGATTGTGTGATACCATGCTTCTAAGTGTTTCGTTGCGTATGTACTTCCAGTTAATAAGGTATTCATAAAATCCCCCCTCAGAATAGTTTATTGAGTTTTGTCTATAATGTTATCATATAAATATGTGAAAATAATGAATATTAACTTGATAAAAAATTTTCTTGTAAAAGAGAAAATTTTGTTTTTTAACTTATATAGTATTTATTTTTTAGATGAGAAAGTAAATATGAACCTAAAAAAATCCCCTTCTGTCATGAAGGGGATTTTTTTAAATGTGTTCACCATGATCCTCAAATTTAGGAGTCGGAAAATCAGCATGACTGTCTTGTTTAGGAGCTGGGAAATCAGCATGTCCTTCTTGTTTAGGAGCTGGTAGATCAGCATGTCCTTCTTGTTTAGGAGCTGGTAGATCAGCATGTCCTTCTTGTTTAGGAGCTGGTAGATCAGCATGTCCTTCTTGTTTAGGAGCTGGTAGATCAGCATGACTGTCTTGTTTAGGAACTGGGAAATCAGCATGCCCTTCTTGTTTAGGAGCTGGTAAATCAGCATGACTGTCTTGCTTAGAAATAGGGGATCTTCCATGATCAGCTTTGACAATTCCGCCATCCCCAATGTTTGCACCAAAAATCCCAAAACTAAGTACTGATAGCCCTACAATAGTTGTACCAATTGTTCTTTTCAAATTTTATCTCCCCTTTTAGGTTATATATTCTCGTATTCTTTTATGAAACTAGACAGAATACCAAAAATCGTAATAAGGTATTAACTTCCAAATTAACGATATTACATAATTCTATGTAATATTTTGTAAAACCTGTTTATATTTTGAAAGTTCAGAAAAAATTCGACAAAAACACCACTTGAGAAAGTGGTGTAAGGAAATGAGTGTATGAATAATAAACTTAAAGGTTAAAGATAAACAATCAAGTCCCACAAAAAGTACGATAAGGACGATTCGTCGGTGCAGGTGGAACGCAGTATTCTTCTTGCTCTGTAGTATACGCATAAGGATTTGATAGAGCTTCAAGAAGTTTCTCCATTACGCTATAGTCTCCATTTGTGAGAGCTGCTTCTAGTGCTTCTTCTACGCGATGATTCCTTGGGATGATGGATGGGTTATTATTTTTCATCATTTCGTAGGCGTTTTCTTTCGATTCTTCTTGTCTTTCTAATCGAGATTGCCATAGTTTGTACCATTCTTTAAATTCAGGACTTTCAAATAGAGCTGTATTTTCGATCGTATCAAGAGTTAATGAACGGAATGTATTTGTGTAATCTGCTTTATGTTTCTCCATCATTTTTAAAAGTTGCTCAATAAGTGATTGATCTTGTTCCTCACTGCTAAATAGTCCTAATTTCTTTTTCATTCCAAGGAACCACAGGTTTTCATACTGTACGCTAAATTTAGAAATTTCGTCTTGAGCAATTTTTAATGCTTCTTCTTCATTTTCATGCAGAATTGGTATTAAAGATTCTGCTAGTCGCGCCAGGTCCCATGCGGCCATATATGGCTGATTCCCATATGCGTAGCGACCTTGTGTATCGATCGAACTAAATACAGTTCCTTGGTCATAATTGTCCATAAATGCACAAGGGCCGTAATCAATCGTTTCTCCACTGATCGTTATATTATCAGTGTTCATTACGCCATGGATAAATCCAACAAGTTGCCATTTAGCGATGAGACTTGCTTGTTTTTTTATGACTTCTTGTAGTAATGCAGTATATCGGTTTTCATGATCCTCAATTTCTGGATAATGCCTTTTTATCGTATAGTCAGCTAGTGATTGTAGATCCTCAATAGAACCACGAGCTGCAGCATATTGAAATGTGCCGACACGTATATGGCTACTTGCTACTCTAGTTAGAATTGCTCCAGGTAACTTTGTTTCACGATATGTTGGTTCGCCAGTTGTAACGACTGCTAAACTGCGAGTAGTCGGAATATCGAGTGCATACATTGCTTCACTAATAATATACTCACGTAGCATCGGACCGAGTGCAGCGCGACCATCACCACGGCGTGAATACGGAGTAGGTCCAGAACCTTTTAGCTGAATGTCAAAACGTTTACCTGAAGGAGTAATTTGTTCGCCGATTAAAAGAGCACGACCGTCGCCTAACATATTAAAATGTCCGAATTGATGACCGGCATACGCTTGGGCTAATGGATGAGCTCCTTCTGGGAGTGCATTACCAGCGAAAATAGCAATTTCAACTTCTTTTTTCAATTCTTCAGGATTAAAGCCAAGAGATATTGCGAGTGAATGGTTTAGTTTAACTAGCTCCGGTGAACTTACGGGAGTAGGGGGGATTTCTGTATAAAATGATTGCGGCAGAGTCGTATAACTATTATCTAAATCCCAACCAGCTTCATTATTTTTAGTCATTTTATCTCCTCCTTGTTTATTTTTTTATTATGTATTTGTACGTATGTATTCTTTGTAAAGTTAGCTAAAAGTATAATATGATATTTCCCCCTGCAATCTATTGTAAGGACTTCACTGCACTATGTCTATTTAACAGTAAATACAAAGACCCCATTTTAAGAAAATGGAGTCTTTGTTATTATTTTATTTTTACGATTATTTTTCCTTTTGCTCTTCCAGCTTCTGAATATTCCATTGCTTTTTGCGCATCTTCAAAAGGGAAAACTCGATCGATTACCGGTTTGATTTCACCTGTTTCAATATAATTTGCGATAGTACGTAATTGATCGCCGCTTGGCTTCATAAATAAAAATGAATATTGCGCATTATGCTTCTTTTCAAGTGCAGTAAGTTTTCTACTTGCTAATGAAAATAAGAGTGTTTTGAAAAATCCCGAACCGAATTCTTTACCGAATCGAGCATTTGGCATTCCTGAAACGGAAACGATGTTGCCGCCGCTTTTTATAATATCGAATGATTTTTCAAGTGTTGTACCGCCGATTGTATCAAATACTGCATCATAATCTTTTAGTATTTCTTCAAATTTTTCTGTTTTGTAATTAATAATTTCATCTGCGCCAAGAGACTTTACTAAATCGGAACCAGCTTCACTAGCAGTCGTTGTAACGGTAGCGCCCATTATTTTTGCTAACTGAATTGCGAAAGTACCAACCCCGCCAGATCCAGCGTGAATTAAAATTTTTTGTCCTTTTTGTAAGTGCATAATGTCATGTAGTGCTTGATATGATGTTAAGCCAACGAGTGGAATCGACGCCGCTTCCTCAAAACTTAAATTTTTTGGTTTTAAAGCTATATCTTCCTCATGAATGGCTATATATTCCGCGAAAGTACCGATCTTATTTTTTCTTGGACGTGCATATATTTCATCGCCGACTTTAAAACGAGTTACTTTTGATCCAACCTTTATGATAACGCCGGAAAAGTCATTTCCAAGAATTAGGGGCATTTCATATTTAAGTAACATTTTCACTTTTCCATCGCGTATTTTAAAGTCAATCGGGTTAATACTAGCTGCATGAATTTCTGCAAGCACCTCATACTCATTTATTTCAGGAGTAGGTACCTCTGCCATACGCATTGGAACTTTCCCGTATTTATCAATTATGATCGCTTTCATTTCTTATACCTCCACATTTCAATAAAGTGAAACTTTAATCAGTGGGGGGGTTCTTCATCCCCACTGATTATTAGTTGAACCAATCGGACTTTTATGGGCAGTTGATCCCCATCAAAATTCTTGGCTTTCGCTGAATTTTGAGGTGGGGGTCTTACTGCCCGTTAAAGTGGGATAAAAGTTGTGTAATAGCTTTTCAATATCTAATACAAGATTTTTTAATACACTTAATTTTGTACGTATATCAATATAATAAAAGTTTTTTGTACCTTCTTTTCGCATTAAAATAATACCAGCTTCTCGTAAAATCCGAAGGTGATGCGATACCGCTGGTCGAGAAAGGTGTGTTTGTTTCGTGATTTCTCCTACACGTAATCCGGTTTGACATTCTGTTTCCATGAGAACTAACAAAATAGCTTGACGTGTTTCATCGCCAATTGCCAATAATACTTTTTGAGAATCAATAAAATCTTTTTTTATAATATTTAATTGTTCTTGTTTATTCATTTCAATCACTTTACCTCCTGATAATTAGTCGAAAGGTTTAAGATGATGAACCATTACATCGATACGGTAATGCTACATGATTGTTGTATGAGCTGCAATATTGGGAAAGAAAATCGAGACGAATGAATTATTACACGTTAAAAAGTATTGCCTTGTAAATGTATTAGCTTTTAGATTATGTTTAAAAATCAAATGAATTTGTTTTATATAAGGAAACGCCTCCTGTTATTACGCTTTCAACTTACAAAATAAAAAAATTGTAAGTTGAAAAAGGATATGTTAATCTTATAATCTAATTGAAATCGTATTTTTTTGCATTGAACTTACAAATAATAAAAAATGTAAGTTGTTATTGAAATAATATTAGTAAATAAAATGGACGGTGAGAAAAATGACAGAGAAGGCGTTAACGAAGAATGGTGTTTTAGATGCAGCCGAAAAAGAGTTAATGAAATACGGATGGAGTAGAACGACACTTGTTAGTATTGCGAAGTCACTTGATGTTAGTCATGCGGCTTTATATTCTTATTTTCGGAGTAAAGCTGCACTACGCGATGCTATTTTAGAAAGATGGCTGTTCAAGTACTCAGATCAGCTTGAGCAAATTGCGGGAAAAGATGGAGAGACGGAAAGTATTTTACAAGAATGGTTCTTTCGGTTATTTCAGCTTAAAAAGAAAGAGTTACTTGAAAACGAAGAGTTATTTACATTAAATAGTTCGTTAGTGCAGCAAAAGAATAAGGTGATCCAAAAGCATGAAGAAAGATTAGTTGGACAACTGGAGAACGTGATAAATCGCGGAATAGAGCGCAATGAGATTGAACAACAAGATAGTTTGTTTTTAGCGCATACGTTATTTGGATTACTTTCATCGTTCTATCACCCGGCCTTTTCTGAGAGGTGGAAAGAAGAGAGGATAAACGAAGAGTTTCAAAAGTCGTGGGAGATTGTTGCCTGTGGCATTTTTCAAAAGTAACAAGTTACGTATCATATAAGGCTTTCAAATAGTAGGAGAAGGGGAGATTATATGAGTCATTATAAAGAAGAGCAACAACGTGTAGATGTAGTTATTGAAAAAGTAGACGAGGAACTGAAAGAGCTGGATGATCGAGTTGGTTCGGTGAAGTCTGAAATTATCAGTATTAGAAAAAACTTTTGGGAAGATGTAAAAGTAAATATAGATAATATTAAAGAAGCGGTTGAAACGGCGGCGAGTATTAGGCAAGAGGCAGAGATTCTTGCTGAAAGAGAACATACACATCGTCATACGAAAAATGAATATAACCTTTTAACGAAAATAAAAGAAACGCCGTATTTTGGGCGGATTGATTTTAAAGAAGATGCTGAAGCGGATACCGATGAAATGTACATCGGTATCGGCTCTTTTTATGATAAAGAAAATGATGAGTTTTTAGTATACGATTGGCGGGCACCTATTTCGAGCCTTTATTATGATTACACTTTAGGGAGGGCGCAGTATAAAGCACCCATAGGTACGATTTCAGGTGATTTACTTTTAAAACGTCAATATATAATTCGAAACAGAACGATTCAAAGTATGTTTGATACAGGTGTGACGATAGGTGATGAATTATTACAAGAAGCACTTGGCAGAAATGCAAGTGAGCAAATGAAAAGTATTGTAGCGACGATACAGAGGGAACAAAATCAAATTATTCGAAACGATAAAAGTGATGTGTTAATTGTGCAAGGGACTGCTGGGAGCGGAAAAACTTCAGCGGCATTGCAACGTGTTGCTTATTTACTGTATCGTTACCGCGGCACGGTTCATGCAGAGCAAATGTTACTGTTTTCTCCGAATGAGTTGTTTAATAGCTATATTGCGAATGTTTTGCCAGAGCTTGGGGAAGAAAATATGCAACAAACGACTTTTCAAGCGTATGTGGAACATATGATTGGAAAAAGCTTTACTGTAGAAGATTCATTTGCGCAGTTAGAATACGTGTTAACGAAAAAGCATGACAGTACGTATGAAACTAGAGTGAAAGGCATTCAATATAAATCTTCGGTTGAATTTATGGGACTACTTGAGAAATACGCGCGAAGCTTAAGTGAAAAAGGTTTACAATTTCATGATGTTACATGTAAAGGTGAAGTGATCATAGAGGCAAAATCAATATGTGCGTATTTTTATAGTTTAGATATGTCTATTGCTATACCGAATCGAATGCAACTTACAATGGAATGGATTCTTCGGAAGTTATATGAATTTGAAAAGATAGAAGCGGAAAAAGATTGGGTGGAACGAGAAGTTCAGTATTTAAATAAAGAAGATTACAATCGCATATATGAAAAATTAGAGAAGGATAATCAATTTGATTATTATGAGAAGGAACATGAGTTATTAACGAAATATGTAGTGAAGAAACATTTTCGTTCGTTACGTAGAAGGGTAAAAAAGTTTGCTTTTGTAAATCATCCGGCGATTTTTCAGCAGTTATTTGAAAGTATGCAGAAAGATATTTTCGTACCAGATTGCTGGGGAAATATATGTAAGCAAACAGTGAAGCGCTTGAAGAATAAACAGCTAGCAAATGAAGACGCAGCGCCGTATTTATTTTTAAAAGAATTACTTGAAGGATTTAAGGCGAATCACCTTGTGAAGTTTGTATTTATTGATGAAGTGCAAGACTATACAGCATTTCAATTAGCATTTCTAAAAAGACTATTTCCGAAGGCGAAATGGACATTGCTTGGTGATCATAACCAAAATATTTTTTCGAATGATCAAAATAGAGAGAAGAATTTTATCTTCACATTATTTGCAAATCGTAAAGTGGAAACAGTCCAGCTTAACCGTAGTTATCGATCGACAAAACCAATCATTGAGTTTACAAAGTGTATGATTCCAAATGGAAATGATATTCAAGCTTTTAACAGGGATGGTAAGAAGCCTGTTTATATAAAAGTAAGTGATGAACGAGAGCATGTAGAGAATATGGTGCTTAAGGTGAAAGAGTTAGAAGAAAAAGGTTATAAAACAATTGCCGTTATTTGTAGAACGAATAAAGAATGTATGAAAGTTATGGAGCTAATAGGGGATACATTACATGTTCATCTGATGCAAAAAGAGAATACAACTTATGAGAAAGGCGTTGTTGTTATTTCTGCTTACTTGGCGAAAGGGATAGAATTTGATGCTGTTATTATATTTGATGCTTCTAAAGGTAGTTATTATAGAGAGTCTGAACGCAATTTGTTTTACACAGCATGTACGAGGGCGATGCATGAATTATATGTCTATTATGCCGGGGAGATAACGGAATTTCTTACACAAGTTCCAAAAGAATTATATACAAGGGAGAGATGTTAAATGGCGAATCAATATAATACTATTCAAAATTGTAGTAAAGAAGTGTCAATGTTATTACCACTTCCGAAGTATGTAAAGTTAGTACGGGAGCATGAAGAATTACGTGACGGTGTACAAGTTTCCATCAAGCGCTATCAGGCAGAAGGGCCGCTACATTACGGCGGTGCTCATATTACAATCATTACTTCTCAAAATGGTAAGTGTTTATTAAGTTATACGAATATGATGCCAGTATACTCAATTAACCTGCCTCATAAAGATGATGCTGAACAAATAGCAATGGATGTAATGGAAAAGGTTGATCCACAATATGCAAGTGGTTTAACTTTACTTCGTATAGAAAAACAAACGAGACAGTATAAAGATGAAGGAGAAACTGTTACTTTCCCTGTTTTTTGGGTGAAAATGATGCATACTAACGGGAGTTTTAACTGGATAACAATTGGAGGCGACGGACAAATTATCGAATTTGAGCGTGAAGTACGCTGGGATTATATGATGAGTCGTCGTCAAACGGAAATGTGGTATTACGATGACTGGGTGTTGGCACGTATGGGAAAAGGTCCGCAATTAATGCCGCCTGCTGCTTTAGCATAGATGTGTACACGCTGTTAAAGTCTATGATAATATACGTTTAGTTATATTTCCACATAAAGGGCTGAGTATGATGAGAAGAAAAGGCTATTTTATAGATAATGAAACTAAGAAAATGTACAATAATGAAATGATAATTTCAGATAATAATCTTTCTAATCCCTCTACACCAGAAGAATTGAAAGAGATGGTTTTTAATGGTGAAATAGAAGGGGTATTTATCTCGCATTATTTCGATGATCGAAAAAGTAATTTAGAACTAAAACCATTAGAAGATATAAGGAAAGATTGGGATATAGATTATCATAATAATATTAGTGTAACTGATGAACCGGTATCTTTAGAAGATTTCCCTAATGAATATCTTTTCTTCGTTGAAATGTGGGGAAATGAAAATGGGAATGTGATTTTAGTGTTGTTTATGCACCATTAAAATTCTTGATGAAAAAGGAAATAACCAGTAGGAGATGTATAATCCATCTTGATAAAAGCTTAATTTTACTGGAAAAATAATATTCACAAATATTAATAGGTTTGGTATGATTAATTTCGACAAGTTAATCGAGGCCGGAGATATTTGAGATAAGCCATAAATTTATTTAGGGATATAGAAGTGTCCTCTAAATAAATTATGGCTTTTTTTATTGATGAACTGTAATCAATAAGGAGTTACATGTGAATAGGAGGGATATGGAAAAAATAGTATAGTAATAACATAGGGGAATTATATTTGTAAGATTGGAATTTTAATATAGGCTTATGAAAATAATGAAAGTGTATCTTCTATTTCTTGTAAATCTCATTAACTTGTTGAAATTTGCAACGTAGGAAGGGTTAGAAGGATGAGAAAAATTATTAGCGCGTTCGTTATTTTCTTTATGATGGGGAGTATCTTTGCTGGAGGAGCTGTTCATGCGAAGTCAGAAGGGAAGTATGAATGGAATACGAATAAATTTTTAAATATTGCACACCGCGGAGCAAGTGGACATGCACCTGAGCATACTTTTGCTTCTTATGATTTAGTGAAAAAAATGAAAGCGGATTATTTGGAGTTAGATATTCAATTAACTAAGGATGGCCAGTTGATTGCAATGCATGATACAGCAGTTGACCGCACTACAAATGGTACAGGTGAAGTACGAGATAAAACATTAAATGAAATAAAGAGTTTAGATGCAGGATCTTGGTTCAATAAAGCTTATCCAGAAAAGGCTAAGCAAGAGTATGTTGGTCAAAAGGTTCCGACTCTTGAAGAAATCTTCCAAAAGTACGGAAGAAGCATGAAGTATTACATTGAAACAAAATCACCAGATGTGTATCCAGGAATGGAAGAGAAATTATTAGCTTTATTAGAAAAATATAATTTAATAGGTCAAAACATGGCTTCTAGCCGTGTTATGATTCAATCATTTAGTAAAGATAGTTTAACAAAGATTCATAGTATGAATAAAAATATTCCGTTAGTTCAACTGCTTTGGTATTATCCAAATGAAAACAATGAGATTGTTGAATGGTCTGGCATTACACATGAACCGAAAAGTGTAACGAATGAAGATTTTCAAGAAATTAAAAAATATGCAGTTGGTATTGGACCGAACTTACGCAATGATAACGGAGAACTAATTATTGATGAGTCATATATGAAAATGGCTAGGAAAAATGGACTGCTAATTCATCCTTATACAATTAATGAGAAACCAGATATGAGATTGTTAATTAAATGGGGTGCTACAGGAGTGTTTACAAATTACCCTGATCGATTACATAGTGTGTTAAAGGAAAAATAAATAGGTGAAAAGGTATACCGACGTTTGGGTATACCTTTTTCTGTTATGCTAGATAAACGAAGTAAAGTACCCCTTTTAAGATAACTCTCCAATAAACCAAATCTCTTTTTTATCGATTGCATCTTCATCATAAATGACTTCTTGAAAGTGCAACATTTGGGCAGTAGGACAAATTGAAATTCCCCATGTCTTCCAAAAATCAGACTCATTTGCAAGAGGAATCCATTTTTGAAATTCACTATTTTTATTAAAGAAATTATGAAAGTACCCCTCACTTTTAAATATAATGATTTGAGAATCCCACAACCTTTCTATAGAAACCAAAACAACAACTCGATATGTATGTGTGTCACTCGGCTTTATTTTTATTAAATGGTTTGCTTGATTTAATAGAGTTTGTATACAGAATCGTTTTACTTTTCTAGGCGTTTTACACGAATCGATAAAAGCTTGGGAAACTGGTAAGGGCATATACCAATATTCATCGTTATAGAAAGCAGAAGGGAACGTTTTTGTATGTTCTTCAATTCGCTTTATCATAGTGTTTGTTTTACGCTTCATCCCACGTATTTTCTTTTCACGCATTGTTAAATCATCTCCATAAATTTTTGTAATGCAGCTGAGTGATATATATCTTTTCTAGTAACAAAAGTAGTAGGAACTTTTTTGAATCTATTTGGTAAAGGATTGAATGATAAGTTATGTGCATGACCATTTAATATAGATTTCATCATAATTGCTACACCCATATTTGATTTTACACAGGCGAGTATTGCTTCAATTGTTCCAAACTCTAATACTCGTTTAGGCGAGATGCCTTCTTCTTGAAGCCAGTCTTCTAATAAATTTCTATAATAGCAACCGTGACTAAAGGCGAGTAAATTCATATTTTCTATGTCTTTAAGAGAGGGTAAAGGTTTTTTGCTAATAAGAACTAATTCTTCTTCACGAAATACACTTGTATGAAGTTCAGCGTGCTGAGTAGAGCCAGCTATAAACGCTCCGTCTAGTTTTCTTTCTAACACTAGCCTAATTAGTTGTTCGGTCGTATTTGTTTCTAAAATCAATTCGACTTTTGGGTGTTTCTCATAGTAGGCCGTTAATATAGAGGGAAGCCTTACCGCAGTTGTAGATTCTGTACATCCAATTTTCAACGTGCCCTTTGGCTCAGTTCCATTACTTTGAACCGCTTTTATAGATTGATCCATTAAGTGGATAATTTGTTTAGCGTATGTTAATAAAATCTCACCGTTAGAAGTTAAAGTTACACCTTTTCCGTTACGGTAAAATAAAGGAACACCTAATTCATTTTCTAGTTGTTTCATACGCATTGTTACGCCTGATTGTACATAGTTCAAATTTTTCGCTGCGTGAGAAATATTACTTTCCTTCGCAACTTCGTAAAATACAGTTAAATCTTTTATGTCCACGTAGTATCCCTCCGAAAAGGTATCATTTTTTTTGATGGATTATATAATGAATCTTTATTTTATATGATATCAGAACTTTCATACAATGGAAGTGGATGGAGGGATTATTTTGTTAATCGAAGAAAGGATGAATAGAAATTATAAGTGGATGATGTTAATTGTTGCGACGATTGCTCAAACAACAGCGACACTTATAACGTATGGTGTTGGAGCTTTCGCTTTATTTTGGAAAGAAGAATATGCGCTTACGAATATGGAGAGTGGATTGTTAGTAAGTGTTGTAAATATTGGTCCGTTATTTTGTATGCTTTTTGTCGGTCGGTTACTCGATCAATATAATGAAAAATTATTAATTTCTATCAGTTCATTTTTGCTAGGAGGTTCGCTTTTACTAACTAATATAGTAAGTGGATTTAAGGGTCTATTATTTGTACTTTTATTAGTAGGAATGTTTTATAGTGTTTCCCAGCCAGGAGGAAGTAAAGTGATTTTGAAATGGTTTTCAAAAGAAAATCGTGGATTAGCGATGGGAATAAGGCAAGCGGGTATACCGATTGGCGGCGCGTTAGCGGGAGTGCTAATCCCGTTTTTTACAATACAATATAATGTGACTTACGCAATAAATAGTATGGCATGCATTTGTATAATTGGAGGATTATTATTTTTTATGTTTTATAAAGAGCCATATGTTCAAGAGGATGTAAGGAAAGAACATATTAAAATTTCTTTTTGGACGGAGCTAAAAGTAGTGATACGTAAAAAAGAGTTGTATCCAATATATATAACGGGTATTTGCATGATTTCATTACAAATGGTGTTAGTTGGACATTTCATGAAATTTTTAATAGGGCAGCAATCCATTACATCTATTATAGCCGGAACAGTATTTTCAGTTATGTTCTTTTCTGGAATGATTGGCCGTGTTGCATTAGCAGCTATTAGTGATTTGTTTTATAAGGGGAATCGGCGCACGCCATTATTTATAACTGTCTGTTCTTCTATCGGTTTAATTCTATTGTTAGTAATGAGTATACATACAGTAACGAGTGGAGTATTGTATGGGGTAAGTGCATTGTTAGGGTTCTTTTCAATTGGATGGTTTAGTCTTTTTATCGCCGAAGTTGCTGAATTGGGGAGTGAAGATTCTGTTGGAATAACAGTTAGTTTGGCACTTACATTCAATCAAATTGCTATTATTGTTGCACCTATTTTATTTGGTTATATTGTAGATGAGAAAGGGTATACGTATGCGTGGTTATGTATAGTGGTATTATTAAGCATTTCGGCAGTGAGTTTATATAGTAAAAACAAAAAATAAAAGAAAGTTAGCAATGTAAATTTTTTATGAAGAAAGTCTAAAGAAATGCCGAATGAGTGACATTTCTTTTTTTATATGTTGTATAATCAAAATATAAATGAGATTCGTTTTCATTGACGTTCATTGCCTCTTTTGAAATTACCTGTAACTTTAGCCATAATGAGTTGTTTTTCTGTATCGTTATGTGCATGATTTATTTTGTTTAAAAATTTTTCAGCATCAGTTCCTTTTAATATCGTAATTTGTTTTCCGTAATATTCAATTAAAACTATGTTATTTTTTGTTACCCTGTAATGAAACATCATATCATCTAAACGATTGCGCTTATCAGTATTTTTCATGTTTATAACTCCTTTTTTGATAATGTGTAACAAATGTTACATAAGATATTGAAATTATAGTAGGGTGTATCCGATTGTAAGGTGGAAATTTTGCAAGAAAGAAATACAATAGAGAGTAGCCGAAAACTGCATATGAGAAAAAGGAATCTAGTTCATTTAGGTGAATAATAGGTAGTATTATAAAATATTTGAAAATTAAAAGATATAGAACAGAATGGATGTACGTTAAGTGAAACTAGATAAAAGAGGGTTCCTATTATGTTAAAGAAATGGTTAATCGTTTTCTTTATTTTTGCTATTTTTTGTGGGAGTGTCGTTGCGCTAATACATGCAAATAAAGGTAAGAAATATGATATAAAGGCATTTTTCAATGTAAATAGTAAGAAAAAGGGCGATATTCAAGAAGTTGATGCGAATGAGAAAAAGCGCTATGAAGTTGTAGCCGGAAAACTAGATCAATATTTAAAAGATAAAGGATTTAATGGGAGTGTACTTGTAGCTAGTAAAGATCATGTGATTTTACGAAAAGGTTATGGGTATGCGAATGTGGAAGATAAAGTAGTAACAACGCCAAGAACGAAATATCGTATTGGTTCTATTACGAAAACAGTCGTTGCAATATCTATTATGCAGCTAAAAGAAAAAGGGAAATTAAATATTGAAGACAATGTAAATAAGTATATTCCATCGTTTCCAGCAGATAAAAACATTACGTTACGAAATTTGTTAACACACACGTCCGGGTTACCAGATCAGGGACAAGGTAGGGTGAATGCGGCGTCACGATTAAAGTTAGTAACGTGGATTGGAGCGCAAAAATTGCAATTTCCTGCAGGGACAGGATGGAAATATACAGACTATAATTATATGGTACTTGCGTATATTGTAGAAAAGATAGCAAATAAACCGCTCGCTGAATATGTGAAAGAAAATATTTTTACTCCTGTTGAAATGCATGAATCTGGAATGGGTGCAACTCTCCCTGAAGATATTTTTTTAGCAGAAGGTTATACGAGAAAAGATAATGAGTTAATAGCTACACCCCGATTGAAAATGAACTGGTTGTATGGGTGTGGTGAAATGTATACGACTGTTGAAGATATGAAAAGATTAGATGAGGCTATTATGGATGGGAAACTGCTCTCTAAACAAAGCGTATTAGATATGTTTACTGCATCACCTGCAAGAAAATATGGATTTAGTTTCTATACGTATCCAGATTATTATCATAACCACGGCGTATTAGCAGGTTGGAATACATTTAATAATTTTAACTGGGATAAAAAAACATTTGTCATATTATTTTCTAACGTCCAAAATGGTATGAATGACTCATTTAATCAAGAGTTTAGGAAAATGGCGAATGATTTAATTGAAGGAAAAGAATAATTTTAAAATCGGTATTGATATGTAATGATCAATACCGATTTTTTTATTTCGTAAAGTTCAGTGTGCTAAATAAGTAGGTAAGGAAGGTAGTTGAATAAATATATATAGTTAGTTAAATGATAGGGATGCAAAGAAGAATTGGTAATTTTTACATTGGAGAAAAAGCTTGAGCTTCACACTATGTGAAGCTTTACATTATTAGAGATAAGAACAGGAGGTTGAAAAAATGAAAAAAGTAGTAAAGTTTTGCTTAATAGCTACATTATCCACTGCGATTTTTAGTGGTTGTTCTTTTGAAGGTGGTAATGAAAATGCAAAAGGGAAAGAGAATGGAAAAGTAGAGGTACAGAAAAAAGTTGGAAAATATACGATGCCAGATGAAAAAGATAAACATGAAGGTACATGGCTGCAATGGCCTCATGAATACACATATGGTGAAGAATATAAGCACGAAGTTGAACCGATTTGGATTAAGATGGCAAGTGCTTTAACTGAAGGTGAAAAAGTCCACATCGTTGCATACGATGTGGAGGAGAAAGAGCGCATCAATAATCTTTTAACAGATAAAGGACTGAATATGGATAAAATTGATTTCTTTATCGCTCCTACTGATGATGTGTGGGCAAGAGATAGTGGACCGATTTTTGTTTATGACAATAATAAAAATCTCAAAATATTAGATCCAGCATTTAATGGTTGGGGAAAGAAAACTCCTTATAAAAATGATGCTCGTATTCGTGAGAATGTTAGTAAACAATTAGGGATTGAAAGAATTGATTGGGGAAAATTTGTCCTTGAAGGTGGTGCAATTGAATTAGACAGTAATGGGACTGCTTTATTAACAAGGAGTGCTGTAACGAATAAAAATAGAAATCCTGATTTATCAGAAAAGGAAATAGAAAAATATATAAGTGACCTAGGAGTATCAAATTTTATTTGGTTAGATGGAGTGCCTAATATAGATATTACTGATTTTCATATCGATGGATTTGCTAAATTTCATGGTAAATCTACCATTGTAACAATGAAAGAAGATGACCTAGCCGAATGGGGTTTGTCAAATAAAGATATGGACACATTGTTAGATGCAAAAAATGCATCAGGACAGAAATATAAGTATGAATACTTACCGCTTAGTAAAGAGAAAGTTACTTTAGAAAATGGAAAAGCTCTCGATTATAAAGGGTCGTATATCAATTATTATATCGGGAATACAGTGGTATTGGTGCCTAATTATAATGATCCGAATGATAAAATCGCAAACGATACGATTCAGAAGTTATACCCAAATCGTAAAGTAGTTGGTATTGATGTGAGAGAGCTTTATAAAAATGGTGGCATGATTCATTGTGTTACACAGCAGCAACCGACTCAATTGAAGTAATCAATAAACCTACGGACAAAATAGGTACATTGTTACCTTTACCTATTTTGTCATGCCTAATTATTAGTAATAATAAAGTACTTTAATATAATGATAATCGAGATTATAGTGTATAGTCGTTTTTCGTTTTATCCCGCGTTAACGGACAGTAAAACTCCCACCTCAAAATTCAGTTGGAGCAAAGAAGTTAGGTGGGAGATCAACTGTCCGTAAACGTCCGATTGGTTCAACTAATAATCAGTGGGGGATGAACAAAACCCCCACTGATTAAAGTTTCACTTTATATGGAAAAGGAGAAAGATGTTTGTGTTAAAGAACTTAAAAATAGTTTTTTCGTTTTTCCCTATCATTCTACAGTACATTTTAAATGTAGCTTTGATTTGTTTAGGGATTGTTCTAAGTGTGTTTCTGATGAAAGAGGTCATTCAATTTATACAAGAACTGAAATTGAGTGGTAAGGAATCTAGTTATCATTTAGTAGATAGTATCGTTGTATTCTTTTTATATTTTGAATTTATCGTAATGATTATAAAGTATTTTCAAATGAATTTTCATTTCCCATTACGGTATTTTATATATGTAGGTATAACAGCTATTGTTCGTTTAATTATTATAGACCATGATAGCCCAGTGGATTCATTACTATATGCCTGTGCAATTCTTGTATTAATTAGTGCTTTATTCATTGCGAATTCTAAAATAATGCGTCGTGATTTAGTAGAGTAACATTTGCAGTTGGAATTTAAAAAGGAGTGGTAGTATTGACAGAGATAATCTTAACTAGCCTCATAATAATAGGGTTTATGATTCTCTTGTTTAATTGTATCCTTTCATAAGTTAAAAGAATAACAAGTTAATAAGGAAAGAGTTTTTTGTAAATATGGTTCATTACAATAATCAAAATAGTTTACATCAAATATTTACATTGGATGGTCTACAGTACTTGCAACTATGTTTATAAGTTTTGCATTTATAGGTATTGAAGCAATAGGAGTTGGAATTGAGTATCCATTTGGTCAGGATCCAAACGATCTTCCGTTAGAAGGAAATTGTATAGGGGTAGAAACACATGTAGTGAATTTATATAACGAAAACGAACCATTAGAATCAACCGATTTAAATCGTGATAAAAAATTATTTAATTATTAATTGTGTATGACGATGAAATGTTTAAAGTTGTCATGGAATGTTCTATTTTAAAATCCTGTCAAGAGTCAATTTTCCGCTCAACCACGGCTATATATTTTTTATATAAATATATAATATTTCTCCGTGCTATAATCCATTCATGAAATGTGCACGTTTCGAAAATTGTTATGAAAAGAGAAATGAAAAGGAGAATAGTTGGCTTAGTTAAATCAGTTATTCCATCATTATTAAAAAGCGAGGTAAATATTATGGAACAAAAACATAATGGAATTATTTTTACTGCAATACCAGATAAATCAAATGAATATTATCGTCCATTTTATGAAGACCTGATTTATTTTAATGAATACTTAAATGAAAATAAATCATTTACTGATCAACTTGTCTCTTTATCCGTTGAAGAGCAAGATTTTCATACAAGCTTTTTTGAGTATGATGATATTTGGCTAAGAGATGTTGCGCCAGTTGTAACAAATCATTTAGTTAAATTTAAATATCAACCAAATTACTTACCTAAAGATCAATGGCGATATTTAGATCAACAATTTAATAAATGGTTGAAAAAGAACGACTTTGAATATGTGAAATCTCCATTGATATTAGACGGTGGAAATCTTATTTGGAATAAAAAAGATACTGTTATAGTAACGGAACGCATATTTGATGATAATTATGATTGGACGGAAGAAGAAATTATAGAGCAACTGGAATGGGATTTGGATGTGAGCCGCGTTATTATTATTCCTGCTGAAGAAGGGGACGTACTTGCACATGCAGACGGAATGGTTAAATTTATTGATGAACATACGATGTTTATTAGTGATTTTTTAGGGGATCATGAATTTAGATATAATGTTCAAGAGATTATTCAAGAGCAAATGCCAGAAGCTAAATTTATAGTCGTTCCATCGTCATATACAGAAAAGGGACAATATGATCAAGAAATAGCATCGGCAAAAGGTTTGTATATAAATATGTTAGAAACATGTGATACGATTTACGTTCCTAAGTTTGGATTAGCTAAAGATCGGGAAGTGTTACGATATATTCAAAAGCATACGGAGAAACAAGCTATTCAAATTCATGTAGGAGAAATATCGACAATGGGAGGCGCAATAAATTGTTTAACGTGGTATTGTCCTCATCATTTGTTACCTTCAAAAATGAAAAGATTGAACAATCAGAATGAAGGTTTTTCAGTTAGGAAGATTTTTGATTGGTTGTGAACTACTCACCACTTAGCAAAGATTGAAGTGGGAGCTTCTCAGTTCCACGACGAAAGCAACCTTTCGTCTCCCTGAGCGTTACTTCGGGGCGTTCCATCCCTAGATGACCAACGCTTGGATGTTCTCTTTATACGGTTGATATTTTACGCAGGAACCGAATGGCTTGGTTTTCGCACTCTATTTTCTTCCTGCAACCTTCTATATCAAGTTATCAAAGAACCTCATACAGCTAGTTTATCAAAATTTTTTGACTACTGTCAAACCGAAATTCATCTCCCACCTATCGTTGGGCTACGCCCTTCACACGCCCCAGGAAGGAGAATTCTTTCGGGAAATTCGTTAAAATAAGCATATAAGAAAATGTATTCAAGGGGTAAGTATATGTATACAATTACTGAATTTTCGCGGATTTGTAAAATGAGTACACGGATGCTAAGGCATTATGACAAAGAAGATATATTAAAACCAGCATATGTGAACCCAGAGAATGGGTATAGATATTATGAGCAAGGGCAGTTAGAAATAGCATTGAAAATAAAAAAGTTAAGGGAGTATAAGTTCCCTCTACCGAAAATTAAAATCATTCTCCAGTCGTCAGATCAAGACTCGTTTGTGAAACATATGCAAGCACAAATTATAGAGTTGTCTCATGAAGTGAAGCAAAATTTACAGGTTATTTCAGAAATGAATGAAATGGTAAATGTGAATAATAGCCTGAATATCGCTCGCCATAGAAGTTACGATATATTAGTGGGGACGAGAAATGAAATAACAGTAATTGCTCAAAGACTGCAAATAAATATTGATGATATGGATGATTATTTTTATGACTTATATGAAAAAGTACAAAAGCATGACTTACAAATAGTTGGTTCGCCCTCTACAGTCTTTTATGATGAAGAGTATATCCCGAATGAAAGCGATATCGAATTAAGAATTCCGATTATGCATGAGAACGATAAAGACGTAGTACAAGAATGCGAAATAAAAAAAATAAATTCGCATCAAATCGTTACTACTATGCATTATGGAAGTTACGACTATATAGGTTACGCTTATATTGCGTTAGAAGAATGGATTGAAAGAAATGGTTATGTAATAGGTGATTCGCCATATGAGGTTTACATCAAGGGACCGGAATGTGATTGTTTAGTAGAGGAGTATGTGACACAAATTTGTTTTTTAGTTATGAAAATAAACTGAGAATAAGGATTGACATTAACATTATGTCAATCCTTATTCTATTTATGTAAGTCATTCATCATAATAAAAAGGAGAAAGAATATGAAAAAAACAATCATGATTATTTGCCTAATTCTAAGTATGACATGGGTTTCAGCGTGTACTCCTGGAGGAGAAGGTGAGAATGGTAGTTTTGTTTTACCTAAGAAGTTGCCCGAAAATGTAGTGTTTAAAAATGGTACAATCTATACTTCAAATGGAAAGCAAGACATTGTAGAGGCTGTAGCCGTTAAAGAAGGGAAAATTACATTTGTTGGTTCAAACAAGGATGTAGAAGGATTTATAAATGAAGATACGAAAGTGGTGGATTTACAAGGACGTTTTATTCTCCCTGGTTTTGTGGACAATCATAATCATATATTTGAGGCGAAATCACCAGCAGCAGGGAATTGTAGTGTCTCACCAGATGCTTCGCTACAAGAACAACGCTCGTATTTAAAGGCTTGTAAAAAAGATGTGAAAGATGGCGAATGGATAAGTGGAACAGGATTTAGTTTGGAAGAGTTGTTAAAAGATATGGACGAAAAATCAGAACAACAAACACCATTACAAGTTCTTGATGAGTTATTTCCTAATAACCCTGTATTAATTATGGAAAGAACTTCTCATTCTGTATGGGTTAACTCAAAGGCATTGGAAGTAGCGGGAATAAATAAAGAGACGAAAGATCCGCAAGGCGGAAGAATTATCCGGGATCCAGAAACAGGAGAATCTTTCGGGCTTCTGTATGATACAGCAGGGGATATCGTAATGGAAAAAGCATGGAATTCTCAGCCTAAACTCTTTGAAAAAAATTATGACGGTTTGCTAGACGGTTTAGATGAGGTTGCGAAGAATGGGATTACTACAGTTGGTGATGGACGTCTTTATTGGAAACGAGGCTGGTTAGACGTTTGGAATAAAGTTAACGATGAGAAAAAGTTAACGTCGCGAGTAGTACTTCGTCCGTGGGTATATCCAAATTTAAATGAAGCAGAACAAATGGAGTACTTCAAAAAAATTAAGCGTGATGATGTATCATCTCGAATGCTTATCAATCAAGTGAAAATGTATAGTGATGGAATTAGCATTAACAGCACAGCTAAAACACTAGAAAAATATAAATTTGAATGGTTTAAAGGAACCCCGTATGGCTTGAACTATATTCCAGAAGAAAAGATGAAGTGGTGGTTGACGGAACTGAATAAAATTGGTTACGGTGCACTCATTCATACGATTGGAGATGGCGGGGTAAGAGAGAGTTTAAATGCAATTGAAGCAGCGAAAAAAGAAGGGGCGAATCAGCCTTATACGCTTACGCATGTTGAAATGGTAGAAGATAGTGATATAAATCGTTTTGCTAAGTTAGGTATTAGTGCTGATTTCCAAGTAGGTCATGATTTTGCAGAAGATCCTAAACAAAGCTGGGCAAGTGCGTATTTTACAAATCAACAGATGGAACGAATTATGCCGTTAGGACGCATTTGGAAAACAGGAGCAAACGTATCACTTAGTAGTGATTGGGATGTAAATGAACTAAATCCACTTGTGACGATTTCGAATGCGCTAAGTATTGAAGAGAAAGGCTTATCTGATATATATGCAGCGATTGATGCTTATACAATTAAGCCCGCCAAAGCATTAGGTCTTGATAAAATTACTGGTTCAATTGAAGTAGGTAAATCAGCCGATATGGTATTACTAAATGAAGATATTACTAAAATGAGTGCTGATAAGGTTCCGGATGCGAAAGTTTTAGTGACGGTTTTACAAGGAGAAGTAGTGTATCACAAGGAGAAATAAAGAGACACCTTATAAAGTAGTTACAAGTACATGAATATATTTCTGTTGACCTTAACACGATGTCAAAGTTTAGACTGAACTTACATTCGAAGAAGGGGTGAACATGTATGAAAAAAAGTTTATTTTATATGCCTGCTGAGTGGGAGAAACATGAGGGGACATGGCTCCAATGGCCTCATGATAAAGCTCATAGAGGTGAAGGTTACAGAGCTAAGCTAGATGATATTTGGATAACGATGGCAAAGGAGCTTCATTACGGAGAAACTGTTCATATTGTTGTATATGATGAGGAAGAAAAAGTACATGTCCAATCGAAGTTAATGGAAGCGAAAGTGGATATGGATAAAATTGATTTCTTAATTCAAGAGACGGATGATGTGTGGATAAGAGATAATGGACCGATCTTTGTAAAAGATAAGGAGAGAAATCTCTGCCTAACACACTGGATTTTTAATGGGTGGGGCGAGAAATATCCGTATGAAAATGATGCTGTTATTCCGGCAAAAATAAGTGAAAAGTATAGCATTCCAAAAGTTAATTCTAGTGTCTGTCTAGAGGGCGGGGGAATAGAAATAAACGGAAATGGAACCTTAATGGCGGCAAAAACTTCTATTATAAATGAAAATCGAAATCCTACACTAAGTCAGGAAGAGATTGAAATAGAGTTAACAAAGCATTTGGGGGTCACGAATTTTATATGGATAACGGGCATTCGCGGTGAGGATAATTATGATGAAGATACAGACTACCATATTGATGGAGCAGCACGTTTTGTAAATGAAAATACGATTCTTTATGAATATGATCCTTTCGGGGAAAGCGAATCATACCTTTTGGAGGCATACGAAAAGCATTATCAAGAATTGCGACAAGCAAAAAATATAGATGGACAGCCATTTCAGCTTATACCAGTACCGGTGACAAGAAAAATGGTAAAAGAAGCAGACTGTAAGGGCTCATATTTGAACTTTTATATTGGAAATGAAGTTGTATTAGTTCCTATATATGGCGATGAGCATGACAAGTTAGCGCTTCAAATCATGGAAGGACAGTTTCCGGGAAGAAGAATTGTTGGTATTTATGTAAATGAACTGTTTGCGTATGGTGGCATGATTCACTGTGTGACGCAGCAACATTTGGCATAAAGTAACCGAAATGAAAAAAGCATGCAGAGTATACACTCTGCATGCTTTTTATAATGCTGAAAATTCTTCAACAAGTAAGCTGAAACGGTTTAATGCACTTTCAATTGGTTCTGGCGTAGTTAAATCAACACCAGCTTTTTTCAGTAAGTTTAAAGGATAGTCAGAACTTCCACCTTTAAGGAATTCAATATAATGTTTTTGAGCATTTGGATCGCCGCTTAATAACTTATCTGCAATTTGGATTGCAGAAGCGAATCCAGTTGCATATTTGTACACATAAAATGGACGATAGAAATGCGGTATTCTAGCCCATCCATATTTTACTTCTTCGTCAAATACGAGGGAGTCGCCATTGTACTCTCTAAATAAGTTTTCATAAACTTCGCTAAAGACTTGGGCATTTAATGGTTTACCTTGCTGCGCCATTTCATGTGTGATTTTTTCAAACTCAGCGAACATGATTTGTGTAAAGAAAGTGCCTTTAAATTTGTCGATGAAATGGTTTACTAAATGATTACGTACATTAGCATCTTTTGCTTCTTTTAATAAATGATGAATTAATAGTACTTCGTTTACTGTTGAAGCGACTTCTGCGACAAAAATAGTATAGTGTGCAGAAATTCTTGGCTGGTATCCGTGTGAGTAGTGCGTATGCATACCGTGTCCACATTCATGAGTAAGAGTGAAAAGACTATTTAAATCATCGTGATGATTTAAAAGAATGAAAGGATGAACACCGTATACGCCAAAGTTATAAGCACCAGAACGTTTTCCTGGTGTTTCTCTTACATCGATATAGCGTTTATCTTTAAAGCTTTTTAATGTTTCAATATATTCTTCACCTAATGGAGCTAGTGATTCAATCATGATGTCAAATGCTTTGTCATATGGAATGTCTTGTTTTACACCAGCTACTAAATCCACGCCCAAGTCGTATTGACGTAGTTCATCTACATTTAATTTTTCTTTTCGAATTTCATTATAAGTATGTAGTGATTGAATATTTTTTTTCGTCGTCTCAATTAAATTTTCATAAACTTCTTTCGGAACCATGTCGCCAAATAATGATTTTTCTAAAGCTGATGGATAGTTTCTTAGCTTTGAAACAGTAACATTATTTTTAATAGCAGCAGATAGAGTAGAAGCGATAGAATTTTTTAATTGTACGTATGGCTTGTAATAAGCTTTATAGGCTTCTTTACGTTTCTCGCGATCCTCATCTTCTATTAACTTTGCATACATGCCGCGTGTTAAATTTACTTTTTCTCCATCATCAGTAGTCACTTCACCAAATAGTATATCCGCATTATTTAACATGCCATATGTATGCTGAGGAGAGGAAAGTGCTTCGCCCATTTGTGATAAAATCTCTTCTTGGTCCTTATTCAATACGTGTTTTTTATAACGGTATAATTCAAATAAGTCTTCTTTATAATATTGTAAGCCTTCTGCCTCTTCTATGTAAGAATGTAATGTGTTTTCATCTACGCTAAGTAAGAATGGGGAAAAGAAAGATTTAGCCGCACTTACTTTCACATGTAATTGTGATACTTTATCGACAAGAGATTGAGCATCAGTATCGCGCGTATCAAGATCAGATTGTAATCGTGCATAAGCAAACATTAAAGATATTATGCTAGAAATTTCTTCGCTCTTTGTTAAATAGGCTAATAAACTATTACCATTGTAAATATTTCCATTAAACTCATGTAATTCTTTCGTTAATACTTCAATTTTATGAAAATCGCTTTCCCAATCTTCAATTGTATGATAAATATCCGTTAAATCCCATTTCTCTTTATCATCTACTTGTAGTCGATCTTTAAGTTCAGTCATAATCATTTCCTTTCTAAATATGTAGTTATATTCCTATATAACTATGAAATACAACAAATTGCAAAAAATCCCTGCTGGAAAATGAAAAGCCTTGCTAAAATGGCAAGGTTTAAAAAATTATAATGTAATTCCGAATTTTGCATGTAAAAGATTTTTATATTGCACATCTGTAACATGTTCTTTCGTTTTTTTACCGTTTTTCGCTATTGTGAGACTATCCTTTGTTAAAGATGCATGCCCATCTTCAGTTAGTTTTACAATAAGAGGTACTTTGTTAAATGGTGAGCCCTCATGTTCAACGATAATTTTTTGTGCCGCATTTGCTTTTTCTTCATTCACTTCTTCTATATAAAATGCATATCCTAACGTCCAATCATCAGTAGAAGATTGATCCAAAAACTCATTGTTTTTACGCATCTCTAACATGTAGTTGCCCTTTTCGGTCATTTCTTTACGAATACGATAATCTCCTGTAACGGAGTGAATGACTTCACCTGAGAAAGGGATAGGAGCAAGAGGTAAGTATGAGCCGAATCCTACTTCAATTAAATAAAGTTCATTATGATGTGTTAAAACGGTTGCGATATGGCCAGGATCAACAGCCCATATAGAGTTTGCAGCATTGTACACTGTTCCTGAAATGAGATGAACATCAAATCCAGCCTCTTTAAGGAAGTAATACATAGTAGGATTGAGTTCATAACAAAGACCGCCACGGTTGTTCACTAAAATTTTTTCTTTTAGATTTTCTTTTGATATTTCTGTAAAGTTGTTTTCGAGAATATTTAAGTTTTCAAAAGGGACAGTTTGTGCCATCGCGTACATAATGTTAGGTAAATCTTCAAATGAAACTTTGTCCTTTTCTTCTATATGTAATCGCGCAAAAAATTGTTTTTGAAAGTCCGTCATAGAAATCCCTCCGTTATGCTTTTATAGATAAATTGTAAACAATCTTGAATAAGATGTGAAATAAAAACTACGGTGCAGTATTTGGTGAATATTTGAAGTTAGATTAAAAAATAATGTGGGAGAGTAAGAGATTGCTACTTTACTAATTGTAGAACGAATATTATAATAATTCCGATAAACTATGCAAACGTTTTCTTTGAAGGGGATGGTGTAAATATGTTGAAAAAAATAACAGTAGTCGGCTTGTCGGTTGTTTTGTTTTTACCTAGTATACATGGGGGAAGTAAAGTGTATGCAGATACGGTTAACAATGGAACGTTAATGCAGTATTTTGAGTGGTATGCTCCAAATGATGGTAATCATTGGAATCGCTTGCATTCAAATGCTGAAAATTTAGCTCAAAAAGGAATTACATCTGTTTGGATACCACCTGCATATAAAGGAACTACGCAAAATGATGTAGGATATGGAGCGTATGATCTATATGATTTAGGGGAATTCAATCAAAAAGGAACGGTGCGGACGAAATATGGGACAAAAGCACAGTTGAAATCTGCAATTGAAGCTTTACATAAGCAAAACATCGATGTATATGGCGATGTAGTTATGAATCATAAAGGTGGAGCGGATTATACTGAAAATGTAACAGCTGTTGAGGTAGACCGTAACAATCGAAATATTGAAGTATCAGGTGATTATGAAATTAATGCATGGACGGGGTTTAACTTTCCAGGGCGCGGAGATACTCATTCTAATTTTAAATGGAAATGGTATCATTTTGATGGAACGGATTGGGATGAAGGAAGGAAATTAAATCGAATTTATAAATTTAGGGGGATAGGTAAAGCGTGGGACTGGGAAGTGTCTAGCGAGAATGGAAATTATGATTATTTGATGTATGCAGATCTTGATTTTGATCATCCAGATGTTGCGAATGAGATGAAAAATTGGGGGACGTGGTATGCGAATGAATTAAATTTAGATGGCTTTCGTTTAGATGCTGTTAAACATATTGATCATGAATATTTACGCGATTGGGTAAATCATGTCAGACAGAAAACGGGGAAAGAAATGTTTACGGTGGCTGAATATTGGCAAAATGATATCCAGACTTTAAATAATTATTTAGCAAAAGTCAATTATAATCAATCTGTATTTGATGCACCACTTCACTATAATTTTCATTATGCTTCAAAAGGAAATGGGAATTATGATATGAGAAGTATTTTAAATGGAACAGTAATGCAAAATCACCCTGCACTCGCAGTTACTCTCGTTGAGAATCATGATTCTCAGCCCGGACAGTCATTGGACTCTGTAGTAAGTCCGTGGTTTAAACCGTTAGCATATGCATTTATTTTAACTCGTGCAGAGGGCTATCCTTCAGTTTTCTATGGTGATTACTATGGAACAAACGGAAATAGTAGTTATGAAATCCCAACGTTAAAAGATAAAATTGATCCGATTTTGACGGCACGAAAAAACTTTGCATATGGTACGCAGCGTGATTATTTAGACCATCCAGATGTAATTGGATGGACAAGAGAAGGTGATGGTGTACATACGGATTCTGGTCTAGCGACATTAATCTCAGATGGGCCAGGAGGATCAAAGTGGATGGAAGTTGGAAAGAATAACGCAGGGGAAGTATGGTACGATATGACGGGTAATCAAACAAATACTGTAACAATTAATAAGGACGGATGGGGACAGTTCCATGTAAGTGGAGGATCGGTTTCCATATATGTTCAGAAGTAAATTGGTGATAAAAAAGAAGAGGAAGACTGAAATATAAGTCTTCCTCTTCTTTTTATATTGTTATCATTCCTAGATTTTTATTTTCATAAATGAATTAGTCGACTTTTAAAACAACGAGAGATGCGTTGGAATAAATAATATCACCCGTGGCTTCTCTTATTCGTACTCGAAGAACATCTCCTTGGTTTAAAGGTAATAAATCAGTTCTGGCGGATGTAGCTCTTACCCCAGAACCACCAGCAACTCGTGTTTCAATTGCGAATTGAATCGAATCGTTTATTGTAAGATTTAATATACCGGACGAAATAGCTTGTATCGCAAATACGATTGAAAAGGATACAGAGTATACACCAGTAGTATTAATTGTAATGGAGTTGTCTACTGGGTTTAGAGTAGTTCCACTAACAGGTCCTGGAATGGTGAAATTAACATTTGTATTAACTACTGCTGAAAAACCGATACCTATTTCAGAAGTTATTGTTCCAAATACGGGGAGGATCCCGAAACCGGTTGCTCCAGTGGGCCCAGTTATTCCAATTCCGGTAGGTCCTGTCCCCCCAGTAGGCCCAGTTATTCCAATTCCAGTAGGTCCTGTCCCCCCAGTAGAGCCAGTTATTCCAATTCCGGTAGGTCCTGTCCCCCCAGTAGGCCCAGTTATTCCAATTCCGGTAGGTCCTGTAACCCCTGTAACCCCAGTAGGACCAGTTATCCCAATTCCGGTAGGTCCAGTGATTCCAGTAGGTCCGGTAGGGAATGTAAATGGTGGAATTGGTGGTAGTGTGGGGCCGATTAAATCTGGTTCAAGAGCAGGTCCATGTAAAATAATATATTGTTCGTTCATATAGTAACCTCCTATGATTGCTTGTCATAATTATTAAATGTATTAGGGAAAGTAAATGACATTCGCAATAGCGGAGGCGCTTTTTTAATTTTTTTGCAGTGAAATTAAAGTTGGATACAATTCATGTATATGCCGCGATATTGAATTGTATAGATGCGTATTAATTAAGTATGACACCTTTACTTCTAAAGCAACATATAGTATGATGATTTCATTAAATTAGATTTCAATGACTATAATATAAATTAATGAGAGGTGCTTTTTGTGAGTGCGGTAGGTACTAAATAGGAAAAATTTAATGAAATAAATCGGATAAGAACAGGGGATTTTTATGTATACCATACCCCTAATTTTGTCATGGATTTATTTCGATACCTATGAAGATACCTACAATACTTTATAAAGCGTGTAATAATGGGATTGCCAACTGCTTTTTTATGGCTTATTTCCTCATATGTTATTACTCATGCCTTGTAAATGTAAAAGCTGCGGTATCCCCGCAGCTTTTTTGTATATATTTTTAATGTATAAAAATGGTAATTGAATCATGTAGAACTCATTGGAATCTAATGAGTAGGTATCTTCATTTTTGATGAAAACCAATCAAAGTGAGGAGAAATAAAATGAATACGATGACTTTTGAAAAGTTACAATATAACGAATTAAAGGATATAGTGAAATCTTATTGTGTAAGTGGATTAGGTAAGGAATTATTAAATAAATTAGAACCGAGTACGAGTATAAAAGTAGTGAGGAACCGCTTGAATGAAACGACGGAAGCACGAGCTATAGTAGATGCAGAAGGGCATGTTCCTTTCTTCGGTATTTCAAATATTGGTAGTACAATTCAAAAATTAGAAAAAGGGATGATTTTAGATCCTGAAGAGTTAGTAAGTGTTTCAGACTTTTTACGCGGCTGTAGAAAGATTAAAAAGTTTATGTTAGATAAAGAATTTTTTGCGCCAGTATTAGCTTCTTATGCAAATTCAATGACTGAATTTAAAAGTATTGAAGAGGAAATTAATTTTTCCATTAAAGGAAATAGCATTGATGCAGCTGCTAGTAAAGAGCTAAAAAGAATTCGAAATAACATTGATTCGGTAGATGGAAAAATAAAAGAACGTTTAACAAAGTTTTTAAATAGTAGTACGAATAAGAAGTATATTCAAGAATTCTTTATTAGTAAGAAGGATGATAGGTATACAATTCCAATTAAATCTTCTTATAAAAATCAAGTTGCGGGAAGTATAGTTGAAGCGTCTGCTAAAGGTTCTACTGTATTTATAGAACCGCATACGGTTACAAAGTTAAATGCGGAACTCGCAAGTTTGAAAGCAGAAGAAGCGATGGAAGAGTATCAAATTTTAGCGACTTTATCAGGAATGGTGTTAGAAAACATTTATAGTATAAAGATTAACATGGAGTTAATTAGTCAATATGATATGGTATTTGCGAAAGCGAAGTTTAGTAAATCAATCGATGGAATAGAGCCGAAGTTAAATGATCATGGCTACATTCATTTAGTAAATTGTAAGCATCCACTTTTAAGTGGGAAAGTAGTACCGTTACACTTTGAAATCGGTCAAAACTATCGTAGTTTAATTATTACAGGACCAAATGCAGGCGGGAAAACAATTGTATTAAAAACAATCGGATTGTTAACTTTAGCGACAATGTCAGGTTTGCACATTGCTGGAGATAAAGAAACAGAAATTGCTATTTTCGAAAATGTGTTTGTAGATATTGGTGATAATCAAAGTCTCGAAAATGCACTAAGTACATTTTCATCTCATATGAAAAATCTATCTGAAATTATGAGGATGTCAAACAATAATACGTTGCTACTATTTGATGAAATAGGAAGCGGGACTGAACCGAATGAAGGGGCAGCACTTGCAATCTCTATTTTAGAGGAGTTTTATCTTGCGGGATGTATTACAGTTGCGAGTACGCATTACGGTGAAATTAAACGATTCTCAGAAATGCATGATGATTTTATGAACGCAGCGATGCAGTTTAATAGTGAGACGCTAGAACCACTTTATAAATTAGTGATCGGTAAATCAGGTGAAAGTAATGCACTTTGGATTGCGAATAAAATGAACGTAAGAGAGCGTGTACTGCAAAGAGCGAAAGCGTATATGGGAAATAAAGAATATGCTCTAGAAAAAGTGAATGAAAGTAAAATTAGAAAACCGAAATTTGTGCAAGAAAAAAGAGAAAATCATTACGAGTACAAAATCGGCGATCGTGTAAATGTATTAGATTATGATGATTTTGGTATTATCTATAAGGAAATAGATAATTTCTATAACGTCGTTGTATATTATAACGGTGAATTTGTTGAAGTGAATGTAAAACGTATTACGTTAGAGGTAGCAGCAAAGGAATTATACCCAGAGGGATATGATTTAAATACACTATTTGTCGATTATAAAGAAAGAAAAATGCAACATGATATAGAGCGCGGATCGAAAAAAGCGCTTCGTAAAATCCAAAAAGAAATCAGGAAGAATAGAGGGTAATATAGAATGGTAACGATTAGACAAGAGCAAAAAAACGATTATACAAAAACAGAAGAAGTGGTACAACAAGCATTTTTAAATGAAGAATTCAGTGATAAAAAGGAACATGAACTTGTAAAACGTATTAGAGAATGTGACGCATTTATTCCTGAATTATCAATTGTTGCAGTAAATGAGGAAATAGTCGGTCACATTATGTTATCGAAAATTACGATAGAATGGGGTGCAACTGCTGTAGAATCGTTAGCACTTGCACCAGTTTCAGTTGCTAGGGGGCATCAGAGAAAAGGGATTGGCGGAAAACTTATTGTAGCTGCGTTAGAAAAAGCGAAAGAACTTGGATACGGATCAGTTGTAGTGTTAGGACATCCAGAGTATTATCCGAAATTTGGTTTTAAAAAAGCAAGTGAGTGGAATATAAAAGCACCATTTGAAGTGCCTGAAGAGGTATTTATGGTAGTGGAATTAAGAGAGAATGCTCTTGAAGGTGTAGAAGGAGTTGTTCAGTATTCGAGTGCGTTTTCTGAGTAGGAATATCAGCTAAGCAATGTAATCATAAAAGATGCTATCTTTTTGTAGAGGTATACAGAAAGATAGCTTTTTTTATTAAGCAAATTCACTTACGTATATTTTGCTCAATGAATAATTAAGGTGGTAAAATTGATATAGAAATGTAAAGGGAGAGAATATGATGAAGAATCGAGAAACTGTTAGCAATGAGAATGTAGTTACGTTATATGTTACAAGACATGGTAAAACAATATTAAATACGAACCATCGCGCGCAAGGATGGGCAGACTCTCCATTAGTAGCAAAAGGTGTGGAAGTTGCCTCGAATTTAGGAACAGGATTAAAAGATGTTCAGTTTGCGAATGCGTATAGTAGTGATAGCGGCCGAGCGATTGAAACTGCTAATTTAGTATTAAAATATAGTGAGCAATCAAAGTTAGAACTTAAGAAAAGAAAAAATTTACGAGAATTAAATTTTGGTATTTTTGAAGGTGAAAAACTTGAAAATATGTGGGATGTGGTTGGAAAAGCTGCGGGCGTTGCATCGCCAGAAGAACTTATGAAGTTTTCTATTCAAGAAGTGATTAATCTTATTAGAGTAGCAGACCCTACGAAACAGGCGGAAGATTGGGAATTATTTTCTACTCGTATAAAAGAAGAGGTTGATAAAATTAGTGAAGAATCTGCTGCAAATGGTGGCGGTAATGTTTTAGTTGTCGTTCATGGGCTCTTGATTACTACATTAATAGAAATGTTAGACAGTAGTAAAACAAAACTTGGAGTAGAGAATGCAAGTGTAACGAAAATTTTATATAAAGACGGGGAATATATCGTCGAGTCTGTTGGGGATATGAGTTATGTTGCAAAAGGGAAAGAAAGTGTGGAAATATAAAAATAAGAAAAGGAAGATAGAGAAATCTAGCTTCCTTTTTTAATTGGAACGATTATGGGATTAATAAAATCTTCCCTGTGCTTTTTCTGCTCTCTAATAATTTATGTGCAAGAGCGCCATCTTGTAAGGAGAATGTAGTAGGGCTCGCAATGTTTAATTTGCCAGTAGCAATCCAATCAAATAATTGAGTAGATCGCTTTTTACGTTCTTCATACGTAGTAAGCACGTTCCAAAGGTCTCCGCCAGTTAAAGTTTTTGAAGTATCCATAAGCATACGCGGATCAACGGGCGCAGGATTACCGCCGGCCATTCCGTAAAATACGACAGTACCACCAGTTTTAGTAGCATTAAAACTTTCCTCTAATGTAGAACCTACTGATTCATATACAACATTTACTCCATCACCATTTGTTATTGCAACTACTTTTGTATGCCATGCTTCCGTATATAAAAAAACGTGATCAGCACTAGCTAATGTAGCTATCTTTGCTTTTTCTTTAGATGACGTTAGGCCGATTACTTTTCCGCCTAGTAGTTTAATTATTTGAATAAGAAGTTGCCCAACACCGCCAGCTGCTGCGTGTACTAAAGCTATATCACCTCGTTTTATTTCATAGCTATCTTTCGTTAAATAATGTGCTGTTAGACCTTGTAATAAGACAGAAGCGGCTGTTTCAAAAGAGATAGAATCTGGAAGCTTAATTGCTTTCTCAGACGGAACAGCGACTAGCTCTGCATTTGCAAAAGGTACATCAGCAAATGCAATACGATCTCCAGGATTAATATTCGTAACGTCAGCTCCTACTTTTTCAACAATGCCAGCCCCTTCATAACCTAATATAAAAGGCGGGGTACCAGCGAGATGATAATCACCGCGGCGTCTATAAATATCAGCGAAATTTAAACCGATTGCTTTCGTGCGGACAAGAATTTCATTTGGATTTATGATTGGATTATTTAGTTCTTTATATTGTAGTACATCCGGATTTCCGAACTGTTCGAAACAAAGTGCTTTCATATGGAATACCTCCATTTTTATTGTTTGTCGATGCTCTTTATCATACAATACAAATATCAATAGACAAAGAGGATTATTTCGATGAAATCAATCGGAAATATCGATCGAAAAGAGGGACCATAAATGGAGATAAAACAATTAATTACATTTAAAATAGCTGCGGATACTTTGAATTTTACACAAACTGCGAAGAAATTAAACTTTGCTCAATCGAGCGTAACGGCGCAAATTAAAACGTTAGAGGCTGAGCTAGGTACGCCGTTATTTGAAAGATTAGGAAAACGTCTTTTTTTAACTGAAGCAGGTAGAAAGTTTCAACTATATGCCGACAAGATGATTGCACTCAGTAACGAAGCAAAAATGGCTGTGAAAGATGATGAGGAAATAGCAGGTACGTTAATAATCGGTGCGCAGGAAAGTCAATGTACATATAGGCTTCCTTCTATATTAAAGAGGTTTAAAGCACAATTTCCTCAAATAAAGCTTATATTTAAACCAGCACATTCCAATAAAGATGCGAAGGAACAATTGATGGAGGGAAAAGTCGATCTTGCCTTTATTTTGGATGAATGTAAAACAGAAGATGCTTTACATGTGGAGCCGCTTATGAAAGAAGAATTAAGAGTAGTAGCTGCTTCAGGACATCACTTACTCGAGGAAGCTTCCGTTTCTACAAAAGATTTAGAAAGTGAGACGTTATTGCTAACAGAGCTAGGGTGCTCGTACCGGACTTTATTTGAAGAGCTATTTCGTACAGAAGATGTGTATCCGGCAAATAAAATTGAGTTCGTTAGTGTCGAGGCAATTAAACAATGTGTTATTGCAGATTTAGGTATAGCCGTGTTACCAGCAATAGTAGTAGAAAAAGATATACGAGAGGGGACGATAAAAGAGTTACATTTAGAGAGTGAAATCTCACCGATTTATACACAAATTGCTTGGCATAAAGATAAATGGATGACCGCTCCATTACAGCAATTTATTGATGTAACGAGGGAGTTTTTTACAACGGATTAAGTGGAGAAATATTTATTTTATATAATAGTAAAAATGGCAATTTTGTATAAAGAACCGATGCTTGCATGAAACGAGTATCGGTTCTTTTATATTTTAAATAAAGAATGCTATAACATGTGTATTTCTCAACTTTTTTTCTTAGACGGATACGTAAATTTCTTCGTATATTCCAATAATCATAAGGAAATTTACAACGTTTAGTCGTTTCTGTAAGATGCCTCTAGGAAGCATGAAAGGAGGGGCGTACATAGGGGGTAGATTGTCTTTATTATACGTACTTATTTTTGGGGAGGAGATTGAAAATGTTTAAAAAGTTAATGAAAGTATGTGTGTTAAGTGTAGCGAGTGTAGGGGTATTATTTAGTTTCCAAGGAAGTACATTTGCGGCTACTGATTTAAGTAGTTATTATGACGGGAAAAATCCAGCAACAACGAAAGTATACGGAGGCAGTACAACGTGTGATGCAGATGGATTTAATGCAAAGTCTACAGCGGTATACGAAGGTAGTAAAAAAGTAGGGACCGTGTATTTACGTTATAGTAATAAATGTCATGCAGCTTGGGCTAAGTTTGTTTTAGATCAACCAGCACCAGCTGTTTCTGGAGGAGTGTATGCATACGCTGTTGTGAATAAATACAAAAATGGTGTATTCCAAAAATCAGTCACTTCTAATCAGGGAAATGGGACAATAAAAACAGGTCAAACGAGCACTTATACAGGAATGGTATTTGATTTAACTGCTGATTTCGGATACACAGCAGATGCTGAAGCGGTTACGTTTAATAATGGTTATGGAAAAACAGGACGCTATTAAAAAGGAGTGGAATACTTTGAAACTTTTAAAAAAGCTAAGTGCATGTTTTTGTCTATCATTGCTCGTTTTAACTAGTGTGTTTAGTACGACGAATAATGATAAAGCATATGCAGAAGATCATTCGTATGATGGGAAAAGTCCGTATTACAATAGCTGTGACCAATCCGCAGTAACGAAAGAAAAGAAGTGGATTGATTCCAATTCTTATGTGGAATTAAAATTTAGCACAACGTGTAAGACAGCGTGGGCAAAAGTTACAGTAACTCGTGCAGCAGTATATAATAACGAAGCTGATGCAAGAATCGTAAGAAAAACAGATGGAAAGGTATATACTTGTGGTAGTGCTGGAGGAAATGGTGTTGTAAATAAAGGGCAAACATCATGTTATACGCCAATGGTATATGATTTAGATCCAAGAAAGGCACAGGCGCAAGGGAAACATGCCATTCCGAATAGTGATGCATATAATTATGCTGAGACTATTTGGTATTGACAGTATTATAAATGTGTTAAGAGCTTTTATTTGATGTTGATATGAAGATGAAAGAGCCTTGCTATATTTTACTGTAGTAAGGCTCATTAAAGTTGTTTGATTTTTATTTGACTAAAGCTTTTGATAGATATTTAGAACCATTGCATTAACTAAGATCTGTATCAGGAGGAGTGAATCCAAGGTGACGAGCCATCGATACAATTTGTCCTTTATGATGAAATTCATGTGTTTCCGTATGAGTTAAAAGCCATAGCGGAGTTGTACTCCAAGACTCTTTTTGCCATTTCACTTCATTTACTATATTTTCGAGCCAACGGTCATTGTATTCATCTAAAAAACGTTGTACAACCTCATCTACTAACTTAAATCTAGCACGGACTTTCGCGACATCTGCATGCTCAATTTCATAATCGCTAGCAAATGAAAAATCAGATCGCTTTTGCTTGAATGCAAATGATCCAAGCCAGTATCGATAGCAATCGGCTACATGAATATGTGTCTGTATAATGCTACCGCTCCCGAAATTAGGAACAGTACTATGCAATTTTTCTAGTGGGATTTCTTCCAAAAATGAAAATAGGGTTTCTCTTGTAGAGCTAATAAGATTATATTGTTGTTTTAAAATATGTAACATGTAATTGACACTCCTCTATTATTTACTAAACTAATTGTGTAGTAAGTAATTCTATATTTATTAGGGGTGAACCTTTTAAATATTTTTGCTAAGCATATTAGATGTATTTCTTCATTGTTTCTGATAGATTAAACAAGGTGAAACTTTAATAAGTTGAACATTCTTAGTTCATAATAAATGGTACATGAAGAAGGGGAACGATAAAATGAATAGAATAATTGGTTTAAAACAATTTGAAATAACGCGCGGGGAATTGCTTAAATTTATGGAGATGCTAGACGATAAAACTGTGGATACACAGCCAGAGGGTTTTAACAATACAATTCGTTGGCATATTGGTCACGTGTTAACGGCAGCAGAAGTTTTCATGTTTGGAAAAGAATTCAAACAATTACCAACTGAATATCCAGGTATGTTTGGGTATGGATCAAGACCTTCTAAATGGAAAACAGAGGGGCCGTCATTGGAAGTGTTAACGGCTCAATTAAAAGAACAAGCAAAACGTATTAACGAAATTCCAGCAGAAGCATTTGAAAATAAACTGCCAGAGCCATTCCTAGGATTGGAAACGGTAGGGGAGCTTTACGGTATGATGCTTTATCATGAAGCTGATCATATTGGGCAAATGAAGGCGATGGAGCGTATTATTAAGGCTCTTTAGTTTGAATTGCGTATAAAAAACGAAATCACAATAAAGGTGTAATGTTAAATAATATATAGACAAAAAGGGTAGATAATTTATTATCTATCTTTTTTTTGTTTTACATAATAGAAAAATATTGAAGCTAATTCAGAAGAAAGTATAAAGCTGTAAAATCTGTATGAAATAGCTTGTTCCTAAATATGGAATATACGTATAATAATAGAGAAGAACTAGAAATAGGGGTGAATATTATGATTACATTAGAACAAAAGTTGGAGCAATACACACATACATATGGACAGTTAAAGGGAGAATTAAAATGGAAAACGAGTGATTCTCGAACAGGAATGATGATTGCTGCTATGTATACGACTAGTGATAAATTGTTTGATCTCGGACGTTTTTTAGAGATTAGTAGTTATATTAAAAATCAAGTAGGGATGTTTTCATACTTGAAGTCTTATCATCGCTTTGTGGTGGCTGCAACTTTAGATATTCACTTTACAGATTATAAGAAAGCTTTTCGGAAGTTTTTAGATTTATACGAACAATTGGTTGCTGTTGGTTTTAGCCGAAGTATATTTACTTATCTCGCAGCAGCTGTGCTTTTAACAGAAGAAAATGAACGGCATGACACGCACATTCAGCGTTCGAAGCAAGTATATAAACGCATGAAAGAGGATCATCTTTTTCTTACAGGTACGAATGATTATCCGCTCGCAGTTTTATTAGCAGGACAATCAGAGAATGTAGAGACACTTATGGACCGAGTAGAACGTCTGTATCAGAAACTAGCGAAAGCTGGTTTGCGTAAAGGGAATGATCTTCAGTTTTTAAGTCATATTCTTTCACTAAAGAAGGATGTCCGTGAAGAAATGTTAGTTGCAACATGTACAAACATATGGAATTTGTTAAAACAAGAAAAGGTAAAAGTGAAACAGATGCATTATCCAGCAATCGGGCTATTAGCGTTACTTGAAGATGGAGAAAAAGAGATTTATGCTATTAAAGCGTTGATTGAAAAATTGCAAGGGGAGAAATTATTCCGTTGGCATACAGATGTGAATATTCTTATTGCTATTCAACTGTTCGTAAGTCAGAAAGGTGAGGAAAGTAAAGCTACCAACACAGGTTTACAAACTATGATAGAAGTCCTCATACAAGCACAACAAGCAGCTATGATGGCAACGATTGCCGCTTCATCTGCAGCAACATCTTCTGCTAGTAGCTCATAATGTGTAACTGCTTAAGCTCTTGTAATTTATAACGCCTTTGATAAGGACGGTAAAAAAGGTAGCCCATCACTCTCTAAGGAGTGATGGGCTACCTGTTTTTACATAATCAGCGTTATCTTTTCGACTCCTTCAAATGTTTAAGTTGTGTAACAATCATAATGCTAATAACAACGAGTAAAAACCATGAGCTAATTTTGCTTAAGTGAACGAGATTCCACGCTTCCCGTTGATTTGGATATTGCCATGCTCCGAAAAATGTTGCGATGTTCTCTGCAATCCAAATAAAGAAACCAATAAGGAAAAAGGAGAGAACGAGTGGCATTTTATATGTAACGCCTCGTAATGAAAATTCTACAAATGTCCGAAAGAAAACGATGAATAAAAGTACAGTTAATACCCATCTAAAGTCATATAGAAAATGATGTGTGAAAAAATTAAAGTAAATCATAGCGCCTAGCGGTATGGCAAAAATAGCCCTCGGCCAATGATGCATTTGTAAATGCAATCTTCTCCATGCTTGGCATATGTAACTGGCAACACTTGCATACATAAAACCACTATAAAGTGGAACTCCAAAAACCTTTGAATACGCCTCTTCAGGATAACTCCATGAACCGAAATGAACTTTATATATTTCTAGTAGAAGGCCGATGAGGTGGAAGACAGTAATTACTTTTAATTCGTCTTTTGTTTCAAGTCCAGTTTTGTACATAATCCACTGCATCAGAAGACATACGATGAGTATGAAATCATATCGGTACAACCCTGGAATCGATATGATTTTTGAAAGAGCAAGTGTTAAAAAAATAACGACAGGGAACAAACAGGATAATGCTTGTTCATAAGTAAAATAGAGTAGTTGTTTTACATGAAACATGTTTTCACCTTCTATAATTTCTTGTCTTGATTGAATAATCTGAAGAATAATTAAGTATACTATAGTTCTAAATAATAGAACACAATAATTGGTTTGTTTGGAAAAGTGAAAAAATGTAAAATGAAGGTAGCTTAATGTAGAGGAGATGTGCCAATGTCAGCGCTTATTGTAAGTATCCCGTTTATAAAGCAGTTTATGGAATAAGGGGATAAATAGGCTAAAATAAGTATCCCCGTTATTAAAAAAGGGGGAGTTTGAAATGACAATGAATCTTTTTCAAAATAAAACGATTAAATTATCAGCTATGAGAGAAGCAGACGCTGAAGTAATGGCTATGTGGCAAGAAGAAAGTGAGTATGTAAGAAACGTAGATACAGATGTAGCATTCCCACAATCTTTACAGGAAATAGCGAGTGATGGGCTATTAAAGGGACGGAGATCGAACAGTGTTGCTTTCATGTTAAGAACAGTTCAAGATAATCGCTTAATTGGTTTTGTTGCAATTCATGGCATAGAGTGGAATAACAGAACGGGTTTATTAGCAATAGGTATAGGAGATGCAAATAATAGAGGGAAGGGATATGGAAGAGAAGCGATCCATCTTATCTTAAAATATGCTTTCTATGAATTGAATTTGCACCGCGTCGGTCTGGATGTTATTTCTTATAATAAAGTAGCTATTGAGTTGTATAAAAAAATGGGCTTTCAGATAGAAGGCTGTATGAGAGAAGCAGTTCAAAGAGATGGAAAGTACTTTGATCGTATCATTATGGGGATGTTAAGGAATGAATGGATAGAGATGCAAGGTTAGAAAGTATATCCGAAATTATATATGTAGTATGCAGGAAATATAATGATAATTGGCGAAAATTTACAGTGAACTGATTGAATTTATAAGGAGTTATGCGAGATGAATTTAGAAAAAAGTAAACCAGTAAATGAAGAGGTCGCTGAATTAAAGGAACTAATTAAAGAATTACACGGAAGTGTACATCAACTGCAAAGTGAAGTGCAGCAACTAAGGCATGAAAGACCAGTTGTTGAAGTGCGAAAGGGTGTTCAATTATCACCAACAATCATTGGACAAATTGGTGGTATGATACTAGGTGGGTTAGCAATTATCGGTATATTTTGGTGATGGAAAAAGGTATGCAGTTTAGCACTGCATACCTTTTTAGGCTGTGGAAAAACAATGCTTGGAGGAGTGTGACTATTAAACGATATGTGTATGTAAAGTAACAATACATATTCTCATACAATAAAATAAGCGAAGGGGGTAATGAATTGAATGATAAACATTCAATGAAAAAAATAAGTGAGATACTTCAAGCTCATGCATTAGATCCCAATTTAATTGGTCCTACTTTACCGCCCATTCCACCAGTAACATTGCCAACCGGTCCAACAGGAAGCACTGGTCCAACAGGAGGCACTGGTCCAACAGGAAGCGCGGGACCAACGGGAAGCACGGGACCAACGGGAAGCACGGGACCAACGGGAAGCACGGGACCAACGGGAAGCACCGGTCCAACAGGAAATACCGGTCCAACAGGAAGCACCGGTCCAACAGGAAGCACCGGTCCAACAGGAAACACCGGTCCAACAGGAAGCACCGGTCCAACAGGAAACACCGGTCTAACAGGAAGCACCGGTCCAACAGGAAATACCGGTCCAACAGGAAGTACGGGACCGACAGGAAGCACCGGTCCAACAGGAGCCACTGGTCCAACAGGAAGTACAGGACCAACAGGAAACACCGGTTCAACGGGAGATACCGGTCCAACAGGAAACACGGGATCAACAGGAAGTACGGGGCCAACAGGAGATACAGGACCAACAGGAGCCACCGGTCCAACAGGAAGTACGGGACCTACAGGACCACCAGTAGGTATGGGTCTAGGTACAATTTATATAACAAATACTAGTTCAACTAATGTATCGGTGATAAATGGAAATACGAATACAGTACTAGCAACCGTACCAGTAGGATCTGCCCCGATAGGATTGGGAGTGAATTCACTCACGAATCGTATCTATGTAGCAAATACACTTTCAAATAATGTATCGGTGATAAATGGAAATACGAATACAGTATTAGCAACCGTAGCAGTAGGATTGAATCCATCAGGAGTGGGAGTAAATTTATCAACGAATTTGATTTATGTAGCAAATAATAATTCAAATAATGTATCGGTGATAAATGGAAATACGAATACAGTACTAGCAACCGTAGCAGTAGGAATGACCCCAATAAGAGTGGGAGTAAATTCATCCGCGAATCGTATCTATATATCAAATTTCGATTCAAATAATGTATCGGTGATAAATGGAAATACGAATACAGTACTAGTAACCGTACCAGTAGGAACGAGACCATACGGAGTGGCAGTTAGTTCATCCACGAATTGTATCTATGTAGCAAATGTTGGTTCAAATAATGTGTCCGTGATAGATGGAAATACGAATACAGTACTAGCAACCGTAGCGGTAGGAACGGGCTCAGTAGGAGTGGGAGTAAATTTATCAACGAATTTGATTTATGTAGCAAATTTTGGTTCAAATAATGTATCCGTGATAGATGGAAATACGAATACAGTATTAGCAACCGTGGTAGTAGGAACGGAACCATTCGCAGTGGGAGTGAATTCATCCACGAATCGTATCTATGTAGCAAATAGTGATTCAACTAATGTATCCGTGATAGATGGAAATACAAATACAGTACTAACAACCGTACCAGTAGGATCGAGCCCACAAGGAGTGGGAGTGAATCCGTAAAAAATGTAAGAAATCATTTGTTGGTGTTCATAAAAGAGTAGGGATAATACCAGACACAAAAACAAAAGGTTTGCAGCATGATGCTGCAAACCTTTTGTTTTTGACGATATAATTTCATGCCATATAACTTTTACATCAAGTAACGTAAATATATGTAGGCATGTGATAATAATAATGCGATGATTGTTAATGGTAAACCAATCTTTAAGAAGTCCATATAAGAGAATCCATGTCCTTCACGTTTTGCAATACCAGCAACGACTACGTTTGCGGATGCTCCGATTAGCGTTCCGTTTCCTCCTAAGCAAGCTCCAAGTGATAACGCCCACCATAGTACTTCGATTTGCGGAGAGTCGACAGATAGTCCGAGTCCTGTAGCTAAATCTTGAATAAGTGGGATCATCGTTGCGACAAATGGGATGTTGTCGATTGTTGCAGATGCGATGCCGGATACCCATAAGATAAGTATAGCGGCGAAACCGATGTCGCCATTTGTTACGTCAAGTACTTGTTGTGCAAGTGAAGAAATAAGTCCGATATCAATTAACCCGCCAACGAGAACGAATAGTCCGGCGAAGAAGAAAATGGTTACCCATTCAACGTGGGCAAATACATCTTCAATATCATGTTCTTTCACGCCAATTAGCATAAGAAGTGTAGCACCTGTCATCGCAATAACGGCAGCGTCTACATGAATAATCGAATGAAGTACAAAGCCTAAAATAGTTAGTCCTAAAATCGAAATGGATTTTAAAAGGAGGCTTTGATCTTTAATATAATCTTTTTCGTTCAATGCCATTAATATTTTAATTTGCTCAGGTGTTGTTTTTAGTTTGTTGCGATACATAAAGTAAATAATGCCAAGTGTAACGATAGAAATAACAATTACGATTGGAGCTAAGTTTAGTAAAAAGGCATTAAAATCTAAATGCTTATTTGCTGATCCGATTATAATGTTCGGTGGATCACCGATTAGTGTTGCTGTTCCGCCTATATTTGAAAATAGCACTTCTGAAATCAAATAAGGGACAGGGTTTACTTTTAAAATACGTGTAATGGACAGTGTAACAGGTACGATTAATAAAACGGTTGTTACGTTGTCCAAAAGTGCTGATCCGACAGCAGTTAATAGGGATAGTAATAATAAAATGCGGATTGGTTTTCCGCCAGCTGCTTTTGCCGCTTTAATGGCTACAAATTCAAATACGCCTGATTGACTCGTAATATGTACGAGAATCATCATCCCAATTAAAAGGGTGATCGTTTCCCATTGAATATGTGATGTGAAAGCGGTATGTAAATCTACAACTCCGAAAATAATCATAATAGCAGCGCCGAATAGTGCGATTACAGCACGATTCAATTTCTCAGAAATAATAAATCCGTACGTGACTAAAAATACGGCAATTGCAAAATAGTATTGCCAATTTGTTACTTCATGTGCTGATTGTTCCAATCATGTCACCTTCTTTAAAGTATGTATTCAATTGTCAAAATGTATCTCGCTGTATGAATACGGGATAAAATATATTGTAGCAAATTCAAAAAAGAAAGAAAACTATTTAACAAAGTGAAGGAAAAAATGATGGTTTTACATATGATATAAAGTGAAACTTTAATCAGTGGGTTTTTTGTTCATCCCCACTGATTATTAGCCTTCACCAATCGGGCATTTAGGGATAGTTGATTTTCCACATAGCTGACGTGCATTTGCTGGATTTTAAGGTGGAAATCTTACTATCCGTTAATGCGGGGTAAAAAAATAAAGAAACACAGTGCAAATTATTAGGAAAAGTAGGCGCTGTCCTCTAATATAGAGATAGCAATTTACATTATTTTTGCGTAAAATGGTTTAAAGAGGTGAATTCCGATGGAAATAGTAAAAGATAGTTCTCTTATTCAAAATGAAATTGAACGTTTTGTAAATAAAGATGTATATATTCATTTAGAAACAACGAACGGAGCGTATGCGTCACACTTTAACGAAAAGATGATGACAGTTGGAGCATTCATTCGAAATGCAATTATTCGCTTTGAACGCGGGAAGATTACTGGAACGAATCCATACCGAGTTGGTTTAAAAATGGATCATGGCTGGGTATATGCAGAAGGTATTACGCACTGGGAAGTAGACGATAAAGAGCGTTTATTACTTGCAGGGCATGATAACCAAGGCCGCTTAGCAGTTGCGCTTGAGTTAAGCTTAACGCCATTTAAGTAAGAAGGAGGGGAACTTATGGAGAGACATGTACTTGTTGTATTTCCGCATCCAGATGATGAAGCATTTGCGGCGGGAGGAACAATTCGATTATTAACAGATCAAGGAGTACCTGTAACGTATGCGTGTGGTACTTTAGGACAAATGGGACGTAACATGGGGAAAAATGTATTCGCTAACCGTGAAACGATTCCAAATATACGTGAAAAAGAATTAAAAGATGCATGTGAAGCGATGGGAATTCAAGATTTAAGAATGCTTGGTTTCCATGATAAAACGTTAGAATTTGAAGATGTTGATTTCGTTGCAGATAAAATTGAAGCGATCATTCAAGAAGTAAATCCATCTCGAATTATTACATTTTATCCAGAGCACGGTGTACATCCAGATCATGATGCATTTGGTCGCGCAGTTGTTCGCGCTGTATCACGTATGCAAAAAGAAGAACGTCCAGTCATTCATGCAGTTGCGATTACGAAAAATCGCGAAGCTGTATTAGGTGAGCCGGATGTTGTAAATAATATTAGTGAAGTATTCGAGCATAAATTAGCTGCACTAGGCGCGCATCGTTCCCAAACAGAAGCGATGCTAGAAGAAACACATGCAAAAATTAAAAACAAAGATGCAGCAACATTAAAATGGCTGCAACTTGAACAATTTTGGACTTATAAATGGGAGTAGGCTAGAAGGGAACCTTCTAGTAGCTCTTACATAAAAAAAGCACCGTCATTTGTGACGGTGCTTTTTTTATTCTCCTGCTTATTTGCAAGCAGCTTTCACTTTATCTTGTACTCCATTCTTTTACGAATTCATCATGATATGCTTCGCTCCAATGGTATGGCTGCAACTCTTTTAACGGTTTGAAAATAATATCTTGTTTAGAATTTGTAATGGCGCATAGTACTTCTGGACCCCAGTAAAATAAACGTTCTTGGCATACACCACAAGGTGATAATACTTTTAATTCAGAATGCTCATTTTCTCTGGCAAGACAAATCGAATGTGTAACTTTCTTATGAAATTTATGTGCTTCTAAAATAGCACCTGTTTCCATACAAAGTTCTGTTGAAGCATTTATTACATCAGGGGCCACACTTGTATAAATGGATCCATCTTCTACACGAATCGCTGCAGCTCCGCCCCAATTATGTGGGTATCTTTGGTTAATTAAACTTTTCACTGCATCATATAATTGTTGTTCAATGCTCAATTGTATTTCCTCATTTCTGCTTAATTTTCGATTCAATGACTGATATTTTTTTAGTAATACCGTTAAAAAAGAATAGACACTCAATTTCAAAATATAAATTCAAGAATTACTTTTCATCTGCATACTTTTCCTCTAAGGCAATTAATAGAGGAATTGATATAGTTACAAGAATGATTAAAGTAGTTATAAAAGATTTAGAAAGAGAAAAAGAACCTTCGATTAAAGGTGATAAAAACTTGAATGAAAGTATACTTGTTATTAAGGAAACTACTAAAAAGCTAAAAAGAGACACATTTTTATTTTTGATAGATGTTTCTATAAAATCTTTAAGACAGCTTATGACGACAAATATAGTTAATATAATAAGAGAAATAAAATAATGTGTTACATTTGTCATACTAATAGTAGGATCGTCTATTATGTAAGCGAGTAACTTAGATACTAACATGCCTCCAAATAATAAAATAATAAAAGCAAGTAATCCTTCCGATGTATAAGTGTTGAAATTATCTTTCTTGTTAAAGAGTTTATAATTCAGAGTGGATTGGCTTATTTGAATTAGGAATAGGATAATAATCCACACATAATATACAATTGGTAATTCTCCTGAGAATAGAGCAATCAGGAAATTTATTACTGTCCTTAACATTTCAATCATTACGAAAGTCCTCCTGTTTGTAAGCTTTGCGACATTAGAAATATGCTAGTCTATCGTTTGATGATTAAATCTATCAATTCAAACTATTTCTAATTATTCCATAAAAAGGTGGTGACTTCAAGTTATCCTTTTAACAAATCTTCCAAGGTTCGACACTAGAAAAAGAAACGCAATATGTAATATAATTGAAAAAGTATATATTAAAATCAATGTTAATATTACCCTCCTATAAGTATTAACATACGTAATTGAGGTGTTTTCTTTGTTGTTTTATGATCGAATTTCTATAATGGCCCCTCCTGTTCCGTAGCTTAGGAAAATCTTTTTATTTCTGAGATTTTCAAAGTTATAGGAGGGTATGAAAAATGAAAAAAGTCTCAGTACCATCACTTTTGTTAATGATCATTCTTGTCGCATTTCCACAAATTAGTGAAACGATTTACACACCGTCTTTACCTGATATTTCAAAGGCGCTACATGTAAGTAATAATGAGGTACAGTTAACACTTAGTGTGTATTTTGCTGGATTTGCTTTAGGTGTATTTTTTATTGGATGGTTATCGGATATAATTGGCCGTCGCCCGGCAATGTTACTTGGAATTGTCGTATATGGCGTAGGGAGTTTCTTATGCTTTATTGCAAATTCCATTGAAGTTTTATTGGTAAGTCGTTTTATTCAAGCGTTTGGAGCAAGTGCTGGCTCTGTTGTGACACAAACGATTCTTCGTGAAAGTGTAGAAGGGCATAAGAGGCATGTTATGTTTGCTCAAATCTCGGCAGTCATTGCTTTTACACCAGCGATAGGACCGTTAATTGGTGGCTTTCTTGATCAAATGTTTGGATTTAAAATCGTATTTTTAAGTTTAGTAGTTATGAGTCTCGGAATTTTTCTGTATACGTTTGTTTCTCTTCCAGAAACAAAAACGGGTGCAGTAACGAATAAAATAAATGTGTTTTCAGTCTTAAAGAGGTTAATTACAAATCCAAAAGTAGTAACATACGGGTTATTAATTGGAGGAGCGAATGGTGTTTTGTTTAGCTATTATGCAGAAGCACCGTTTATCTTTATTGAATACTTTCAGTTATCGCCTAGTATGTATGGATTTTTAGGAATCGTTGTTGCTTCGGCTTCTATTATTGGAGCGAAAGTGTCGAAACGGTTGCTTGCTACTTATAAACCAGAGAAAATTATATATATCGGTTGTCTTGTAATGACAGGGGGAGCTATCCTTTTAACTGTTATTACTTCATTGGGATCAAATCCAAACATAATATATATGATTGGATTTTTACTAGCGATGTTTATATTGCTATTAGGGATTGGGATAGCGTTACCTAACTGTTTAAGTTTAGCATTAGTAGATTTTCAAGATGTTATTGGTACAGCCGGAGCATTGTTTAGCTTAGGGTACTATGTAATTGTAACGATGACAATCTGGGGAATGAGCCAGCTGCATACGGGCTCGTTACTGGTGATGCCACTTTATTTTCTGGTTATAGTAGTAATTATGATGGTGTTTACTAAATTTTTTATTTTAGGTAAACAAACTTCAAAAGCAATTTAAATATGAAATGGTAAAAGGGTCTCATTTTTAATGAGACTCTTTTATATTTTATTAAAATAGTTATAGGTATGAATATGTAATTAATGTTAAAATATAGAAAAGTTGTATAGTAATAGTTTTTTTGGGGGATAAAATATGTTAATGAATCTAGTATGTGCTCTACTAATCATTTCTGGTCTTACAATAGTTATACGAAAAACTTTTATTGTAAACCACTATCTTTGTAATTTAATGGCATTCTTTTGCGCTTATATGACAACATCTTCTTACGTATTAGAGAAACTTTCATTAACAAAAACTATATTGATACTATGTTTGTTGGTTATAACTCTTATACTTATATACTCACATTTTGATGTTAGAGGGCTAGCTTTTAATGATTATACAGTGTTTAATTTACCTTCTAACCAAGTGAATAGATTAGTGAAAGATGGGCTTACTGAAGCAAATATAGAATTTACTTTGGATAAAAATAATATATATTTATCAGGAACACCTGTTAAAATTCGAATATTGAATAGACCATTGCATACAACTAATATTTTATTTAGAAAATGCCCGGAGGATATACGAACAAAAATTAAAGATATTGTTGAGGGAAAGATAAAAGCTGAGGAGAAAAGTTTTCCGCTTTCCGGTGTATTGTTGATTGTTTTAAGTGTAGTTATATTTTTCTTAAAGTAGGAGATTTGATAACAGGATAAATAAGAGATGTAGAAGCTATTGACTTTGTAGTTTTACTAATATATTAAATTTATGCGTGATGTGTTAATTGCATGTGTAAGCAATTACAGTACAAACTATAAATAGTGAAGTATATGCAGTATGAAACCGAGGAAGAAATACTTTCCTCGGTTATTTATATTGTAATAATATTCATGCCGGAATCATATTGAATAGATGTATTTTATTGTTAATTTAGCTAAAAATTAATCAGACTTATGTATAATAATTTATCCCGTTTTAACGGGCAGTAAGACTCCCACCTTAAAATTCGGTTGGGACAAAGAAGCCAGGTGACAGATCAACTGCCATAAAAGTCCGATTGGTTCAACTAATAATCAGCGGAATAAACCCTCTCCACTGATTAAAGTTTCACTTTATCGAAAAAATAATTGAATTTTTCAGATTAATGAATTAATATAAGGTAAGTAATTTTAAGATTTATAGAATATTGGAAGATGAAAGGTTTTGAGAATTTTGTAAGAGGCAAAAAACGATTTTAGGATAGCTTTAAAGCTAGTGTAAAATGACGTTTGCTTCATCATTTTCAGGGCCGGAAGGAATTAGGGGAAAGCATCTTGTTTTAAAATGCGGCTATGAATCATCTAAGAGGGGGAAGTGAAGTGGCAAACAAAGAATTGAAAAGAGGCTTAGAAGCACGTCATATTCAAATGATTGCTTTAGGCGGAACGATTGGTGTTGGCTTGTTTATGGGGTCAGCCAGCACGATTAAATGGACAGGTCCGTCAGTAATGCTTGCGTATGCAATTGCAGGTGTTTTTATCTTCTTCATTATGCGTGCGATGGGTGAAATGTTGTATATGGAGCCGAGTACAGGTTCATTTGCGACGTTCGGTCATAAGTATATTCATCCGCTAGCTGGTTATATGACAGCGTGGAGTAATTGGTTCCAGTGGGTTATCGTTGGGATGTCAGAAATTATCGCGGTTGGAGCGTATATGAAATATTGGTTCCCGGATTTACCAGCTTGGATACCAGGTATAATTGCAATGGTTATTCTTGGCGCAGCCAACTTAGTTTCTGTTAAGTCATTTGGTGAATTTGAATTTTGGTTTGCGATGATTAAGATCGTTACGATTCTATTAATGATTATTGCCGGATTTGGACTTATTTTCTTTGGAATTGGTAACGGCGGAGAAGCGATTGGCATATCTAATCTTTGGTCAAATGGTGGTTTCTTTACAGGTGGTTTTTCAGGATTCTTCTTTGCATTATCACTTGTAGTTGGTGCATACCAAGGTGTGGAATTAATCGGTATTACTGCTGGTGAAGCGAAGAATCCGAAGAAGACACTTACAAAAGCGATTCAAAGTACAATTTGGCGTATTTTAATTTTCTATATTGGTGCTATTTTCGTTATTGTAACTGTGTATCCGTGGGATCAATTAAGTACAATTGGTAGTCCGTTCGTAGCAACTTTTGCGAAGGTTGGTATTACGGCAGCGGCTGGACTTATTAACTTCGTTGTGATTACAGCAGCAATGTCTGGTTGTAATAGTGGTATTTATAGTGCGGGACGTATGCTATATACGTTAGGTGTAAATGGACAAGCGCCGAAATATTTCACGAAACTTTCTGGAAATGGTGTACCATTATTTGGTACAGTGGGTGTAATTATCGGTTTAGCGGTTGGTGTTGTATTAAGTTATATTGCACCGAAAAACTTATTCGTATATGTATATAGTGCAAGTGTACTTCCTGGTATGGTACCATGGTTCGTCATTTTAATTAGTCAAATTAATTTTAGAAAAGCAAAAGGGGCAGAGATGAAAGATCATCCGTTCAAAATGCCATTTGCTCCTGTTACAAACTATTTAACAATTGCCTTTTTAATTATGGTATTAATCGGAATGTGGTTTAACGATGATACGCGCATTTCACTAGTTGTAGGTATTGTTTTCTTAGCTATCGTAACAATTAGTTTCTATGCTTTCGGAATAGGGAAGCGAAAGCCGTTAGACGTTCCAAATGATCAAGAGATTTCAAGTAAATAAAGATAGTAAAAAGTCCGATTTCTCATTTGGAAATCGGACTTTTTGTTATTAAAACTTTTCTAAAACGATTTTCCCAATTGTACTTCCGCTTTCAAGTAGGGCATGCGCTTTTTTTACATTTTCAGCGTTAATTGGTGTTAATGTTTCATTTAAAGTAGTCTTTAAAATACCTTCATCTATTAGTTCGCTTACTTTATTTAATAGTTCGTGCTGCGTAATCATATCGCCAGTTTCATACATCGCTTTTGTGAACATAAACTCCCAAACGAATGTAGCACTTTTACTTTTTAAAATCCCCATCTCAAGAGGGTGGTCATTTTCTACGATAGAGCAAATTTTTCCTTGTGGTTTAATGAGCTCACATATTGCTTGCCAATGTTGATCTGTATTGTTTAAGCAGAAAATATAATCTATATCTTTTAGTCCAAACGCTAATATTTGATCTTGTAAAGGTTGGTGATGGTTAACGATATGATCGGCACCACATTTTTCAACCCAGTGTATCGTTTCATTACGGGATGCAGTTGTGATTACATTCAGTCCAGCCCATTTTGCTAGTTGAATTGCAATCGAGCCAACACCACCAGCTCCACCGATAATTAAAATGTTTTTAAATGTATTTGTATCTTTCTTATTATAATCAATGCCTAAACGTTCAAATAAACCTTCCCAAGCTGTAATAGCTGTTAACGGAAGTGCTGCAGATTCAGCATCACTTAACGTTTTAGGTTTTTTACCAACAATTCTTTCATCAACTAAATGATATTCACTATATGTACCTTGTCTCGTAATGCTTCCAGCGTAAAACACTTCGTCGCCTTCTTTAAATAACGTACAACCTTCGCCCGTTTGTACGACTACACCAGTAGCATCCCAGCCAAGTATTTTCGCTACATCTTCTTTTTTATCTTTCGGAGAGCGAACTTTTGTATCAACTGGATTAATGGAAATAGCGTTAATTTTAACGAGTATATCTCTTCCTGTAGCAACAGGTCTTTCAACTTCAATATCAATTAAACTGTTTTCTTCTTCAATAGGTAAGTATTCATGTAAACCAATTGCTTTCATTTCTATTCCCTCCATTAAAGTAAGAGTTTTCTCTTTTATTATAGGGGGGAAAGATTGGTATGTAAAAAAGTACACTCGAATTATTTTTATGAACTTGGAAGTTATTTTAAATATTAAGTATATATGGTGTGTTTTAGATAGAAAACATTGCGAGGTGAATGGCTAATGAAAATGCAGTTAAGAAGAAGAGACTATTTTGTAGTAACGGGAATTATTATGATGTATCTTTTCATCGGTCACGTATTGGATATTAATATTTTAAAATTGATGACCATTCATAAAGATGGTTTTAGTGTTAGTTTCTTAGGGATTGCTATCTGTTATATTTCGATTGTTTTCGCATATTTTGCGATTCGGAAATTGAAAAATGGTAAGTAAAGCTTATATATAGTACAAAAAGTCATAAGCACTTCACACGTGCTCATGACTTTTTCGTTTAAATAATTTTTTTAAATAAGTTATAAACTTTTTTTGAACTATCTTCATTTAATTGATAGTACGTAAGGTTTACATCATCAGGAGTATCTTGCTGAGCAATCATTACTTCACTACTGTGATGATCAACTACCCAGATAAAATATTTTTTATAAGTCCCATCCTCGAAAGTAATCCACATATCACAATCTATTAAATCTGAACCTTCTTCATCTAATGTTAATTTGCCTTTTTTGGCGGTATTCATACTGTTAATAAACGTTTTTAATTCATCTGTTTTTGTGAGAAAGATATCTTTTTTTGTTTTAATTGACTCGACATGTATATCTTTTATTTCCTGTTTTCCTAAAAAAACAGAGGGCTCATTTGGATCTCTTTGAGTTGAAATGATAGTAGCTTTCTTCTTTGGTTTATTTGCTGTATAGAAATCTTGAATAGATTTTCCAGAGTTGAAAAACCATACGATACCAAAAATAATCAATGCGCTACCTAGCAGTAAAATGATTTTTTTAATAGAATATTCTCCTCTCTATTACTTCGTATGAAGAGCGTTTCTATTAATATATGATAGGTAAGCGTAAAGTATTATAGTTGAACTTGGTTATGCTTCACAGTTTTTATCGGACGATCCACGAGTAAATTGTAAGTGAGCCCGATTAGTACGAAAATGCCACCGACGACTTTGCCCATTGAGAGTTCGTGTGACAGGATGAAATCAATGATAGTCCCCGCAAATAATTGTCCAATAAAGATGAGTAACGTTAAATAAAATGCTGATATTTTAGGAGTAATATAGTTCGATAAAGAGATGACGATAACGCCTACTAATCCGCCTAAGTAAACAGCGATAGGAATAGACTGCAACGTATGAACAGGAATGTACATTGAATCTGAGCTGAAAATTAAAAATAACATAGAGAAAAATAATCCAGTAATATAATTAAAAAACGTGCCTTCCCAATTTCCGATTTTCGCTGCTAAATTCGCGTTAATAATTCTAGCAACAACGATAGAAACACCAGCTAAAATAGAGATAGTAATATATAACATTTTCTTGCCTCCATTAATAAATTGTCATGATTATAATTCCGGAAGAGATGAAACATAATCCAATTAGTTTTTTCTTTTCAAACTTTGCAACTTTCATTCCTAATAAGCCGAAATGGTCAATAACGATGGAAGCAATAGATTGACCGAGTAAACTTAATGCGATCGTAATAGAGGCACCGAGGACGGAGAAACTAATATTATTAAAAAGAACAGTGAATACTCCAATCGCTCCAGCGCTATATAGAAAAAGTGGAATACCTTTTTCGAAACGAATTTTATTTTTGTTTATAATTAAAACGAAAATAACTGCAATTAAACCGACAAGGTGAATGACAACGCTCGCTGTGTACTTGCCAATTAACTCAGATAAAATCCCATTCAATGGCAGCATAACGGCGATGAGCACACCAATAAAGACAGAAAGAAAGTTATACAATGTAATATCCCCTTTAATTTTCATATTTGTAATGACTGTATCATGCTGAAATTGTGTATTACTATGACATATGTCATAGTAGAGAAAGAAAATTTTCATTACAATGGGGATGAGTTGTAAAGGCGGGGGAACTATGAAGAAAGTATGTAATTCTATTAAATTAGCAGAGTATATGAGACAAAATAATATTGCCTCTTTTTTTAGTAATGATATGAATCCGTATATGGAACTTATATTTTTTAAAAAGAATGAGTTTATTTGTAGAGAAAATGAAGAGATAGATTATTTATATTTTTTCGTTGAAGGAAAAGCGAAGGCATTTAATACATTAAGTAATGGGAAATCTGTATTATTATGCTTTTATGATAGTTTGCAGCTATTAGGGGATGTGGAGTTAATTCATTCTCAAAAGACAGCTTCAAACGTACAAGTGATGGCAGATTCATATTGTGTTGGTTTGCCTTTAGGGAAAGTGAGAAATCAACTATTTCATGATGCGAAATTTTTACGATGTATTTGCGGATCGTTAGCACATAAGTTAAATCGACTTTCAAAAAATAGTACAATTAATTTATTATATCCACTTGAAAATAGACTGGCGAGTTACATGTTAGCAGCGGGGGAACGAGCGGTGCAGCACGGAAATCGAATTGTATTTAGTGGGAATTTAACAGAAACAGCTGAATTGTTAGGAACGAGTTATCGGCATCTATTACGTACATTAAATATTTTTTGTGATAAAGAGATTATAAAGAAGAACAATGGTTGCTTTGAAGTAGTGAATGTGGATGTTTTGAGGGAATTGGCGGCAGATGTTTATAAATAGGAGGAGATTATAAATGATTACACCTATATTTAGAATTTTTGATGTTGAAAAAGCAAAGCTATTTTATTTAGATTTTTTAGGGTTTAAACTGGATTGGGAACATCGGTATGAGGAACATATGCCATTATATATGCAAATTTCGTTACACGATGCTGTAATACATTTATCAGAACATCATGGGGATGCTTCGCCAGGCGGTGCGATTCGGGTCAAAATAGGTAATGTAGAGGATTATCATTCTATATTATTGAATAAAGAATATGCTTATTCAAAACCTGATATAGAGAGCACGCCGTGGGATACAATGGAATTAACTGTGATTGATCCGTTTTTGAATAGAATTATATTTTATGAGGAGAAGGTTTAGAAATTAAGATATCCTAAATAATTTATCAAAGTAGGTGCTACAATGAATAGGAAAATAGCAATCATTTCAGATATTCATGGAAATAGTCACGCATTAAAAGTAGTATTAGAAGATATTGAATGTCGCAAGGTCGAAATGATAATAAATTTAGGGGATAGTGTGTATGGGCCATTAGATCCTTTAGGGACAATTGAAATATTAATGAATACTGAGATGATACATATTAAGGGCAATTGTGATCGCATGCTTTGGGAACCTATACAAGAGCAGTCTGCTACACTAACTTTTGTTCGAAATCAATTAACAGAAAATCATATAGATTGGTTAAAACAACATCCTTCACAATGTATTGTAGACGATACTTTATTTTGTCATGGTACGCCAACTTCAGATGAGGTGTATTTACTAGAAGAGATGGACGAGAATGGTGCAGTATTAAAGAGTGAAAAAAATATAATGGATCAACTCCAAAATATAGAACAAAAAATAATAGTATGCGGTCATACGCATATTCCTAGAGTTGTTTATTTGGCAAACGGTAAGATAGTTATAAATCCAGGGAGTGTAGGACTTTCTGCATACAAAGATGAATTACCTGTTGTACATAAAATGGAGTCGGGAACCCCGCATGCAAAATATGTAGTGATAGAAGAGGTTTTTGGGGAATGGATAATTGAACAAATTTCAGTTCCTTATAATTGGGAAGAAGCTGCTGGGTTAGCTATTCAACAGGAAAGGCATGACTGGGCACAAGCACTAAAGACTGGGAAAGTAGAATGAAGGGGAGTATACCCCCTTTTATTTTGAGTAAATATTGAATGATGTAAAAATAAAATTATGATTATAAAAATGCATGAATATATGAACAAATATTCATGCGTTTAATGGAAGGAGGGATTAGAGTGAAAGACCTAATTATTATCGGAGCTGGTCAAGCTGGATTAACAATGGGATATTACTTGAAGCAAGAAGGATATAATTTTTTATTATTTGAGGCAGGACACCAAATTGGGGATTCATGGAGAAACAGATATGATTCTTTACAGCTCTTCACACCGAGGGAATATAGTAGTTTACCAGGTATGATAGTAAAAGGAGAAGGAAAGGGATTTCCATGTAAAGATGAAATGGCAACATATTTAGAAGAATATGCAAGGCGCTTTAAATTACCCGTCCAATTGCAAACCGAAGTTTTAAAAATAAAGAAAGAAAAAGATATATTCGAATTACATACTCCTACAGAAATTTTACAATCAAAAAAGGTTGTTATCGCAACAGGTGGTTTTCAGCAACCATACATCCCCTCATTTTCACAACATCTTTCATCGCATGTTTTTCAAATACATTCATCTCAATATAAATCACCATCACAAATTCCTAAAGGAAAAGTACTAGTAGTAGGTGGCGGGAATTCCGGAATGCAAATTGCAGTAGAACTTGCAAAAACTCATGAAGTTACAATGTCTATCAGTCATCCTTTAACATTTTTACCGTTACATCTTTTTAGGAAAAGCATTTTTAGTTGGTTAGAAAAATTGGGTTTATTGTACGCTGAATTAAATACAAAGAGGGGAAAGTGGTTTAAGAAGAGAAAGGATCCTATTTTGGGTTTTGAAGGTAAAGAACTTATTCGTAGTGGAGCAATTAAACTAGAGGAAAAAGTGGTTAGTGCATCAGAAAATAATATTATGTTTGAAAATGGTGGCACGTATAGTGCAGAAAGCATTATATGGTCAACTGGTTTTATTCAAAACTATAAATGGATCGAAATAGAAAAGGCAGTGAATGAGAATGGATTTCCTAATCATGTAAGAGGAATAAGTCCAGTAAAAGGATTATATTATATCGGTTTACCGTGGCAATCTCAAAGAGGCTCTGCACTTATTTGTGGTGTAGGAAAGGATGCAGCGTATTTATTTTCTGAAATCAAAAAATAGATCAGTAGCAGCGACTACTGATCATCCATATGTACATGAATTAGGAGAGGTCAAACATTTATTAAATTTATTATAATAGATTTTCTTGATAATAAAAACTGAAAATTCTAATTTTGTGTTGAGAAAGTTTTTTGTATCGAAATATATAAAAGAATAGGGATTTTTAGTAAAAGGAAATATGATATTTATATTTTAATAAATTGTGATATAGTTTATAAAGAATATATTACCTAAAATGTTATTTTATTACATAGTAATCGCGCTTTGGATTAAGGAAGGGGGAAATGGTTGTGAAGTTTGATGATCAACGCCTACTAGGAGTAAGATTAGGATCTGTACTCGTAACAGAGGAAAATCAATATTTAGTAATAAAGAAAAAAGATCATTATGCATTATTAAATATACATAATTTAGAATGCACACATGTTGAAGTGCAGCTAGAACATATTGAAGAAATGTTGCAGGAAGATATCCAAGAAAGTATAACGGAGATTATTGCACCAGAACATATAAAAATTGTTGCGAAAAATATTATATAAAGAAAGAAGCTGGAAGGAACAGCTTCTTTCTTTTCATTATAAGGATAACGTTTTTAACACTTCACCAATAATCCCTTCCATTTGATGAACACCTACGTCAGTGTTCGTCATAATAATGGCACCATTACCTCGGTATGGATAGCATACTAGCATACATTGAAATCCTACGCCCCATCCAAGTGAATACATTTGTAAGCCTTCGTTAAAATCATCTAGAAAGATACCTAATCCAGTCCATTTTGAGCAACCTTGAGGAGAAAGCATATCTTGTATTAATTTTTGAGAAAGTTTTAGTTTGCCCTTTCCTTGTAAGGAATGAATGATTTCGATAACTAAAGCTGATAAGTCTGTTGGTGTTGTCCAAATACCTGAAGCAGCTGCGAATGGATAAAATGGATACTTCTCATTTGTAACGGTGCCATCTTTATTATGCCCACAAGCAAAGGCCGCCATTTTATTTATATCTACCGTAGAGAATACTGTACTATTCTTTAGCTGGAGTGGCTGAAAGATATATTCTTCAAGTAAAAGATTGAATGGTTTTCCAGTTATATCTTCCAGTAGTAGTTCAATAATACAAAAGTTTGCATCAGAGTAGTGAAATTTGCTTTCTGGCTTATAAGTTATTTCTATCGGTACTGGGCAATATGGTGTTTTACCGGCAAGGACTTCAGACAAGTTTGGTCGCCCTTGTGCAAGTGTATAATGTTCAAAACTATTAGGAGGATCAATAATTCCAGATTTGTGACTTAATAAATTTCGCAGGGTGACTTTTTTATGTGAGGTAAATAGGTTGGTAGGTATGTTCCAAGATGTGAGTCTATCATTTACGTCTTCATCTAAATGCACGATTTCTTGATCTGATAACGTTAGTACGAGCATTGTAGTGATGAATTTGCTAATAGAACAAGAATTGAATATAGAATCCGTAGTGACAGTTTTAGTTGTTCCAGATTCAAGTGTTCCGAAAGCAGCCGCTTCGTCTAGTTTGCCATCACGTATAATGGCAAGGCTTAAACCTGCAACGGAATATTGGCTCATTTTCTCGTATATATTGTTACTTTTTAAGTTCATAGTGACTCCTTTCTTGAAAAAACGGAATATTAATTTTATTATACATTGTAAATCTATGGAAGGTGATGTGGATGGGATTAAAAATTAGTTTTAGTATAGGGGAAGAGAATAAAAGAAAACACCTCATCATTTTTGATGAAGTGCCCTCTGTTATTTTGCAGAAATTCGCATTATAAGCTGAAGTAATTTATCTCTATACATGTACATTAGCCATAGAGTTGATATGTAGGAAATAAGTGCTCCTTTGTTTTCGACAGGCGCATTGAAAACAAGCCAGCCAACGATATCAAATAATAAATGTAGTGCAATTGAAAGAACTACAAATTGTAGTAATGTCTTAAAAAATCTTTTCATAAAGTGTCCCCCTAAAATAAAAGGTTTTATCAACAGTGTTGTATATTACTATTATACATTAAATGTGTTTCGTGGTAAAATTTACATAAGTTAGTGAAATAAAACAAATGAAAGTTAATGAGGAGGAATAGTCATGGAATTTTGGATGATCATACCGATAGCGGTCTTTGGGTTTATTTATATCGTTGAAAAATTAAATAGAATCGAAAAGAAAACGGATGCACGTTTAAAGAGGATGGAAGATAGATTACAGCTAATTTCGAAAGAAATGGGAATTATAGATAGAGAACCTGAAATTAATAAAGAGTTGCGTCAGCTTATGGAAGAAGGAAAAACAGTTACAGCAGTTAAGAGAGTAAGAGAGGCTTTTGGTTTTTCCTTATTAGAAGCGAAGCAATATGTCGATAAATTATAAAAAAGATCATCCATTTAGGTGATCTTTTTTCATTGCACCATGCGTGTATTTACATAGGCAGCTATTATAACGTGTCCAATTATAATGATAGGAAATACGATTTTGGCATTAGGAGTAGTGAAGACACTACCAATTGTGGCAATAACACCGGCAGTTAAATTATAAAGACCAACTATTTTTGATAACTTAACTTTATCTGGCACACGGCGTTCATTGAATCCTGATAAGAGCCAAGTGTATTGTTTTACTCCGATGAAATAAGCTAATGCAAATGAAATGATTGCTAGTATGAATAATGATGGAGAAGCGAAGAGAGTCATTAAAAACACCTCCGTTAAAGGGCTGTAAATAAATTATAGTATGAATGTTATAATTTAACAAAATAGATTTTAAGTGTAATAGTAAAATGGATTATTTACCATGAAGGGAGATTAAGTATGAATATTGTGGAATTCCAGAGATATGTATTAAATTTTAGTAAAGAAAAAGGATTTCAAGATACAACGATTGAAGAGCGAACGATGTATGCGATGGCGGAATTAGGTGAATTAGCGGAAGTGATATTAAAGCGTGATAAAATACAAGATTCGAAAAGAGAGATTGGTTTAGAAATGTTTGATGTAATTTGGAATGTATGTGATTTAGCAAACAAATTAGAAATTGATTTAGAGAAGGCATTCGAAGAAAAAATGATGATTAATAAAAAACGTGAATGGTAAGTGGAATATGAATGTGTAAAGATGGAGGATACGAATGAAAAAGAAGCTTATTATAGGAGGAGTCTTTACCTTAATTAGTGTAATGAGTGTTTTCGCTTACTTAGTTTTTCAAGGCATATTTATTCCGAATCAAATAAGTGCGGATAAGTATGAAATAAAAGGTGTAGATGTTGCGTCATATCAAGGAGATATAGATTGGAGAGAGTTGGAAAAGCAAAATATGAAGTTTGCGTTTATAAAGGCTACTGAAGGAAGCGCGTTTGTGGATAAATACTTTTCGAAAAATTGGACGAATGGGAATAAGACAGGTATGCGCATCGGAGCGTATCATTTTTTTAGTTTTGATAGTAAGGGTGAAACACAAGCAGAGCAATATATACGAACTGTTCCAAAAACTAAACAAGGATTGCCACCCGTAATTGATGTTGAGTTTTATGCTAATAAAAAAGATAACCCACCTAAGCGTGAAGATGTTGTGAAAGAGTTGTCGGTCATGATTGAAATGCTAGAAAAACATTACGGTAAGAAAGTAATATTGTATGCAACTCAAGAAGCATATGATTTGTATATAAAGGATGCGTATCCTCAATGTGATATATGGATTCGTAGTGTTTTTACAAAACCGAGTTTATCAGATGAGAGAAAATGGACGTTTTGGCAATACACGAACCGTGGGAGGTTAAATGGTTATAATGGAAAAGAGAAGTATATTGATTTGAATGTATTTTATGGGAACGAGGAAGAGTTTGAGAATTATGGAATCAAAGGTTGAATTTTAAAGCGTACAAAATTTTGTACGCTTTTTATTAATGGTATGAAAAATATGTAAGAAAAGATGGAACAAACATTTGAGATGAATTGTCTAATATAGGTAATAACTATTTCGTTTGAAGGAAAGGGTGGAGAAAATGAAAAAAAATACACTATTAAAATTAGGGGTATGTGTTAGTTTACTAGGAGCAACTCAATTTATTAGTACAATTTCTTCTGTACAAGCGGAACAAAAGCTAGAGCAAAAAATAATAAAGAATGAGACAGGAACTATTTCAATTTCTCAGTTAAACAAAAATGTATGGGTTCATACGGAGTTAGGTTATTTTAACGGAGAAGCAGTTCCTTCGAACGGTCTAGTTCTTATTACTTCTAAAGGGTTAGTACTTGTTGATTCTTCTTGGGATGATAAGTTAACGAAGGAATTAATAGAGATGGTAGAAAAGAAATTTAAGAAACGGGTAACGGATGTCATTATTACACATGCGCACGCTGATCGAATTGGAGGAATAAAAACGTTGAAAGAAAGAGGCATTAAAGCGCATAGTACAGCACTAACTGCAGAACTAGCAAAGAAAAATGGATATGAAGAACCACTTGGAGACTTACAAACCATTACAAATTGGAAGTTTGGAAATATGAAAGTAGAAACGTTTTATCCGTGGAAAGGACATACAGAAGATAATATTGTCGTATGGTTACCGCAATACAACATTTTAGCTGGAGGTTGTTTAGTAAAGTCTGCGTCTGCAAAAGATTTAGGAAACGTTGCTGATTCCTATGTAAATGAATGGTCCATATCGATTGAGAATGTGCTGAAGCGATATGGAAATATAAATTCAGTAGTACCTGGTCATGGGGATGTAGGGGATAGAGGATTACTTTTACATACATTGGATTTGTTGAAATAAAAAAGCGAGGAGAAACAAATTTCTCCTCGCTTTCTTCTAACTATATTTAAATGCGAAGCCTGCATACGTTACTGAGATTTTAATTCCAAGTATACAAACACCAGTACTGTCATAATTGCGATAACAACGTAAGTAGCATCAAGCATTATAAGTGTTTTTAAAGTTTCAGTCATCCTCATTCACCCCTGATATGAAAATATAACATAATCTCTTATCAATTAAATCAGAGATTATAAAGATAACAATGTACATGAAATTTATTAAGTAGATTCTATATAAATATATCATATAAATAATGTAAACAATGTTAAGATAATGTAAATGTATTGTAAAGAAAGGGGCGGTTCATCATGTTTATAAACTATTTATCCCGCTTTAATGGGCAGTAAGACCCCCACCTCAAAATTCAGCGAAAGCAAAGAAGTTAGGTGGGGGATCAACTGTCCATAAAAGTCCGATTGGTTCAACTAATAATCAGTGGGGAATGCCCCCCCCCACTGATTAAAGTTTCACTTTATTTGGAAATGCTATGTATCTCCCCGTGTCCCGGATAGAACACAGTTATAACATGTGAAAAATAGATTCATTTTGATAAATCAATCACGATGCTAGTTGTTACTACATTTTCCTCTATTACTTCTACCTGTACTTGTTCATCGTTTCTCCAATTGATATTGAAGTTATCTGTCGTATACATTTCCTTAAGAGTGACCTCTTTAAATTTTTCTAAAATGCTACCTCTTTTCCCATAATAGATTCTTACAGTTGAACTGGGACTTGGTCCTTTTGATTTCATTGTTTCTCTAAGCTCGATAATATTTATTAAATTTGGAGATTCACTTTTTTGAAAGGTAAAGGAACTGACCACTTTTTGTATCTTTTTAAAAACAGGGCCATTGGATTTATTTGATATGTCAAATTCCACAACTTCAGGTACGGATTCTTTTCCTCGTAGCGTTATCGTTGCTTCATAATCGTTTTTCCAATCTACGAAAACGTTTGAGGAATCGAGACGTTCTCCCTCATTTGCAATATTTATGTCAAAATGTTCCCATAAGCCGTATTTAATTCTGACAGAAGAGGAACCAAGAGAAGAGTCTGAATCTATTTTTACTACTTTAATCGTATTTTTATTATTTGGAGAATGACTTTTTTTAAGTGTAATGTCCTGTAAATACAAAATGTAAAAAAAGCAGCCTACTACTAAAATAATTGGAATTACAATACGTAGGGCAGTAATTGGACGTCCTCGTGTCGTTTTTTTCTTAATGCTTTTACTATTTTGTTCAAGTTCTTTTTCAATACTCGTTTGAACCGTTACTTTTGGCGGGCGAATAAGCCACCAAATGAAAGCTATAAGTAGTAAGAAAAGAGGTATTCCTTGAATAAAGAAAAAACCTTTCCAAAAATCTAGTCTCGTACTATACGGTGAATCTGTTGCCATCACCCCTATAAAAAGTGCTACTGGACTTGCAAGTATATTTATCCCTAAACCGATCAATACGAATGAAAGATTTTTATTCCTAATTTTTCGTGACCCAGCCATAATAAACAGAAATACTGCAATACCGAGTATAAGAAACAGTATTCCGTAAAAAAACATCATATATACCATATTATCCCTCCATACCTTTAATTGTACCATCAGTAAGGAAAATTTTGTGAAGTGTTAGATGGATATGATATTTGCATTCCTTAAAAGTGTGCCGATATATGATGCAAATAAATAATCATTTTCAAGTATGAATACCAGAAGACAGTAAAAATATTATGTCGACAATGTGAACTGTCACCAATTTATATATATTATTGTGATTGATATCACATCCTTTTATCTAACCAGATATTATGCTTAGTTTGTAAGGAATGATTGGGAGAGGGTGGGATGATCATGTTTTGTTATCAATGCGAACAAACGCCAACAGGCGGATGTAAAGTAATCGGTGTTTGCGGTAAAAATGAAACAATAGCAAGTTTACAAGATACGATTGTGTTTGGGTTAAAAGGAATTGCTGCTTATCGTACGCATGCTGCTCAGCTAGGGTATACGGATGCTTTTGTAGATGCTACGACGCAAGAAGCACTGTATATGACATTAACCAATTCTAACTTTAATGAACAAGAACATATTGATATGGCTATGAAAGTAGGGAAATCGGCTTTACGAGTAATGGAGTTGTTAGATGAGGCGCATACGAATCACTTTGGTGTTCCAGAGCCTGTTCAAATTACACAAAACCATGTAGAAGGTAAAGCAATTGTAGTTACTGGTCATAATTTATTTGCGTTAGAAGAATTATTAAAACAAACAGAAGGAAAAGAAATTAATATTTATACGCATTCTGAAATGTTACCAGCACACGGTTATCCGCAGCTGAAAAAATATAAGCATTTAAAAGGAAACATTGGTAAGGCATGGTATGATCAACGACGTCTTTTTGAAAAATTTACAGGTGCCATATTAGCGACAACGAACTGTGTTATGCCAATTAAAGGATCCTACTCTGATCGATTCTTTTCATATGATATTGCAGGTTTAGAGGGTGTACAAAAAATTGAAAATGATGATTTCACGCCGTTGATTCAAAAAGCGCTAGAACTTCCAGAAGTACATATGGAGTCGGATGAACAGTTAGTAACAGGCTTTCATCATAATACAGTATTATCATTAGCTCCGGAAATTATTGAGGCAGTAAAAGAAGGAAAGATTAAGCGTTTCTTTGTCATCGCAGGTTGTGATGCTCCAGGAAAAGGCGGAGAATATTATCGTGAATTAGCAACGTCACTTCCGCCAGAAACAGTTATTTTAACGACTTCTTGCGGCAAATTCCGCTTTAATGATGTGGATTACGGTGTTGTACCTGGTACAGAGATTCCGCGTTACATTGATTTAGGACAATGCAATAATTCAATTTCTACAGTGAAAATAGCAGCAGCTTTAGCAGATGCTTTCCAATGTGAAGTGAATGAATTACCAGTAAGTATTGTCCTATCATGGTTTGAACAAAAAGCGGTTGCGATTTTACTTGGGCTATTTAGTCTTGGCATTCAAGATATTCGTATCGGTCCAAAGGCGCCTGAATTTATTTCACCTGGCGTGCTGGATGTATTACAAGAAACATTCGGTTTAAAACTAATTACAACTGCAGCAGAAGATATGGATATGATGTTATCGTAACAAAAGGGTGATCTGTCTTATTAAGAAGAGCTAGCCTATAGCGCCCCCAAACAAAAATGTAAAATTTTTGTTTGGGGTATTTTTTTTTCTTCGCGGGATAGGTAATAGTTGATTTTAGAAAAATATAAAAATCGAGTTGACATTTACAACTACTCAGTCATACAATGTAGAAGTAATAGGTGATACTGAGTAGAGTTGTTTCTCAAAATGTTTTCAGTAAACAATAGCTAAGAGCGGATTTTAGAAAAATTTTGAAAATCAGTTGACATCTACCGCTACTTAGTCATACAATATAGTTGTAATAAGTAATACTGAATAGTATGGTTTTACTCAAAATCTATTCAGTAAAAATTCGCCTTAGTACTCTGTGATACTGAATATAAGTCAGACAGAATAGGGGGTAAAGGAGGATCAGGACATGGAAAATTTAACTGAAATGCTGAAAGGTTCACTGGAAGGGTGTGTGCTGGAAATCATTAGCCGCCGAGAAACGTATGGCTATGAGATTACTCGCCATCTGAATGATCTTGGATTTACCGAAGTTGTGGAAGGAACGGTTTATACCATCCTCGTACGATTAGAAAAGAAAAAGCTTGTGAATATTGAAAAGAAACCATCAGATATGGGACCGCCTCGTAAGTTTTATTCATTAAATGAGGATGGCCGTCAGGAGCTTGAACTGTTTTGGAAAAAATGGGATTTTGTATCTTCAAAAATTAACGTCTTGAAGTCAAACTAGCCTCATAATATAAAATGTTCCGGCTCATATTTGGAGAGTTTCTTGTTCTGCTTTATAAAAAAGGAGGAAAATAAAATGTTGGAAATGTTTAAAAAATTAATCGGTGATAAAAAAGAATACAAAATGATGATGGCACGTGTTGGAGCACTGCCAGAGGATTATCAGTTTGTGTTTAAGAAAATTCAAAACTACATGTGGAATTTCTCAGCGGGTAATGGGATGGATATGCTGCACATACAGTATGAATTAATCGATTTGTTTGAAGCTGGTGCAGCGGAAGGCAGACAAGTACTTGATATTACTGGGGAGGACGTAGCATCCTTTGCTGACGAACTAGTGGCAAACGCTAAAACGTATGTCTCCAAGTATCGTGAAGATTTGAATGAAAGTATTATGAAGAAATTGAGAAAAAAATAAATGCAATTAGTAATACCGACTGATTAGCTGGTTACAAATGTGAATTGCCGCCATCGCTATTCAGTTATATTTTTAAACCGCTACTAAGTAACACAGATTATCAGTGATACTAAATAGAGGGTATAGGTAACCTATTTTAATAAGGGGGAAAAAATATGAGCAGCGCAGTGATTTCTATAACAGGGTTAAAAAAATCTTTTAAAGATAAAGAAGTCTTAAAGGGAGTGGATTTTGAGGTGCAGCGTGGGGAAATTTTCGCGCTGCTAGGCTCAAACGGGGCGGGAAAGACGACAACGGTCAATATCCTTTCGACGCTAATGAAGCAAGATGATGGTGAAGTGAGTATTTGCGGTTTTGACGTCCAGCGACAACCAGATTATGTTCGTCAAAGTATCAGTTTGACAGGACAGTTCGCAGCTTTAGACGGTATGCTTACTGGAAGGGAAAACTTGATAATGATCGCTAAGTTACGTGGTGTTTCTAGTCCCGCACAAGTTGCTGATAATCTACTTGTAAGATTTAGCCTGACTGATGCGGCCAACCAGAGGGCAGACCAGTATTCAGGCGGGATGAAGCGCCGACTTGATATCGCGATGAGTTTGATTGGGGCGCCAGCAGTTATTTTTCTAGACGAACCAACGACTGGACTTGATCCGGAAGCGCGGATCGAAGTGTGGGATACAGTTAAGGAACTTGCCGGCAGCGGCACAACGATCTTGCTCACAACGCAATACTTGGAGGAAGCAGAACAACTGGCTGACCGTATCGCTATTTTGCATGGTGGAAAAATTATTACGACAGGTACTCTTACTGAACTGAAAGAGATGTTCCCACCAGCAAAAGTAGAGTATATCGAGAAGCAGCCAACATTGGAAGAAATTTTCCTTGCGATTATCGGTAAAAAGGAGGAGATGTAAATGAAAAGCAAAACAGGGGTATTACTAGGGCGCTTAATGCGTAATATTATGCGAAGTCCGGATACAATTATTACAGTAGCGATTACACCGATTATGATGATGCTATTATTTGTTTACGTATTTGGCGGGGCTATAAAGACAGGAACGGATAACTACGTGAATTATTTATTGCCAGGAATTTTGCTAATGGCTATCGCATCAGGTGTGGCTTACACTTCTGTACGATTATTTACGGATGTAAAGAGTGGGTTAATGGCGCGTTTCATTACGATGCCCATTAAGCGCTCATCGATATTGTGGGCTCACGTTTTAACTTCTCTTGTTGCTAATGTGCTTACTATCGTGGTGGTTATTCTTGTTGCGCTCTTAATGGGCTTTCGTTCCAGTGCTAATATGCTAGAATGGCTTGCAGTAGCTGGGATACTAGGAACGTTTACGCTAGCGCTCACATGGCTAGCTATCATTCCAGGGCTGAAAGCGAAGTCTATGGAAGGGGCGACAGCGTACTCGTACCCACTCGTTTTTCTTCCATTTATTAGTTCAGCCTTCGTACCTACTGAAACGATGCCAAAAATTGTTCGTGTGTTCGCTGAGAATCAACCTGTAACTTCAATCGTGAATGCAATTCGTGCCCTATTATATGAAGGGACTGTTGGTAATGATATTTGGATTGCACTCGCTTGGTGCGTAGGCATCATGATCATCTCTTACTTTTTCGCAAGTAAAGCATTTAAACGTCAGTTAGGGTAAGTGAATTAAGTCATCCGAAATTATATATATTTTTGAAAAAGCACGGGAGATTTTCCGTGCTTTTATTATGTATTGTGCTCTCATGGTAAAAAATATGGGCAACTGGTAACAATTTAAACTCAATATTTTTGGGTTTAAGCGATCACTGCTTATGGAGAATATAAACATAACCGCTCTTGCAAATCGTATAATACCTCTTCAGGTATTTCCTTGATTGTAATATCTTTCCCTAGGAAAAGTAGCCAATTTGTTATCTCTGTCACTTCATCGAAATTGTGAACATCGATAAATGTTTTTAAAATGGCTGTAGATTGGTAAGGGTTTGTGTAAGATATTGAAACTTTGAAAGGGTGGTATTTTTTGAACTGGGCAATCGCTTTTGGTCCTAGTTCAAGTACAAGGTTAATTGCTTCGTCCTTCTTACTGAGCTTTTCTAAAATCTTTTTCTTATTTAATCTCTTTTTCGGCGTGTACGGTTCAATATTGATGACGTCATCGACAGGAAACATCAGCTTCTTTTCTTCTTTTAAGTCAAATCCCTCAAGGATCCAATGGCTTTTTTCTTGATAAAGGTGTAATAGGTAAATTGGATAAGACTTGATTTCTTCTTCTTTGACAGTAATCAATAAATGTCTATCCGAAAGAAGGATTTGAATGAGTTTTTCTAACATAGGATGGGGGAGGTCAGAAAGCTCAAGTAGATCGGGATTATGAGGGTTAGTCCCTTCAAAAAGCAAGATTTGATTTAAAAGAACAAGGTCATCTTGCTGAGTTTCGGAGATGAGTCCTAGTAGTTTTTCGGCTAATGATTGGCGACTCTTTAGATAGGGAAGTTGTTGATTTCTTGTAGCCATAAAGGCAATAAAAAGAGCTTTGACTTCATTATCAGTAAAGCGAACAACGGGCAGGATAGAGTTATGCATAACAAAATATCCACCAGTTCTTCCAACTTCAGCGACAAGTGGCATGCCCATAGCTTCAATTTCTCTAATATCTCTAATAGCTGTCGATCGTGATATGTTAAATTCTCGCATGATTTCAGTAATTGTAAAGTGGGAGCGGTTGTTGATATACCGCATAATTGTATTAATCCGTTCAACTTTTTTCATTGGAGTCTCCTAAACAGTATCATTTTTTGACATGATTTAAAGATATTATAAACGTATCAGATGAAAAGATAAATCATTTGATTCATTTAAAAAAAAGGAAGGTTTTGAATATGAAAAATTATACGATTGAAGAAAAAGATAGCTTTATTGTGTTAGGTATTGGAACTGAAATTAAGAGTGACTATACAGACTTTGCTGGGATCAATAAAGAAAAGGAAGAATTTTGGGCGGCTGTTAAAGAAGATGGAAGGCTGAATACTTTAAAAGCTTTGGCTACAAACGAATATATTTTTTCTGTAAGCGAAGCGGTGAATAACAAAATGATGTATTATGCTGGTGTCATGACAGAGGCACAAATAGAAGAAGAGTCTAGAGTGATCCAGTTTCCGAAGGGAGAATATTTAGTAGTGAAAGGAGAAGACAAAACGGCTGAAGCGCTAAGTAATAAGCTGACTGGCATCGCCTTCGGTCAAGCTTTACAAGAAGCAAAAGATTTTGCTTATGTTGGTGGGCCAAATACAACGGTTGAGATGGGACAGAGAGACGGCTTAATATTTGGTGAAATGTGGATTCCAGTTGTTAGGAAGTAAAGTGATAAAAGGTATGAATATGGAAAGTAGAGGCTAACAATATTGAATTGTTGGTCTTTTTGACATGAATAAAATATTCATATGCTGCTTCACATGATGTTCTGGTAAAATGGAATAAAAGGGAATTATTGTAAGGTGGTGGCGGAGTGAATATAAAAAGGCTATTTGAGCTATTCACACAGTAACATGGTTTTTCTATCATGCCTTTCGAGAGGACTCCCACCTCTAAACGTAAGTGAAGGTGGTGAGGTGAATCGAAAGAAATATTTTATTTTCAAGAAAATAGCGGGAATGTACGTTCTCTTTTTGCTATAATATCCTTAACAAGGAGGTGAATAAAATGACAAAGGAAAATCCATCAAACTATAAGACTCTTCAAATTTGGATTAAAAAAGGGCATCGTATGTATTCTTATTTTCAAGAATCTTGTCATAATGCTAAGAATATGTACAACATCACAAACTTTTATATACGCCAGGTGTACACTGGATTAACACAAGAAAAAGAGTTGCAGCCTTTGCAAAAAGAAGTTCTGGATCATATTCATAAAAATATTGGTAAGATGAATGACACACAACTTCTTGCCTATCAGAAGAAATTGGAAAAAGAGAAATTAAAGCCTAAAGAAGAACAGAAAGAGATTACATGTAATTTGTTTTCAGAACCTAATTTTGAAAAACCTTATGTAGATTACAACTTTCTAGATGCACTATTTAAGGCTATGATTCAAAATGATTATCGAGCTTTGCCTACGCAATGTAGCCAGTCAATCATGAAAGGTTTGTTCCAAAATTGGAAATCTTTTTTTGCTAGTTTAAAAGACTATAAAAAGAATCCAAACAAATATGCTAGACCGCCTAGAATTCCAAAGTATATTCGTTCTTCTGAAAAAGAGATTCTGTATACAAACCAAGATTGCATCATTAAAAACGGTAGATTTTTAAAGTTTCCAAAGACGAAATTGCAATTAAATATTGGGAAACTAGGTTTCACTGAAGGTAAACTGAAACAAGTTCGTGTGATTCCAAAATACAATGAATATGTAGTGGAATTGGTAATTGATGTTCCTTCTGAACAACAAATGATTGAAGAGAATGCTCGTTATATGAGTATTGATTTAGGTATTGATAACCTTGCAACCATCGTAACAAACACAGGTATGAAACCTGTCCTTGTTAAGGGCAAACATGTCAAAAGCATAAATCAATATTACAACAAAATGAAGAGTCATTTTACAAGCATTCTTAGAAATGGAAAACAAACGAATGAAGGACCTTTTACTTCTAAAAGGATAGAAAAACTTCATCAAAAACGTTACTTGAAAATAAAAGACGTCTTCCATAAAGTTAGTCACCACATCGTAAAACTAGCTCAAGAAGAAGAAGTTTGTAAAATCGTTATTGGTCAAAACAAAAGTTGGAAACAAGAAACGAATATGGGAAAAAGAAATAACCAATCATTTTGTCATATCCCGTATAATTTACTGATTCAAATGATTACATACAAAGCAAATGCTGTAGGCATTCAAGTTGTTGTAACTGAAGAATCATATACATCGAAAGCAAGTTTTCTGGATAACGACTTCATTCCAACGTATGGAGAAAATGACCAAAATACAACTTTTTCAGGAAAACGAATAAAGCGCGGCATATATCGTTCAGCAAATAAAACTTTAATTCATGCAGATGTAAATGCTGCGGCTAACATTTTACGAAAAGTAATCCCAAATGCATGGACAAATGGGATAGAGGGGTTAAGCGTGAAACAGCTCGCTAATGTGTTAACTCCCCTGACGTTAATCGTCCGTTAGGTCGAAACGTTAGAAACCCCCACTTCAAGCTTTGCTAAGTGGGGGAGTGTTCATTCCTTCATGTAAGCACATTTACTAATGAAAAATTTAACGATAAATTGGGATCCTTTACTTTCATTGTGCTACTTCTTATGCTTTCTATTTACACTGCATTTATAGAAAAGTATTTTGATGATATACAAAAGTGGATTCGAAATATCACATTTTGTTTTGCTTTGTTAGTAGTAGTTTTAGTAGCTCTATGGATAGGTTATTTTTAAATCTCTCTTTAAGAGAAGGAGAAGTATGTAATTACAATACATTCGATCCGATATTATTACTTAGCTGCATTGGCTTATATTAATCTTTTCTCTACTCAATCATGATAAAATGTACAATAGGAAATTTTATGTAACATGAAGGGGGAAGGTTTATGGTCAGCTTTAGTACTTTGTTAGCTTTTGCGATTGTTTCACTTAGCATGGTTTGTTCACCTGGGCCTAATATGATTTATCTTATCTCTCGTTCCATTACGCAAGGACGTATGGCTGGATTTATTTCTCTCTTAGGCATTATGCTCGGATTTGTAATTTATATAATCGCAACTATGTTCGGACTTACAGTTCTATTTCTTGCAGTACCCGCTGTCTACGAAGCAGTCAAGTGGGCAGGTGCCGCTTACTTGCTTTGGCTCGCCTGGAAGTCGATAAAACCGGGTGCTACTTCTATTATGGAACCTCGTACTATTTCTAATGAGCCACCACGGAAATTATTTCTAATGGGACTTATGACTAATCTTCTAAATCCAAAGATTGCTATTTTGTATGTGTCACTTTTACCCCAATTTGAAGATCCTGAGAAGGGATCGTTGCTTATACAAGGTGCAGTTTTAGGCCTTACGCAAATCACTGTTAGTTTTATAGTTAACCTTCTAATTGTGTTTACAGCAAGTAAAATTGCTACATGGTTTGGCACACGCCCAACGTGGCTACGAGTACAACGTTGGCTTATGGCAAGTGTATTAACGGGGCTTGCTGTACGTCTTGCTTTTGAGCGCCGACAGTAGGAGTATCTAAAAATTTGAAGGTCTAATTTAATGTTACGGCAGGAATGCCATTTTTTATTTTAAGGGTAGGATAAAAAGGGGAGGTATGTGAAAAATAGATTGGTTGTATGCCTAATATACAACGTCTAAAAAGCTCCCTTTGCTAAAAATTATTCACCCCTCTCATAAATAGAAGATCATTTTTATGAGAGGGGTTTATTCAGTTTAAGTCTATAAAAATTGAATGGAAGCAATGCAAGTTCTCACTTATTTAGAATAAGAGAAAAGATGATGTTTTATTTGTTCAATAAAATACTGATGGTGTATATTATCGTTCGATACTCGACTTGCAATAATAGCGCCCTCCATTGAAGATGCAAGAAAAGAAGCGAGCGATATAATGTCCATATCTTCTTTAAGTTCTTGTTTCTCTATTCCTTCTTTTATGAGAGAAGCCATTAACATTACTGTATCATCATAACCCTTTGCTGCTGCTTTTTGTAATTCTGGAAATACTCCAGTACTTTCAATTGCGCTATTAAGCAATGGACAGCCTCCAGCAATAGGGGGATTATTAGCTGCATCTTGATATATAAGGAAAATGGCAAGGATTTTATCGATTGCTGTCTTTTTATTTTCCATTAGAATGGGAACACATTAATATTCTAGGAAAATACCGATTTAGTATAAAAGAAATTGCATCATTAGACTCCCTACAATCACTACAAACAACTTAACAGTAAAAAGTCAATTATTCTCTTAGAGTACCGGAAATCGGCTTTTTCTTATGAAATTTTGCTTAGCGTACGAAATTCGCGTTTTGATGGTGCTACCCCATCCCTATCAAGCTAAGAAAACAAAATTCCTCCTAAAAAGAAAAAATACGCTATTCTTTCTGGAAAATCACAGGAAGGGATAACGTATTTTTTGCTTTATGGATAATGTAAAATCTTAATTTGACGGCGATGTGACGTGCTCCCTATATAATTGATTCATGTTTATTCATTATCCGTGCAAACTTTTTTATCTATTATTCTTTATAAATTGCAAAATTTAAAGCAAGCAAAGGAATTCTATTTTTTATAAACAGGTGGAATGCTTTGTGGAAAGTTGAAAATATCTTCTGGATCGTATTTAGCTTTCACTTGAGTCAATCGTTTGAAGTTTTCGCCATAATATAAATCTGACCATTCTTTAATTGAAAGATCTGGTGTGTTAACGTAGACACCTTTCGTAAAAGGAATCAATGCGTGACGAAAATCTTCTACCCAGCGAATCCCTTGTGCAGCTCTCTCAGGTTTGTCCCACGTGGAAAATAAAACCATATTCATTAGAGCTTTTCGATAAAAATAAGCCGTAGCTTCTTCGGATACTTCAGACACATTCCCACCTAAGCCCTGAAAAAATACGGAAACAGTAGAATTAGGTGGAGCTTGACTTATAAAATGTTGAATCGTAGCAATACCTTCTTCAGGTAATAAAGAGTCGAGAAAAGGTGCTACGCTTTTAAATGGAAAAGGAGTTGCAGGTTGATGATTGGATATTAACGTTATAGATTCTAAATAAGACAGTTCTCTTATGTCTACCTTTATAGGTGATCCAATTTGGAGAAGTGGTTGTATCAATTTCTGTAAGTCTGTAACTGAGCCATGAAAAATCCCATGCATCAACAAGGGAGATGTCTTTTCTGACGACAATAATAATGTGGGGGTAAAGCGTTTATCAGAAGTAGGTAGAGTATACTTTTGCCATTCCTGTATAACGGCTTTTAAATCCTGATGCCCCCAACTTACTTCAGCAAAACCAACAGTCTTAATTTCCTGAGTACGAAAGCGAAAAGATGTACAAATACCGAAACTCCCCCCTCCACCACGTAAAGCCCAAAATAAATCAGGATGCTCCTGATCATTAATTTGTAATACACAGCCGTTAGCATCAACCATTTCTATTTCTACTACATGATCAAGTAGTAGTCCTAATGGTCGAGAAAGAATACCTTGCCCGCCACCTAAAGCTATTCCTGCGATAGCTGGTTTAGGACAGACACCATTAGGAATAGCTAGTCCTTCTTTCCCAAGAAGCTCAGCTAAATGGAGATTTTTACAGCCAGCCCCTACTGTAACAGTTTTTGATGTTGGATCTATTTTTATTTGATTTATCTCACTGACATCAATTACAATACCACCATCTAAAACTGACAAACCTTCATAATTGTGACCTCCTGAACGTACTCGGATAGGTACGTTATTATGTAATGACCATCGTACCGCATTCACAACGTCTTGAGTATTTTGTGCAAAGACAATAACAAAAGGGAATCTATTAAAGAATGTGTTAAACGATTGACGTGCTGAATCATATTCTGCTTCACCAGGTGACACAATACGTCCTGTTAAACTTATATCTTCATCATAGTGCATATAGAAACCTCACTTTCCTTGCAAGAATTTTTAATGCTATCATGTTAATAGTATGTATGTGAAAAAAAGTAAGAACCGCCAATTATATTGGTGATTCTTACTTTTTTTCATAAAATCAAACCATTCTATTGCGCTTTTCAATCGACAAAAGCCGTTTTTGAGCCTTTATTGTTACTATATGGGGTAGTGACGCATGCCTATCAACCTAAGAATTCAGAAATATTCCAAAACAAAAAAGAGCTTTTTTGTTACAAATTAGAACAAAATCTTGTTCTGGGGGTACTATCTCTAAAAAAATTGATACTATTATCCTCGGAAGAGCTTATACAACAGCGATATGAAAAGTATAGACAAATAGAGAATTATAAATGAAAGTATTTAAAGTCCGTATTACATTTCGGAGGATTCTCGCAAAAAAATTCTAAATATTTTGTAAGTAACCTCTTGAACTGGGATATGCTGATACTATTACTCTACAAAAGATGTGTGATCGGTATGGAAAAGGAAAATTTGTTCAAATGGAAGCATTATCAACCAGACATCATCTTGTTAACGGTACAACCTTAGTTTTCGTGATTTGATGGAAATGCTAGAAGAACGGGGTTTATCCATTTCTCATACGATTCCGTTAGGAATATATGTGCTTTATTCTACTGTATTTTATTTTTGCACCAGAACCACTTGTTTTACCGGACAAATCTGTCCAAAGCGAGAAAGAATTTATTCATAAATTGTTTGGCCTAGCTTCATAAGATAGAAATGAAAAGGAAATTGCTACTCTATGTTTCTAACTAACATTTTTGCACCAGAACCATATAAAAAGAGGACGAATAGTTACGTCTTCTTTTTATATGGTTATATTAGCAGGGGATAGTGATAGAAAAGTGTGTTCCTTTTCCTAGTTCACTTTCTATCTCTATATCTCCGTTTAATTCTTTAATAATACTGTACGCAATCATAGTACCAAGCCCAGTACCTTTTTCTGTTGTTGAATAAAATGGCAAGGCAATACGTTTTATTTGTTGGGAAGACATTCCTATTCCTGTATCAATGATATCAATTACAATATTATCTTTTATTTTTTGTATATTTATTTGTAATACGCCACCATTTTTCATAGCCTCAATTCCATTTTGTATGATGTTGGTTAGACATATTTTTAATTTTTCAGGATTAGCATTTATGTAAAGGGAATCTGTTGTAATATGCTGTTTTATTTCAACATTATATGAAAGAGCGAGTGGTGAAATATTATCTTTCACTTGATTTAATATGTAATTAATATCTAGTTCCTCTTTTATAATATTTTGTGGTTTGGTTAAAGATAAATAGTTATTAATAGTAGATTGTATTTGCTGCATTTCAAGTAACATAATTTCTAAGTACTTATCTTGAGACATCTTAGCACTCTCATCTTCATTTAGTAATTGAGTGAATCCACGTACCGTGGTCAGTGGATTATGAATTTCATGCGCGATCGATGCAGCTAGTTCGCTAGCTATATAAAATTTTTCTGCTCTTTGCATTCTTTCTTTTATTTTATATTTCTTGATCATTCCTTCTATTAAATAAACTGATAATAATACTGTGAAAATATTTATGATTATATAATTGAATAAAAATTCAATGAGAGTAGAGTCAATTTTACCACCTGTATCTATTTGCGTTACAATACCGCAGATAGAAAGGGAAGTTGTACATATCAAAATAAGTAGAATACTTAATAATATCTTCTTTTCCTTGAAATAAGTAGGTGACAAGTAACGAAACATGATTGTAATAACAGAAATAATAGTAAAGATAATAAATGATGGGAAGACTCCGCTTCCACCTAAGTAAAATCTATAAGAAAGATATAAAAATCCAATACAAATAATGCTCTTTGTATTTCCATATAGAAAAACTAATATAATGGGAATAAAACGTAAATCATAAATGAACCCAGCGTGTAAATGAAAAGGAAAAGTCATACAAAAAATAATTGCAATGGAGGAAAGTACAGAAATTAATATATTATTACATGCCATTTTTTCTTTATGTTCTAGCCAAAATACTTGGTAACTAAGGATACAAATAATAATAATAAATGTATTTAATAATAGTGTAGGAATTCCCATAGTTTATACCTCTCTGAGAGTTTGTAAGTAGGATTATGTCTGTGTTTAATCTAGGTGTTTGATTTTATTAGATTTTCTATCTTTAAAAAAGAAAAGGCACTTGAAAAAGTGCTTTTTTACCATTTATATTAAAATCGATGAGGAAGATAGAATAAAAAGTTACTTTTACTTATGAACAAAAAAATTGAAAGTTTGTATAGGTAAAAGATGAAGCAAATTACTGAAATAGTTACGTTTCTCTGGAGTGAATATTCCGAAAAAACATTGTGTATGGCGAAATCCATTTTATAACCTTCGCCATATTAACATGCAACTTATTAAATTACAAATAAAAAATTAAAAATTATTATTTTTTTGTTATTTTAATTTATTTAAAAACGTAAAAGTATTCAAGAGGTTACCATTGAGATGCTAGGGTACTTAGACCAATATTCGAACTTTGTAATAACGTTGTTACTTTTTTTGCTAATATTCTTAATACTAATTTTAGTATAATTAATTAATCGAAAGTTCTGACAATTATTTGCATACCCTTTTTTTATATCATTTTATATTAAATACAATGATATTTATTGTCACATAATAATGCAAATTTCCAGTAAACTAATAGAAAAAATCCTATAAAAACATAATTTACAATCTTTTATATAAATATTGCAGGTGTAAATGGAATAAAATTTCATTATTAATACATAGATTCAATCTGAAAATATCTGTTTACATATTAAAATATCTTTGTAGTGGTCCTTCATGCCAAGAATCGTTTCCGTACTCCAACTAGCGTTATTCTAGTATTTTACCAAGTTTCTTATTTTGTTAAGGTATCCTAATATCGTTACTTTTGTAAAAAAAATCATAATATTTAAATATTATGATTTTTGGTGGATGTTGAGAAAATAAATAATTTGTAAAAATAATATAATATTTGTAACTTTATGTCTTATAATATGAAATATCTTCGTTGTGATTATTTTAAATATTTGAATAATACATCAGATTCATTTTATCTAGGGAGGTTTTAAAATTGGGGAGAAGAGTTGTTAAAAGAGTTTTTGCATTATTATCAGTACTAGCATTATTCTTTAATGTGTTTCTACCGAAGGCAAATGCGGAGGTTATGACGCATGAAAAGTATTCAATGAACTGGAGTTATAGCAACAGTTTAGGAAAGGATATCCGAACTGAAATTATTAAAAATTCAAGCGGTCAAATTGCTTATTGTTTAACTCTTGGCTTAAAATCACCAAATGGTGAAGATCTTCCTGAAATGGGAAAAACAGATAATGTAGTATATAGGGTTCTATTAAATGGTTTCCCACAAAAAAGTATAGAACAACTGGGAGTAGCTAATAAGAATGAAGCACATTATGCAACTCAGCTTGCGGTTTGGAATGCATTAGGTCAACTTGATGTAAATGAATTAAAGCATGAAAATAAAAATGTTGAAAAAGCGGCTAAGACAATTATTAATGCTGCAAATACAAGTGAAGATACTCAAGATATTTTTATGAATGTAATTCCTGCTGAAAAGCAAAAGGCAGAATTAAAGGGTGAGTTTTTTGAAACAAACCTATACACAGTACAAACAAATGCTAAGAGTGGTTCTTATAAAGTAGTAGCGAAAAATGCACCTAATGGAGTTAAAATTGTTAGTGAAAATGGAGAAGTGAAAGATCAGCTTTCACTTGGGGAAAAATTCCGTATCCAAATTCCTAAAGATATAAAAACAGGTGAATTTAATCTAAGTGTTGCTGCAAATTTAACTAAAGTTCAAGCAATTGCTTATCGCGGTACTGATACTGTTCAGAATGCTACAGTGCTACTAGAAAGAAATGAGGAAAAGCTTAGTAGTGACCTTGCAGTAAATTGGGAAGCTGCTGGTTCTTTAAAAATTAAAAAGGTTGGGGAAAATGGAGAAATATTAGCTGGTGCAGTATTTGAAGTCTTTAATGCAAATAATGAATCAGTTGGAAAAATAACGACGGGTGCTGATGGTACTGCAGAATTAAATAACCTACCAATTGGTACCTACACAGTAAAAGAAATTAAAGCACCAACAGGTTATGTTTCAGGTGATAAACCACAAACTATTGAAGTTAAGACAGGGGAAATAGGAGCTGTTCAAGTAGTAAACAACAAAGTAAAAGGTAACATCGAAATAAAAAAACTTAGTGATTCAGGTAAGATGTTGCCTAATGTTGAATTCACGGTCTTTACTGAAGATGGAAAAGAAGTGAAAAAAGTAGTAACAAAAGAAAATGGAATTGCAAATGTTGATGGTCTTACGTATGGTAAATATTATTTCTTAGAGACGAAAACACCTAATGGATATATTGGAAATAAAACAAAGTATCCTTTTGAAATTAAAGAGCACAATAAAACACTTACTTTTACAGTGGAAAATACAGAAGTGAAAGGTAGTGTGAAATTACTAAAAGTAGATAATGAAGATATCAGTAAAAAATTAGAAGGTGCAGTATTCGAGCTAAAAGATGCAAGCGGGAAAGTAATTGGGGAATATAAGACAGATAAAAATGGTGAAGTTAACGTCAAAGATTTAGCGTATGGTAAATATTCATTTGTAGAAAAGGCTTCTCCAAATGGTTACGTTCTTATTACAGAACCAATTGTGTTCGAAATAAAGGAACATGGAAAAATTATTGAGCTATTAGCAGTTAATCATCTTATCAAAGGTGATCTAGAAATTACAAAAGTTGATGTAGCTGATGGAAACAATAAGCTTCCGAATGCAGAGTTTACTATTTATAATGAAGCAGGAAAAGAAGTAGTTAAAGGGAAAACAGACGATAAAGGTATCGCGAAGTTTGAAAAGTTACCATTTGGAAAATACACATATAAAGAAACTGTTGCACCAAAAGGTTATGTATTGAATGAAGAAATATTCTCTTTTGAGATCAAAGAGAATGGTCACATCATTAAACATATTGTCAAAGATGAAAAGATTCCATCAGTAAAAACAACAGCTACTGATAAAACCGATGGTACAAAAGAAATGCACACTTCTAAGTCTGTAACAATCCAAGATAAAGTGGAATACAAAGACCTACAAGTAGGTAAAGAGTACACTTTAAAAGGTAAATTAATGGATAAAGAAACTAATAACCCATTAGTTGTAAATGGTAAAGAAGTAACAGCTGAAACTAAGTTTACACCAAAAGAAGTAAATGGTTCTATTACATTAGACTTCACATTTGATGCAACTGGTTTAGAAGAAAAAGAAATAGTAGTATTCGAAGAGTTACTGAAAGACGGAAAAGTTGTTACTACACATGCTGATATCAATGATAAAGGTCAAACAGTTAAGTTCGTTAAGCCATCAGTAAAAACAACTGCTACAAACAAAGCTGATAGTGGAAAAGAGATACATTCAAAGGATTCTATCACAATCCAGGATAAAGTGGAGTACACTAACTTAGTTGTTGGTAAAGAGTACACTGTAAAAGGAAAATTAATGAACAAAGCTATTAACGAACCATTATTAATTGATGGTAAAGAAGTAACAGCTGAGACTAAATTTATTGCAAAAGAAAAGAATGGTTTTGTAACATTAGACTTTACTTTCGTTGGTGCTGAACAGCAAGGAAGAGAAGTAGTTGTGTTCGAAGACTTATTACATGAAGGGCAAGTAATTGCAACTCACGCTGACATTAACGATGTAGGTCAAACAGTTCGATTTGTAGAGCCTTCAATTAAAACGACAGCTACAAATAAAGCTGATGGTTCTAAAGAGTTAGACGCTTCTAAAACAGTAACTATCCAAGATAAAGTTGAATACAAAGACTTAATCGTGGGTAAAGAGTACGTAGTAAAAGGTAAACTAATGGATAAAGCAACAAAAAAACCATTATTAGTAAATGGTAAAGAAGTAACAGTAGAATCTAAGTTTACTGCTAAAGAGAAGAATAGTTCTATCACACTCGATTTCACATTCAATGCTTCTGCATTACAAGGTAAAGAAGTGGTAGTGTTTGAAGAATTGTATCAAGATAATGTCTTGGTAGCTATTCACGTTGACATCGAAGATAAGGGTCAGACAGTGAAATTTAAAGAAGTAAAACCGGAGCAACCAAAATCAGAACAGCCGAATCAAGATAAAAATACTTCAACATCAGAGCAACCTAAAGAGCAACCACAACCTAAGAAAGAAGTTCAATCTAAAATAGGATGGTTACCGCAAACAGGTGCAGACCTTACAAGTTGGATCTCTATGGCTGCAGGTGCATTATTGTTAATTGTTGGTGGAGTGATTTTCCTAAAACGTAAAAATGCATAAAAATTAAAAAATAAGCACATCTGTTTTTTTACAAGATGTGCTTATTTTTATGTTAATAATTTAGTCCTATTTACAGTATTTTAATCTATTTGATTATTTTTGAGTTGTTGTAATAATTCCCTGTTTTCTTTTCCTTAGCTTCCAAAGTGTCAGCTTCTAAATTCACTGTGAGACAAAATCCCTTAGCTATTTCAAAAGGTCTCATAGAGAACTGGGGGATATAATGCTCTTTTTTTACAAACTGTGTTTTTTCTGCCGTGATAAAGCAACAAATCCTTTCCTGCTATCATTATAGAGATAATTTTATCAAAAAAAGAGAGCGTTATCTCTTCAATTTAGATAAATGGGACACAAAGTAGTATGGTGTGACAGAAGTGGCTTTGGCCTTACTGAAATGTTAAAGGGAATTTTCATTCATATAGATTGTTTTAAAAAAGGTGCGAAGTCAATTCTATGACTTTGCACCTTCATATTTCACTTGAACTTTGTTTAAGCGCGTTTATCTACTCATTGTTACGCGTGAATTGCGTTTAAAATCGACACTTTATTCGTAGTAAATAATACATAATTTTGTTTTACAGTTCTAATTAATATACGATCAGTTGTCCCATATGCTGTTCCGATACGGATTGCACTTGGTTCTTCAACACCCGCATAGGTAGCATCTTCGGTAACCTCGATTACATCACGTAATGGAATCGTGACCTCCGCAAATTGCCATGAAATAATTAACTCTTCTTTTGTTTTTTTGACATCAATACCTAGCATTATACCAAGACCTTTCTATAATAGAATGCTACACTTCTTATCCTATTATACAAATTTTTAGATTATTTTTCTACATGTATGAATAGAGCTGATATTTTAAGGGTGTCAAAAGAAAGGGAAGATATACTATCAATCTATTAAGGAATACGTTATGAAGAAAAGTTCACAGGGAATTAATATGGATTTGATATGGTTGAAGTATGATGAATGAGTAACAGTAGGAGTTGCAGGAAGGAAATGAATGATGAGACTTAAATTAGTAGGAACCTTAACTTGTATAGTAGTAATGTTAGGTATCTTTATCATTTACACCAATATATCTATTGGTAAAGAACCATATAAGACAAACTATGAAACTAGTGAAAACTCCATAAATAAAGAAAAAAATAGTAAGCAAAATAGGACTTCAAATAAGATAGCAAGTTCTTTTGCTAGTGTACAGGCTGTAGTAAATAAGGAATATGGTTTACCCGAAGACTATATGCCAGAGGATTTAGTTGTACCAAATGTACCGTTCTCATTTAGTGGAACGGTAGAAAAGAGTCATCTTCGTAAAGAAGCAGCGGAAGCATTAGAAAAACTATTCCTTTTAGCTAAGCAAGATGAGATCCAGTTGAATGCTGTTTCAGGATTTCGTTCCTATGAGTATCAAAAAGGTCTGTATGCCAACAATGTTAAAAAGAAAGGGCAAGAGCATACGGATCGCTTCTCTGCAAAGCCAGGGCATAGCGAACATCAAACAGGGTTAACGATGGATGTTTCTTCTAAAAGTGCGAACAATGAACTAGAGCTATCCTTTGCGAATACGAAGGAAGGAAAATGGCTGAAAGAAAACGCGCATCGTGCAGGGTTTATCATTCGTTATCCTAAGGGGAAGGAAAGTATTACGGGTTATGCATATGAACCTTGGCATATTCGCTATGTAGGAGATATTGCTGAAAATATATATAAGGAAAAACTGACTTTAGAAGAATATATGAATCTGTGAAAATAGAATTGAAGAGTTAAACTGTATTCATTGTTTGTGAATGCTACTTTTTCTATTAAAAAGCCTAATTTCTCAATGTTTTGTAGAGAAATTAGGTTTTTTTCATCACTTCATTAGAGTTTTTTAGGCTTCGTTCGTTGGTATACTTCACACAATATTATAAAGGAAATAGAACTTACTGAAGATAACATATGAATGTTTTATAAATGTATCAAAAAAGTGAACAAAATCGTTATTTTGCACAACAAGGTAGTCAGCTTAATGAAATAACTGCTTGTAAAAAAAAGAAGCCCTACAGAAAATATTACAGAGCTTCACCAAGTTGAGTTATGTCGTATTCACAAGGGATTTTAACATGATATTTGTGTTGAATAAACTGGTAAATGTGTCCAAGTAATTTGGAGCTATTTTATAAAAAAAGAGAAGCGCTTAATCAGGACGCTCCTCTTAATGCCAATACACAATAACTATCCCATTATACTGTATAAGCGTAAAATATTTAACAACTACCTTCATGGTAAATATTTCATTTTTGTCTTAGTACCTTTAAATCACGAAAAAAGGTTCCGCTGTTTCCAACAGAACCTTTCCTAAAATGGCAAAGAGTAACTCTTACCTTACTCTTTGTTCATATACTACAGGAGTATTAATGAAAATCCAAGGCTCCTTATATTGAGAAATAAAGAAGAATCATTCTAAGGAATCTTATCTTTGTTATAAATATAAGAGCAGTTAGCAAAAACTAACTGCCCATCTCCAAGGGGGAACAAGGAGAAAAATCTAATGTCATCTATATTATTGACGGAATATTGAGTTTTACTCATAAAAAACTACGTTTAACTTAATGCATAACCCACAATCAAAGTTAGTGTTAAAAACACTGATAATAACAATGTTAGTAAGACTGTTGCTACACTCCTAAGCATCGCAATCCAATTATTCATCTTAGAAAATCCTATAATGCCAGCAAAAAAAGTTCCTATTGTTAAAACTAGTAATATAAATAAAGGGTGAATGTGTAATGAATCCGTGAAAAATTTGAATAATTCAAGTGGAATTTCAAAATATAAACGGAATAGTCCAACGCTAATCAAAGAGTATATAAAGGACCATAGATTGAGGTTATGCTTCATAGCTTTCTCCTATATTTTCAAAATAGTTTTACTCAATTTTAATGGGAAATAAAAGAAAAAGATAGAGGTTATAAAGAAGAATCAATTTTTTAACAAAATAATCCTTTTAATAGAAAGCGAGGAATAACAATGGGACATGGATGCTTTTATCTTTGTTATATAGAAATTATACATTAAACATATATTTATAAGCGCTGTTACGACACGCTAAGGAATAAGTAATAAAAAGATGAGGCCAATGAAACCGTATAAAAACCAAAAGAATCCTAAGATGGGGAATGTTTTATGAAAATTAAGCATAGTAAACCTCCTTGGGTATATAGAGGATTATAATATATCGTTGGTCTATTTAGAAGAAAAAACATAAATTAGTACACATTAAACGTGAATTTGAACAAAATGGACATTTTAAAGTAGCGAATGCGCTGCTTTTTTATTTTATCAAATAAATTGTTCTTGAGTAGAAATGAAAATAGGGGTTTGCCTTAAACATTTATTATTAATCAAGAATATGAGTATAGAAACAGGTCTAAATTCAGTAATGGTGGATGGGATTGTTATGGACATAACTCAAAGTGTGGTAAGAATAGTCGTAAATGGGAAAGACCTTCTGTTCACTTCAGTTCAAACCTCTGCATGGAATCATGGACCTGTAAATGATTTAATCGTTTCGACGAATTAGAGAGTGAATGAGCTTTATCAATTCATGTGGTCACAAGTAACAGTTACGATCTCGGTGTATTTTCTTCAAGGGGCGGACTTAATGAGATTCGCTTGGATCGCTGGAATTAATGAACGTGTAACGGGAGAATATATATCATTTCATTTGGGGATAAGAAGAATTCAAAGTAGCTTAACAGCTGTTTTTTTATTTTGCATAAAAAAAGGAACCATAATAGGCTCCGGCTCCTTAATTTGATTCAGAAGTTGTGTAGTTTTTCTTGATGATATCTTTTATGTTGATAATTAAGGATATAAGGAATCCAGCAGCTAGAATACCGTTTACCCAGTAATATGTATTCCCGGATGTAAATTTATTATAAAAGGAATCAATATTATAATACACTAAGCCTGCTGAAATGACGGTAGAGATTACTAACGTACCAAAACTTTTCATGACGCCTTCCTCTGATTCTGAAATTTTAGACTTTTAATACAATTATACATTTAAATAAAAAGGTTTACAAAGGAATTACCATAAGGAGGAGTTATAACGAGTTTCTTCCAATTGATGGTTTTTATTTTTGAAAAAATAACTATTTTATAAAAAAAATTTTTTGACCCCCATAAAATTATTTGTTCTTTCGAATATATATAAGTAGAAGAAAACAAATGAAAGAAAAAGCTAAAATTACCAAAAATATAGCGAAGAGTTATTCAAAGATTGCAGCTAAAATAGAAAAGAGCAAGTGGTATCGCAAAGAAAACAATAAAGAAGTACAAAATATAGATTTCGCTCTAGCGTAAGTAGAAAAAATAATCATTTAAAAATATGAACAGTAGCAAGCAGACAAGAACAAAGTAAAGTATTAATAAAATTTTGTTAAATGGTCACTTGTTTCGTGACCATTTTGCTATTTAAAGCAGAAGGAGGCTGAGAGATTACTAGTGTTGAGTTTAGTAATGAAAGTCTTAAAAAAAACGACAATAGAAGATATCGTATATAACATACAAAACAACAGTGAAGATAAAGAAGCTTTTATCGTACAGTATCAGCCGTTTATTAGAAAATCAATATCGTCTGTCTGTCGCCGATATATTACAGAACAGGATGATGAATATAGTATTGGGTTGTTTGCATTTAATGAAGCAATTGAACAATATTCATTTAAAAAAGGGAAATCTTTTCTAGCGTTTGCTAATCTTCTTATAAAAAGAGATGTAATTGACTATATACGTAAGGAGTCTAAGCATAACTTTGTCTTTTTAAAAGAAGATGAGCAAGAGGAAATATTAGAAATGCAAGTATCGCTTACGGAGTATATGAAAGAGATGGAAAATAGTAACCGTAGGGAGGAAATTCTTCATTTTCAAAGTGTGTTAGCTGAGTTTAAAATCACATTTTCAGAGCTTGCTAAAGAATCTCCTAAGCATCGTGATACGCGTAAGCACTTAATAGAAATCGTGAAGATTATTATAAAAGAAGAGGAAATGATGGAAGAGCTGTTCCGAAAGAAAAAATTACCGCTTAAACATATTGAACCACGAGTTAGGGTAAGTCGTAAAACGTTGGAACGACATAGAAAATACATTATTGCAATGTGTATTATTTTTGCAAACAACTATACATATATTCTTGATTACATAAGAGGGGAAAAGCATGATGAATAAAGGAATTGTAATGGATATAAAAAAACATAACGTAGTTGTTTTAACTCCAAATGGTGAGTTTATTACATGTAAAAGAAAAGGGGATTCTTGCGTGATTGGAGAGGAAATCTCGTTTGAAGAACAAGAACAAAGAGCATCGCGTTTTTCAATCCCTTATTTCTTAAAGCCGGCTTCATTACTTATTGCTTGTTTTCTATGTGCACTTTTATTTTTCTACAACCAACCGGAAAAAAAAGTATTTGCTTATGTCTCAGTTGATATAAATCCAAGCTTAGAGGCGAGTGTAACGAAGGATTTTCGTGTTATGGATTTGCGAGCTTGTAATGATGATGGAAGGCGTATTTTAAAAGAAATGAAGCAATGGGAAAATAAACATGTGCAAGACGTAATACGTACTATTATAAAGCTGAGTCAAGAGGATAAGTACTTAACGAATGATAAGGAAGTTATGCTAACAGCTGTTGCAAAGGACAAGTTGCTTGAACCACAGTTGGAAAAGGCTATGCAGCAATTAAAGAAAGAGTATGAGATAAAACATATTACAGTCGAATATCAAAGCAGTACGATGCAAATACGGGAGGACGCCAAGAAAGCAGGAGTTGGAACGGGCGTTTATATAAAACAAGAGAATGAGAAGCAAAAATCGCTTACTCCACCTGCACCGCCGTCTAATCAAGAACAACAAAAGTCATCTTCTGATGCATCATCGGATGTGCCACCTGTAAAAGAAGAAAGTAACGAGAAGAAAGAGTATATAGAACAAAAGCAATATAAGGAACAGCAACCGAAGCAAATAAAAGAAAATAATGAGAAGCAGCAAGGGAACAATGGAAGAGGCTCTCAAGGGAATAATGGAAGAGGCTCGCAGCAAGGAAATAATAGAACCCAGCAAGAGAATAATGGTAGAGGGTCTCAAGGTAATAATGGACATAAGCAAGAGGAGAACAACGGAAGAGGCTCTCAAGGAAGTAATGGAAATCAGCAAGGGAATAACGGAAGAGGCTCTCAAGGTAATAATGGGAATCAGCAAGGAAACAACGGAAGAGAATCACAAGGAAATAATGGGCACCAGCAAGGGAACAACGGAAGAGAATCACAAGGAAATAATGGGCACCAGCAAGGGAACAACGGAAGAGAATCACAAGGAAATAATGGGCACCAGCAAGGGAATAACGGAAGAGGGTCCCAAGGGAATAGTGGAAATCAGCAAGGGAATAACGGAAGAGAATCACAAGGAAATAATGGGCGCCAGCAAGGGAACAACGGAAGAGGGCCACAAGGAAATAATGGAAATCAGCAAGAGAATAACGGAAGAGGATCGCATGGAAATAATGGGCACCAACAAGAGAACAATGGTAGAGGGTATCAGTAAGGAAAGCTCCTACACATAATATCGAGTAAAAGAAAAATCTATAGAATTGGGAGGAAGCCCTCCATCTGAAAAGATTTTTTAATGTTTTTTTAAAATGACGGACATAAAATCGTATATCCTTTCGAATTATATATATGGATATCATTAATAGTTATATAAAAGGAGAGAAAAAATATGAAAATGTATGAAGAAATCACTGAAGTATTAAAGGTATTAGCACATCCTGTCCGTTTATCATTAGTAAAAATAATGCTTGCAAAAGGTCCTATTAACGTAACGACAATGTATGAAATGTTACAAATGCCTCAAAGTACAATTAGTCAACATTTATCAAAACTAAAAGCTACGAAAGTCGTTACAGGTACTCGGAAAGGGTTAGAAATTTATTATGAAGTAACGGATAATCGTACAAAAGCGATACTGTTAAGTCTGGCTTAAAGAGTGAAGGTTAGACTTCAAAATGAAGTAAGCCATTCGCGACTATAATTTTCTTGTTAATATTAGTCGTATGCATTGTTGTTTTTAATTTGTTTCATGCACTTCTTTATTTGGGTTTTGCCGTATCACTATCAAGCTAAATTTTAAATGGACTGTAAAATGAAAGTTTTCTTATTAAGGTCTTTTTGTTAGCTTGATAGTGATGTGCCGTTCCCACTAGTATGTAAAGAAGTAGGTAGGTTTTTTAGTCATGTAATCTTTTGATCTGGTGATCTTTTCCCCATTCACATAGTTCATCCATAATTTGCATTAAAGATTTTCCGTATTCGCTTATGGTGTATTCAACCTTTGGTGGTACTTCTTGATATACAGTACGATGGATAATCCCATCAGCTTCAAGTTGCCGAAGTTGTTGTGTAAGAACTTTTTGCGTAATGTTTGGGATTTCTCGCCGGATTTCATTTGTTCGCATTTTTCCATCCATCAAAACACATAAAATATGAACTTTCCATTTTCCGCCAATTACATCGAGTGTCGTTGCAATTGGGCAGTCTTCATTTTGATTCATATAACACCTCCACAGGTACTTTAAGGTTCCTATAGCACTTTAAAGTACGTACTTTTCAATTATATGTGACTCATTCATACTAATACGTAAAGGATTGATTAATTTATAAAGGGGATGGAAACTGATGAAAACACTTGTAATTGTAGCACATCCTGATATTGAAAAATCAAAAATTAATAAAAGATGGATTGAAGAACTTGAGAAATATTCGGATGAAATTACGGTGCATGAATTATATAAAGTGGCACCGAATTGGGAGTTTAATGTGGAAGAGGAACAAAAGCTTTTAGTAGAACACGACCGATATATATTTCAATTTCCGCTATACTGGTACAGCTCACCACCATTATTAAAAAAATGGTTTGACGATGTATTAACATATGGATTTGCGTACGGATCAAAAGGAGATAAAGTGAAGGGGAAAGAGTTTGGTGTAGCTATTTCTATAGGTGGATTAGAAAAAGACTATGAAAATAGCGGAATCACAATGGATGAATTAACGAAACCATTTCAAGCTACGTGCTTATATACAGATATGAAATTTATACCTTCATTTTACTTATACGGTGCCGAATATAAATTAAGTGATGAAGAAATTGATAAAAGTGCACCTGAGTATGTCCGATATGTGATGAATAAGGAGTATTCTAATATATAAGAGAAAATAGCCATTTACTTGTTAAGTAGATGGCTATTTTTATTGAATTTATATTCACTAAGTGTAATCTTTAGTAAATTAATAGTTAATCTGATAAAATAAAAAACCTAACATATATAAAGGGGAGTTTTACTTGAGAACGATGCAAAAATTATTACAAAAAAGAGCAATGCAATCACCAAATTTGGAAGCGCTTGTAGGGGGAGAGAAAAGGTATTCGTTTCAGCAGTATAATGAACGAGTAAATCAGCTTGCACATTATTTGTTACATAATGGTGTGCAAAGAGGAGATCGTATAGGAATACTATGCAAAAATAATCACCCGTTTCCAAGCATTATGATGGCAAGTTTAAAAATTGGAGCGGTATGTATTCCGCTAAATCATCAGCTTACTGTTTATGAACTAGAAACGATTGTAAAAGAAGCGAAATTAAAAGTGTTAGTTATTGATGAAGAGTTCCATGAAGCTTTAAATATTGATGCTGTTAAAGAAATTCCTTATGTAATGAAAACGACAATAGAAGGTTTTGGTTCATTTGAATTAACATTACAAGAACAGCCAAATACAGAACCGAACGTAGAAGTTCATGAAGATGATGATGCGATTTACTTATTTACTTCAGGAACGACTGGACAGGCGAAAGCGTGTGTTATTGGTCATAAAAACTTACATCATTACTTTACTGAAATTGCGGGTCAAAGAGAGATTCCAGCAGGTGAACGCTTTTTATCCGTGCATCCATTATTTCATATGAGTGGCGTGCTTTCTATTTTAAATTGTATTTATCATGGCGTTACGATGATCTTCTTAGCTGATTCGAATCCTACTCTCATTTGGGATAAGATTGAAGAAGAGAAGATTACGACGATGCTTGCGTTCCCAGCTGTTTATAGCTATATGCTTGATGAGCTAAATAAAAAAGAACGTAACATTCCAACTTTTAAAGTAGCGCAAAGCGGTGGTACAAAAGTGCCAGAAACACTTATTCAAAAATATATGGAAAAAGGAATATATATGGTACAAGGATATGGGAGCACAGAAGGTTGGGTTGTAACTTCATGGCATCCAATGATGGGAAAAGAAAAGATGTCTTCTGTAGGAAAAACACTTAAACATGTAGAGTTAAAAATTGTTCATCCAGAAACAGGTGATGAACTAACAACAAATGAAGTTGGCGAGATTCATGTAAGAAGTCCATACATGTTTAAAGGGTATTGGAATAATGAAAAGGCGACCAAGAAGGTAGTAAAAGATAATTGGTTTAACATGGGCGATGCAGGCATGATAGATGATGACGGATTCCTGCATATTATGGGAAGATATAAAGACGTTATCATACGCGGTGGTGACAACGTATATCCAGATCAAGTAGAAGATGTTATTCATGAAATACATGGTGTTTTAGAAGTTGCAGTAGTTGGCGTTTTAGATGACTTTTGGGGAGAGGTTCCGACAGCGTATATTGTAAAAGATATGCAAACGTCCTTAACAGAAGAAGAAATTATACAGCATTGTCAAGAGAAACTAGCAAGCTATAAAATCCCAGAAGTTGTATTTATGGATAAATTACCGAAAAATGCTTTAGGGAAAGTGTTGAAGAGGGAATTAAGAGAAGGTGTACTTGTAAAATAAAAAGCGATTAGATGATGAGGAATCCAGTTATGCAGTGAGCATGACTGGATTTTTGTTTATAAAGAACATAATAATTTACTAGATTTTCTATTTCTTGTAAGATAATAAAGAATATTCAATCATTAATTAAAGGAAGAGATATAAATGAAGCTGCCGCTATTACAAGTAGAGACAGAGAGACTTATGATTCGTCCGTTCCAAAATAATGATTATGAAAGTTGGTTCGATGGATTTCATAAGAGGTTACCATCGCAGTATAAATATGACGATGGCTATCAAGTTATGGCATCATCAACGAAAGAATGGTTCACGGAATGGATAAGAGGTTTTGATGAAGCAGCACATCGAGATAAAATGTATGTATTAGGCATTTTTCGTAAAGAAGACGGGGCTAATATTGGAAAGCTAGAGCTGATAAAAATTTTACGTATGGATTACCAATGGGCGATGATGGGATATTCCATACATAATCAATACTGGAAAAAGGGATATGGTATTGAAAGTGTGAAGGCTGCGTTATCGTTATTTTATAATAGTCTTCATTTTCATAGAATTGAATTACATATACATGTTGATAATGAGCCATCCGTTCGTCTTGCGGAAAGAGCGGGTTTTTCTTTTGAATGTAAGAGAGAGGCGTTTTCTTTAGAGAATGGGAAGTGGATGGATTTTCTTATTTATTATAAAAATAAGGAGATGGAAATATGAGAGTGTTTATTACAGGTGGAAATCGAGGCTTAGGGTTACAGTTAGTCAAAGTATTTCATAAAAATGGGCATATCGTTTATCCGTTAGTTAGAACTGAGGCTGCGGTAACGCAATTGAAGCAAATGTTTAGTTGTAGGTGTTTTCCTATATTGGCAGACTTATCGATTGATGAGAGTACGGAGCAAATTAAGAACCAGCTCGAAGAATATACAGAGTATTTGGATCTAGTTATAAATAACGCTGGAATTACTGGAAAGGAGACTGAGGTTTTACATACGGATTCAGAAGAGTTAACGGACTTATTTAATATTCATTGTTTAGGTGTAATTCGAGCTGTAAAAGGTACATATGTAGCTTTAGTTAAATCGGATCATCCGAGAATAATAAATGTGTCCTCTCGATTAGGATCATTACACAAAATGGCGAACAAAGAGTTTCCGCAAGGTCAGTTCTCCTATTCCTATCGAATTGCTAAAGCAGCACAAAATATGTTAACACTCTGTTTACAACAAGAGTTTGAGAATAAAGGAATTGGTGTAACGGCAATTCATCCTGGAAAATTAAAGACTGATATTGGTGCCTTTGATGCGAATATGACTCCGGCTGAAGGTGCGCAAAATATATATGATTGGGTAATCGATTCAAATGAGGATGTTTCAGGGAAGTTTATTGAGCCGGGCGTGGGTGAATTGAAGTGGTGATATGCGATCTTGCAATCATTCAGAATTTATTTGGCTCGTCTAAAAAAGTATTAAATGGCTTACCAAATGCAGTAACGATTGAAGAAATAGAAGAAGATGTTTTTTATAACGTACAAACATATAAAGAAAAGATAAGTAGATTTGAAGAAATTTGTTTTAACTGGGAGTTAAAAAGAGCAAGTATTGTATTAAATAAAAGGTTTAGTAGTTATAACTCAAGGGCGAGAGTGTTACTTAATGCTGGTTTTTCTTTACATGCAGCAAAGATAGAAGTGTGTAGAGAGTTAGACGATGTAGAGGCGCTTGAAAAACAATTTACATACCGTTCAATAGAAGAAACGTTATCGGAGAAAGATTTTAAGTGCATTTGGGAGCAATGTATGTTGAACTCAGGAAATCAAACTTCGATTTTAAATATTGATGAGCATTTTCATTCAGTGCAAACGGAGTTAGGTAAAGGTTGGGAGAAGTCATGCATTGTTTTTTATGATAAAAAAGAGCCAATTGGTTTGTCCATACCGCATATAGAGCCTGGAACGAAAAGTGAAGGACGATTATTTTACTTTGGGGTAATGCCTTATTATCGAGGGAAAGGAATCTCTTCCCAACTGCATTTTCAATCGTTACATATGTTAAAGGAAATGGGCGCTACTTATTACATTGGAAGCACACATACTTCAAATGAAAAGATGCAGAGGATATTTTGGAGGAATAATTGTTCGGTGAAAACAGAGATAGAGCTTTATTATAAAATTTTTAAAGAAGGTTAAAAAGCCCGGCATTTTGCCAAGGCTTCTCTTTATCTGTTCAACACTTCAATATACGAAGCATCTCCAGTTGTTCTTAAAGCAGAGCAGAAATTGTTGTTTTCTAACGTTTTAGCGACTTGTTGTAACTGCTGTGCATCATCATGATGGATAAGTAAGCTGTCTACACCGCTTTCTTCTATATGAATGTGTTCGACATTTCCAATGGCATCATGTACAGCTTTTAAAAATTCAGGTTTCATATTGACCTCCTATATGTATGTAACGTTGTTGTTATTATTTCCTTATTTTTGAAATATAAAAGTAAATGATTTTTTGTTATATTAAGATTTTGGAAGGAGTTTCCTATTTGTTTGTCAAATAATAGTAAAGTTGTCTTTTTAATTGAGGGAATCTTCGGAATTAAAGGGTGAGGGAATGGACATTTCAATAATTGCTGCACAACTCGTTAAGGAGAAAGTTATTTCACATTATCCAAATAGTGTGAAAGTGTTGAACGGAGGAACGACAAGTACTGTATATTTGTTGGATGAAAAATATGTAGTAAAGCTGAATGAAGCGGAAGTAATACGTGAAGAATCTCATTTTCTTTCGTTTTATGAGGGGAATACTTTATTGTCAAAGCTTTTGTATAAGGAACCTTTCCATACATATTTCGTGTATTCTTTCCTTGAAGGCAGTACGTCGTGCGAACAAGGATATAAACGAAGTACGCTTCGTACACTTGTAAAAGAAGTTATTAATAAGTATAAAATTGTTCCAGAGGCAGATGTCTGGGGATGGAAAGAAAATCCGGTTCAATCTTGGAATGAATTTTTAACGGGAAATGTGAAGACAGCTTATGAAAATGTAAAACGTTACATAAGTGAGGAAGAGTATAGAAAAGTTCTTAAACTAGCAAATAAGGATGCTGGAGCAAATCAGCCATTTTTATTACATGGTGATTGCGGATTTCATAATTTTATATTCCGGCAGAATAAGTTACATGGAGTAATTGATCCGTTACCAGTCCTTGGAGATCCTTTATATGACTTAATTTATGCGTTCTGTTCAACTCCTGAAGATTTAACGAAAGAAACGATTAATTATGCGATGAAGCAATGTGTATTTCATAAAAAAGAACGAGATTTGTACGAGGAAATAGTCATAGGATTATATTTGCGTATAGATACATGTGTAAGACACCACCCGAAAGATTTAGAAGATTACTTAGTAGCTTGGCGTTATTGGATGGACGAAATTGAGCTGGCTTTACAGTACAAATAGTTTGGAGGAGATAGTGAAATGAACATAGCAGAAGCAAAAAGAGATTTAGCACAAAGAACGAAAAGAGGATTTCCAGTTATAATGGCTGGTATTTTATTTTGGATTGTAGCGAGTGTAAGTGGTGTCCTTCTTTCAGAAAAGCAAGTTGTGTGGGTGTATTTAATTGGGATGGGCTGTGTGTTTCCTTTAGGTTTAATGATAGCTGCCATAGTAAAAATTGATATGTTTGCGAAAGGAAATCCGCTAGGGACTTTAGCTGGATTAATTGGCGGGATAAATGTATTAAATATTCCGTTTGTATTACTTGCCTATTTTCAATTTCCAGAGTGGTTACCTTTCGTAGTAGCGATGTTAATAGGTGTTCATTTTGTACCGTACGTTTGGATTTATGAAAGTAAAAGTTATGGTTTATTGTCAGTAGGGACTGTATTCGTAACGTCAGTTTGCGGGATTCTTTTTGCAGACAATGGATTTACTGTAATTCCATTGTCAGTTACAGCTGTCTACTTACTAACTCTTATAGGTTTATTAATTGAAAATAAAAAGGTAGATCATTATCAACAAAAATCAGCTTAATAAAAATATAGGGATAGGGGGAATTATTATGAAAAATTTCGTTTGTACAACGTGCGGCGTACAGTATGCAGCGAGTGTGGAAGAACCGGTAAGTTGTGTTATTTGTGATGAGGAGAGACAATATGTGAATCCGAAAGGGCAGTCTTGGATGACTTTAGAAAACCTGCGAACGAGTGATACATATAAAAATGAAATAATTGAAGAAGAGCATGGACTTTATAGCATTACGACAAAACCAAAATTTGCGATCGGTCAAACGGCATTTTTCGTGAAAACAGATGCCTATCGTTTATTATGGGATTGTATTACTTATTTAGATGCAACGACAATTGAGAAGATAAAAGAGTGGGGCGGGTTAGATGCGATTGCGTTGTCTCATCCACATTATTATTCAACGCAAGTAGAATGGGCAGAAACGTTTGATGTACCGATTTATATACATGAAGACGATAAAGAGTGGGTAGTACGCCCGAGTAGTCGTATTATTTACTGGTCTGGCGAGTCTTTACAATTAGCGGACGGAATTACTATTCATCGTCTTGGAGGACATTTTAGCGGTGGTTCTGTATTACATTGGGAAGAAGGAAATGATGGGAAAGGTATTTTATTAACAGGTGATATTATTCAAGTCGTAGCGGATCAGCAGTGGGTGAGCTTCATGTACAGCTACCCGAACTTAATTCCATTGCCAGCGAGAAAAGTGGAGGCAATGGCGAATCGAGTGAAGCCGTTACAGTTTAATCGTTTATATAATGCTTTTCACGGAGTAGTGAAAGAGGATGCGAATGAAGCAGTGGAACGGTCTGCTGAAAGATATATTAAGGCGGTAGAAGGAAAGTTATTTCATACGTAAAAGGAGAGTTAACTCTATGAAAACGTTAGTATGCTTCAGTGATAGTATTACAGATGATGAAAAAGACGGTTTACATTTTGGACGACAAGGTTATGAATATGTAGCGGAGTTAATTGGTAAAAAGTTAAAAGGGATTTTGTAAGAAGCAAAGTGTGCGCGCTTTGCTTTTTTTGTTCGCGTATTTCTTCTCATAATGCTGTTGTGTTCAATGCAGTAGCGTTTAATATGTCATAGTAGCACATGTAGGAAAGAAATGAATAAAGTGAAATATAATTAGAACTTACCAATGGGGTTATTAAGGGGAGCACGATTTCGACCTAACTTTTTTGCTTTGGCCAAATTTTGAGGCGGTGACTCAAATAGCGGGATAAAATGTACTTTAAAGAAGTAGTTAGCCGTAATACTATGAGACATTCGTACAAAAGAAAATGATTTGCTGTGCTAATGGAATGCATCCAAGACTTAACAGTTGATTAATTGAACTGTAAAGTTTAAAATTACAGTATAGTTTTTAGAAGTGAGTTACCATTGTTTGTAAAAATAGATAAATTAAATATTCTCGAATAAATAATATAACGTGTATTTCATTCTAAACTGTAATTTTTTTTTAATACATTTCAATAATCTATATAATAATTTTAAAAAGTAAAGGAGTGTGTAAAATATGGTGATTTTATATACGACCGCAAGCTGTAGTTCATGCCGAAAAGCAAAAGCATGGCTTGAAGAACATCAAATTGATTATACCGAAAAAAATATCGTATCAAATTCGCTTACAGTTGATGAACTGAAATCCATTCTTCGTTTAACTGAAGATGGTGCTACTGAAATTATTTCAACTAGATCTAAAACCTTTCAGGAATTAAATATAAATATTGAGGCGCTTTCGCTTAATGAGTTTTATAAATTAATAATTGAGTATCCTCAAATGTTACGTCGTCCAATTATGCTGGATGAAAAAAGATTACAGGTTGGTTTTAACGAGGAAGAAATTCGCAAATTTTTACCGCGTAGCGTTCGAACATTTTTGAATATTGAATTGCAAAAAATGGCTAATTAATAAGTAATATTTTGAAAGGAGGAAACAGAAGTGATTGAAGTATGTGTTACAGTTAATTATAAAGATAGAAACTATCACACAAATGTTATTGTGAGTAAAGATACGATTTGGACAAAAATTAAACAATTGGCAGAAGAACAAGTTAAGAAACAGTGGACTGTTTAAATTTATTTGTAGCTTAAAAAGCTAATTGAAGATAGGAGATATAGAGGAGTTCTGATAGAATATAAAGGGATTTATTTTTTTATGTTAAGCATGCTTCTTATATATTTTAACGTTTGACTAACCTATCTGTAATATTTATGGCTACAGTAAGTTACTAAGCGAGAAATCATATTTTTTATCGTAGGAGGACAACAATGAACAGCGACTTTACTTTGGCCATTCACAGTTTAACTTATTTAGCTTTACAACCAGATCGGATGTCAACAAGTAATGCTATTTCCGAAAGTGCAAGTGTTCATCCCGTGCGCATTCGCAAAGTGCTAAGTTTGTTAAAAAAACATAAGTTTATACAATCAAAAGAGGGAACTGGTGGAGGCTTTATTTTTGCCCGTGATTTAAGTGAAATTAATCTTTGGAATATTTATCAAATAACCTCTGAAGGTGCATTGCAACCGAAGTGTCCAGAATCAAATGACCAGTGTATTGTAGGTTCGAACATGAGGAAAGTTCTTTTTGCTATTTTCTTAGGTGCGGAAGAACATCTAGGTGAATATTTAAAGAATTATACAATGAAAGAAGTTGTTGACCTTATTAATCAAGAACGTTAAGCGGCTTAATTATTATGTAGCCGTGAGTTCTTAAAAAACAACTGTAATAAAAAGGATTACAGTTTGAGTTGGTTTTTATCGTTACAAAAAATACTTATAAGAAGGTGAAAAAGTATGATGTCAAATAATAATCATGTTTTAAAAGTGGGAGATTGGGTTCGTGGAATATCAAATGAGGGTGAATTCATAGTTGGTTACATTGTATCACTTGATGAAGTGGAAGATGTAGTTACAGTTAGCATTGTGAAACGTGACGACAAGTACACAATGAATGAAGCGATTTTACTTTTTAGTAAACATGTTAACAAACTCCCTGAATCAAAGGTAATAAATAAGGAACAAATCCTTTATCTTATAGACCTTGCATTATTAACAGGGGATGAAGAATGGTTTATTGAGCTTTCTGCAAAATTAAACTCGATAAAAGAGCTAGTTAATGAGGGATTTTAAAGATTATATTATTCATTTTTAATAGGTTGGATCGTGTAATAATAGCATCTAAAAGGAAATGAAATACAACTCATTTATTACAAACATAGAAACATACCTGAAGAAGAGTTGAAAAAACTACAATTAAGATGACATTGAAGTGATTTGTTTGCTCCCTCCTAATAATGATAATGATGTAAATGAGCTGTCCATATGGGCGGCTTATTTTATTTTTTCGTGTAGCAAAATGTGAGCGGTTCTCTCGTTACCGATCAAGTTGAAAATGTATATGAATGCAACTTTTGTAATATATATCCTGAAAATTGGTTTATGCATTTGAAGAGATACTCTTTTTAACCACATTAATTATTTACTAGAATATCTTTTTTAAATCAAAATAAAATTTTTCGGTAAAGAAAGATATGAGTATTTTTAAAATGAGTAACTTAGATAAACAATATTTAACTGTGTTTTTTGCCGAACAATTCCGTTTTAAGTGATAGGAACAAGGTTTACATGCTAACTGTAAAATATTATCCATGTAAAATTATATCCGATTAATATTTCTGAAAATATAAAAATATTAATTTTATAAATATACACGTTATAATGAGGGCGTCGAGAGAAATTTTATTATCTCTGGAGAAAATATAAAAAATGCGATTATTAGTAAGAAAGGTGTGTGGTTAGAGGCGAAATGTATGTAAAGTGCTTCAGTGGCTTGTGTAATCAATACCATAAATGCTGCCGAAGCTATTAAAGTGATGTATAGAATTGAGAAAGAAATGCCTCATAAATGAAGAGAGGCCGGTTTAACTGAAATTACTGTTACAAGTAATTTAGAGAAACCATCAAAGTAATACACTGTTATTAGAAATGTTGCAACGTATTTATGAAGTCTATTCAATATCGTTCTCTTAAGCGGTCTTTATATAAAGAGCGGATATTACGAGTGAACTTTTTTGTGAACGCTAACATTTATGTTAGGACGCTAACTAGCGAATGTTTCAATTTGGATTCATTATGATGAAAGACATACAATGTGGGGCAACTTGTAAGGAATTCATTATCCAAAAAGGTGAATATTTGTTAGCAATAAAAAGAGACGCAGGAATAGATACAAGGGGGAGTTATTATATGAACGGAAATACTGCAAAGAAAATAGAAGTTCAAGCTGAAAATACCGCACTAAAAAATGAGCAATATGCAGATCCGAAAAAGTGGCATAAGCAGGATACTACATGGGCATTGAGCCTATTTGGAACTGCAATTGGAGCAGGGGTGCTCTTTTTACCGATTAATGCAGGTTCAGGTGGTTTATTATCTTTACTACTAATTACATTGCTTGCATATCCAGTTATGTATTACTCACATAGGGCGCTTGCTAAAATGATATACGCTTCTAATTCTGCTGATGAGGGGATCACAGGTACAATTAGAGAGTATTTCGGAAATAAAGCAAGTATCATTTTTAACATCGTATATTTCGGTTCAATTTATACAATCGTACTAATGTATTCGGTTGCGCTTACAAACACTGCAAGTAGTTTTATCGTGCATCAATTGCACATGCCAGAGCCTCCAAGGGCCATTTTATCACTTGTATTAGTTCTTGGTCTTATCGCTATACTGAATTTTGGTCAAGATATTACTGTAAAGATCATGAGTATGCTAGTGTATCCTTTCATAGCTTCTCTACTGTTTATCGCAATATCTTTAATTCCACAGTGGAATACGTCAATGCTTAGCTTTTCAGCTGTTTCTACTACTTCAACAGGAACAGGATATTTTGGAACGATATTGTTGATTCTACCAATCATCGTATTCTCATTTAATCATTCACCTATGATCTCATCATTCGTTGTGAAACAGAGATCTACGTATGGAATAGAAGCTACTGATGCTAAATGTGCGCAAATACAAAAAGTTTGTTATATCATGACATTCGCTGTAGTTATGTTCTTCGTTTGGAGTAGTACATTAAGCTTGACTCCAGAGGATTTAAAAATGGCAAAAGAGCAAAACTTATCAATTCTTTCATATCTTGCTAATGAACTGAATTCACCTGTAATCACGATTGCAGCTCCAATCATTGCTTTTGTGGCTATTACAAAATCTTTCCTTGGCCATTATATCGGAGCATTTGAAGTAATGCGTGACATGATTATTAAGTTCGGTAAATCACGTGGAAAAGTAATTGAAGAAAAAACAATTAAGACAATCGTCCTTACTTTTGTTGTATTATCATGCTGGTTTGTTGCTTATACAAATCCAAGTATTCTTGGACTTATTGATTCTCTAAGTGGTCCATTAGTTGCTGCTATCTTATGTCTATTACCGATGTATGCAATCAATAAAGTACCAGTACTAGCTAAATACAAAGGGAAAATGAGTAACGTATTTGTTATTATTGTAGGTGTACTTACTGTTTTAGCAAGTATTAAATCATTATTCTAATTCATGATTGTTCGTTCTAATATAAAATAGAACGATTTTGGGACAGGCTTCTCCGTTTGGAGGGTCTGTCCCTTTTTAATGCGTTACAGTTTTATCTTATTGATTTTATGAGATATTTCCGCATAATTGTAGCTAAGGGAGATGATTTCAAGTTGAGTAAACTGAATATTAGCACGACAGTTTCAGGAGATATAATTGTTACCCGTCTAATTGGCAAGATTAAAACAGATAATGTGTATGAATGGTTTAATGGTTTCGAGCAGGTTTGTCAGCAATTCATTTCCGAGGGGCGGAAATACAAATTGCTGGTAGATAGAAAAGGATACGTACCAGATCATTTTTCTGTCCAAAAAGCATGGAAAGAGAAGTTTTTCAATGAAACGATTTTGAAACACAGTAAGGCAATTGCTTTTCTTCTTGAAGAAGGAGAGATACTGAATTATTTACAACAATCTAATACAAAAGAATCTGTAAAATTTTTCGATGACTATGAACAAGCATTCCGTTGGTTGAATGAATATCCTATATAAAACTTTTAGTGAACCAGTTGCTTGAGCAACTGGTTTCTTTAGCTTGTAAGTAGTATCCAGAAGAAAACTTCTATACGAAATGTTTAGCGCTAGAGGACATACATTTTTAATACGTTAAATATAATTCATAATAGCACCAAGAAGAAAAGAGTGCGCTTTACGGTATTAGTTATATGGAAAGGCAGTACGATAGAATCACAGAAATTCAAAAATATCAATGTGGCATAAAGTGAGTAAGGGGGATAAACATATGAGCGCTTCAAATTTGAATGAAATCAGTAAACAAATTTTAATAGAGGAGGAAACACTTCAATTTTCCTCTTTTACAAATGAAGATGCACTGCAAATAGGGTTATTTATCGTTGAAACGGCGAGGCAAGAAGGGAAATTGATTGCTGTTGATATAGCGAAAAATGGTGTGCAATTATTTCATTTCAAGATGACAGGGACAACTGCGGAAAATACGCAATGGATTGAGCGTAAAAAACGAGTTGTTTCTTTGCATAATCATAGCTCGTATTATATGCAAATACAAAGTGAAATAACGGGTGTTCCATATAATGAAAAGTATCTTTTAGATAGGTCGGATTATGCTGCTTTTGGTGGATGTGTTCCTGTCCAAATAAAAGACGTAGGGGTTATTGGAATGATAACAGTTTCAGGATTACCACCAGAAGAAGATCATGAATTAGTAATAAGGGCGGTTAAAAATCATTTGAAGCAATAACAAAAAGACAAAGCCGAACAAGAATATGTTCGGTTTTGTCTTTTTATTATTCAGTTCATGAACATATTTCTAATAAGATGTTACGGAATAAAAAATCTTTAATCCGAGACACTTTTCTTGACGATAATAATCTATGTAGTTAATATGATAGACATAAAATAATTAAATCACTAAAAGTAATTAAATTATTTTATGTAAGTATAAGTAGGTAAGTAGTATGTGGGAAAAATGCTTTGAATTGCCACTATTAATATTGGGGACAATGAGAAAGCGATAACTATAAAAAATTTGAAGTTAAGAAGTAAGAGTGAATCAATAATAATAGTAGCTTCTGTACAATGCATTTTTACTATAGTGACAATGACTATACATCACGAGGGGGACTGAAATTGGAATCGATGACCTTTGTTTTATTTGGAGCAACAGGGGATTTAGCTAAAAGAAAAATTTACCCCGCGCTATATAACTTATATAGAGATCAAAAGCTTCCAAAGCAAATATCCGTTATTGGGCTTGGAAGACGTGAAGTATCTCATTTAGATTTTCAAAAAAGAGTAAAAGAATCCATAGAAACTTTTTCTCGTCGCAAGGAAGAAGGTACTCCGAAAATAGAAGATTTTTTAGAGTATTTTCGTTATTGTCCGTTAGATGTGAATAAGCCAGAAGACTATAAAAGGTTATTACAAGTAGTTCTTGAAAGGGAAGAAGAACAAAATATACAAGGGAATAGAATGTTTTACCTTTCAGTTACTCCTGACTTCTTTGAGACCATTGCTTTAAATATTAAAGAAAGTGGACTCGATGAAACGGATGGCTGGAAGCGCCTAATGATTGAGAAACCGTTTGGTCATGATCTTCCATCTGCTCGAGAGCTGAATGATAAGCTTAGTCGAACGTTTGAAGAAGACGAAATATACCGTATTGATCATTACTTAGGTAAACCGATGATTCAAAACATTGAAGCACTTGAATTTGCAAACCCTGTTCTCCAATCGATTTGGAATAAAGAACATATTGCGAATGTACAAATAACAGCTAGTGAAACGGTTGGGGTAGAAGAAAGGGCAGGATATTATGATCATGCAGGAGCCATTCGCGATATGGTTCAAAATCATATGCTGCAAATATTAATGATGACTGCAATGAATCTGCCGGACAAGATAAATGCATGTGAAATTCGTGAGGAAAAACGAAAAGTGATGGAGACTCTTCGTAAAGTGAAAAAAGAAGACGTTCAGAACCATATCATTCGCGGGCAATATGCCTCAGGAGAGATAAAGGGACAACAAGTTGTAGCGTATAGAGAGGAGCCAGGAGTAAATCCTTCTTCTCAAACGGACACATTTGTAGCTGCTCGACTATGGATTGATAACCCATTTTGGACTGACGTTCCCTTTTATATACGAACAGGAAAAAGAATGAAAGAAAAGTCTACTCGTATTGTAATTGAGTTTAAAAATACATTAAAACAGCAGTATCAAGATAGTAATCCAAATGCAGCGCCTAATTTGTTAATCATTGAAATTAGTCCAAATGAAAATGTTTCACTCCAACTAAATAGTAAAAATCCATTGAACAATGGAGAGCTTGAACCGATCCGTATTCATTTCACTTGTGAGCAAACAGGAGTGGGAATACCTGAAGCTTACGAAAGGCTTATCTATGATGCTATATGCGGAGATTCTACATTCTTTGCACACTGGAGAGAAGTTGAGTTGTCGTGGGAATGGGTGCAGCCAATCCTTGAAGCGTTCGAAGAGAACTTGTTACCTCTTCATGAATATGAGTCGGGTTCGTATGGTCCAAGTGCTGCTCATGCTCTATTACAAGAAAGTGAATTTAAATGGTGGTTAGATGAAGGATTGAAAAAATAAGTACATCCTTATAAGTAAAGCAATAGGACAAAAAGATATTCATCATTTTATTGATATGTATTTATGATGAAAGGTAATTCAAGGAGGAATTATATTATGAGAGTAGGATTAATTGGTTTAGGTAAAATGGGATTAAATTTAGGGAAGAATTTAATTGATCATAAACATGAAGTAGCGGCATTTGATTTAAATACGAGTGCGGTGGAAGAAATGAAAGAGTATGGTGCTACAGGTACGTCTAGTTTAAACGAACTTGTTCAATCATTGGAATCACCAAGAATTCTATGGGTTATGGTTCCGCACGCTGTTGTTGATTCTGTTATTAATGAGATTACCCCGCTGTTATCAAAAGGAGATATTTTAATTGAAGCTGGTAATTCGCATTATAAAGAGTCTATTCACCGATATGAGCAATTAAAGAAAGATGGCATTCACTTTATGGATGCCGGAACTTCTGGCGGAATGGAAGGCGCTCGAAATGGTGCTTGTTACATGATCGGAGGCGATCAAGAAGCTTGGGATATCGTTGAACCTATTTTCCGTGATACAGCTGTAGAAAATGGATTCTTATATGCTGGAAAAGCTGGTAGTGGTCATTTCTTAAAAATGGTTCACAACGGAATTGAATACGGTATGATGGCTGCTATTGGTGAAGGATTTGAAATTCTAGAGAAAAGTGAATTTGACTACGATTATGAAAAAGTATCAAGAGTATGGAACAACGGTTCAGTTATTCGCTCATGGTTAATGGAATTGACTGAAAATGCATTTTCTAAAGATGCGAAACTGGATGAGATTAAGGGCGTTATGCATTCTTCTGGTGAAGGGAAATGGACAGTAGAAACAGCATTAGATCTTCAAGCAGCAACGCCTGTTATCGCAATGTCTCTATTAATGCGCTACCGTTCATTAGACAATGATACATTTACAGGGAAAGTTGTAGCAGCACTGCGCAATGAATTTGGTGGACATGCGGTAGAAAAGAAATAAACATTTTAAAATTATAAATCGTTAACGTTTAAAAAATGGAGGGAATGAATTATGAAGTTTTTTATTGATACTGCAAATCTTGAGGACATAAAAAAGGCATATAAACTAGGAGTTTTAGCTGGCGTTACAACGAATCCGTCTTTAGTAGCAAAAGAGGGCATTAAGTTTGAAGACCGTATTGCAGAAATTTGTCAGGCAGTGCCTAAAGTTGAATCTGTTTCGGCAGAAGTAACGCCAGATGTTGTTGCAGCGGAAGAGATGATTGCCCAAGCAGAAGAACTGATTAAAATTAACGGTGGCGATGAAAAAGTTACAATAAAACTTCCGATGACGTTAGCAGGATTAGAAGCTTGTCGTTATCTTACTGAAAAGGGTGTGAAAACGAATGTTACACTTATTTTCACTGTGAACCAAGCTCTTTTAGCTGCTCGAGCAGGTGCAACGTACGTTTCTCCATTTTTAGGCCGTTTGGATGATATTTCTGAAGATGGCGTACTATTAGTTGCTAAAATTGCTGAATTATTTGATGTTCATCAATTAGATACACAAATTATTGCGGCTTCTGTCAGACACCCAGATCATGTAACTCGTGTAGCGATGGCAGGTGCTCACATTGCAACAATTCCTTATAAAGTTATTGAACAACTTGCTATGCACCCACTAACTGATCAAGGTATTGAAAAATTTGCTGCGGATTGGGCGAAAGCGCCTAAGTTATAATGTGGTGAGGCTGTCGCTTTTCAAAATAGCACTATAGTTATAAAAAGGACCTCCTTATGAGAGTGAAGTTTGTTAAAACGTAGCTCTCATAAGGGAGCGTCTTTTTTGTATAAATCAGGGTGCTCTTTTGTTATAGGAATGTTTTGAAAGGGGTTACATAGTGAACTCAAAATACATGATTGGTGTAGATATTGGGACAACTAGTACAAAATCAGTTTTGTTTTCGATTGATGGATCAGTTATTGCAAGTCATGGAATTGAATACCCTTTATATTCTCCCGCACCAGAAATGGCAGAACAAGATCCAGAAGAGATTTTTCAAGCGGTCATACATACGATTAAAGAAACTATACGATCAAGTAATATACAGCCAGTTGATGTTCTTTGTGTTTCTTTTAGTTCGGCCATGCATAGTGTCATTGCTGTAGACGAAGTAGGGAAGCCGTTAACGAGATGTATCACTTGGGCAGATAATAGAAGTGCAAGCTGGGCAGAAAAAATAAAGAATGATATGAATGGTCATGAAATTTACCTTCGTACTGGAACACCAATTCATGCTATGTCACCACTTTCGAAATTAGTTTGGCTTAAAAATGAACATGCTGAATTGTTTGCAAAAAGCTATAAATTCATTTCTATTAAAGAGTATGTGTTCTATAAGTTATTTAAGGAATATGTAATTGATTATTCTATAGCATCAGCAACAGGAATGTTCAATTTGAAATCTTTAAAATGGGATGAAGAAGCCCTTTGTGTTGCAGGAATTTCAGAGGAAAAGCTTTCTAAACTCGTTCCAACGACGTACAGCTTAATAGGATTAGATGAAGAATTTGCAAGAGAGATGAATGTAATGGTTTCTACACCTTTTATAATAGGAGCGAGTGATGGAGTACTATCGAATTTAGGCGTGAATGCAATAGAACCTGGAGTAGTTGCTATTACAATTGGTACGAGCGGTGCGGTGCGAGCTGTAACAAATCAGCCTGTAACGGATCCAAAAGGTAGGACTTTTTGTTACGCGTTAACTGAGGACATTTGGGTAATTGGTGGACCAGTTAATAATGGTGGTATGATTTTTAGGTGGGTTCGCGACCAATTATGTACGTTAGAAGTTGAGGATGGGCAGCGTTTAGGAAAAGATCCTTATGAATTGCTTACTGAAATAGCAGCAAAAGTTAATCCTGGATCTGACGGTTTATTATTTCATCCATATTTAGCAGGAGAAAGGGCTCCTATATGGAATGCGAATGCGCGGGGCTCTTTCTTTGGGCTTGGACTACACCATAAGAAAGAGCATCTTATCCGTGCTGTTTTAGAGGGAATCATTTATAACTTGTATACAGTTCTTCTTGCGTTAAAAGAGCTAATTGGTGAACCGAAAAAAATTCAAGCGACAGGTGGCTTTGCGAGATCGGAACTTTGGAGACAGATGATGGCGGATATTTTTCATCAAGACGTATATGTTCCGGAAAGTTTCGAAAGCTCTTGCCTAGGAGCGGCAATCCTCGGGTTATATAGCTTAGGTGAAGTAGATACATTACATGTAGTTTCTCATATGGTAGGTGCTAATTTTTATCATGAGCCTAACATGGAAAATGTGGAGAAATATAAAGATTTAATACCAATCTATATTCGTTTGTCCCGTCACTTGGAAGAAGAATATGAGAGTATAGCAGCTTTTCAGAAAAAGTGGGTTTAGAGGCTATTTGGCAGAAAAATGTGGTAACTTATAAAGAGGTACTCAAGTTTTTTAAGATGTTCTTTCAAAAAATAGTTTAAGGGTGTTCTGTAAAAAATATGATGAACAAAGACTATAGGGAGAGGGTTATGAAAATGACGGATAACAAAGAGTTTATTGGATTTGTTGGAACGTACACGAAAGAAAACAGTGAAGGAATATATAAATTTATTTTAGACACGGAAGCAAAAAAAATTAGTAATGTAACGCTTGCGGCTAAGCTAGATAACCCTACATATGTAACGATTAGCAAAAATAATCAATATCTTTATTCTGTTGTAAAAGAAGGAGAATCTGGTGGTGTAGCTGCTTATTCGATTCATAGTCATACTGGAGAGCTAACGGAACAAAATAGACAAGTAGTAGAAGGGGCTTCTCCTTGTCATATTAGTGTGGATAGTGGAAATCGTACGGTAGTTACAGCGAATTACCATAAAGGAACGATTGAGTCTTTTGTAGTAAATGAGGAAAATGGAACTGTTAATGCTGCTACATCTATCATTACGCACGAAGGTTCAGGTCCAAATAAAGAAAGGCAAGAGAAACCACATGCACATTACGCGGGATATACCCCTGATGAAAAATATGTGGTTGGTGTTGATTTAGGGATTGATAAAATACTTACGTATGAAATAAAAGATAGTAAGTTAAAAGAAGTAAATAGCTTGCCTGTAAAACCAGGAAGTGGTCCGAGACATATTGCTTTTCATCCGAACGGAAAGTACGCTTATGTCATGACTGAACTGAGTTCGGAAGTTATTGCATTATCATATAATCCGGAAGAAGGGTCCTTTACAGAGTTGCAGTACATTTCTACAGTTCCAAAAGAATTTGATGATAATAGTCAAGGAAGTGCGATTCATATTTCTTCTGACGGCCGTTTTGTATATGCGGCGAATCGTGGTCATAATAGTATCGCTGTTTTCAGTGTGGATCAAAATTCAGGTCAGCTTACATTTGTTGCACATACATCTACAGAAGGGAATTGGCCGAGGGATTTCGTATTAGATCCGACTGAAAAGTTTTTGATTGCTACAAATGAAAAGTCACATAACCTTGTACTATTTTCAAGAAATGAAACGACAGGAAAGTTAACATTGTTACAATCTGATGTTGTTGTACCAGAGCCTGTTTGTGTGAAGTTTTTAAACGTTTAACTTGCGTTGAAGTTCAATGCATATAGTGTTGTCGTTATTTGTCGGTAAGTCGATATTCTTTGTCGAAACGTCGATATATTAAAAAAATCGTTGATATAATTTCAAATCCCTAAAAACAGTGATGGTGTATAAAAGTATGTGTAAACATTTTTAGGAAAAAAATAAGGCAAAGTACCCCCTAGGTTTATCCAGAACCTAAAATGAAAGGAGACTTTGCCTCATGCCTAATAA
>NZ_JBQAEO010000003.1:0-360625 GCF_051915365.1 Bacillus cereus group sp. MYBK79-1 | reverse complement strand
AGCACCCATCATAAGAAATCTCTCCTTTTCCTCTTTTTTATCAGTGTTGACACATAAAAAGAGGTTCAGACACAAAAACAGGCTGTGGAGAAGACTTTCTCCACAGCCTGAGAAGTTAGTGTTATACAACACTAACTCCTCTTTATTATTTATTCAAACATTGCGTTAAATAAGAACTGTGCATATTGTTCACGTGTTACTTTCATGTTCGGAGCGAAGTTACCCTTCCCATCTCCTACTGAAATACCATTTGAACCTACTGCATTAATCGCATTTTCTGCCCAATGTCCCTTTGGTACATCTTTAAATTTTGCTGGTCCTTTTACTTCTAATCCAAATGCTCTCGTAAGAACTTGCGCCATTTCTGCACGTGTTAACGTATCTTTTGGTCTGAAGTTTCCTTTCTCATCACCTGTAAAGATACCTAATTCCGTTACTGCTAACACTTCAAAAGGAAACATCGTTGATTTATCATCAACAATATCATTATACGGGCTTTCTAGTTCCTCATCTTCACCAAATTCTTCATCAAGATCAAGTGCACGGTAAATTAAAGCTGCTACTTGTTCACGATTTACATTATGTCCAAAACCGAACATACCATTTCCGTAACCACGCATAATTTCATATTCTGCTAAAGTTTGAATTGCTTCATAAGACCAATGTCCTGCTGGTACATCTTTAAAGATTGCTGGACCTGCTTGTTGTAGCTTAGGCTTTGCAGCTATTTCAGCATTTGCTGTTGTCCCCTCAGCACTAAATGCTACTCCACCCATAATTGTTAAAGCTGTTGCTACTTTTAGAATTTTTTTCTTCAAAGTATTCTCTCCCTAAAAACATATTTTTTTCTAATATAAAGAATTAATGGAAGCGTAACAATACAATTCCCATGTGATTTTTGTCTAATTTATGAACTATATTTCATATACTTTTATTTACACTCTATTAACAATAAAGTTACTAAACCGTATATTCAAACAGCAAAAAGTTACTTTATTCAACTTCTCCTTATCCACTAAATTCCAAAAAATAAATTACGAATAGAAAATCGATATAATTATAAATAATTTAATATAAGAAAAAAGCGTGGAATTCCCACGCTTTTTTCTTAATACATATTATATTAATATAATTTAAACGTCCTTATATTTTAACTTTTATTCATAATCCTCATCTTTTACTGGAAAATAAAAAACCGCTTTATTTAAAAACCTTGCATATTGCTCACGTGTTACAACCTTATTCGGTTCAAATTTTCCATTCCCAGTTCCTACTATGACATGATTAGACTGCAGTGCACTAATTGCATTTTTTGCCCAATGATTATTTGGTACATCTTTAAATGTATGGTTCTTCTTCACCTCAAATGTAAATGCTTTCGTAAGAATTTGTGCCATTTCTGCACGTGTTACAGGTGCGGCTGGTCTAAAGTTTCCTTTTTCATCACCTTGAAAAATACCATGCTCTGTTAATACTAAAATTTCATCTAAAAAGAATGTGGCCCTCTCAGAAATATCTTTGTATGGATTTTTTAAAGGTCCTTCTTTTTTCAAATTCAATGTACGATAGAGTACTGCTGCTACTTGTTCTCGTGTTACATTATCTCCTACACCAAACTTACCATTTCCATAGCCTAACATTACTTTATTGTATACTACGTCCATTATATCGTCATATGCCCAGTAGTTTACTGGAACATCATCAAAAACAATCATTTCTGGATATTCTTCTGCCTTTACATTGGGGACATTCGTACTCACAAACAAGCCGCCCATAATAGTTATCGTTGCCATTATACGTAACATGTTCTTCTTCATTGCCCTCTCCCCTTTATCTCCATTTGGAAAAACGGAAAATAATAGACTGAAATCCTTTCCAATATTACATATGTTTCCTTCGCACCCATTATGCAATATATTACATTTAAAAAATCTATTATTGTGAAAATCACTACTAAAGGAGAGCCAATTCGCTCTCGATTTCAACTTTTATACCGAATTGTACGCAAGTCAATTTTCTTTCCTGTATTCATGTAAAGGTGTTTCTATAATATAAATATTCTACTTTTTTTAAAAGAAATCCTTCACATTTTAAGAGTTCATTTTCTAGACAAAAAATGCAATTACTACAACATACGACAATATTAACCTATCTATTAATAAAAGCTCATAATGAGCGGAAGATACCGCTTCCACAAATTATGAGCTTTCTCTTTATCTATTCCATTTTCCCTGGAGAATTATCAATTGCTCGTTGTAAAAACTTCGCAAATTGTCCGCGTGTAACGAGCATTTCAGGCTCGAACTTGCCATCTCCGGTTCCAACGACAACTTTATTAGACTGTAATGCGCTAATTGCATCTCTTGCCCAATGGTTTTCTGGTATATCTGTAAATGTATGTGGGCTCTTTGTTTTCAACTCATATGCTTTCGTTAAGATTTGTGATAACTCTGCACGAGTCAGTGTTGCTTTCGGACGGAAATTCCCATTTTCGTCTCCTTTAAAAATACCAAGCTTTGTTAAGCGTAAAATTTCGTAAGGGAACATGGTTGATTTCGTACTAATATCTCCATATGGATTCCCATTAATCGCACTTCCTTTTACATGAAGTGCGCGGTATAATACTGCCGCCGCTTGTTCACGTGTTATATTATCTTCTGTCCCAAACTTACCATTTCCATAGCCATACATAATGCGGTGATATACTAAATTTGTAATTTCATCATATGCCCAATGATCTGTTGTTACATCATCAAACTTTATCATAATATCAGGACTAGATTTTTGGATAACATCTGTATTTGCAGACACATCATTTGCACTTACAAATATTCCCCCCATTAAAGTTAACGATGTCGCTATCTTTACTAGCTTTTTCATCTCTCTCATCTTCCTTTTCCTTTATTTTCCTACCATTTATATTGTACAAAAAATAAGGGGATTTTCAATAGAATGCAGATTAAATTATTTAAAATTCAGAATGCAAATTTTCTTTTATCGCTATTTTTTCTTCCTTCGTTTTTCGAAAAGTAAGTGCCATCCCTACAAATATAAGAACAATGCCTACTATTTGCATACTAGTCGGTCTAAACCCGGTAAAGACTGTATCTAACAGTATTGCAACCGCTGGATCTAAGAACACTAATACAGAAATTAATCTCGTCGATAAATCTCTTAAACTGTCAAAAAATAAGTAATATACAAATCCCGTATGTATAAGACCTGTCGCTGTAATCATCATCCAGTTCATCTCTGTTAACCCTTGAAACTTGCCAAAATCTACGAATGGTAACAATAAAAATATACCTAAAAAAGTTTGTAAAAATGTCATCGCATACGCACTCGTATGCTGAATTCCTTTTCCTAATAAAGTAGTAAAAGCATAAAATAATGCTGCAAGAAGTGCCCATACCATTCCAGACGACATCATTTTTCCAAGCGATAGACTTCCATCTACTCCAGCTACTAAAACGGTTCCGATAAAACAAATGACAATGGACATAACTGCAAACACTGTAAGTCTCTCTTTAAATACAATACTACCAATCATTAATACGATAATGGGTGCAAGATGGTAAACTGAAATCGCAATTGTAATCGACATCACTTCAAACGCTTTAAATAGAAATACCCAGTTAAAAACGAGAAATACACCGCATGCTAATATTTGCATAACTTCTTTTTTATTCCATTTCTCATTTTTATACTGTCCTGTTACGAGCCAACATAATGCTAAAAATATAGTCGCACAAATGCAACGAACGAATACTAATTCAAAAGACGGTAAACCTGTTTGAACAGAAAAAAATCCAATTGATCCGAAAATAGACATCGAAAGGATCATTTTTATAGCCGGCATTGATTTTGAATGAAACAAAATATTAACCTCCTAAACTTTTAACTGAATATTCCATATATTATACACTATAATTTTCCAAAACTCGAATGCAGCATAAAAAAGAAGCAGTACACTACTGCTTCTTTTCTTTTTCATATTGTTCAAACGTATGAATTCTTTCGAAAATTGGTGGATGTGTGTATAAGAAAAACTTCACTAACGCAGGTGGATTTACTTGACTTAAACTCGTTTTTGATAAATATTGAAACGTTTTTACACCAGATTTCCCGTCCTTCGTCATGTCTAAAGCATATTGATCTGCCGCTCGTTCTTCTATACGAGAAACATAGTTTGTTGCTGGCTGTGATGCAAAAGAGAGTACAGAAGAAATTAAGAAAAATAAAGGTAAAATCGAAAAACATGCTGCTTTTGAAATTTGCAGCGTATCTCCCCATTTTCGAATACACATATTTATAATACGGCTAATGAGATACATCCCTATAAACGATAGCAACATATAACTCGCTACGCCCCAATATATATGTTTCATAACATAATGCCCCATCTCATGGGCCATTATAAATAAAATCTCTTTATCTTTTAATTGCTTAAGTGTTGTATCCCACATTACAATACGGGCGTTAGGGCCAATTCCTGTTACATATGCATTTAACGCATTCGTTTTCTCTGACATGTTTACTTCATACACGTGTTTAGCAGGAATGTCAGCTTTGTCTGCTATCGCTAAGATTTTCGTTTCTAATTCTTTATTTTTCAGCGTCGAAAAGTCGTTATAAAGTGGATCAATAACGACAGGCTGTATGAATGTTAAAAAAATTGTAAATGGTACAGAGAGCGCCCACCCTGCTAGCCACCATCTCTTCGGAAATTTACGGATAAGCCATAGAAGAACGGCAACTACAATTAACATCGTCGCATAACTTTCCCAAAAACCGATAACGTGATCTTTTATCCAGCTTTGTGTACTTTGCGTTGAAATGCCGTAATCAACGGACACTTTTCGGCTAATCCATTGCATCGGCAGGGCAAGAACTGTTGTGAGTAACGATAAATAAAAGAAATAAATCGCAACTTGCAGGACACTTATTTTCGTCGTTTCCTTCGACCATTTCTCAAACTTTCTTGAAACACCGAGCACAAGTACAAATAATAAAATAATCCATTCAAGAGGCGTCGCTAAAAAGTACAGTAAATTTTTCACGCGCGAATAATCTTGGCTTAGCGTAAGCTCCCTTGCATTCATAAACGTTTCTGGATCTGCACTCGTTCCTTTATACATGTCCGGAATTAGTTCATGATTCCATCCAAATAAATACCAATATATAAGCAACGCAAACCCAACGTACAAAAAAAGCGACCACCCAATAACCTTCCTCACGCTATTCCCTCCTCTATGCTGCCTGTCTATTATTATTGTAAGTTCGTACATGCTAAATTAGAACAAGCTTATTCTGCGAATTGCTCGCGATCCTTCTGTTTACAAAAAAAACTCTTCTACAAAAAGAAGAGTTTTACCTACCTTTAGACACTTTCTTCGGTTCATAATTCGGAATAAGAAAAACGCTTACAAACTAGCGTATTTTATATAGCTTACATATTCATAGTCCTGAAAAAATAACGTCGTTACAATAATCGTAAAAAATCCAATTAAAACTAGTACGTATCCTATTACGCGCGCCCTTAAGGAAGTACATCCATTAATAAACTAAAATCTTGTAAAGAAAAAGAACTATATTTCATAATACCCTGTACAGCTAATAGTAAAATAAGACCAGTCACACACATATAATTAATGCTTTCTTCACTCTTTTTTTCAGCAACTATTCCGCCGCTTATACATAATATTCCTAACAAATGAAGTGCTAAATACATAAAGAAATAAGCTTCCTCCCAGCGAAGAATAACATTGACTGTCGTGATCAGCACTATACTAAGCAAAATCAAATAAAAAAACTTATTTGATGATATTGTTTCATTCATATAATTTTATACATCCCTTTCAAATTTCGAATTAATGATGTTTCAAAGCTATAAAGTAAATGATAGTTTTCATACTATAAAACAAAAGAAAAGCCACTATTACTTTCTCAAATACTTTATGAACCCACATATACTTCTCTTCATTTTTTTTGAAGATGCGCTTCATCATTTCTTCTACAATTAAACCAAATAGTAGTAAAACCCCTAACACAATAAGAAGAGAAATAATATTTTCTTTTAAATGAGTACTAGAAAATAAGTAATACTCTGGAAATACAATCGTATCTACTACAGGTTGCAACCAATGACAAACGCTTTTATCACACATATCTGTAAGAGACGTAGATTCTATAATGTCTTTCAATATTTTTTCAAACGTTTTCTTCATCTTACTTATCCCCTACTACGTCTGAAAAACTCTTTTCCTGCTCTACATATATAGCTGGCATTTCTTTATTCCAATATTTGCGGTTAACAAATAAAAAGATGAGTACTAAGTTTAATCCCGTCATAAAAATAATAAGTCCTGGAAAGAACGTCGTATAATTTGAGAAATCTGCCAAACTCATTATCTCTTCTTTATTTATTAGAAAAGAAGCACCGATTACAAATGCATTGTTTAACATGTGAATAGCAATTGGCATGAGTAAACTATTCGTACGAATATACACGATTGATAGTACAATGCTAAATACAACTGCACCTAGGAAATCAACGTGTAACAACGCAAACAACATCGCTACTACAATGATCGCTATACTCGTTCCCCATTTTGCTGCAAAACGCTGCAGTAAAAATCCCCGAAAAACAAATTCACCAATAATTGGTGCGATGAATACGACCATAATAAATTGATATACATATCCCCCTGTGCTATCTATAATCGGTTCACGTAACGCATTCATAATAAATTCCGGTGTAATCCACGCAAAGCTATACATGTACAAAATAAGATACCCATAACTAAACACGCATAACATAATCGCAATGCATAAAACTTGCACCAGGTTAAATGTTTCATTTTTATTAATAAATAACGAAAAGGAAACACGGTGTTTTCTATATTCAAAAAAAATCCACGTAATCGGAAGGATATAGAATATAAGAATATTTATAAAAGTAGAATTTTGCATATGAAATATATTTTCTATCAATTTATTACTGGCTCTTGCAACTAAAGTTAATAGTGCAAATATAATTAAAAAATATCTAGCTCGCATCGTTTGAAACGGATTCACACTCATCTCCTCCCCTATGTTACTTTTATCATATCATTTGATTCTTAATTTTTTGAGAAAGAAAACCTTAAAATTTCCTTAAAAATTCCATAAGTTACAGAAAGATGATATGATATTCGAGGAAATTAGGAGGGATTTTTATGTATGAAGCAAATATTTTGCTCGTTGATGATGAAACAGCAATTTTACAATTACTAACTACCATTCTTGAAAAAGAAGGTTTTTCTCATATTACAACTGCAACATCCGCTGAAATAGCTTTATCTCTCACTGAGCAAAACGATTACGATTTAATTATTTTAGATGTCATGCTTCCTGGTCAGTCTGGTTTTGATATTTGTCCCATCATTCGCAAAAAAACAGATTGCCCTATTTTCTTCCTTACAGCTAAAACATCTGATTTAGATAAAATATCTGGATTTTCACAAGGTGCAGATGATTATATTACGAAGCCATTTAATCCACTTGAAGTAGTAGCTCGTATGAAAGCACAACTCCGTAGACATATGAAACAAGCAGTACCAAATGAACAAAAAGCACACTCCAGTTCGTTTGGCAGATTTGAAATTGATCGATATTCCGCAGAGCTTACAGTAAATGGACATGTTGTCGAATGTTCCGCCCAGCTATTTCAGCTACTACTCTTCTTTTGCGAGAATCCGAACTACGTATTTTCGAAAGAAGAAATATACGAAAAAGTTTGGGGAGCACCTGCCTATAATGGCGATGATAATACCGTTATGGTCCACATTCGAAAACTACGTGAAAAAATTGAACAAGACCCAAGTAAACCAGAATATATAAAAACCGTTCGCGGGCTTGGCTATAAGTTCATTACAAAGTAGGGTGACGATATGAACTTTAATAAACGACTCATTATCCAGTTTATCATGCAACACGTATTTGTTTTGGTTACACTCTTGATTGCTGTAGTAGCTGCTTTCACTTATTTAATTTTTCTTGTTACGAGTACTTCATACGAACCGAACATTCCAGATGCTGATAATTTTATGATTTCAACATATCTCTCTTCAGAAGATGGCGATATTTCGTTAAAAGCTGAAGTAAAAGACTTAATTAAAGAGAAAAATGATTGGATTCAAGTTGTAGAGGAAAATGGAAAAGTTCTCTATCACTTTAATACGCCTAGTGACGTACCGACATCTTATACGAAAGTATCTTTATTCTCATATATACAGAATCACATAGAAAGTCCTTATACATTTACATATTGGGAAATTGAATTAGAAGAAAAAAATGTACTTGTTATTTACGGCGGTACGTTAAAAAGCAATGTATTACTGAAAACGATACAGAAAGAGCACCCTTCTGTATCTACAGATACGTTCACACTAACAGAAGAAGAAAAACAGTTACTTTCTAAAGAAAAGGCTACTCTTCAAATCTTTAATAGTGGCGGCAAAGAAGTATTCTCCTATCCAGATGGAAAGAAAAAACCGTTTTCTGTCATACAAGCTGCTCTTAGCGAAAAGGAACCGTGGAATCATAAAGAAAACACGTCTAGCTTTTACGAGACAAATAGCAATCATCTTCTTGTCGTAACTGCCAAAAATGAGTACTACTACCCAGATGATGAAATAGACGATGTATTTACTAAAAAGTTTCTAATTGGATGCGTACTAATCCTTCTTATCGTATTTGTTTATTTAGTTATTCTTTCTATTTGGTACGGTAATAAATTCGGAAAACCGTTATTACATGCGATGCGCTGGCTTAAAAATATAGCTGGTGGAAAGTACGAAGAGCCTGTTAGTAAAAAAGGAAAGCCTGTCAGGTTCCGGCGATCTGGTAAAGAAAAATGGTCATTCCGCTTATTTAGTGATGTTACAAATTCACTAGAGCATCTTTCTATTACACTCAAAAAAAATGATGCAATGAGGCAAGTACTGCAACAAACACGTGAGGAATGGATTACTGGACTCACACATGATTTAAAAACACCACTTAGCTCTATATATGGCTACGCATTATTACTAGAATCACAGCAGTACAACTGGACCGATCGTGACATTCAACAATTCGGCAGCGTTATGAAAGAGAAATCTCAATATATGACGACATTAATTGATGACTTAAGCTTAACGTATCAATTAAAAAACAACAGTCTTCCTGCGCAACATGTAAATATTGAAATGAATCAATTCGTCCAAAAAGTATTATTACAATTCATTAATAATCCGACACTTCAAAATCAAAATATTGAATTCGTACCAAGCTCAAACAAAATTCAATATTTCATTGAAGAAAAATGGTTCCAACGTATTATCGAAAACTTACTCGTAAACGCTGTAAAACATAATAATGAAACGACAAACGTCATCGTAAAACTTTCACAAAATGAAAATTCATTTACACTCTCTATTTCAGATAACGGAAAAGGAATGGATGATAAAACGAAAGAACTTCTATTTGAGCGATATTACAGAGGAACCAATACAGAAGAAAGCAACATCGGAACTGGACTTGGCCTCGCCATTACGAAACAGCTCGTTCATGCTCATAATGGAACAATTTCTATTGATAGCGAACTCGGAAAAGGAACGACGATTATATTTGTGTTCCCATTTCATTCGTAGAAAAGGCGCTATGTGGCGTCTTTTCTTATGGGGAAGTTTGGTGGTAAATGAAATTATATTACTCGCCTTTTATTCTTGCTTATCGCGATAGTTCATCGGTACGTGAAATTATACCGGCGATTTTCTGAATATATCGGCGCAACTCGAATTATATCAGCGATTTTCAAGATATATCGACTTACCGACAAAAACCGTCAAATATCGCAACCTATATTATAAAAGCGAACCACTCAGTGGCTCGCTTTTCTTTCTATTATTTTTTCTTCACTGGTATCCAAAGTTCAATTTGAGCGAACTCGCTTTTATCTGCATGGGAACGCTCATCGTATAGTTCAAATTCATTAACGCCGCAATGTTCGTATCCTGAATGCGGGAACCATTCTGAGAATACAGCATTCCACGTTTGATGAATAGACGATACCATTTCTTCATGAGGAACTTTTGGCGTTGTAAATACGGCATATGTCGCTGCTGGGAAAGTACGCTTCGCAACTTCATTTGGTACATTTTCAAACCCTGTAACTTCCATTCCGATAATATAAGTGAAGTCCCCTGTTTCTAAATTAAAATCAGTACATAATCCAAGCTCTACCCATTGGCTCGTATCTTTACGATTCGGAATCGTTGTTCCAAGATCTTTTTGTAAATATTCTTGCCAAAATGCTGGGATGTCTTGATGGTTTTTCCCTTCTTTACTTGTCGTCTTCAGTTCATAACCCGCCATTAAAAATTCTGGTTTATTTACAATACGATATTCCATTTGTATGCCTCCTAAATACGGATTTAATTTTCTTTGTTTTACATTTACGCTGTAATACATCGGCGTTTCAATTTCTTGTTTTCGATATTCACTCGGTGTCATTTGAAATAATTTTTTAAAGGCTCTCGTGAACGTTTCGTGAGATTGAAAGCCATGCTCAAATGCGATATCAATAACTTTTTCATCCGTATGAGAAAGTTGATAAGCTGCCCGGGCTAACCTCCTCTTTCGAACATACTCCATTACTGTATCACCTACTAACGCCTGAAATACACGATGAAAATGCGACTCAGAAAAACCTGCAATACGTGCTAAATTACGCAGCGTCTGTTTTTCCATTACATCTTCCTCGATATAATCAATTGACCTTTGAATTTGTGTTTCATAGCTTTCCATCTCTGTTCACCCGCCTTATATGTATTATGATAAAAGAGAATCCTATCCAATTCTTGACGTTTTTTACTATAATTTTAAAAACAAATGTAACTTTTTTATATGTATTTCGTTGTTATGTATGAAGGGAGGGAAATTAGTGAAACGCAACCAATCATTAGAAGACATTTATTCAGATCATATGCATGATTTATTTCGCTATCTTCTCTCCCTAACCGGAGATTCTCACTGTGCGGAAGATCTCATGCAGGAAACCTTTTATCGCATGCTCGTCCATATTGATTATTACAAAGGCGAAGAAATTAGGCCGTGGTTATTTACAATTGCCTACAACGCCTTTATCGATTGGTATCGAAAAGAGAAAAAATATAAAACAACAAAAGTGGAAGAATTCCATTTACCAAACGTGCCCAGTACAGAACATGAATATTTCGTAAAACATGAGATTGCTAGTTGGTTAGACAGTTTATCTTCTCTTCCGCTCGAAAGACGAAATGTCCTACTACTACGAGATTACTACGGATTCGCCTATAAGGAAATAGCAGAAATGACCGGTCTCTCATTAGCGAAAGTGAAAATTGAATTACACCGCGGACGGAAAGAAGCGAGAAACATAGAGGAGTGATACAGATGGGTTGTACAGCATTTAATAAACTATGGGAAAAATATAAAAAAGGAACACTCACACGTGATGAACAAGAAGAATTAGAAAGTCATATAGAGACTTGTGAGGAATGTGAAGTGTATTTGGATGAATTGCTTACGAAGAGTGAGCCGATCAAGAAAAGACTACCATCACAAAATCTTAATGTCCCATTTTGGAAAATAAAGTGGAAACAACGTTGGCAAACCGTTAGTTTTGTTCTTGCTGTTTGTATAGCAATCTATTTTGTTGGTCATTTTTCATCTTCTTTTTACTTCTATAACATGAAAAAGTTAGTCGAAGTAGATGAGATTCCATCACTCGCACTAGAAGCAACAATGCCAAATAGTCGTTCCGCTGGAGGCAGCACAAAGATTAAACCCTTTTTCCGTACAGAAAATGAAATCGATTTATATAAAACAGTCGGCAAAAAAGAAATTCCAATCGGTACAGTAACAACGCGTAGTTTCTTATCATCTGTGACTGTCTCAAATCCATCCTGGGAAAACAGATCTTATTCAAACAAACTTTCCTTTGTTCACCCAAAAATCAAGCAAGGGGACCATTTGAAAGAACCATCTAAAAAAGTGTGGGGTACACTTGCAAAAGTACATGAGGGAACTGTTGCAGAAGTAGCGATATCTTTCGATAAAGCTTACACTTTACAAGAATTAGAATCTCTTTTATATAGCGTATTTGAAGCACAAGAAATGCCGCCAACTCCTGTATGGTACGCTTTAGACACAGGACAAGAAAGAATAAATGAAGACGATTTTCTCTTGCATAGCGGAGAGGTTATCGGATTTCGAGAGCATATAAATCTCCCTGATAATGAGGCGAAACGACCAAAGACAAAAGAAGATGAAGTAATCGAAATGATGCGCATTCTTTCTGAACATAAAGAAACGGTAAGTAAAACTACTCGAACTCATGAAAAAGAGCTGAACTTAGATAAGCGCTATCAGTATGTAAAAGATAACGGCGTGAAAGTATACGGCATTGTCATTACTGGGCCGTCGAAAGAGTTATTAAAATTACAAAACTCGCCTCACGTTCGTTATGCGACTCTTGGAGATATTGAGGTTTGGAATTGGTTTGATTATTAATCAAAAAGGTTGTGTAGCAAATAGCTACACAACCTTTTTATTAATCTAAAACCTATATTTCACTAACAGAATCCGTGAATAAAGCGTGGAATACGTTAACTTCCCCCATACGTAAACATTCCGTTTCTATATCAGGAATTGCAGTTCTAGCAATCTCTCGTTCTACTCTCATAAATCCTTTTGTATGCATTCGTTTTGCAAATTCACCAATAGTATCCATTTCTACATCGATGATTTCAAAAGTCCATTCTCTTACATTTTCATCATATGTTGTTTTTAATACGTAGTAATAATAATATTTATCAAGTAAGCTAACAAAAACCCCTAAATCAAGGCGTTCGCCTCTTGATTTTCGTATCCAATCAATATCATCATTTAACATCGGTTCTTTTCCATTTAGTAACACATTATATTCTAGACAATTATATAGGTTTAAATCTGTACAATCTGACACGTGATAATCGCAAAATGTAGACTCGATTAACGACAGAATCTCCTTTTGGGAGCTTTCATTTTTTATAAAACTCTCTTTTAAGTCTACAAACCTTTTATGCTCTTTGGACTCCTCGTACAATCCTTCTTCTTTCACAATATTTTTCGGAAAGAATTTGTACACTGTTTCTTTTAATTCATTCATCATTTCAGGTTTCGCCGTTTTAATCATTCTGTAAATCCCCCTACGTTAAAAAAATTCCTCGCCACAATAAAGAATCATAACCCAAATATGTTATTAATTTACAAATAAATTATATTAAAATAAACGATATGATTCAATTCTGGTTTTTTAAATTTTTTCTGTTATAATGGCTGATTACGAACATTATTTTTATCATAATATAAAAATAACAACAAAAAACGACAAAAACCTTTAAATTACCTTAAAAAATATAACAATCAATATATAAAGAACGAACGATTATAAATTGACTATTAAAAAAATATATTATTTTCGTCACAATTAAAATAAGTATATTTTTCACAAATTATTTTTAATGGAAAACATTACAAATTTTATTTTTCACTATAAAAGGAATTTTCCTGGTAAAATAAAGTAGTATCGTAAAAATGTAACACATTTCCATACGAACAACCCTTTAAAGCGAAAAGGTGTCATCATAATTGATGACACCTTTTCCTATTATAAATAAAGTGAAACTTTAATCAGTGGGGGTTTTCTTCATCCCCCACTGATTATTAGTTGAACCAATCGGACTTTAATGGGCAGTTGATCCCCCACCTAAATTCTTTGCTTTCGCTGAATTTTGAGGTGGGGGTCTTACTGCCCATTAAAGTGGGATAAACTAATTAGAAATCACTTTCACATACACCCCTCTCACCGCTTTTTCATAAGCAATTTCGCTCATCTGTCTTATGTTTTCTGATACGACAGACGATCGAACAACTTCGCCTTCACGAAGTAATGGAGGATCAATAAGACGGACTTTATTTTTCTGATACAAATCATAATCGTTTCTATCTTCTTTTACTTTTACATTCGAATGAACTTTTCTTAATAAAGCATGTACTTCTGAATCATTACATTGCTGCAATTTCGAAATAAGCTCATCGTCTTCAAGAAGGAAATCATCTGCATGAATAACCCTCTTATGAAGAGCTAACTTTAACGTTTTCGCTAACATATCGTTTCCGTAAATATTCATTGGTTTCATAAAGAAATCAATTACTTCTTTGTAATACGTCTTTGTAAACCATTCTGCCATTTCGATACTTTGAAGAACCATTTTCCCATCTACTGCGATGACATCCTCTAAAAAACTGTGAACTTCTTCTAACGAAATATACCCATATGTATACATATCTCGTAATGTATAATCCACTCGGTCTGCACATAATTCTGGTGCTGATCTTTCCAGTAATGTCCACTTCGAATCATCTAACAAAATGTCCTCATAGTTATAACCATACTTTGAAAGAATCGCTGGAATTTCTGAGTTTTTCACGACAGAACTAAATATTTCTTCATGATAACTTTCACCCTCATTATGAAAAACGTAATCAATCACGTGAGAAAAAGCAGTATGTGATACGTCATGTAGTAAACCTGCGATTTGTTCTTCAACTGAACCACGGAGTTTTTTCACTAACAACATAACACCAACTGAATGATCAAAGCGCGTTACATTCCAGTGCTCATTTATTAAGTAGCTTGCGCCATTTTGATGAATACCTTTTAACCTTTGTACAGATTTACTTGCAATTAATTCTTCTACTACTGGATCCACTTTAAATTCACCGTAAATAACATCTGATATAATCACTTATAATCCCCCTTCATTTCAGCAGCGTCTTCTAATCGTACCTTTTTTATGAAATTGATATCAATACAAATCATAAATCTAAACATTTTAATATTATACTTTTATGTTTTTTTTATTGAGTGCTTCTTATATGGAGCCTTTTTTTATTGAAAAATAGAGAGCAATTCGCTCTCTATTTTATACACCTATTCAAACGTAACTTCCACCTGCACAATCTCAGATCTACTTCCAAGTCGAAGCGGTGGTCCCCAGAATCCGAAACCAGAAGAAACAATGGCGTGGAATGCACCTTTTTTTGCGTATCCCCAGTCTAGTTCGTACATTCTTCTCGTTACAATATGATTCGGCGCCATTTGTCCGCGGTGCGTGTGACCGGATAATAGTAAATCGACGCCAGCATCCGCTGCTTGTTTCAACTCAAATGGTTGGTGATCCATTGCGATAACTGGCATAGATTTATCTACCGTACTCATTAGATTTTCAAAGCTTTGACGATCTCGCTCTGTTTTATCTCTTCTTCCAACGAGATAAAAATGATCTTCAATTGTAATCACTTCATCTAACAGAATACGAATATCAATCTTATCCATCTCTTGTAAAAATTCAGGAACCGCTCGTCCGTAATATTCGTGGTTTCCTAACACACCGTATACGCCTAGTGGAGCTTTCATTTGTTTCATAATTGGTCCCATATTTTTTTGAATGAACACACCTGGATGATCATCGATAATATCTCCTGGCAGTAAAATAATATCAGGTTCCATCTCATTTACATGACGGACAAGTCTTTTTAAATGCGCAACGCCAGATAATTTACCGAAATGCATATCAGAAGCCATCGCAATGCGTAAACTTTTACGTCCCTCTACTTTTTTCGGTATGTGCACCTCGTACTTTCTAACTACTGGGCTATATGCGTTGAATACTCCATACGCAAAAATAAAGATGAACGCAAGTAAAACGGCCGTTCCTGTCCAAATAATTGCCGCTTCTTTCTCCACTGAAAACTGTAAAAGAAAGACCGTAATATTTGCTAACGGCAACAGCATAAGCGCGTATTGTATAACCGCAAACCAAATTGAACCTATCGTTCGTAGAAATGGCAAGAACTTAAACACTTGCACGAGAATGTACGCATATGAAATAAATCCGACTACGAAAGCGTAATATCCCCAAGATTCCCAGCCGAACACCGCACTAAGCCAAACCCATCCGTTCCAGCCGATGTAAAACATGAGTAGTGTGTATACAATTAAAATAGTGAATATATTGAAATAACGAAGATTTTTCACAGCCAGCCTCCTTCTTGATTTCTTCTATTATAGCTTGTTATGTGCCTAGAACGTAAATAGTAAGCACATCAAAGTTATTTTCCTCTTACTTGTAATCCTCACGCATTAAAGTACCCTTCTCTTTATAATCGCTATATTTAAACCACCTTTATTTTCGATTTTACACTTGTGAGAGTTAATACTCATGTGTATATTTATAATAAAGTGAGCATGAATCTGTTTCAATGACCACATTCAATTATTCGAGTATTAATACACATATCACAATATGTGTGTATTAAAGAACGGAGGAACATATGGAGAAAATTGATAGAAGAATTATAAAATCACAAAACGCCATTCAATCCGCATTTATCGAAATGTTAATTGAAGATGGATTTGACGAAATTACAGTAAAAAACATTACAGAAAAAGCAAACATCGGAAGAAAAACTTTCTACTTACACTACCTAGATAAATACAATTTATTAGACAAAATTGTGGACGACCATTTAAATCAATTAAGAGAAATATGCGATATAAAACAAACAAAAGGTTATATAGAAGGAACTATCATATGGTTTGAATACTTCAAAGAACATAAACCATTTTTCGCATCGTTATTTAGAAGCAACAGCACCTTATCATTTCAGAAAAAGTTCCTAACGTTCATCATGGGTGAACTAGAGAAAAAATTAAACACAAATACATCAGTAAATAAAAACATTGATACACATATCGTTTTAAAGTTTTTAGGAACAGCTGTCATGGGCATTTTGGAATCTTACGTATTGGATGAAATTGATAATGATGTTGAGTACGTTGCGACGCAAGTTGGAGAGTTGATGAAGAGGAATATATAACGGTTATGAAAAAATGCACCCAAATTGTTGGGTGCATTTTTTATATTTATCACCTCATATATTAAGCGCATCAACATAATACAACGTATCGTCCGTCTGAAAATACATAACAGATCCACGGCTATAATAAGTGCCAAATTGAATCGGTTCTCCAAGTTCATTACGAAGATTTATATCATACACATGACTATTATTTAAATCATAAACTACTAACTTTTTATCTTGCGTAATAAATACTACTTTATCTTGGGCAACCGCAAAACTTTTCGATCGTATTTCCTTAATTACATGTATTTCCTTCCAAGACATATGAATTTTTTTATCTTTCATTTGAACTAAAGGAAACTCTGAATAATAATAGAGCCAAACGTCTCCATCTATAACGTTCATTGCATAACAATCATCTATAGAAGGCACATTAAACCTTTCTACATATTGATCATAATGATTAAAAATCGATTGACCTTTAGAATCAAAAGCAACTATACCACTTACTCCAATTGGGCACTCTCCGAAAACCCCTTCATCACAATAACTAACCCATATATCTTCATTCGCATCAACTTGACAATCTTGAATGCCTTCTCCGGCATAAAACTTACAATATTCACTTCCGTCTGGATTATAAATAACTGCATTATCACCTGCATAATTAAATATAAGCAACCACCTCTCTCCAATTCGTTGCATATATCTGACAGATTCAACATCAATATCCATATTTAAATTGAAACTCTTTATATGTAAATTATTTTTATCCAAATAAATTATACAAGGCTGATCCGTATCATTTTGTACGAGTAACATTACATTTTGTTTATAATCCAAACTCATTTTTTTAAACTGATACGCTTCAACAATAGACTTAAAACTTTTTAACTCTTTACATAGGATATCTTTCATATAGATGAAAATCCTCTCATTGATTCTAAATATAGAAGTTGTAAAAAAACGCACCCAAACATTCGAGTGCATTTTCATTCTCAACGTAAAAACTTCTGTAACTTTTATTTTAATCCATAATCCGTTCTTCCGCATAACAAACAAATACTTGCTTTTCCGAACGTAAAGATACTATATAATACTCATCTTCAAAATGACCTATTATATAACCCATTTTCCCGGCTAGTTCAATTGTTTCTTTATTGAAATATACTCTTGTCCGATCAAATTTCATATGCTTTATAATGCGCTCTAGCTAATTTTCGTTTACTTCTTTTTCAGAGAAAAGAAACATAAGGCCCCCCTCCATACATACAGGGGAAATCACATCGAAAATATTAGTTGCGGGATCATAATGATTGATTAAAATTGTGCTCTTTACAGTCGACTTTTTCCAGTTAAGCTCTTTTAATTCATTTTCCCAAATGTAATTTTGCACCTTTGTTAATTCTTCTTGAACCCCATCACAATTCACTAAAAGATATAAATGAAATTTCGAAATCATTGTTTCCATAAATCGTTCCATGCCCGTATCAACATCAACTATATATCTATTAATTGTCGATAACAAATTCAAGATGTTATCATTTTCAAAATTATCATGTTCATCTAAAACTAGAAAATATCCGTTATTTTCCGTTGCAGGTTTGTGTATTTCAATGTATGTGTCCATATTTTCTCCTTAAAAACAAATTTTCACATTACCATGACATATATAAAGAGAGAAGAGCTTATACTCACTCTTCTCTCTAACAACTTTATCTTTCCTTACTCTGTCTCTATATTTCTAAATTGTTACTAACAATTGTTAATAATGCACCATCATATTGAATAAAAGCACACGCCGATGATGGGACTAATGTGATCTTAGGAACAAAACACTTCCCCATTACATACTCTATAACCCTATTTTGAGTTATTTTTTCAAATTCAATATGAACCTTTTCTCCAAAACAAATTATAGCTAACGTGTTTTCTATACTTACACTATAAAATAAATTGATAATATACAGTACTTCTTTCTTTCGTATAGATTCAAAAACAAAGAAAATATTATTCTTTCCAAAATCTAAAATCTTATAGAAAATATTTTTAGAATCTACTTCCTCTTTAAAATGTAATACTTCTGATTTACCTACATGTATAATGAATTGATGAATCCTCTGTTGAAAAATAAAATTCAAATTATCAATATTACAATCATCATTACTATTTAAATCCGTTTCATATATGTCAGTAAAATTATCCACCCGATATATATTACTATCTTCAATACACTGAACTCTTTTGAATTCAAAGTTCATCTCATCGTTCCCCTACATGTACAAATTCGCCATACAAAGTTATTTCGCGATTTTCATAATAAAGATCAATACTCTTAGCTGGAGAAAATACATATTACTTTATAGTACGGATAAAAATTGCTATCCTCATTTATACTCAATTACAAAGTTTCTATTAGCAAGTATCTTTTCTACAAATTCCTGTTTCTCTTCTAATTTATATTCCATGCAGAAATCTACCAAATGAGAATCACTCCAAAATACATTCCTAACTGGATTTCTTCTAGTGGCCTCATTTATTATTCCCATTATATCCATATCAAAAATCACTTTAAAAGTATAATCATCAAATTCTGTTCCATTAAGCATCAATGCTGTTAAAATATTGACATTTTTAACAGCTTCTTTAGTAGGTAATGTTTTCAGATTTAAATCGAATATAACACATAGAGGCTCCAAATCTTCAAACAACTCAACAATTTGTCCAAAGAAGTAGGTCTCATTTGGTAATGAAATAGAAAATACATCTCCAACTTTCCATTTTTGCTTTTTAGGTCGTTTCCAAGATCCAATAAACTGTTCATACTCTCTTTGATTCGCAAATGTAAATGCTTCGTCTATAAGTTCATTCACTAAAATCGCAACTTGTAACAACGTCTTCCCATTAGTTGAATATATTTCTACACAATCGCTCTCTGAATCAAAACGAACCTTACCTTTTATTCCGGCTTCTTTAACTTGATTCCTTACAAATTTCATTGCATCATAATTTGTCTCTAAATCTAAAAGTCCTGCTAAATCTTCAAAAATAATATATTCCTTTGAACTAAAATCTGGTATAAACATACGAATTTTCCCGATTTGTAACGTATAATTTAATTTATTAAATAATACTGATTCCATTTATTCTCTCCTATAACACAGTCTTCGGCATAGTAAACAAATAATCATTTTTTCCGAACGTAAAGATACTACGTAATATTCATCTGTAAAATGCCCTACTACATACTCCCATCGATATTAAAAACTTGTAAAATATCTTGCTCTAGCTTTATTGCATTAAAATCAGACTTAGCCCTTCCCCCTAATATTCTAATAGAGTGAATAATATTTCTAATTATCAATATTTTTCTCGTAGCATAATCTGCAGATAAAAATGTTTCATAGTCAATCCTTAATCTAAAATCTGCTTCTTTACTCTTCCTTTTAAAAAGCTTTCTTTCTTTAAAAAATCCCGCATCTTCATATTCCGGAGTTATTTTAGCTACTATAGGGATTATAGCTATTTCTTCTACTTCGCTACCATAATCATTCCTATTTAATCCCTCAAGTTCACTACCGATTTCTAAAATTATATTTATAAATTCCTCAGCAATATCTCCTTCTAATTCACCACTTAAAAAAACTTCATAATCACTCATCCTTTTCAATAATCGCTTTTATTTAGCGGGGGACGCTTTTCATTATTTTTCTTTTTATATGCTAAAGTCTTTTTATATTGCTATTCGCATCATACGTTAACGATTTGTTTCCTTTCCATTCTCTACAACTTTCAATCTTGTACGGTTTCCAAATCCCTCATATGTGTAAGATTTAGTCGTCCCGTTTGGTAATGTCTCGTTTAAAATTGAATTCATTGGATTACGATCCAAAAAGAAAGAAGAGCCAATATTAGCCCTCCTTCCTACAAATCCATTATGCATCCAAACTATTAAGGCAGTAAATCCCCAAACATATCAATCAATCTCTCTAAATTCCTACCAAAATCCTTAATATTATCTTGTTCATCAAAGCCCTTTTCAATTAATTCATCTGCTAATATATCTCTCAACTCATGTATGGTTTCAATTTCTAATATACGAAAGTCCTTACAATTTGCAATCCACAATAACTCAGGTTGCTTTTCCCTTAATATACTTTGCAATAACCCTTGCATATCTCTATCAAATTTACCCACGCTTATTTTTTCCTTTCCTTTCCGTGTATATTTCGCTCCTCTAGCAAAAGTCCTTACGACTTTTCCCTTTTTATTTAAAACAACTACAGCTTGTTTACTAGTATATTTAATTGTTCCACGATCTTTTTGTATAGCTACCCCTGACCTAACAGTATGTAAGATGGTCTTTGGTGAAACCCTAATCCGTTATTACGACTAATCGCTTGATTAAACCCATGTTTTGTATATCCAGTAATTTTACCTGCTACTGCTTTCGTATTTTTGTATTTTAATGGTTGCTTTACAGCACGTTTAGCCAATTATTTACCAACAAAACGACCTACATGCGGAGCAGCCACTCTAGCTCCCATTACTAAAAGTGGAACCGGTATATTACCATCTGGATCTATCAACATTACCGGATTATTATCTACATACGTATATCCGTTTTGCGTCACAGGATCATCTTCATCACCCGGATCAGGGTCCACCGATAAGAACACCCCATGATCTGGATTATAATAACGCGCAATCAAATAATACATGCCAATTTCTCTATCATACATGTATCCCGCATATCCAAATGGATTGTCTGCTACGATACCTTTCGTATCACTCTTTAATACGTTACCCCATGAATCATATTCGTACGTTGCTACACCTTGCCTATTTTGGTCTGTCATCGCTACTACGTTACACAATTATAAAAAAGAGTTTGAATTGCTTCAAACTCTTTTTCATATAAACATATTTTCAATTAGTGTTCTCTTTAACCCTTTATTCCATGAAATCACTCAATATTTTTTAATTGTTTTTCTAATGACCACCCAGTTGGTTTTTCTTCGTTGTCATGCCAAATCGCACCTTCTTTCAACCATTTTTTTCTGTACTCAACAAACGTATAGCCTTGATCACAATCATCAAAACCAAATTGAAAACCACAGCATGGACAAATCTCATATGATGGATAACCATCTTCATATGGTGGGTCTAATAAATTATCGAAACCACAGATTAAACATATAAAATTCATATCGTTATTCTTCATCTTATCATCCTTTAAATTATTATCATTGTTCATCAAAGTATTTTTTCTTTCTTTTTGGTTTAAAATAGGTAGAGATTTTCTTCCTTTTACTTAAAACTCCAAATTCATTAGTCTGAGTATTATAAACTAATTTTTTCCTTGTCTCTTTTTCCTTAAAACTGTGGAACTAGGTTTAGAATTTAAGAGATTACGTGCCCTTGTAAATATTGTGCCTTAGTAATTTTCCCAAACTCTTTTTGCTTTATTACATGCTTCTGATAATGCTCGTCAAACAATTTCTTAGTTTGAAAGTTTAATTCTTTGCGGATTTTCCCTTTATAGGTTAATTGCTGCTTCACGTATCGTTTAGCTAATTTTTTCCCAGCATAACGTGCCACATGAGGAGCAGCCATTCTAGCCCCATGTATAGCAATTGGAACAAACCATGCTAAATGCCCATCTGGATCAATGTTCATTATAGGGTTATTATCACCATACGTATACCCATTCATTGTAATCGGATCATCTTCATCACCTGGATCAGGATCCACTGATAAGAACACGCCATGATCTGGATTATAATAACGCGCAATCAGATAATACATGCCAATTTCTTTATCATACATGTATCCCGCATATCCAAATGGATTGTCTGCTGCGATACCTTTTGCGTCACTCTTTACTACGTTACCCCACGAATCATATTCATACGTTGCTACAATTTCTTTGTTTTGATTAGTCATCGCAACGACATCACCACGAGGATTATAGTGATAGTATAATGTTTGTCCTTGCGATTTCATAGCCAAACGTAAACCATTTACGGAATACACATATTGGCGAAGTACTTTTCCACTACCATCTGTCTCATATAACGGATTAATACTATCTCCATCATAGAAGTAGCGTGTTACTTGACCATTTACACTCTTTTCAATTCGACGATTATCCTCGTCATACTTATATGTTGCGAATGCATTGCTTTCACCTTGTTTTGTGATAGCTACAATTTGGTCATTTTCATTCCATGTATACTTGTACTTTCCGTCTGATGTACGATTTCCATTCGCATCATACGTTAACGATTCATTTCCGAATTTTACAAGTTGATTTCCTTCATTAAATGTTGCCGCTATAGACTTTGTTTCTTTTCCATTTTCTACAACTTTCACACTTGTACGGTTTCCAAACCCATCATATGTGTATGATTTACTTGTTCCGTTTGGTAATGCTTCATTTAATAATTGGTTAATCGGGTCATATACAAAGTTTGTCTCTGTTACTTTTCCGCCCGCACCTTCATGTTTAATCTTCGTACGGTTACCCGCTTGGTCATATTCATAGCGTTCAGAAAGTAGAATACTGTTTGATGTACCTACTACTAAATCTTTAATTTTGTTCGCATGATCATAGTTAAAAGTAGAACCTGAACCATTACCAGCTGTGTACGTACGAACATTCCCTTGATCGTCATAATCAAAGCGATACGTTTGCGAACCGTCTGTCACACGAATGTTTTGATCTAACGTGTTGTAGTCATACGATACTTTATTTGTGTATCCGCCTTGCGTTACTGTTTGTTCTTTTAGCTTTTCTGTCTTACTGTTTGCTTTGTCGTGATATGCCCAGTCAACTTTTCCGCCTCGGCTATCTGTTGCACTTGTAACTCGATCTGCCTTATCGTATGTTTTCGTACGTTCTACACCATTAACAAGATCTTTCACTTTCGTAACTTGTCCATTTTGATCACGTTCAAATGTAAAGGAATCTTTTGCATTTCGCTTTTCACCAACGACGCGATCTGCTGTATCATATACAGATTCTAAAATAGAGCCATTTGGCATTTTTGTTTTAATCTTGTTTGTATTTTCATCATACGTGTTTTCAATACGACGGTTTAACGCATCGATATACACTGTATTTTTGTTATCTACATCATACTCATATTTGTGTGTTTGTGTTTTCCCACCAAACATGACAGATTTTTCTGTTGTGTTTCCATTATGATCATAACGATAATTTACAGAGGTACCATTTTTTAATGTAACCTTTGTTAATAAATTATCTTTGTTGTAATCATATAGTTTTGTATTTCCTTTTTCATCTGTTTCGCTCTTTTTATTTCCTGATGCATCATATGTGAAACTGTTCTTCTGTCCTTCTTCATCATACGCGGCAACAACATTTCCATCGTTGTCATACTCGTTTTTAATAAGAGCGTTACCCTCTAGTAAACGAATATCATCAAACCAAACTTTTCCTTTATTCTCTCTTCTAAATAGAAGGTAGATTTCCATACGTTTAATTGGCTTCGTGGCAGGGATTACAACTGCACTACGGTTCCAATCATTCGTTCCACTTGGGAATTTCGCTTGATAGTTCGTACCACTACCATCTTGATAATACACATCGGCCCAAATAGAGTAATCTCGAGAAAGTTTATCTGGCCCCTTATCCAAAGAGGCAATACTTTATCTACCTCTATCCCATTAATGAATCCCACAACAAAAAGGCACACAATCTATTCACAAAAGTGAACGTTGTGCGCCTTTATTTTCTCACTCTATTTCATTTATTTCTTTAACGTATCTGTCTTCGCAATAAATTGTGCTGCTTCTGCGCGGCTTACCGCTTTATCTGGAGCCCAGCCATTATCTGTTCCAATTGAAATGTTTTCTTGGATTAAAATATTGGCATACTTTGCACCCCAATGATTGTTTAAGTCAGCAAATTCTTTTGGTAGTTTCATATTTTCATTTCTTTCTAATTTATATGCATTTACTAGCATAGAAGCCATTGATGCACGGTTAATAATTCCGTTCGGATTAAAGTTACCTTTCTCATCACCTTTTACAATACCTGCTTTTTCAACTGCTGCGATGTATGGTGTAGCCCAGTGATTTTGTGCATCAGGGAATGATGGCTTTGCATCTTTCTTAATTTCTAACCCTAAAACAGTTGCTAATATTTTTGCAGCTGAACTACGATCGATATTTTCAGCCGGTGCAAATGTACCGTCTGGCTTACCGTGCACTGCTTCTTTATCTACTAAATATTGAACTGATTCTTGTGCCCAAGCTGGTACGTCTGAGAATTTAGGCTTCTGTTCAATTGCACTTGCATCGATTTCAAACTGTAGTTGATATTTATGATCATATTTAATTGCTGGAATTAATATATGCATTTGCATATTATATTTTTTTGAGAACTCACCAATTTCAAATTGAACAACTTTCGTACCATTATTCGCTTTATCTTCGGAGATTACTTTTACATCATGGAATGTCCCTAATTTATTTGGATCTTCTACTCTAAGATACTGAAAATAGCTACTATCTTGAACTGTTAACGTAACGATTTTTTTATCACCTTGAATAGTTACTTTTGGATTTTTTAAATATGTAGATGCAACTGATGTATCATTCGTTTGATCTTTATAAGTCTTTAAAATAACATCATATGTACCATCTGCAAGTTTACTAGCTGCCTTCATTTCAATCACATCTGCTTTTGCAATTGGCGCACTGAAGCCACTTAATGGAACTGCTAAAGTTGCCGCTATAACGAATGCATTAATATATTTTTTCTTAATCATTATCAATATGACATCTCCCTTTATAAAAATATACTCAACATAACTATCATATTGATAATGATTATCAATATCAAATAAAAAATATCATTTCCTGCACAAATATGCCTTTCGTTCATTTTTAAATAGTAAATAATGTGCCGTATGAACCTTTCTCTCTAAATAATCAATAGAATACGTACTAGATGGATCGACTAAATCACCTATCGCACCTGAAAGATGATCAATGACTTGCTGCAGTATTTCTAAGTTTTTCTTCTCATTTTCAGAATTCATTTCATCCATAATGTCACAAATAAGGTATTGAACTCTCCGTAAACGTAATTCCTTTTGCCCCACGTATATCTCCTCCTTATGAGTCATATTACGGTTTAAATATATGGGGTTATAGCTTAACCAATTCTAAAAAATATAAAGGCAACCACCTTCATAAAGATGGTTGCCCCTATTTTTATACTTGCATCGCTTTCTCTTTTAACGCTCTTCTTAACAATTTACCCGTCGTATTCTTCGGCAATTCTGTTAAAAATTCGATACTCATTGGCACTTTATATTTTGCTAAATGTAACGTGCAATAGTGCATCAGTTCTTCTTCTGTTACTTGAGCTTGTTTCAAAACGACGTAAGCTCGTACTGCTTCTCCTAAGTTTTCATCAGGAACGCCAATTACAACAACCTCCGCTACAGATTCGTGTGTATATAATACTTCCTCTACTTCACGAGGGTATACGTTATAACCACCAACTAAGACGATATCCTTTTTCCGATCAACGATATAGAAGTAACCCTCTTCATCCCTTTTCGCTAAGTCTCCTGTATACAGCCAGCCGTCTTTCAATGTCGCTGCTGTATCTTCTGGCGCGTTATAGTATCCTTTCATAACGTTAGGCCCGCGAACAATTAATTCACCGACTGCGCCAACAGGTACTTCTTCCCCAAGTTCGTTCACAATTTTATTTTCTACATGCCAAATATTTGTACCGATTGATCCAGGTTTACGCGGACGATCTAGCGGGTTAAAACAAGTAACTGGCGATGCTTCTGATAAACCGTATCCTTCTGAAACAATTACATCAAAACGTTTTTCAAAGTTTTGCAGAAGAGCAACAGGCATTGATGCACCACCTGAAATACAAAGGCGAAGCGTCTTCACATCTTCTGCACTTGCTTCTTCGAATAAATATAAATAATTGTACATCGTCGGTACACCAGCAAAAATCGTTGGTTCGTACGTGCGACAAATACGGAATACTTCTTTCGGACTAAATTTCGGTAACATTAAAATAGTTGCCCCGTTCACAATCGGCGCATTTACCGCCACTGTTAAGCAAAATACATGGAACATCGGCAATGCCGCAACGACGCGATCATCGGCAGTATATTGTAAATACGACGCCACATCGCTCGCATTACTATATAAGTTTTTATGTGTTAACATAGCACCTTTCGGTTTTCCAGTTGTGCCTGAAGTGTATAGAATAACCGCTACCTCTTCTTCATCTAGCTCTGGGCCTTCGTAAGTTAAATCTCCAGCCCCTATCATTCTCGTAAACGTTTTCATTTTTTCGGTTTCTGTATGGTTAAAATCTGATGAGGTTTCGCATATGATGATGTTTTCAAGTGAAGGAAGTCTAGTTGTAAGAGATTGTATAACAGGTAGAAGGACGTCGAGTACGATGATTGTTTTTACATCTCCATTTTGTAAAATGTAATGCATTTCGTCTGCTGTATAAATTGGATTAACTGGAATAACAGTTGCTCCCGCTTTCATTGTTCCGTATAAACCGACCAAAAAATGTGGTGAATTTCCAACAACTAATGCAACATTGTCCCCTTTTCCAATGCCCATTTCTGCTAAATTGCTAGAAAACCTTGTGACCATTTTGTTTAATTGGTCATATGAGACCGACTGATCCATAAATATATAAGCCGGTTTATCCCCTTTCTTTTTCGCCGTTTCAGCCAAAGATTGAACGAGATTCACACAAACCCCACCTTTATAAAATTTAGAATATTTAAAAATTCTAAATTAATTATATTAAAAGAAAATTAAAGTGGCAAGTGATATTCCATTAACTGCATATAAACAGATCACCTCCTCTTCATTTACTTTGGAAGGATAAAGGAATTTTATTTGCAAGTAATTTATGAAACTAGACCAAAAATCATTTTAGGATAATATGCACTCATCTTTTCTCTCAGCGTTTCAATTTCTTCTTTATTTAAGCTCGTATACTCCCCGTACAAGTTAAGAACGTCCGCTCCATTTTCATGAAAGAACAATGTAACATACAATGTCGGTAACCCGGTATTGGCCTCATCTATCGACAAGACAAGATCTGGTGTTTTATTCACCGTACTAAACGTTTCATTTCTTTTCCATTTCTTATTTTGAAACATAGTTTGTATATCATCTATCTTTCGTTTGTTATCCGTATGCGTAAAATATATGACATTATCCTTCGCTGGCTTTCCAATAGATAAAAGTGTACGACTTGAGGACGTTTCATCGTTACAGGCTGTCATTCCGATAACGAAGCTGAGCAGTAATACAACGTACATTACCCTTTTCATTTCGAACCGCCTCCTTTTGACATATATATTCCTTTACGAGGGGCAAATGTCCTGTGATTTTATGGTGAATGAAATTATATAAGCGATTTTCCGAATTTATCGACCGCAACTCGAAATATATCAGCGATTTTTAAAATATATCGACTTACCGACAAAACGTGACAATCTACGCAAAAAAAAGAGGCTGCCCGTTACGGCAACCTCCCTTATTTTTAGAAGAATAAATGTAAGAAATCTTCTGTTGTAATATTACCGAAGTAGCGCGCGATATTTACGCCTTCTAAAGCTGCAGTGAATGCATCTTTATCAAATTGTACACCTGTTAGACGCTCTTCAATGTCATGCACATCTAGTGAACCGAAGAAATCACCGTAAATTTTACATTCTGTTACTGTTCCTTTTTTCACTTCAAGACGAACATCAACTTGTCCAACTGGGAAGCGGTGTGAATGTTGTAAGTTGAACTTCGGAGATTTTCCGTAGTTCCAATCCCAATTTTGGTAACGTTCTTCAGAAAGTTTATGGATTTCTTTCCAATCATTTTCTGTTAATTCATACGTTGGAATTTCTGTTTCCCCTTCGAAAATTGTTTCTAGAAGAAGTTGTCTAAACTCTTCTGTCGTCATTTTTTCGTTTAAGAACTCTGTAATGTTCGCAACGCGGCTACGGATTGATTTGATTCCTTTTGATTGGATCTTATCCATTTTTACTTTTAACGCTGATACGACGTGATCGATTTCAGAGTCAAATAGTAACGTACCGTGACTGAACATACGACCTTTCGTTGAGAACTGCGCGTTACCTGAAATTTTTCTACCTTCAGCTAAAATGTCGTTACGACCACTTAATTCTGCATTTACACCCAATTTGCCAAGCGCTTTCGTTACAGGCTCTGTGAATTTTTTGAAGTTGCTGAAACTGTCTCCATCATCTTTCGTAATAAAGCTGAAGTTTAAGTTTCCTAAATCGTGATATACTGCGCCTCCGCCTGATAGACGACGAACGACATGAATACCTTGTTCTTTTACGTAATCTGCATTAATTTCTTCTATTGTGTTTTGGTTTTTACCAATGATAATGGAAGGTTCGTTAATGTAGAACAGTAAGTATGTTTCGTTAATATCTAAATTTTTCACACAATATTCTTCAATTGCTAAGTTTATTCTAGGATCTGTAATCCCTTTATTATCAATAAATAACATCGTATCACCTCATGAGTTCCATACGTAGCCACTATGCGCTAGCGTAATATGGCCACTGAAAATTTGTTTTGCTTCTTCTACTAAATCAGATGGGTTTCCTGTATGCGGTAAGTGCGTTAATAAAAGTTCTTTTACGTTCGCATCTTTCGCAATACTCGCCACTTCTGTACTATTCATATGCCCTGCTTTTGCAGCCTCTTGATGTGCATACATATTACACTCACAAATGAAAAGATCAGCATCTTTCGTGAATGGAATAAACTCGGAAATATAACTGGAATCAGCACTGTATACTACGATATCACTACCTGCTGTAATACGCATCGCAAAGCATGTAACAGGATGAACAGTTTTTAAGAACGAAATCGAGAACGGTCCAATTTGAAGTGTTTCTTCTGGATTGTACGCGATTCCTTTCGTATACGGTTCATGCGTTAAAGAGTTGAATCCATTCTCATCAAACGTATGACCGTATATTGGTAGTTCCGGTAGTTGTCCTTTTGTGGCACTGGTAATTAATCTCGCATATTGCAATACCCCAATGTCCGCAATATGATCGTGATGGTAGTGCGACAGTACAACTGCATCTATATCAGATGGTGTTATATATTTTTGAAGCTGTGCTAGTACACCACTACCACAGTCTACAAGTAAACGAAAACCATCGTGTTCAAATAAATACCCCGACGTTGCTTCTCCCGCTTCTGGAAAGCCGCCCCAAAAGCCGACAACAGTCATTTTCATATGTATCCATCCTTTCTAAAACCGAGTAGGAATGCATGTTTCACTTACATCCTACATTGTTAACTATAATCCATTTCCTAAACTTTTTCATTAATTTTCACTTTTGTTATAAAACAGTTGTTGACTTTTGTTTTTTGTACTAATACAATAATAGTAAGAAATGGAAATGGAGGGATTGACATGATCGATCAACCAATGGAGTTTTTCAGAAATTTACCGACGAAAACTTGTGCGCACTGCGGGAAAGAAATTGATGAGCAGCATGAAGCATACCATAACAAATGTGATGACTGCGTTCACGAAGAATAGTAGTTTGTGAACATAAAAAACCTAGCAGACATAGTCTACTAGGCTAATAACATCGTATCCTTCTTCATCGTTGAACCTTTCACCAAGAGCTCCAGTTCAAACTCATACAATTCTTTTTGTCGATAATTTTTCGTATGGATTTTATCCATCATCAGGTCGACAACCTTTCGGGCCATCTCATCGATTGGCTGTTCAATTGTCGTAATACCTGGCTCTGTAATCTGTGATAATATTTGATTATCAAAACCGATAACAGCGAGATCATCTGGAATGCTCCAGTCATGGCGTTTTGCCTCTGAAATGATTCCAGCTGCAACCTCGTCGCCTCCTGCCAAAATCGCGGTAGGATTTTTTTTGTCCTTTAATACTTCATGGAATATTCTCTTTCCATCATCCCAAGAGAAAGCGTTTTCAAGAAAGTCGATCGCTTCTACTTGGCGGCTCTTCTCTGTTATGGCACGTAAAAAGCCCATTTTTCGCTGTTGGCTAACCACTTTGGTTTCGTTTCCACGGCAAAAAATAAGATTACGATATCCTTGTTCTAACACATGCTTAGCAGCTATGTATGCTCCTTGCGCATGATCAAACTTCACTGTTGGAACATTTGCTTCCTCAATATATTCATTACATAACACGATTGGACCGTGCTGTAAGTATGGCTCTACATCTTCCCACGGATTTTCTAGTGAACATAGAATAATCCCATCTACTTGTTTCGTAGATAATAATTGTAAATACTCCATCTCTTTTTCTGGTAAATATCTTGTTTGACAAATAATCAGTTTATATTTATGCTCAGAAGCAGCAATTTCAATTGCTTCGATAAATCTACTGAAGAAAGGATTTGTAATCCTTGGAACTAGCACCGCAATTGTTTCCGTCTTTTGTTTACGGAGCCTTCTCGCCGCAGAATTAGGAACGAAGCCTAAATGCTTCATTGCTAATTGAACCCTTTTTTTCTTCTCATCTGAAACATATGGATGATTATTAATCACCCTAGAAACCGTTGTCCTTGATAACCCCGCTAATTTCGCCACGTCCTCTATAGTCGACACGAAATTCTCCCCCTTTGCATGAAAACGTTTTCTTAAATTGATTATATAGTATATTATTGGAAACTGCAATATGGGTTGTTATGATTTTACTATATTAATATTATACATAGGGAAAAGTATGTTAATGGGAGGAGGATTTATACTGCTTTTAGAAGTTTACAGTAGGGGGAAATGTACATATCATCTTGTATATACATTTCCTAAAAAATATGTATTTTATTCAATATAAAAACCCATCAATACGTCATCTCCATATGATCCATCTTCATACTTTATTTGCTTTCTTTGTCTTCCTTCTTCTACAAATCCCATACGTTTGTACACCTTAATCGCCCTATCATTAATAGAAACTACGCCTAAGCAAATTTTCTCTAAACCTTTCTGCCCTTTAGCCCAGCTAATAAGAAATTCAATTAGTTTTGTACCAATGCCTTGATTACAGTACGCCTCTTTAATTCCCATTCCCATTGTGCCTGCATGTCGTAAGCGGTCTAATTCATATCGATTGAAAAGTAAAAAGCCAACCACTTTTTTATCTACTTCATAAACTATGTAAAGATTCCCTTTTCTATTGCCTTTCCGTATCTTTTCTTTTTCTGCATCCATATCATTTGGCAATTTATTTGGTGATACTATGAAAAACTTTGTAGTAGTTTCCGATAATATAATTTCTTTTCTAATATCCATAATGGATTGTGCATCAATCTCTTTTGCTAATCGTATCACTGAATCACCTCTTACCTTTTTCTAAAAACTACAAAGAAGAATAGATAACGTGAGGATTCCCCTCTAATTCATTATTTTAGCTCCTCCCACTTCGTCCACACTTCTCTCCCGTTTATATGGTACATATTATCCTCGCGATCCATAAACCTGTGGACAATAAACTCACGTCTAATCGTACAAAAATCATCGTGATATTGTTTTATGAATGTATTCATTTCTTTTTCCGTATACTGATTTTCAGCGTTTAATTTGCTAATTAAATGCTCTAACAATACTAGTTTTTTCTTCTTTTGACCTGGAATCGATTTTAGGCGATCCTCTTTATCGAAAAAGTTACGAATCGTCGTATCTCTGAATTTTATTTCATTTTCAGTCATTTCGTTATCCTCCATCGTTTTTTTAATAATACAACTTTATTGTTTGTCCTTATTATTTTTCTTTATTCTTTCACTTACAACATCCATAAGGTAATACCCGCTAATTAACACATAGTAGAATAGCAGTATTCCTAATGTATCTTTCATACTTGTATATTCCTCTTTGTGAAATAAGATAGGTGAAAGGGTGAAAACAAGAAAGAAGATTAGTGGATACAAAATAAAATAGTAAGTACGATCTCCTTTCATCATATCAACTCCTCTATATCTAGTTTTCTCTGTAAATTGTTGTAATTCCTTTTCTTTCGTCTCTATAGCTTTTAAAAAACTTTATATATAAACTACAGAAAAGACCCCCTACATTAAAATAAAAAAGCACCGGAAAGGTGCTTTTTTCTACGCTTCAATCGATTGATTTTCCGCAATATTTCTAAATTGTCGTTTGTGCATCCAAGTTAAGGATGCGATTGTTCCAAGTGATAACACAACGATGAAAATCATGAGTATTCCTACGTTTTGCCACATGAAGTTAAAGTCTCCACTTGATACGACTGCTTTCAATCCTGATACAGAGTATGTCATCGGCAACCAAGCATTGAATGGTTGTAAAAACTTCGGAATCAATTCTAGTGGGAATGTTCCAGCACTTGTTGTAAGCTGAATAATTAATGTGATGATGGCGATGAAACGCCCTGCATCACCAAATGCTGTTACTAAACATTGAATTAATGCGATAAACGCTAAACTTGTAACGATGCTAAAGAGTATGAAATACGGAATACTTTGTACTTCTACCCCTAACCCGAATAGTAATATAATATCTGCTACTACCGCTTGAATAATACCGACTGATAGTAACACGCCGAACTTACTAATAAACCAACTAAATCCTGATTTTGGAACACCGACTGTATCACGTAATGGATATACGATAGATAATAGTAATGCCCCAACAAATAAACCGAGTGATAAGAAATACGGTGTAAATCCAGTTCCGTAGTTTGGAACTTCCGCCATTTTCTCCGTCTTCACTTTTACAGGACTTGCAAACATATCATACGTTTTATCCGTCCCTTTTACTTCACCAGTTTTCTCTGCCCCTTCACCAAGTTTCTCAGCAAGTTCCCCTGAACCATCATTTACTTTTACGAGGCCATCTGTTACTTTTCCAGAGCCGTCTGCTAGTTTATTTACGCCGTCGATTAGCTGGGTTGAGCCGGTTGACATTTGATTTAGGCCACCATTTAGAGTACCTAAGCCAGTTGTTACTTGATTAGATCCATCTGCTAATTGATTTACTCCACCTGCCATTTGGTTTGCTCCTACAGATAATGTTCCTAAACCTCCTGTTACTTGGCTTGAGCCATTTGCTAATTGATTTACACCACCTGCCATTTGATTTGCTCCTGCAGATAATGTGTCTAAGCCACCTGTTACTTTACCCGAACCATCTGCTAATTGATTTATCGCATCAATTAATTGAACGGATTCGTTTTTAAATTTATTTGCCCCTTCTTTAGCGGTATTTAACTTCGTACCAAACCCTTGGAAATTTCCAACAAATCCTTTTTGTGCACTCGCTAATTTCTCAATACCATCTGTTAAAGGTTGCAATTTCGCTGTATTCGGCAGTTCGTTTTGTGCATCACTTGTTTTTTGATCTATTTCATCTTTTAATTGTTTTACTTCTTCATTTAATTTATTTGTTCCACCTGCTACTCCCGCAGCCTTTTGCTGAACTGTCGCTGTACTTTTTACAGCACTTGTTATAAATGGTTGTAACTGCTCTTGATATTCTTTTGGTAAACTTTCAATTTGCTTTTGTAAATTCGCTACATCTTGCGCTGCATTTTTTGCATCTCCTGCTGTTGATTGTGTAAGTTCATTTAACTGATTTACATTCGCCCCAGCTCCATCTATTTTTTCATTTACTGTATTCAATATAGAAGGAACTTTCGAACGCATTTCCTCTAAGCCCGCAGCAGATTTTTGTACGTTACTATTTAAATCTTGCAATCCCTTTTGAATTTCTTGAGACACTTTTTCTAATTGATTTTGTCCTTCAACAAGTTTCCCCATACCATTTGATAGATCAGTTGTTCCTTTTTGTAATTCACCGGATTTACTTAATAATTTGTTCAACCCACCGGTCACTTTTTCAGATCCATCATGTAATTCACCAATTCCTTTTTGCATTTCACCCGTTTTGTTATTTAACGTATTTAAACCTGCTGTTACTTTTCCGGATCCATCTACTAATTTCCCTATACCTATCTGCATCTCACCTGTTTTGCTATTTAACGTATTTAAACCGTTTGTCACTTTTCCGGACCCATCTACTAATTTATTAGATCCATCTGCTAATTTCTGAACTCCATCCTTCATCTCCCCAGACTTCCCTTGAAGTGTATGAAGGCCGTCCGTCACTTTACTTGAACCATCATGTAGCTCACTTGATCCGTCGTGTAGTTTACTTGCTCCTTCCGCCCCATCTGCTAATCCTTTTGAGACGTCTTGAATGGAATCAAACATTTTCTCTGCATATGTTTTCGTTAACGTACTTGATACTTCACCTTTAATTTTTTCAATGGCTGTTCCGCCAATTTGTGAAGATAAGAAGTTTAAGCTTTCATTTGGGATATATTCTAAGTTTAATGGTTTTGGATCATCTTTTAATAACGTTGTAGCGTTACTTGAGAAGTCATCTGGAATGCGTACTAACATGTAATACTTTCTACCTTCCATTCCTTTTTTCGCTTCTTTTTCACTTACAAATTCCCATTTGAAACTTGTATTATCTTTTAAGTTATCAACGAGACCTTTTCCGACCTCAATTGGTTTCCCATCAAATACTGCACCTTTATCTAAATTGACTACCGCCACTGGTAAATCATCTAACTGTTTATACGGATCCCAAAAGGCCCATAAAAACATACCTGCATATAAAATTGGTACGAATAGAACCGCGATAATTGGAATTAATATTTTTTTGCTTTTTATAATTGCAGTAAACTCTTTACGAAGCAACTGATTCCATTTCATTATTTCTCCCCCTTTTCCAAATGACCGAATTGTTCATTTGGTCATTTTCACCCAAATAAAAAGGCTATACTTAGTCATACATATGCCTCATCCCCGAATTTATACTATGCAACTTTTACTCAATATGAAATTACTATTTCTATTTCCCCTCCTTAAATTAAATATATGACCATTATGTTCATTTGGTCATATTTTATAATAATAAAAGGATTATCTTAATTTGACAATCCTTTTAATAAATAAAGTTCAAATAATTCTGCGATTTTTTCTTTTTCTAGCGGTTCATGATTTTTTTCCCAATCAAAAATAAGCGATACGTATAAGCGAAGCATAATAAATGCTGTAATTTCTGGATCACATTTGCTAATCTCACCTTTTTCAATCGCAATCTTTAAATACGATTGAATGACAGAAACGATTTCCACATCTACTTGTTGCATCACTTCTTGTACTTCTTTCGTTCCCATATCGCGCTCTTCTTGAATTAACTTAATCATGAGCTGATGTTCTTTTCTGAATTCTAATATGCTATATAATGCTCTATGTACATTTTCAAAAAATGAAACATCTGAACGAATTGCACTTTCTGCAACTTGCTTCATTTCTGTAATTAAATTAGAAATAATTTCACCAAATAGCTCTTCTTTATTTTTGAAAAAAGTATAAATCGTTCCTTTTCCTACATTCGCTAATTTCGCTACTTGATCCATCGTTGTTGCTTTATAGCCGAACGCTGAAAAAGACTTTGTTGCAGCTTCAATAATAGAACGTTTTCGATCTATCGCCACATCGTCACCTCCAAAAATGACCAATTGGATAATATAGTCAATCAGTACATCTTTGATATTACCACACGCTTACATTGTATACAAGTTCTCTTTTTTATTATTTCCAGTACAAAAAAATTCCAGTCAAGTTATATAATACTGTCATAGTGTATCAGAAGAAAAGAGAAAAAGAAAAGGTGTTCTTAAGATGTGCAATTAAACCTTACTTAACGACAACGAATTTCCCTTTTTTCAAATAATCAAATAAAAAAACAAGTAAATCTTTACATTTAATAGTAATATAGAAAATAGACAAGTTTATCAAAATAGTGGAGGCTTTTTCAGTCATGATGCGTGCGCTTCGTTTAAATATAAAGCAAGCTTTTTGTAGTCGTATTTCTTTAATTATGATGTTTAGTGGATTCGTTCTTATTTGTATTTATCACTATTACTATGTGATTCGTTATTTAGGAGACGCAGCGAATGGTCCTATATCAACAGATATAAAATGGATTGGATTTCGCGACAATGAAATGGATGTTTATTTATTATTAATGCCTGTTATTGCGAGTTTCCCCTTTAGTACAAGTTACAATTCGGATAAGTCAGACGGTTTTAAACCGTTTGTTAGTAAGGGGATTTCTATATTTCCTTATTCAGTAACGAAATATATCGTTACGTTTTTTTGCGGAGGCTTTCTTTATACGCTTCCGTTCATATTATCATTATTATTTTGCAAATTAACCATTCCAGACGGAACACCTACGGCTGGTTCAGGCATCATAAATGATGATGGAATGTTCGCAAACCTATATTTAGATGCGCCTCTCACTTACATTACTGTATATATCGGAATTAATTTTTTATTTGCAGGTTTAATGGCCCTTTTAGGACTTGCTGCAGCTGTATGGTCACAAAAGGACTATATGGCAATTCTCTTTCCATTTGCAGTTGCCTCCATTCCGTACGTCCTGCTAAATACAATACTTCCTTCAATAGGCGGAGCACCTATTCATTTATATGATCCGAAACAACCATTGCAAGGCATGTCACCATACGTTTTAATGATGCAATGTGCTTTCTTCCTTTTCGTTAGCTTACTTATGTATATACAAGGAGTAAAGCGGGATAGAAAAAAATATAGAAGAAGACTACAAAAAAGAGAACGGTGTAGAAAAGCGTTTCAAGTAATTTCAGACTAAATCATTGCACGAATAAGAGCGTAATCCCCTAAGTTAGCTTAGAGAATTACGCTCTTATTATCATTACTCATATAATCATCTCCCCTTTACGACGTATCAGCCAATCCCCATAAAATAACGACCGCCGCAAAATAAATTACTTTAATACCTAGAACTAAACATAATGAAATAATTGCATATTTACTTAATTCTCTCCTTGCACCTATTAAAGTAAAAATCACTGCCAAACTAAATGTTATATAAGAAGCGGTTGTATTGATTAAGTTATGCGTAATATCCAAGTTTTGAGTAAGTCCTGTTAGATCAGCTACAAATTGTAGCATGACAATCGTACTAAAAAAAATTGCTAGCTGATTTATTAATTTTCCATTTGTTTGTGCTTGCATCGTCGCCCTCCGGAAGACTAAATATTCAATTAATTTTACCATGAATTTTATAAAAAAGAATTGTCTATATATAATCTCAGGCAATTAGTTATATTCTTTGTTTTTATTATTTTCTCTTTTTTTATAAAAAGATCACTTATATAAAAATTACGGTGGAACAAATTACAACAATAGTTCAAAATAAAAGTTGTTACACTTATAAATTAAAGGGGGAAAACTCATGACTAAAAAAGAGGATGAGTATATACAGGATATAGAAGAGGAACTAAAAAAAGCAAAAGAAGCAGCTATCGAAGAAGCACCTGGCTTTTTCGAATATATAGAGGATATAAAAAAAGAAAACTAGCATCTAGTTTTCTTTTTTATTAACTATGTGTCCTAATTAAAAGGCGACAATCGGATTTGAACCGATGATGAAGGTTTTGCAGACCTTTGCCTTACCACTTGGCTATGCCGCCATAAATGTATGAGCAATCAAAAATATAAAGTGCATCTTTTGATTGCCGGCAATACAATCCATTCTCTTCCTACAAATTACGTGATATCCTCTGATTCACTCACTTTTTCAGTACAAAATATACTCACGCCATACTCTTTCTCAATAAAATTATGGAAAGCTTGTAATTTATTCGTATATACCCTTGCTAAATCCTGATAAAAACATATATCATCTTCTTGACAACATTCTATACATTTTGTAACAGTCATTAAATCTCTTTTCAGTTCGTTATATCTTTTCAATTCTTTTTCAATCTCTTTCACTAAAATCCCTCCTACTTTTAAAACTTATATATTTAATTAAAAAGGAGAGATGCTCTACTTTATCAAAATTACAATAAATAATTATTTCATGCGAATCACATCTTTTAGATTCTCAATAACATCTGTTAATCTTTCAAGCTTTTTTTCAAATCTAATTAATAAATACACCGCTAAAGCTACAGGAAATCCAAAATTACCAATTGCAGAAAACCAAGGTTCTAAATGACTAGGATCCACCTCATTCTCCTCCTATTCTAAACTAATTGTATAAGTCCATTTCCTTCTTCAAGATATGAAAAACCTAATTTTTTCGCATGATTTATTAAATATAAATGTACGAGATAAGACGTCACTACAGGGGATTCTGCTTGGAAAGACAATAGATTCCAAACAAGAGCAAGTGCACCCGAGACAAATGGAGTAGCCATAGATGTCCCGCTCATTCTTGCATATTTTCCACCTAAAAATGTTGATATTATTTCAGTCCCTGGAGCAACGAAATCTAAATTAATATTTGTATTAGAATACATTGAGATCTTCCCTGAATAATCCACAGCACCTACTTGAATCACCTCTTGATAAAATCCTGGATAAGAAATCTCTATCGTATCAGAACGCCCATCTCCTTCATTTCCTGCAGCAGCAATTAATATTCCTTTCGCCCTAGCCTCTTTTATTACCTTATATAAATCTTCCCTATGAATAAGCCCCCCCAATGACATATTAATTATAGAAACCTTTTCCCCATTCGGTCCGCTCCAATCCATTGCATATTTAATTGCACGTATCACATTGTCATAACTACCTTGCCCATGCACATTAAATACTTTCAATATTAACAACTTACTTTCAGGCGCAACACCTATATTACCTGCAATAATTCCTGCTACATGGGTGCCATGTCCTCGATAATCTTCGAAAATGCTTGTATCTCCATGATCATCTTTGGTAAAGTTATAGCCACCAATAATATTTCCCCTTAAACAAGAATGTTCCGTATAGCACCCCGTGTCTATTACAGCAACTACAATTCCCTCTCCTTTCTTACTAGAACTCCAAACTTCTTTTGCTTTAATTAACTTCCCCCCATAGCCATCACCATTTATTTCATCAAATACCTCATCGATTATTGCTGGGCTTTCTTTAATAATTACCATTTTACTTTCCTCCCAAAAAAGTATTGTACTTTATAAAGAGTAACTACTCGCAGCAAACTAAAAGAAAGTTTGAATGAAAACGCTTTATATACAAAACTACTTTTGTAATTTACTAAACATATATTGTAAGAAAGTAGTTATTAAACTATTACTGACATTGTAAAAAGGATGATTTCTCTTTACAGAGTCACCATCCTTTTTATCAAATAACTTAATTTTAAAATTTTCTTTATTTATTCAATACCGCTACCATTTTCTCTATTGTAAAACCAACTATTTTCTCCTCTGTCTGTTTTTCGTTATCCTTAATAATAAATAATGGAATCCCGTCTGCCTTATAGATTTCAAACTCCTTTCTTATTTGTTCATCTGTTACGTCTTTATTAACATACTTAATCTTATTATCATCCAACCATTTCTTAGCTTTAACGCAAAAAACACAACCATCATGACCAAATAAGATAATATTTTTCTCCACAATAATTCCTCCTTTTATTTATTCTTTAATAAAAAAGAAGATACTTTACAGAAAATCAAAAAACTCATTTAAAAATTTTAGATGAAACTAAATTATGCACTTTCAAAATCCTTATATACGTATAAAGAAAAAAACAAATTCTTCTTTTCTATTAATAATAAAAATGGGATAATATAGAAAAAAGGAACTTACGTTCGCATTTTATTGTTATTATTTTTTATTTTGCAGTTGTTCATTTCTCTTTTAATAGTAAGGAGGGTACTTATGGGGACTAAACAAATTGAAGACTATATTAATAAGCATAAAAAAAAGATGAATGAACCTATTGTTCGTAATTTTTTAGAAAGCAAAGAAAACTATGACCTTTTTAAAACAGCCATTATTTCTCCAACAAATAAAAATAAACAACTGTTAGATCAAGCATTTCAAGCACATTTTAAAAAAGTTAAAGTGATTAATTACGTCAGTAAACTCATTTACTACTATTCAATGGATTTTGGAAAGAAGGTCAATCTCAATGCAAAAAGAAATGTATTGAACTTAGATACATCCTTTGAAGATAAAGATGGGAATCAAATGTCAAGATATGAAATCCTTCTATCTGACAATGAGGACAAAACGCACAATAGCTTCATACAAGATGACAACAATTTAAAAAATCATTTAAGCGATGAAGTATTAATTGAACAATTTAGTAAATTATCAAAAAAGCAAATCAATATACTCAACCTATTTTACTTAGAACAACTCACAAATAAAGAAATTGCTCAATTACTAAAAGAATCTGAACAAACCATTTCTTATCACCATAAAAACGCAATAAAAAAACTAAAGCACGCAATGAATTTAGCATAGGAGTGGAATACTAATGGATACTTATACAGAAGTTAACTTTGAAGAAATCATAAAAATGTTTGCCCCTAAGATAAATAAATGCTTAAGAAATACACCATTGCAAGAAAGAGAAAATTTAGAACAAGAAATAAAAATCAAAATTTATGAAAAGATGCCTATCTTACAAAACATGCCTGCACCAAATTTTTTTGATTTTATAGAGAAAAATTGACTATTTTATATGTTTCATCTTCTCAATCGTACTAAAAAGTATTAACAAAACCCCATCCTAAAACGTGGGGTTTTGTTAATGCAAACTATAACTTTCATCATTACCTTTCCTCTTTCCTCTTTCCTCTTTCCTCTTTCTGGTATTTTGGATATAAATTGATCCAATACTCTGTGTAAGTTAAAAATTAACAATATTGTAAAAATGTTATTTCCAAGTTATGATTTACATAAGGATAAACATAACAGTTCACATTACCATGGAAAGGGGAATTTTAATTATGCAACCTAAATTTCACACTTGGAAAAGTTATACGTTTTTAACCTTTAGCCTATTAAGTACTATTCTAATGTTTTTACTTGTTCCTGTCTTAGATCGATTCGGTCCCAATACAGTTACCCCTATGACGTACGCAATATTAGGCGGAACCATTTTCTCTATAATACTGGCCATCATTACATTTATTAGTCCTTCTGAAAAAAAAATATTACCTATCATTGCTTTAATCATCACCCTTTTAAATATCTTACTTATTGGTTCTGTATTATTATTTGGCTACCTTTTTACTAGATAATAAAAAAAGAAAGCTCAATATATATGAGCTTTCTTTTTCCTATTTAACAACGATCAAGTAATAATGCCGCAGCAATTCCATTTTTTATTGTTTGATGACCAGGCCCCTTCTTCCCCTGCGAACACTGTAAGAATTTTTTATGACATCCACAACGAGCATACCCTGCTACTAAACATCTATCATGTTCAAAACAACATTGATCTAGTGCATTAATTGCTTTGCCTCCACCAACTTTTTCCCAATTACCACAATATTGTCCACAATGATTATATCTAATCCCCTCAAAAGTGCAGCATGCCCCTTTAATAATGCACGTTAAAGCTCCCATAACAACATTTTTTGTAGACATTTCTCCCTCATCACTGACAACAAAATACTCTTTAATTTCATCAATCACTTCATTCTTCTCTTCAATAGCAAGTTCACTCTTTAGCATCAGCTCATTATCACTATACTCTTTAAAATACTTCTTACCATCTGATAAATCCCAAATTTTAGTAATACTTACTTTTGTTTCTGTAGCTAGATTTCGAATAATAGTTAGTACAACCTTTACATTCTCACCAAACTCTAATAACTCACTAACTTCCGCAACCTCAGTTTCTGCTGGCGTTTCATCTTGAGCGTAGAAAAACATGACCGCTTTGCTAACTTTTCCATCCTCAATATTCAATCCTTCTTTTCTCAGCACTTCAATAAATGTTTCCTCTGTTTTCAAAGAAAAATTATACTCCGCTTTTACTTCTTCCGTTAAAATATGACTAGCTCTATACATATATATCCCTCCTAGAATTTGAGAAGCAATTTCATTTTTTTACTCCTCTTACTCTTTAAAGAGATATTTGTTCTATAAAAATCAAATATCCAATATTTTTTATTTAATTTATTTTTAAAAACTTCAACTTCATCTTCTTCATTCATAATGTTTTTTACATTACAAGCATAAAAGTAAAGAAAGAACGCTTAGTTACCTAAGCGTTCCCTACTTTAAGAAGCTTTCTTCAAATCAATTTGAGCAAGTACTGGATCATGGTCACTTACACGTCCATGTTCTTTCATAATGTTTGAGTTTAAGTGCACTGGATCTACAATTGTGTGTGGTGCGATGTTGTTTGTTACTAAAATATGATCTAACACTTGTGCATTTCCTTCATGAATATACGTATAGCGGTTCTCTTTCGGCACTGTGTTTAACATATTTTTTAAGATTGTTCCTTCTAGTGTTTTTAGTGGTTTAGCGAACTCAAAATCGTTCATATCCCCTAACACAACAACTGGTGCATTCGTGTTCTTTTTCTGAATACCTTGTACGAAATTGTTTACTTCTTGTGCTAATTGAACTCGTTTTTCTTCACTCTTTAATACGAGCGGCTGCACTTTTCCAAATGGCGTTGCATCTCCTATTTTTGAGTTTAAGTGATTGGCAACGACAACAACGTTTTGTCCTTGGAACGTAAATTCTGCTGCAAGCGGTTTACGTGTACTTTCAAATAATGGGTTTTCGTCTCCAATGCGAACAACATTTTTATCAAGTAACTTCGGTACTGCTGCTAATTTCACGCGTGATGGGTTGTAGAAGAAACCGACGCGAATATTCGCTCCTGGTGCTCCTCCGTCTAGATTATTATGCGGAGCAATTTCTACATACTCATACTTTGGCCCGCGAATTTCTAGAACTGCATCAATGATACGTTTTGCACTTAATGAAGCATCTGTTGTACCATCATTAATTGATCCATTATTATCTTGCATTTCCTCTACACCGATAATATCTGGCATTTTTAAATTGTATTTAATAGAATACGCTAACGCTTTTACTTTTTCATCTGTTGTTTCTTTTTTATTCGCCGAGAAGTTTTCAATGTTATATGTAGCAACTGTTAACTTATCAAGACGAGGCTGAATATTGGCGCCTACCTGCTTAAATCCGCCGTCTACTACAGATGGTAATTCCGTTATTGGCGAAATGCGGAACGAACCGTAATCATATCCGACTACCCCTGTTATATCTCCAGTGAAAGTATCTCCTACTTTCGCTACATAATCACGAGGTACTTTTACAGAAAGGCGCTCTGGATTTAATTGATTTTCATCTAATACAGGTGTGCCATATTTCGTTACGACTTTATTCCCGCCATTTTCTACTGTTACATATAAATTTCCGTTTTTCTGAGGTGCAATAATTTTTGGCGTTGGCATCGTAACGCGCATACCTTCTACACTTTCATAAAAGTCGATTGCATCTTCATTTGGATCAAATAAACCGAATGCATCATTATCGATAATTTGATCAGGAATTTTCACACCGTTTTCTCCAAGTACAATCGGTGCTGGTAAAGGTTGATCGTTTGCGATTACAGCAACGCGGCTCGCTTTAATTTCAGTCGTCGTTAAGTCTGTGTCAAACCTTTCTGCATATCCAGGACCAACATATTCTTCTACTTCTCCACCAACTTGAATAAGATCTCCTACTGCTACATTCGCATCTTTTTTGTACACATAAATACCTTCTGAAGTAGCTGGATCATTATCAGGCTGATTATCTTCTATATAAAAACCATTTTTATCAAGCGCTGTTACAACGCCTTCCACATTGTATACTTTCTTCCCTGTGTAAGGAGAAATATGTGATTTTCCTTGAATATCATGAATACGAACCTCTTCATTGTTTACGATAGTAAATGAAAATGTTGAAATTGCTGAAGAAGTAAGCCCTTCTTTCTCTGCAATTGCTTTAATCACACTATCTTCATTCACTATAATTTGTCCGTTATAACGAACACTCTTATTTGTAGGGTTAGAGCCATCTAACGTATAGTAGATTGTTGCTCCTTCTGTATTCGTTGTTAATGTTACCGCTGTTCCCTTCGCAACTTTCCCGCCACCAGGCGAAGCTACTACATCGCTAACACGGTTTTGCCCTTCCCCTTGAAACTTATGAGCTGTTACCGATTTTAAACCTGGGCTACTAAAATATAATTCAAGCGTCCCTGTTAAACTAACTTTCTTCCCGATATTTTCAGGATGATCTTTCACGTTTACTGCTGCTCTCACATCGCCTTTTGGCAACTGAACAGGCATGATTTTGTCTGGATTCGTTTCATTTGGCGAATCCGCAATTGCTAAGTTTGTATCATCAAACTTAGCCGGATCTTTCGTGTATTTAGAAGGACTTTGCGTATATCCAACGATATATCCTTCCACGATCCCCTTCGTTTTCCCTTGCTGCTTAAATACTTGAATTGCTTTTTCTACTGACATAGAAGTCGTTTCTTCTGCTTGTACTAAAGTTCCAGTAAATGAAAGCAATAGTATGAATGATAAAAAGACACTTAACAATTTCTTCACAGCCATTTTCCTCTCCCTATTTCATATTTTCTCAGCATTTCTATCATATCAAATGATTCGTTATATAGAATGATATTTCGACAAGTTTTACAAAAAATTAATCTAATTTACTCGTTTTCAAACTATAATACAAAATAATAATTTTACACCTTCTACGAATGCACTCTATAATGTTAGAGAGAGAACACAGAAAATATTGAAATTTCATTGGCATGTAAAATGGATTCATTTGAATAGGAGTGATTGGATGGAAGTGCAAACAGAAACATACCGCGCAGCTATGAATGGAACATTAGAACGTCATTTTTCAGATATGATTGCCGTTATACCAACTAGAATTACAATTGAGCAGTTAAAACAGCGGCTAGAAACGATCTCTACTAAAGTTGATGAGTTAAAAATTGTTTTTAGTGATGAGACAAGCCTTATTGTTGAATTACATATGGATGAAACAATCATACCGTATGAACTGCATATTGATGAGGCGAATGACCCAGAAGAATATAAAATGTACAATAGACAAGATGCTACAATCGTAGATCGTCATTTTGAAGATGCTGCTTATGGCACTGAAATTTTCACTCGTACGCTATTTGTAGGTGATGTACTGGACTGCTTTTTCCAGCAGTTACAGTTTTTATGGCACCTCGCTCCAGACTTGTTATTTGTAATTGATTCAAGTGCCGCAATGAAAGTGATATCTAGAAACTATATTGAATATCACGTTGAAAATGAATTATTACCTGACATTCCTGACTTATACGTTATTCATTCCGTTTATGAGGACGATAAAGAAGGCGAGCCTACGCAATATTGGTTTCATACACACGGCCTTTTAAGAGCGGGCGTAACAGAAATAGAATTAATTATTCCAAATCGCATTTCTTCCTATTACGGCATTGGCGATCTTTTTCAAACATTTGCGAATAATGCCGTTGAGAATGGCCAAGTACCTATGAATGAGCCTATCGTTATCGCACATAGTCAGCAAGGTTCTATACATACAGTAGCTGTTCCGTGGGAGAAAGGATTATCTTATATTGGGCATAAAACGAGTATGGATCAATTATCTTCAATCGAGGATGAAGAAGTGAAGTTACAGCCAATTGATGCACAAAACACATTCTTAGGCGGTATGGATGACCGAGATGAATACCATCAATCTCCATCCGTTCTCTTATTCCAATTTAATACTTCAGAAGAATGTATCGAAAGCTTTTTCAAAGAACACGAGGAAGCTACAGGGCTTATGTTCTATAAAACAAATAGTGAAACTGATCGTATGGCTTACAATGCGAAGAATACTTTCGGATATTTCAGCAACATTTTTCACATTGAACAATCAAATGAAGATTTTCGTTTCCTCGCTAAGTTTGGTGTCTCCTACGAAGAGGGAAAAAGTGAACATATGTGGTTTGAAATGCAAAACATTACGGAAGACTTCATTCAAGGAATACTCATTAACGAACCATATTTTATAAAAGATATGAGTGAAGGAAATAGTTATCATTTAGATTTTGATAACTTAACAGAATGGGTTATTTATGCAGGAGATGCCGCTATAAAGCCAAATAACTTATATATGTTTATCGGTGAATAAGTAACAAAACGCCTTCAATATGATTGAAGGCGTTTCACTTTATTGTGCGATTAATTCCGTATCCTTTACTTTCTCCAAATGAGAGAGTACACGCTTTGCTGCTTTCTCACCTTGATCAATACAGTCCGGAAGACCAGAACCAGCGTAAGAACTACCTGCCAAGTATATACCTGGCAACTCTTTCTCCATAAATGTTGTGAGTTTCTTCATTCGCTCGTTATGGCCTACTGTATATTGGGGCATTGCTTCTTTCCAGCGGCTTACGACTGTAAACTCTGGATCCTCTGTAATATCCATCGTCTTTCGTAAGTCTTCTAGTACGAGCTGAACGAGTTCCTCTTCTGTTTGTTCTACAACTGCTTCATCACCAGGGCGTCCAACGTAACAACGAAGTAGCATTTTTCCTTCTGGCGTTGTATGTGGCCATTTTTTATGTGTCCACGTACATGCTGTAATTGTGTAATCACTATTTCGAGATACGACAAACCCTGTGCCATCAATATCGCGCTGAATGGCTGATTTTGGAAAAGCCATTGCTACATTTGCAACTGATGTGGACGGGATGTTGCGGAAGAAACGAAACTGCTTGTAATGCGCAAACATAGATGGCAATACTTTATGTGATGTTGCCACTACGACCGCGTCTGCTTCTATTTCTTTTCCGTTACTAAGCGTGATCGTATACCCATCACCCTGTTTTGCAATTTTTTCAATGCGAGTGCCCTTTATTATCGTACCTTCATGCATCTTCATTTCGAGAGATTCTACGATAGATTCTAAACCGTTTTTCACTGTTTGGAAGATTCCTTTTTTCGGTTCAGTTTTCTCTTCTTTCGGTGCAAGTGTACGCATACCGAGTGAAATACTACGATGTTTCTGCTCGATTTGATACATTTGCGGGAACGTTGACATTAAGCTCATTTCATCAATATCCCCTGCATAAATACCCGATAGTAATGGCTCGATTAAATTTTCAACCACTTCGTTGCCAAGACGATGTCTGAAAAAATGCCCGAGTGATTGGTCAGATACTGGCTTTGATCTCGGCATTAGCAGATCAAAACCAGCTCTTAGTTTACCAATTGGGGAGAACAGCCTGGAAAATAGAAACGGCGTAATTTGCGTTGGAATTCCCATCATTGATCCGCTCGGCATTTTATGTAACCGATTGTTTACGAGGATAAATGATTGACCGGACTTATTGTTTACAAGGTCATCGCCAAGACCTAATTCTTTCGCTAATCTTGCTGCACTTTCTTTTCGTGCTAAGAAAGAATCCGGTCCGCGTTCAATTGTAAATCCATCTTTTTGAACGGTTTGAATTTTCCCGCCAAGTTTACCCGATGCTTCTATCAGTAATGTATCGATCGGCAAGTTCTTGTCATAAATATCTTTTTGTAGGTTATACATTGTTGTTAATCCTGTGATGCCACCGCCGATGATTACAACTTTTTTCCTCAAGCAGGCTCCCCCTTTCTTTTTACATTACAGATTCTTTTTTCTTTAATACAACATCTGTTAAGCAATCAATAAATGCGTCCGATGCATTTGGCATTTCTGGACGATAATATTTCGCGCCAATTTCATCTGTTACAACTTTACACTCAAAGTCATTGTCATATAAAACTTCTAAATGTTCCGCAACAAATCCAACTGGTGCGTATACGAATGAAGTATAACCGTACTTTTCATTTAATTCTCTCGTTAAATCTTGTACATCTGGACCAATCCAAGGATCTGGTGTGTTTCCTGCACTTTGCCAACCTACTGCATAGTTTGCTACTTCAGCACCTCTTGCAATATAATCAGCTGTTTCATTTAATTGATCTGGATATGGATCGCCAAGTGCGATAATTTTTTCTGGTAAGCTATGTGCAGATACGATTAATACTGCTTTTTCACGCTCTGCTTCTGCCATACCGTTATATATACCTTTCACTGCATCAACCCAGTACTGGATAAATTTCGGTTCTTTATACCAGCTATCAATGCCGTGAATTGTTAAGTTTCCAAGTTTCTCAGCTTCTTCTTGTGCTCGTCCTACATACGATTTCACGCTAAATGTAGAATAGTGCGGCGCAAGAACAAGTGCGATTGCATCTTGTATACCGTCGTTATGCATATCTTTCACTGCATCTTCAATGAACGGTTCAATATGTTTTAAGCCAAGATACATATGGTACTCTACTTCATCTTGTACTTCATTTAAACGCTGTTCTAACTTTTTAGCTTGCTCTAATGTAATAGTAGCTAAAGGAGAAATACCACCAATTGCACGGTAACGCTCTGTTAAATCTTCTAGCATTTCAGGACTTGGCTTTCTTCCTCTACGAATATGTGTATAGTAACGTTCAATATCTTCTTCTTTATATGGCGTTCCGTATGCCATTACAAGCAAACCAATTTTCTTTTTCATACAGCAATGCTCCTTTACTTCGCTAACTGCCCTTTAGAGTATTCATGAATAAATGTAGTTAAACGTTTTAATGTATCTGGATTTACTTCTGGGAATACACCGTGTCCTAAGTTAAAGATATAACCTGGCTGTTTCATCCCTTGATCTAAAATACCTTTTACATGTTCTTCAATAACAGACCATGGTGCAAGTAAGAATGAAGGGTCCATATTCCCTTGTACCGCCTTATGAATGCCGCGTGCGCGTGCCTCTTCAATCGGTAAGCGCCAATCTAAGCCTACTACATCAAGCGGTAAGTCGTGCCATTCATTTACTAAATGTGCAGCTCCTACGCCGTGCATAATCATTGGAACACCCATCTTACGAACTTCTGCAAAAATACGCTCCATTGCTGGTTTAATAAATACGCGGTAATCTGCTACATTTACTGTTCCAACCCAAGAATCGAAAATTTGAACTGCTTTTGCTCCTGCGTTAATTTGCGCTTTTAAATATGTAATAACCATATCTGCTAGCTTATCCATTAAAGCGAACCAAGCTTTTGGCTCTGCATACATGAAAGCTTTCGTATTATGATAATTACGAGATGGACCGCCTTCAATCATATAGCTCGCTAATGTAAATGGAGCTCCTGAAAATCCGATTAACGGTACGTCTAGCATTTCCGTCGTTAATAAACGAATCGTATCTAATATGTACGGTACGTCATCTTCTGGATTGATTTCCCCTAATTTTTCTACGTCTTGTAAAGAACGAATTGGATTATCAATAACTGGGCCAATACCTGATTTAATTTCTACGTCCACACCAATTGCAGGTAGTGGTGACATAATATCTTTATACAGAATTGCTGCGTCTACGTTATATTGATCAACAGGCAACTTTGTAACGTAAGCACATAACTCTGGATTATGTGTAATTTCAAATAAAGAATACTTTTCTTTTATCTTTCTATATTCCGGCTGCGAACGACCTGCTTGACGCATATACCATGCTGGTACATAATCAGTACGTTCCCCCCTACATGCTTTTAAAAATGTCTCATTTATAGTTCTTACCAAGACCCTTGCTCCCTTCCTTACCAATGCTTCGAATACGTTCGATATTTATCTTTTTTTACTATACAGCTTGTAAAAACAAAATGCATAACATTATGTACGTTGTTCATTAAATTGACACAAACATTCTTAAAAACGCTTACTATTTTCACAACATTCTTATTATAACACAGAGAAAAACTATGGTTTAGCTACTTTTGACTTTTCTCCTTCGCGATTCGTTTGTGTGTTATATGGCACAACGTAAAAACTCGGTTTTGAAAAGATGTTAACGAACTTTTCCTCATATTCCCCGGCACCATTTACAGTGCCCACATGCGTATGGACTCCATTTTCCACTCTATAAATGCGATACATAATTCTATCATCAGGAAGTGGTGTCCAGCTTAATTTCGCTTTAAATAAACCGAAAGGGCTAAACGCTAATTTCATTTTCACATCTTCAATTTTGTGCAGACGAATCGGAGCGCCGATTGTTTCCACACCTTCTGGCTTCATAAACTGCTCTTTCTGTTCTATATTTGCCTTCGTTAAAATTTTCTTAAACAATTTCGTTGCTGACGCACTTTCGCCTTGCAACTGATGCTCTTTATCCGTACGGTCATAACCAATCCAAACAGCGCCTACTAAATTTGGCGTATAGCCAACGAACCACATATCTCTCGCTCCATTATCGTCATTTGGCAGTGAAGTTGTACCTGTTTTTCCAGCTAATGCCCCGTTATATACACCGGCTTTTGCTGTCCCTTCCTTTACAACTCCTTCAAGCATTTTCGTCATATACCAAGCCGTTTGTTTCGAGAAAATGTTCGTTTCTACTTTTGGCGATTCTCCAATAACTGCGCCGTGTCTATTTAACACTTTATCAATAACGTGCGGCTCAATAATATCACCATTTGCTAAAAATGCACGATACATTTTCACAAGATCAAATGTTGAAACACCATTTTTCAATCCTCCAAGTGCTGTACTTAAACCAGCATCAGCAATATGAACATTACCTTTCTCTAAATATTGCTTCCCTTCTTCAACCCCTAATTCATTTAATAAAGAAACTGCCGGTACGTTTGCTGATTCTAAAATTGCATCGTACATCGTCATTTCTTTCGTATATTGACGATTGTAATTGCGGGGTTCATAACCTTCAAAAGAAGTTCTTTCATTCGTTAATAAAGAATACGGATTATACTTTTTCGTTTCGAGTGCTGGTGCATAGACGATAAGTGGTTTTAACACAGAACCGGGTTGTCTTTTTGCGAAAACACGATTAAACCCTCTCGGGACATACTTCCTTCCGCCGATCGCGGCTTTAATTCCGCCCGTACGATTATCCATTAATAAAAACGCACCTTGCGCCCCCTCTTCTTTCCCAGGGAAATTCCTTGCATCTTGAAACTGGTTATATGCTACCTTTTGAATTTTTTCATCCATCGGCACGACAAATGTATATCCTCCGCGAAGTACTTCTTGATGAGACAATCCGTATAAACGTGCGGCTTCATCTATGACCATATCAATATACGGCATATATGCGAGCTCATTTTCGTCTAAGTTTTTATATAAAGCAATTGTTCTTCCTTGATAACGTACGCTGTCTTCGGCAGTCAAATAACCTTGTTTATGCATAAGCGACAATACGAGATCACGGCGCTCCTTACTTTTCTCTGGGGAGAAATAAGGTGAATATCCGTTTGGCGACTTCGGAAGACCTGCAAGCATAGCGCCCTCTTCTACTGTTAAATCTTCTACATTTTTATTAAAATACAACTTTGCTGCAGCTTGAATACCGTAAGCCCCATGCCCAAAATAAATATGATTCATATACATTTCAAGAATTTGTTGCTTCGTATATTTTTGTTCTAATTGAAGAGAAATTGCGACTTCCTTCAATTTACGCGTAACTGTTTTTTCACGAGTTAAAAAAACATTTTTAGCGAGTTGCTGGGTAATGGTACTACCGCCTTCTACCTTTTCTCCAGCCAACGTATCTTTATAAAGAGCACGGAATATAGACGGGTAATCAATTCCTTGATGCTCATAAAAACGAGAATCCTCTACCGCAACAAACGCCTGCTGCACGTATTTCGGAATTTGCTCAATTGGTACGAGGTCTCTATTTTCTACATATAATTTCGTAATTTCTTTCCCTTTCTGGTCCACGATACGTGATGAAGAGTGGAAAACGAGCTGCTTCTCATCCATCATATAGCCACCAGCTAACACGATAAGTTTATAAAGTACAATCGCTAATACGAGCGTTGCTAACCCACCTAATAAAGTCCACTTTACTTTCTTCATACATCGGCCTTCTTTCCAAATGATGGTACATTTATTATTTGAAAAAGAAGTATCTTTATGTATATAATCTTCGAAGTTTTTTACGAGAGTTGATATAATAGAAACAAACAATTAAAGGGGGCATTAAAATGAAGGCTATTATTTCATACGAAACACCTCTAGAACAAGCACATTTCACTGCAAAAAATAATGAAAAAGATATGTTTTATAAAGAAAATACAGAAGAATCTGTAGAAGGTTCTCTTCAGTATGACGTACTAGACGCTGTAGGAGAATTTAAAGGACAACCTGGCTACATCGTTTGTAACAACATTTCTGTAACAGACGAAGGTCGCCCAGTATTTGAAAATCGTTTTAAAAACCGCGCAGGCCTTATCGAAAACGAACCTGGTTTCCAAGCAATCCGCGTTCTACGCCCATTAAGTAACGATACATATGTCATCTTAACGATGTGGGAAACGGAGCAAAACTTTAAAGACTGGACAGAATCACGTTCATTCGAAAACGCTCATAAAAAACGTCCTGCACAAGCAGAAGGACAAGCTCAGGCTCAAGCACATCCACATGCAGAGCAGCAGAAAAGTATCTTCTCTCGCCCGTCATTTGTGACTACTTTTGATGTGTTAGTTTAAGGGTTTTGTAGTTCGGAATTGGCGGTATGTGAAATTATATCGGCGATTTTTGATATATATCGGCGCAACTCAAGATATATCAGCGATTTTCCAAATATATCGACTTATCGAAAAATCACGACAAAAAAGGAAACACCGTTACGCACCGGTGTTTCCTTTTTCTTTATACCAATTATATATGCGAAGCGCGTCTTCTTTTTGTATATGCTTCACTTTATATACATGCCCCGCTACTGATACGACAGCTGTACATAGCTCGTCTTTCTTTTGAAAATGCGACTGACTGTACCCTACTGCTTGAACATGCCTTCTTCGCATCACCCCCGTATATTTCGCAAGTCCTCGGTACACCATGACTAACTGATTGTCTCGTATCATATATCCACCACTTGTATACCGGGCGTATGCCAGTAACGTAAATATGATAAATAGCGGTATTAATGTGAATAACGCAACATTTTGTTTAAAATATATACTCGCACCGATGATCGGCAGTGCAAGCACGGCACTTGTAATCCAGCCCATTATTACGTAACGACGTAATGCAGCCTTCGGTAAATGAACGATTTTCTCTTCCATTTCATACGGCAACTGCAAATACGTAAGTAACTGCTGGACATCTTTTTTCTTCATAAAAGGATGTAACATCACTTCATTTCCAGCTGCTTCTATACTTTGAATAACTTCTACTTCGACAGAGCAGTATCCGAAAGGCTGACGGAGAATTCCTTCTTTCACCGTAATTGCTTGAATGCGGTGTAGTTTTAAAACAAACTCTTTCTTATCAAATAACCCTTGCACGATGCGAACTTCATTTCCGTTTCGCTCAATTTTAAAGTTCGCATATTTTAACGCATAGCCAGCTGTTGAAATGACCCACGAAACCGCCATTAAAATCGCGGCCATAACGATTAATTCATATACACCGTTATCCATTACATATGCTTCTACTTTATTGATGAGCCATTCTGGTAGAAATTGATTAAACTCTGTGTAAAGGATGACTAACATCGAAAATACTAATCCAAATCTACCAGATGTAATAGAGGCAAATAAAATTTCTTTTGCTGTTAACTGATAAATTGTCTTATTTTCTGCTGTCGCGGGCTCTTCTTCAGTCACAACACTGATCTCTTTATGTAATAAAGAGATCAGTTCCTTCGCTTCACTTTCTCTAATGCCAGCTAACATCACTTCCGGTTCAGTACCGCCACCGGCTACTTCTATGTTTAACTTCGTCAGTCCGAGCACTTGATAAATGATGTTAGAAGACGTACTAATATTTTGCACACGTTCTTTATTTAAGTAACTTTCTTTCTTAACGAACACACCGTGCTTTATATGTACAATATTATTTTCAACCCAGTACACTTTGAAATACCATTTTATAGCTGAGAAAATCGCCATAATAAATACTACAAATAAAAGAACAAGATGTAAGAAATACCAAGGTTTTACTTGGCCATCTGATTTAAATAAAACAAGAAAAATAAAAGGTAACAAAGTCGCAACTCGAATACCTAACAATATCGTGATTGGATGTTGCCTCTTATACATCCTCATCACTCACTTTCGCAAGTTCTCCAATTTGTCTTTTCAGCTGCTCTGCTTCTTCTTTCGTTAAACCTGGAATACTATGAGAAGTTGCTGCTGTTGAAATATGTAATTCTGCTAAATTATACTTTCTCATAATCGGGCCCTGTTCAATCGTTACGTGCTGCACACGCATCATCGGAATAAGTACGCGTTTTACAACGAACATTCCCTTTTGAATCTCAATCTCTTCTTCATTTAATCTGTAACTATAATAGCGTTGACGTAAATTTGGAAACACAAAATAATCAAGCGGGATAAATATAATAGCGCCTGTTACTAACAAGCCAAACAACCAACCCCACCAATTAAAAGTAATCATAAAAAAGAAATACGCAATTACGACTGCTAGTATAACTGCCGCCCCAATTAAAGCGTGAATTCGCCACACTTTCAGCATATTAGAATGAATCTCCCTTTCTAACGGCTGCATCTCATCACTCCAATTATATGAATTTATTAATTATATATTAGTTGGTATATACATATTTGTAAAATTATAGTTCCTTTACATCGTATCCATCATTTCTTTAAAATTCCCTTCATTAATCGCATACACTTGAAACTGAATGTAATCTATTTCATTCGTATTCGGATGAGCATATGGCAAAATAGTGAATTTAGAAGCTGATCTTCCTAACATATCTACAATCATTAAAGAAACGTCAATATACTCGAAGTCTACACGAAACACTACTTCTTCCCCCGTAAACTCATAATCTTTAATCGCATCATACGACTTATTCGCACTAATTAGTATCACTTTTAATAGTTGGTTTAAATTTTCTGGTTTAAAATTAATCATATACGCAGCTCCTTTTTTCAATAAAACACTATGAAAACAGTGTAATCTTATCGTTTCATAGCTTTACACATGAATTATATAAAAAATAAAGCTAGTTTTTTATAAATTTTTTGATATAATTACTTACGGGAAACGGGAAGATATTTATCTTCCCTTGTGTTTTTATTTGCATCTAGTACTTTTGCTAGATGCCTTTTTTTATGCTAAAAAAGGTATCCTCAAATACTTTGAGGATACCTTTTTCATCGATTTAGTGCAGTTCAATAATTGTACCATCTTCGAATACTTTGAATACGCCAGTAAATCCTGCTCCAGCTGCGCCTTCTATTTTATATGTCGTACGCACTCTAATTTGATAATATTTCTTTCCATTCTCTACTTGCGTATTTTCTAGCGTGTAATTATAGTCTTCTTTATATTCATTTTTGATATATGCTTTCGCTTTCTCAAAAGTAAATGCATTTTGATTCTTTCCTGTTTCTACTTTTTGGTTCTTTTCTGCTTCTACCTTTTGATTCTTTTCTGTCTCAGTTTTTTGGTTCTTTTCTGTTGCTACCTTTTGATTTTTTTCTGCCTCAGTTTTTTCGTTCTTTTCTGCTACTACCTTTTGATTTTTTTCTGCCTCAGTTTTTTGAGTCTTTTCTGTTGCTACCTTTTGATTCGTTACTACATTTGTTTTTTGTGCCTTCGCTGCCGCTTCACTCTTTGCAGTTTTTTCTTCTTCATTCATTTTAGTAACTAATCCTACCGCTTTTTTATTATATTCTTCAAGATTCTTGTTATCTTTTGTTTCTGCAACTAGATTATTTAAGAGCTCTTTCGCTTCTGCATAACTTTTCTTACTTATTAACTCTTCACTTTTCGTCAGTTGCTCGCTATACTTCTTTTTTTGCTCTAAGATGGCTAGTAATGCTGCGCGTTCTTCTTTTGCTTGTTTTACAAGCGTAGCATTTCCATTCTTCATGTTCTCTACTTTTTCAAATGAATTGATTGATTCTTCTATCTTTGTTTCCTCTTTTAACTTCACTGCTTCAATCATTACTTTCGTTTGTTCTACAAGCATCTTTGCATCTGAATCGTCTTTTTTCTCATCTAGCGCTTTTTCAAATGATGATAAGGCATTTTTATATTCTTTATTCGTTAACGCGGTCTTCCCTTCATCCATTGCTTTGTCAAAATTACCATTACTACATCCAGCTAACATTAAAAACGTAAGTCCAATTACCATTAATAACTTTTTCATTTTTTCTCCTCCTATATATCCCTAAAACGATAAAGTGAAACTTTAATCAGTGGGGCTTTTTATTTCTCCCCCACTGATTATTAGTTGAACCAATCGGGCCTTTACGGGCAGTTGATCCCCACCTAATTTCTTTGCTTTCGCTGAATTTTGAGGTGGGGGGCTTACTGACCGTTAATGCGGGGTAACAGCATATGTATAAAAGTCTGTGTAGTAATTAGACTGAAAGTAAAGATGTACTTTGTGTGTGGGAAAGGAAGTACATTTCATTTACTATCATTACTTAAAACTCCTAAATAGTTGGTAGTTGGTTTCTTCTTCTTTTTTTAAAGACAGAAAGGAATTTTAATAATGTGCGTAAAACTCTCACCAGGCTCTTTACTACACACACTCTTATACACATAGAAAAACTATTTTTAGGTTGCTATTTTTTTAGCTTTACATGTTCTCGATTGATTGAATACGAACCCCATTTCGTAACATAACGAAAAACAAAAGAAAACAAACCGTAACATAAGTTACCGTTTGTAACTTTCCTGTAACACAAATGTAACATAAGGTTTTTAAATATACAATAGTTTTTTTACATTATTTTCCCCTGTCTATATTTTTAGAAAACGATAAACTCCAATCCTTAGTGTAAATACGGATGCAAAGGATCTCTCCTCATTATCATCAAGCCCAAAAATAAACAGTACTCTGAAACAAAAATCACTTACACTAAACAAAGCGAAATAAAAAAGCCAACTTCTTTACATGAAAAGAAATCGACCTTTTATTTTATTCACTTTAATCCCTATATATTAAAAAATTTATTCATTAGTCTCAAAAAAACTACAAACAACCGTTTATGAAACCTCCCTAACGTATCGTAAATCCAATTTTTTAATGAAATAATCCATTAGCGTTTGAGATTAACAAAAAAGCCTACTAATGAAAGTAGACTTAAAATAATGCCGTATAAATTATATTTTTTTAGCGTATCCAATTAATAATTTGTCAGTTCATTTTCAGGAGTTTGAATAATAACAGGATTTTTCCCTGGATCAATCCATCTTAAAATATCAATAACATTTTGTTTATCTACACCTGTACACCCTTCTGTCCATGAAGTAGAGACGTGGAAGAAGATTGCGCTTCCTTTGTATGGTGTACGTGATTCCGTATTATAATTAATTACGAATCCATAATCATACGCTGGGATATACATATTTTCAGCTGATTTCCATCTACCTCTTATACGTCTAGTTATATCAGCAGCGAAATAAATAAGAGAACCAATTTTATACTTTCATAACTTTACACATCCAGCATATAAAAAATATAGAAGGCGATTGTTGAAAACCGCCTTCTATGCCTTACTACTTTTACGTTATAGGTGCAACTGCATTAATTTTATTTGCTAAAATGAAAAATACATTATCCTCAAAGCTAATCTGAACTGTGTTTCTATTAATACCTAAGAAAACACCCTCTATAATAGGTTGAGAGTTGAATTGGAATAGAATATTTGTACCAGGAGACAATGTTCTTAAAATTGCTAACGTTTGATTGTTCATATTGGCATACCTCCTTTCTTTTTATTTATACTATAATATTCAAATTTTTTTAAAATGATAGGATTAAATTACTAGAACTAGCATATTTTTTAATATTTTTAGATGTAGCAGCATATCGCTATCAATCCACATTTAATTTCAGGTGAGAGTTTTTCTTTTTTCTAAAGATAAAATGTAGAATATTTAAAGATTTTCATACCAAATAAACTCTATTAAATTCAGCTACATGAATGTAATATGAAAGATTTCTCATATATTTACAATTGCAAAATAGTGGATATTATTAAATTTAAGATGGTCCAAGTCGATGAAAGGCACCTTAGGGTGTCTTTTTTACCACAATACATCTAGTGACCATGAGATGTTGAAGTTACTACATTCCAAACAGGGTACACAAAGTGTAAACTACTAATTTCTCTATAACAAAAGGCCTGCCTTTCATAATAGGCAAGCCTTTTCATATTAATCCTCACTTATTCTCTTCTTATACCAACCCTGCATTCTCTCCGCATCTTCTACTCTCGTATGCTCTAATTTGTAATTCGATGATGCGTTAGAAAATTTATACGTACATAAATTTGCACGGCGCTGAAAATATGATTGTGTCTTTTCCATTGATTGAACGTGCCTTCTTCTAACAAGCCCTGTATATTTTCCGACGCTGCGATATACAAGCGTAATTTGCTCCCCGTTTACACTGTAACCATTTGTTTTAAATGTTGCGTATCCAAGTGTAAAGATGAGGATCACGAGCGGAATTAATGCCCACATGATGAAGTGCTTTTCAAAGTATATACTTATTCCAATAAGCGGGATTGCTAGCATTGCGAAGAAAATGAAACTATCAATGAGATAGCGGCGTAATGCTGCTTTTGGTAATGAAATAATGTTTGTATTCAGTTCATATGGTAATTGTAAATGTGCGAGTAACTGTTGTACGCGATCTTTTCGAATGATAGGATGCAGTGTAACTTTTTCTTTCTCGTCACCCAGTCCTTTACTTTGAATCACCTCTACTTGCACAGCACAATAACCGAATGGTTGACGTAAAATACTTTCTTTTATCGTAATACCTTGAATACGGTGTAATTTTAGGACGAGTTCTTTTTTCTCAAGTAACCCTTGCGAAATGCGGACTTCATCATTTCTTCGATTCACTGTGAAATCTCCATGTTTTAACGCGTAACCAATTGTCGATATAATCCACGAAAGGACGATCAAAATGGCTACCATGAAAATCCAGCCATATATATCATGTTCCATTACATACGACTTTACGCTATTCTCTATCCATTTCGGAATGTACTCATCTACTTGATGATACACGAAAAAGATTAATGAGAATAATAGTCCCAACTGACCAGATGTAACAGAGGCTAGCACAATTTCTTTCCAAGTTAATTTATACTCTGTCGATTGTTTCTCTTCTGTAACGATTTGTTTTTCTTCTGTATTTTCTACCGCTTCGTCTAACGTTTCTTCTGCTTTCACTTCTGGAGTTGGATCATTTAGCATCGCAATAAGCTCTGTTGCTTCTTCTACTGTAATACCAGCTAAGCTAACTTCTGCATCGTCGCCCCCACCAGCCGTCTCGATCTGAATTTTCTTTAAGCCAAGCATTTGATATAACACGTTAGAACTTGTATTAATTGTTTGCACACGTTCTTTATTTAAGTAGCTCTCCTTCTTCACAAAGAGCCCTTGTTTCACATGTAATACGTTATTTTCAACCCAGTATGTTGTGTAATACCATTTTTCAAACGCTGAAAAGACGGTGAGTAAACCGAATGCAGCGGGAATTAAATACCAAAACGGGAACTTTCCGTTTAAACTAAACATGAAAATAATGAGTGGTATAAAGTCTGTTATTTTTAATTCTAATAACATCGTAATGGGATGCTGCCTCTTATACATCCTCATCACTCACTTTCGCTAATTCTGCGATTTTTGTTTTCAACATTTCTGCTTCATACATCGTTAAGCCTGGGATGCTGTGAGAAGTTGCCGCTGTTGAAATGTGTAATTCTGCTAAGCCATATTTTCTCATAATCGGACCTTGTTCAATCGTCACGTGCTGCACACGAATCATCGGTACTAATACGCGCTTTACGACGAAAAGACCGTGCTGAATTTCAAGTTCTTCTTCATTTAGTTGGTAGCTATAATAACGCTGACGAAGTTTTGGAAATACGAAGTACTCAAATGGCGCTAGTGCAACCGTTAACCCGATTAGCACGTACAAAATCCACGCCCACCAATCAAACTTTATCATGAGGAAAAGGTAAGCTAAAATGACAAGAATACCAATCCCTTCTTCAATGACAGCACGAACTTTCCACACCTTGACCATGTCAGGATGAATTTCATTTTTCAATGGATCCATGTAACCACTCCAAATCTAGTAATCTAATATATGAATACTCTCAATCTATATTTTACATAACTTTACAGAAAATTGTAATTTAATTATCTTTCTTCTCAGGAATAAAATATCCGAACCAAAGTAACCAAATGAAACCGATTAACTTAAGCCAACTTCCATCCGCTTGAAAAGCTTCAATCATACCTGGGATTTTATAAAGTGAAACTTTAATCAGTGGGGGTTTTGTTCATCCCCTGCTGATTATTAGTTGAACCAATCGGGCTTTTACGGGCAGTTGATCCCCCACCTAACTTCTTTGCTTTCGCTGAATTTTGAGGTGGGGGGTCTTACTGCCCGTTAATGCGGGATAAATCCCAATGAATCCAAGAAAACCGAGCCACCAGTTTTTTTGCATTTTCACTTCTATTCCTCCTTCATGACGTTTTTCACATTTCGAATCCAAATTTCTTTATACTTTAACTGGAATCCCATTAACATGTAATTACTCATATTATCGATCACGAGCGCTAACGTATGAGCATTTTCTTCCGTTTCATGTTGTGACACAACGTCAAGCTCCACACCTTTCTTCAATAAATCGTGGAAACCATTTAAGAAATCTTCTTGTATTTCAAATAAGCGTTTCTGATACTTTTCATTTCGCGATGCAGTTACGATAAATTCATTTATAACACGTAATATTCCTTCTTGCCCTTCATATTCAGAGAGCATATGTAAACCATCTGAAATTAACTTTTCTGCAAAGTTTTCTTTCATATATTGCTCTTTATCGAAATAACTCACGAAATGATACCCAGAAAAAATTTCTTCAAATAAAAAATCGACTAACGCTTCTTTAGAAGAAAAATGATAATAAATAGCCGGTTTTGAAATACCTACCTCTTTCGCAATCATAGAAAGGCTCATCTTCTCAATGCCGTGCTCTGCCATGAGTTTAAATGATGCCTCGACAATGTTTTGCGATGTTTGTAAATTCTTTGTCATACTGTACCCCACTTATTTTTACTTACCGGTCGGTAAATAAATTATAAAATGAAACGAAATGATTTGCAAGTTAGCATCTCCAAAAGGAATTTATTGGTAAATATAGAAAAGTATAAAGTAAACGCAACATATAACAATAAGGAGGATATTCCTATGGGACTTGGTGGTAAAGGCGGTAGTGGTGGCACTGGCGGTGGTGAAGCTGGACAAGCTGGCAAAAGCGGATTTCCATTCATCATTGTACTCTTCATCGTATTGATTATTGCCGGAGTTAGCTATATCGGCATTAACTTCTAAAAAAAGCATCCTAAATCACACATTTAGGATGCTTTCTTTTTAATTTCTATTAAGTAGTCGCATACGATAACAATTCATCGTCACTTCTCCGAGCCTTTGCAGTAGTTGATAGTTCGCATATGCGCCGACCGGGGCACCGATTATTGGTACGAGCTGAAGCATTTTTGCTAAATCGATATAGTCTCGGTACTCTGTTTGGAACTTTTCCCAGTCCATATGATTTTCTTCTTCTATATCCCACGTTTCGATTGCTTTCCATATTTCTTTTCGGTGGTCGTCACTTGAAAAGGCGAGCTGGAAAACGTGAAGAATAAAAAGGCGCTCTTCTTTGTCGCTCGTATCAAATCCGTACAACGTTGCTGCATCGAATAAAAATTTAATTTTAATGCCGAGTAAAAGCGGAAAGTCAGCAAGGCCAAGGAGAATACCGCCTGCTCCCGTCCCTGCTCCTTCTGCCGCTGCTATTTTTTTGTACTCATCCATTTTTTTACGTACTTCGTCCTCTCTTCTTTGCAATGACCAGTTCGTCTCTTTTAATTTCGGCTTTATAAAGTTTGATCCGGCACTAATCGTTTGCACCATCATCCGAATCGTTTCCGTTAATACTTTTTGCACTTTCGCCGGAATAAGCTGTTGTACTTTCGTCTGCACTTTCTTAGAGAACCGTGTCATCATAGAAGAATCTTTCATGAATGTAGCTTTCCACTGCTCCAATTCTTTTATAACCTTCTCTTCGTATGTAATCATAGGTTCATTCCCTTCAATTTAAACGCTCAATACGTTTTGCCCCGTATTGATAAACGAAACCGATACTAAATACTATGCTTACGACTAGTAAAATTCCCGTCATCATGAAATCTTTCGTCGCAAGGGCGAATATAACTGTAAATACAACGCTGCCGATAATAAGGATTGCATTTAATAAGACAAGAAAATCTTTCTTCTTCTCTTCTCCCCCGACCGGATACAAATCCAGCCAAATCTTCATGCGGTGATGCTTCCATAAAGTTAAGAGCTGATAACCAATTAAATATAGGAAGATAAGGCTTACGATAAATCGTCCATATAAAAACGGAATGAAGTAAAGAATAACTCCTCCAAGAGCGAGCAAACGCACATACAAGCCGAAATAGTTACCAGATCGTAAAAACGTTCTCGTATATAAGTATAAATATGTACGCTTTTCACCGATCATCGAAAGGATGAAATCAAGCCATTTTCTACGTGCTACTCTTTCTTTTAATGCTGGTACGTCAACGAACATGTTCGCGATGCGGTATAGCAGCATCATTTTCTTACCTTCTTCAGAAATTAAATACTCCCAGTTTAGCGGCTTTCCCTTCACCATTTGATGCAATACTACGAGGTATAACATCATGAGAAGGACGGTTCCGCCAATAAACATAACGGAAGTACGTTCTACAAGGAAGTACACAAATAAGCCGTTTAAAATAAAACGAATGAACCAATCAGCTCTTTGTATATTTTGATCTGTTAAAAATGACTTTTCCCACGCAACGAATAAGTTCCACGCTTTTACAATGACAAACGCGAGTACAATCCATATGTAAGCCGCTCCTGTTTGTTTCATTTGCTGGAAGTATAACGGGGCAACCGCTGCCGCTACGATTGCGATTATGTATAGCTGAATCATAAACGTAAAAAGAAATGCCTTTGTGAAGTAAGGTTTTAACTTTTCTTCAACTGGCAGCAAGTAAACGAGATCCGCTTCTTTTAATAACGTTTGGATTGATCCAGCCGTTAATATAAGACCCAGTAACACTGCCATAACGAGCGCCGCCGGAAACGACGGGGTTAACGTTTGTAACCATTGTTGGTAATAATACGCCCCTGCGCCGATGATAAATACGAAAATAAATTTCAAATGATCGTTAAATACGTATTTACTATATGTACGAACTTCTTTTAGAAAGTGACGAAATCGTTCTTTCCATAATGCTGTGCTATTCATAATCTTCTTCCTTCGTTAATGCAATATAAATATCATCTAACGTTGCACCTGGCATATTAAACTGTGATTGCAGTTCAGATAATGTTCCCTTCGCTCTTACTTCACCTTGATGCAAAATAATAAACGAATCACAATAACGCTCTGCCGTCGCTAAAATATGTGTACTCATTAAAATACCTGCACCGCTCTTTTTCATTTGATCCATCATTTGAAGGAGTGATTGAATGGCTAACGGATCAAGCCCAACGAAAGGTTCGTCCACAATGTAAAGAGATGGCTCCACTAAAAACGCACTCATAATCATTATCTTTTGTTTCATCCCTTTTGAGAAATGAGACGGAAACCATTTTAAACGATTTTTCATGCGAAATTCATGTAATAGTTGTCCTACACGTTCTTCATATTGTTTCTCATCAACACCGTACGCCATCGCCGTTAACTTCAAATGTTCTTCTAGCGTTAACTCATCATATAATACTGGTGTTTCTGGGATGAACGAAAAACTAGAACGGTACGCTGTCATATCGTCACGAATTGTTTTCCCATTAATTGTGACAGTTCCTTTTTTCGGTTCCATTAAACCGATAATATGTTTAATCGTCGTACTTTTACCCGCTCCATTTAAACCGATTAAGCCGACAAGTTCGCCTTTATTCACAGAAAACGAAACATCTTTTAGTACAGGTCGTTTCGTATATCCTCCTGTAACATTTTCTACACGCAATAACTCGCTCATACGACACCACTTTCTTCATTAGTATTCATTCTATATTCATCTTACCAAAAATAGCGCTGCACTACATAGTATCGATGCCCTCAAAAAAAATTTAAATTTGTTCGCATATATTTTTGCGAAAGCGGACATCATAATTAGTGAAGAAGGAACACATTGAAAAAGCGACCACCAATTGATGAGTACAACAACATAGTGAAGTCATCATGAAATGGGGTGTCCATGTTGGACAAAGAAATTTACACATAACCAGATTATTTGTTTCATTTTAGAAACGGGGTGTCTCCGAAAGAGCATATACTGTTTTAAAAAATAAACAATTTCCCTTTATAAAGATTGCAATTCATTTCACTTGAAAATGGGGTGTCTACGGCAGAAACTTTAGCCGATTTACCGTGCATTTCTTAAATAAATGAGGTGTCTGCGAAACGTAAATTACGATAATGCTTTTTCAATCCCTCTTCAGAAAACAGGAAGCTGAGTCAGCTTCCTGTTTTTCGTGTTTGTTCTCTTATGTAATTATGGTAAAATACGGCTAAGGCTATTTGAAAGGATGAGATCAATGAATCATACAGCGGACAATTGTATTTTTTGTAAAATTATTGACGGGCAAATCCCTTGCTCAAAAGTATACGAAGATGAACATGTGCTTGCATTTTTAGATATTAGTCAAGTAACAAAAGGACATACCCTTGTTATTCCAAAAGTTCACAAACAAGACATTTTTGCGTTAACGCCAGAAATCGCATCACACATTTTTTCTGTCGTTCCGAAAATCGCAAATGCGATTAAAGCAGAGTTTAATCCAGTTGGCTTTAACCTACTTAACAATAACGGTGAAAAAGCTGGACAAACTGTGTTCCACTTCCACCTTCATTTAATTCCACGCTACGGTGAAAACGATGGTTTCGGTGCTGTTTGGAAATCACATCAAAATGAATACACAATGGAAAATTTACAAAACATCGCAAGTACAATTGCAAATAGTGTGAAATAATGACACTATAATAAGAAGTAATACATAACAAGCCACTTTCCTAAAGTGATGACATATTGTACGGCTTGTTTCTCCACTCAAGATGCCGGGGACTGTGCACTGCACACTTTTCTTTCCCTTGCCTTACAAATATGCATATGTTTTCACATCATGAATACGAACAAAAAATAAGGAGGTTTCCTTTTATGTCAAAAGCTAAATCCTTTATTACAGGTGTCATTTGCGGCGGAGCAGTTGCTGGACTAGCCGTTCTTTTCTCTACTCCTTCTTCTGGTAAAGCTATGCGCGGTAAGCTAAAAGAAAAAGGAACTGATATTAAAAAGACTTTAGCTGATATTACAGCTGATACAAAATTATTAAAACGTCAAATCGTTGAAACTGCTTCAGAAGGTAAAGAAGTGTTTCAAGAATTAAAAGACGATATGCAAGACACGCTTTCTAACTGGAAGCAAGACATTTCTCAAAACAAACGACATATTGAGAAAGAAATTTTGGACATTCAAAAATCAATTGAGAAACTACAAGAAGCTGTTCCGGAAAAAGCGTAAACAAATTCCTGCTTAGTTTTTTGCATATAACAAATATTTTTTATATAAATTGACCTTAACACGGCCTATCACATAGATATGCCGTGTTTTTATGCATTTACAATATATGTTATCACTTAACATGTATGGACAACGCATGTATTCACGACTCATAAAACGCTTCCATAGTTATGCATGATTTGTATAGAATGTCATTTTTCCAAAAAATTTTCACAATTCTCACAAAAAGACTTTATTAATTTTTATTTTACTGGCATAATAGATAGTAATGAAAAAGAATGTTAAAGTGGGTGAGTAAATGAAAAGTGGAGAAAAAGATTACTCGGTAAAAGAAGCGATGATTTTCAGCCAACGCATTGCTCAATTATCGAAAGCGTTATGGAAATGTGTAGAGAAAGATTGGCAACAGTGGATCAAGCCTTACGATTTAAACATTAATGAGCATCATATTCTATCAATCGCTTATCATTTAAAAGGGGCTTCCATTTCTGAGATTGCAAAGTTTGGAGTTATGCACGTATCAACGGCGTTTAACTTCTCGAAAAAGCTGGAAGAACGCGGCTATCTTGTATTCTCGAAAAAAGAAGATGACAAACGAAATACGTACATTGAGATTACAGACAAAGGGGAAGAACTACTACTTCGCTTAATGGAGGAGTATGATCCTGAAAATAATTCTGTATTTAATGGGGCTCTTGCACTTCGTAATTTTTACGGTAAGTTCCCAGAAAATATCGAACTTATCGCTATCTTGCGCAACATTTACGGACAAGACTTCATCGATATTTTTGAGAAATCGTTAGAGAATATTGAGGAGAATTTTACGGAATCCGATCAGAAGTTAGTTAAGAAGTAATCTATTTATTTTTTCGCAATCATGCTTAAGAATTCATTCATAAGCGGCTTAAATAAACCTTGTTTTGCTAGCGCTTCCGCAGTTTCGTGTACTTCGAGCTGATGTGGAAGCGCTTTTTCAAATTGATCTAACAACGCATCGAACAGAAGAAGCCCTTCTGCTTTCTCCACTACATATTGCTCGTTCAGCATTTCACAAAGATGTAGTATACGTTCAATATCTTTTTTACGAGCTTTTTTCTTTATGATTAAAGAATAAAATGGACACTTTTCTTCATCAATCATTTTAAATAGTAGGTCTACGTAGTATTCAGCTTGTTCTAATCTTCTAACAACGTCCATTTTCTCCCTCTCTTTCTAACACAAAGTCTTCTATTTCTGAATTTTATAACACGAACAAAATATCGTATGATACAATATATAAAGTATATGTATTTTAGCCAAAAGGAGGTCTCGCCTCATGACACTTATAACAGTTGTTTTTGTCGCATTCGCACTTCTTGTTATATTTTACACGAATTTCATGACACATACACTGTGTGAACGAAAACAAATAGCTGCGAGCCGCCAACCCGGTGTCTTTCGGGTTATTAATGTATGTATAACAATTTTATTAATTTCTAGTTATATAGAAATTATATTTCATGGAAAGTGAGGAAGGAAGCCCCTTCCTCACTTTTTTCCTCTATAAGCAAATTATACCTACTATAACCAATAAAATAAACAGTACAAGTAATAAAATAAGTTGAGAATTCATCCCCATCCCCTCCTCTTTTCTGTATATGCGGCATGCGCCCAATATGGAACACCTTCAAAATCTGACACATACTGGTTAAATTTTCTTTATCAATATGAAATCGAGTCGAAATATGATATATTAAATTTTGTACATATTGCTTATACTATGAAATAAATGACACGCATCTTAACTTTATCCTAAAGCCTCGGTAAGCCCTGTTAAGCGCGCTTTACCAATACAAAAAGCAAAAGTATCAGTGAGACTTAATCGGGCTCTTATGAACTAAAATTCATTGGGTAGGATAAATTAAAAATACATAATAGTAGGAGTGTTTATCGAATGAAGAAAGCTATGCTTGCCTTAGCCGCAACAAGTGTAATTGCATTATCAGCATGTGGAACATCATCATCAGACAAAATCGTTACATCTAAAGCTGGTGACATTACAAAAGACGAGTTCTACGAGCAAATGAAGACACAAGCTGGTAAACAAGTACTAAACAACATGGTTATGGAAAAAGTACTTATTAAAAACTACAAAGTTGAAGACAAAGAAGTAGACAAAAAGTTCGATGAAATGAAAAAACAATACGGTGATCAATTCGATACACTATTAAAACAACAAGGCATTAAAGAAGAAACGTTAAAAACTGGTGTGCGTGCTCAATTAGCGCAAGAAAAAGCTATCGAGAAAACAATCACTGATAAAGAATTAAAAGATAACTACAAGCCTGAAATTAAAGCAAGCCACATTCTTGTAAAAGATGAAGCGACTGCTAAAAAAGTTAAAGAAGAACTTGGACAAGGTAAATCTTTCGAAGAGTTAGCGAAACAATACTCTGAAGATACTGGTTCAAAAGAAAAAGGTGGCGACTTAGGATTCTTCGGAGCTGGTAAAATGGTTAAAGAATTCGAAGATGCTGCTTATAAACTGAAAAAAGATGAAGTAAGCGAGCCTGTGAAATCACAATTCGGTTACCACATCATTAAAGTAACAGACATTAAAGAACCAGAAAAATCTTTCGAACAATCTAAAGATGACATCAAAAAAGAAATCGTTGCGAAGAAATCACAAGACGGCGAATTCATGAACGATCTTATGATGAAAGAAATCAAAAAAGCTGACGTAAAAGTTGACGATAAAGATTTAAAAGATCTTTTCAAAGAGCCAAAAGCTGACGAAAAGAAAGACGAAAAGAAATAATGAAGTGAAAAAAGCTTGGGCTTCGGCCCAAGCTTTTTTATTTTGCCCTCTCTTCGCGATACTTTGCGTCTAGGTTCGGATTCGGTAAGTGAAATTATACGTTTGGTTTTCGTGACTCTAAATTATATCAGCGATTTTCAAAATATATCAGCGCAACTCCAATTATATCGGCGATTCTTGAAATATATCGACTTACCGACAAAAACTGACAATGATCGCTATCCTCTCTTCAAGAAACACAAAAAAACCTTGATTCCATCACACACGGAACCAAGGTTTATCTTATTATCATTGATTAAATGAAAAAACTATGTTAAATTAGTACAGAAACACGTTTCGAAAAATACAGAGAACGTATTTATCCGTATCTTAATTGTACACCAAAACATATCTTCAGTCAACCTCTATTTTTCACTTTTAAAGGAGTGCTTACCGTATGAACAAAAAACTTGATTTAGAGCAAAAACGATTGGATACCGTAATCGAAACGATTACGCAGCAAATTGATAAACTGGAAAACGAAACTGGCAGACGCCGGGCAGAAGTAATCCATATTCGTAAACACTTCTGGGATGACGTGAAAGTGAATACTGATACTTTTGATGATTATCTTGAAACAGTTATCAACTTAAGACAACAAGCTCAGTCACTAGCTGTCACACAAATTACCCATAAGCACACCTTTAATCGACTTGCCGCATTAAGACGTATGCATAAAGCACCTTACTTCGGACGAATTGATTTCAAAGAAGAAGGAGAATCTGCTGCGGAGAAAATTTACATCGGCGTAGCTACACTTACTGATGCAAGCGGAGAAAACTTTCTTATATATGACTGGCGTGCACCTATTTCGAGTGTGTACTACGATTATCCACCAGGACCGGCTGAATACAGTACACCAGGCGGCGTAATCCATGGTAACGTGGAGAAAAAATTACAATACATTATTCAAAATGGCGAGATTGATTCTATGTTCGATACGAGCCTTACAATTGGTGATGAAATCTTGCAACAAGCGCTCGGAAAAGGTACGAACAAACATATGCAAAGTATCGTCGCTACGATTCAGCGCGAGCAAAATGAAATTATTCGTCACGATGAAGGCCGACTCCTTATCGTGCAAGGAGCTGCTGGTAGTGGTAAAACGTCAGCTGCCCTGCAACGAATCGCCTACTTACTATATAAATATCGCGAATGGCTAAAAGCGGATCAAATTATTCTCTTCTCCCCTAACTCTATGTTCAATAGCTACGTTTCTAACGTACTACCTGAACTCGGTGAAGAAAATATGCAGCAAGTGACATTCCAAGAATACTTAAACCATAGACTAAGCAAGTCATTTGACGTTGAAGATCCTTATGAACAATTAGAATATATGTTAACTGAAACGAATAGCCCCACCTATAAAACGAGAGATGCTAGCATTCGCTTTAAAGCATCTACTCAATTTTTCGAGATGATTAGAGCGTATAGACAATCTCTTGAATCTTCAGGCATGCTATTTAGAGGAATGAAATTTAGAGGAAAACTAATTGCCTCTGCTAAAGAAATTACAGAGCAATTTTATAATACGGATTCCTCCCTCCGCTTCCATAATCGAATTGAAAAGTTAACAGATTGGCTAAATAAAAAAATAGATGAGATTGAAAAAACAGAACTGAAAAAACCTTGGGTAGAAGAAGAAATTGAATTACTTAGTAAAGATGAATACCAAAAGGCTTATAAATATTTACAGAAAAAAGGCGAGTTTGAAGACAACTCCTTTAATGACTTTGAGAAAGAAACGAAAGTACTCGGTCGTATGATTGTCCGTAAAAAATTGAAGCCGCTTCGTAAAGGCGTTCAAACATTGCGCTTCATCAACTTCACAGGCATATATAAACAACTCTTTACAAATGCATCGTGGGTTACTGGGGAAAAGCCGGCAGAATGGGATGACATTTGCTCCTTAACAGTAAACATGCTTGATGAAGGAAAGCTATATTACGAGGATGCGACTCCATTTTTACTTTTAAAAGAATTAATTGAAGGCTTCCAAACGAATAGATCGATTAAACACGTACTCGTAGACGAAGCGCAAGATTATTCGCCGTTTCAATTCGAGTTTTTAAAACGTCTCTTCCCTGCTGCAAGAATGACTGTACTCGGAGACTTTAATCAAGCGATATTTGCCCATGCGAGTGAAGCAGTGAATTTCAATACACTTACTAGCTTATACGGACCAGACGAAACGAACGGCATCAACTTAACTCGTAGCTATCGCTCAACAAAACCGATTATTGAATTCACACGTGCTCTCGTACCGGAAGGCAAAAACATTCACACCTTTGAACGTGATGGTGAGAAACCTACAGTGACGAAAGTATCGAATGACAGCGAACTGCATGAGCATATTACCGCCAAAGTTGCTGCACTACAAAAAGAGCAGCACAATACAATCGCAATTATATGTAAATCTGCAGCTGAAAGCGCCGCTGCCTACGAAGCACTTCGTCATATCGAAAATATTAAACTTGTGAAAAGTAACTCAGCCGAGTATGAGCAAGGCATTGTCGTGATCCCTGCTTACTTAGCGAAAGGTATCGAATTTGATGCTGTTATTATTTACAATGCTTCTAAAGATGTATACAGTGATGAGAGCGTTCGTAGATTGTTCTACACTGCTTGCACACGCGCAATGCATGAATTGCAACTTTATAGCGTTGGCGAGGTTAGTCCGTTTATACTCGGGGCTGATGCGGAGAGTTTTGAACTTATTACACCTTGATAACAATCAAGGTGTTTCTTTTTTGTGCAGGATTTACACCTTAAAAGTAGAATATATCATTTTAGAAAAAGCTAAGGAGTGAAAAGATGAACCATTACTTTATCGCTATTTATGACGGCCTGTTTCCTACCGACAAATTACATAACATTTTACAATCTAATCCTACTTTTACCGACCTAAACGTCCGCCCTCTCGAAATCTCCTCACCAAGACCTTTCACATTATTAGTTGGCGAAGAACACGATACACTCACAACTGGACTTACAGACAAATACCACTTATTAACGAAAGAGTTGCAAACACTTGAACAGCAAGAAAAGTACTACTATGTATACGATTATAAAATTAGAAAGACCATCGAGAATCCTACCCAAAAATGCTTTCCATTAGCCAAAATCAATATAAGTGTTACGAAATTCCATAAGATGATTCAGAAAGTAAAAGACTTAAAACGCCCTGTATTTGCAGGTTATAACATCATTTCTCATGATGGAGACATACTTACGCTTGATGTACTTCTATCTTCACCTTTATTAGATCCTAATACTTCTGAAAAAGATGCAGAAGAATACGCCTATTTACAACAACTAGCTGAATCTATATCTCGTTCTGAATTATGTACATCTATTAAAGCGAGTTCACTTATTACAACATAAAAAGAGGGTTATTTCTCATAACCCTCTTCTACTATCTATTTACGTTTCTGAAACAAAAAATTAATGTTGAAAAAGAAATAGATTAAAATCTTATTTATCAATTAGCGAAAACCTTCTATTAATTATCTGAGGTTTCCGAACGTTTAATAAATAAAGCTACAACGACTGCAAGTAGTGCCAAACCAAAGCCAATCGTAAATGCGTTATGCACGCCTGAAACCATCGCTTCTATCAATTGAGCTGGGTCAGTTGGATTTGAAGATGCATCCAAATATTTCTTTTGTCCGGAAGTCATAACACTAATAAAGAAGGCAACTCCTACCGCACCCGCTACTTGTGATAGAGTATTCAAAATAGCTGTTCCGTGAGGATAAAATCGCTTCGGAAGTTGGTTCAAACCGTTCGTTTGCGCTGGCATCATAATCATTGAAATGGATACCATCATAGTGACATGTAATAGGATGAAAGTTATTTTAGACGTATCTGCCGTTACTTGTGTAAAGAACCACATCACACCTGCTAATAATATCGTACCAGGAATAATAAGCGCTCTTGGACCAAACTTGTCAAAGAGCTTCCCTGAAACTGGAGAAAGTAGACCATTCAACAGGCTACCAGGAAGCATGATAAGACCAGTTGCATAGACAGTTAAGCCTAAAGCACCTTGGAATAGAAATGGTAGTAACGTCATTGTCGAGAACATCGTCATCATCATAATCGTCAATAAAATTGTCGTCAGCGTAAACATCGGATATTTAAATGCACTAAGATCTAGTAACGGCTCTTTCAATTTCAATTGACGTAATACGAAGAATAGAAGTGCTACAAGACCAATTAGGATTATGCCATATACTTGGAAACTATCCCAACCTTCACCTGAGCTACTAAATCCATAAACAATCCCGCCAAATCCAATTGTAGATAAAAGAATAGATAACACATCTACCTTTGGTTTAGTAGGCTCTGAGACATTTTTTAAATAAATAAACGCGAAAACGATAGAAAAAATTGCGAATGGAAGAACGATATAAAATAGCCATCTCCAATTCCATGTTTCTAAAATGATACCTGAAAGTGTCGGTCCAATAGCAGGAGCGAACATGATCACAAGCCCAATACTCCCCATTGCCGCTCCTCTCTTTTCAGGAGGATATAGAAGGAGAATCGTATTCATTAATACGGGCATCATTAATCCCGTACCTGCCGCTTGTAACAAGCGACCCACCAATAGTATAGAAAATCCAGGTGCAATCGCACTTACAAATGTACCGAAAGTAAAGACTACCATCGCACCTATGAATACTTGTCTTGTTGTAAACCATTGTACTAATAAAGCAGAAGCTGGAATTAGTACAGCAACTACAAGCATGTACCCTGTTGAAAGCCATTGAAGAGTTGATGGTGTTACATTCAACTCAATCATCAATTGCGGAAAAGCAACGTTCAATAATGTTTCATTCAAAATGGTGAAAAACGCCCCAATGATCATCGATATTAAAATTGGGAGTCTTTTCACATTGTCAAATTCCTTTGACTGCGAAGAAACAGACGCAGTTTGAGCATTCATACATAAACCTCCTCGTATTCTTTTATAAATTCTTACTACCTTTGTTAGTCATATTTAATGTAGAAACGCCCATGCCAAATTGAAGGCGATACAGCACAACTACAAGTAGGATCAACAATGACATCACGCCGAAGATATTACTATACATATTTGCAGCTTCATTTGCAACAAAAGGATTGAGTTGTAGCGAAGTAGAACCATTATCAAGCAATTTCCCTACTACACTCATAGCCATCGCGCCAGATATGAAATTAATCATCGACAGTAATCCCATTCCAACACCTGTCTCTTCCTTTGACAATGTTTGCGAAATTGTATTAGACATTGAAATCTGCATAAAGGTCTGTCCTACATTTCCGAAAATTAAAATCAAGGCAATGATAAACACTGAGACCCCGATGAAAGTAGATAATAATGAGAAAGCTAGGAATATGAATACTGAGGCAATAAAAACGAGTGCAAAGTTGCCTCGAGTATCAGCTAACCTTCCTCCTTTTCTTCCCATAATTGCCGAGGCAATCGCAGCTGGAACTAAAACAAAACCAATATTCGAAGGAGTCAATCCATTTACTGCCGATAGAAATTGCGGCGTCATAAATGTCATACTAAAACTCATCGCTGTCGTCATAAAAGCAAGGAGTAACCCAATCGAAAAATTCTTATTTTTAAACAGAGTCGGTTTAAGAAAAGGTTCTTTAGCTTTTTTAATCCGCAGAATGAAGAATGCTAACATAACAAATCCCCCAAGGAATAACAGCACTTGCATCTGCGTAATGGCAAGCAAGAAGAACGTGACCGATACAGCTAATAGTCCTCCGCCAAGAATATCAATACGACCCGCCTTCCCTTTTGCATTGTCTAAATATTTTCTAAAGAAAGGTAGTGTCAGAAGCGGTAGTAAAGAAAGAACAAACATGAGCCTCCAGCTTCCAAGACTCGTGATTAATCCTGCCGCAACGGGTCCTAGCGCATTACCAAGTGCCAAACCTACTGCTGAAGTTCCAAGTGCACGCCCCCTTTTTTCTGGTGCAAAGTACCTGACTGGAATGATCATCGCCGTCGCTGGAAGAACAGAAGCTCCTGCTGCTTGAATGACACGCCCAAAAATAATAACCCAATACTCAGTAGCAAGTAAACCAAGCAAGGAACCTAGAGCGAAAATAAGTAGTCCATACGTTAACAAATCCTTTAGCCGATATTTATCCGCCAGTTTTCCCATCACGATGGAACCAACAGCGTAAACAACCATATAACTAGTCATAATCCAACTAACCTCTGACGGAACAAGGTTAAATTCTTTCCCTATCTCAGGAAGAGCTACATTAAACATCGTACCGTTCATAACCGAGAATATTAGCGTAACGACTAAAACTCCTAGCAATTTATCCGCATTTTGTGATGATTTATCTACCATCGTGTAGACCTCCTTTTCTTTTTCCGGTAATCTATACAAAATTAAATGAGTATCAACATAATGAATATCCTCACTATTTTATTATAATGAGGATATCATTTCATCGTAATTCAGTCTCCATTCATTCGAACCTACTAATCTACAATTTACTCTACAGAAGTTCTGTTACTGCTGAAGAATGAACGAACGCAAGAATTAACGCTACAATCATAAGTACTGCTGCCGGCATCATTTTACCAACTGAATCTTTAACACGAATATGGAACAATACAGCTCCTAACATAATACAAGCAATCCACAGTGCCGCTAAAACGAGTATTACCCCATTCCAAAAACCAAAAATCAGTCCTACCACTCCTGCTAAAGCGATCCAACCTGTCGCAATTCTAAACCATTGAGGTAAACCTAAATGAGCGAAAGCCTCTACTTGCATTTTCGCTCCCGCAATTTTACTCACACTTGAAAAGAAAAATGCAAAAATTAATAAACATTGAAGTACTAATGCTACAATAGTCATGTACAATCCTCCGTTACATATGGTTTTTTAAGGGTATTGCTATTAAATGCTGAAACGATTTGAAATTCCTTACATAAATCCACCTCGCTCTATTATCGTTTTCTATAGACCCCTGCATCAGTTATAATAGTAATTATCCCGCTATTACACATTATGAGTATATAATATAATGAGTTTACTCACTAATTGTTTATAATATAGAGAGGATACTCACTAATAATATACAATATATTTATGAAACGTGCAAAAATGAACTACAAAATAATGAGGAGGTCATCCCATTCATGAAATCAAATAATCCAGCTGCAATAGATATCATCCATATATTAATGCAATCGACCAACTATGTTCAAAGAGAATTTCAATCCCAATTGTCAGCTCTTGACACACCTTATCATCTAACAGGGCCAAGGCTACGCGTTCTATCTACCGTTTCTGAAAATGGCCCCATTCGAATGAACGCATTAGCTGCTAAATTAGGCGTCAAAGCACGTACAGTTACCGATTTTGTCGATGCACTCGAACAAGACAAGCTCCTAATTCGTATACCAGATCCAACTGATCGCCGAGCTACATTAATTCAACTTACTGAACGCGCGCAATCTAATATGGAGCAGGCGCTCGCATTCCAAGACAAAGTCGCAAACGATATTTTGCAAAATCTCACATTAGAGCAGCGTGAGCAGTTTTTTGAACTTCTATTACAATTAATAAAAGATAAGCAAATTCCTGATTCATGCGGAGAAGTTGAAAACGGAAAAACTTGCTAAGTATGCTAATGCAAAAAAGTAAACCACCTAGGCCCTAAAAAATATGGAAATAGGTGGTTTACTTTTTTAAGATGTCGTTCTCACTGAAATATCTTTACGCCGATATACACTTAGCACAATCCCCATTATAAATGCATGAAACAGAGTTGGTACTAATCCATAACTAATAAAAGGTAATGATATAGAAACACGTGGTAATATCCCGAGGATCATGCCAACGTTACAAATGAAATGGATTGCAAAAAGAGTCACTCCACCAACGAGAAGCAATTTACCATAACCATCATTTATTTTATAAGCTATGTTCATTATTCTTACTGCAAAAAGAGAAAGAATCAAGACAAGAACTAGCGCAAGCACATATCCATAATAGTAAGTCAAACTCGCGAATACAAAATCAGTATGGGCAGCAGGGATAGACTTTATATTTCCATATGTACCAAACCAACCTGCTGAAGACATCGCCTCTTGTAAACGTAAATCCCATTGATCATGCGCTGGGTTTATAAATCCTAAAAATCTAGCTATCCGGTATTCTTTTACAGCAGACCAGGAAAATAGATCCCTAATAATAAAGAGAAAAATTGGTAACATTGTAATGAGCCATGCCGTTTTCTTTCCTAGCTTACTCCACCAAAGCATAACGAATACCATCGTAATGTAGATGAAAATTGGTAAAATAATTGATGTAGTTAGAAATAGATATAAAGAAAATACGTACAACATGAGAAGATGCATAAACTTTAACCTACTATTATTGAAAAAAGAAGCCCAGGCTAGAAAAAAGAATGGTATCGTCATTAAACAGTCAATTTTGATGGGGCCAATTTTTATTATTGCTTCCCCATTCACGTAACCACTTGGAAACCATTTTAACGTTAACAGAATAAGTACTCCGATTGTATAAAACAGCCATCCAAACCTCTCTAACTTTCGATAATCAAGTAGCATCATTCCAATAGCTGTTGCAATGCCGAGAATCACAAAAACTACTTTGTTCATTAGTAAATCGTTCGTATGGCCAAGAGCGATTATCGGTAAAAATCCTAACCCCATAGCAGCCACTAATAAAATAAGTAAGAACCAATCCACCTTTGGCTTATGCAGTTTGTTAAGTTCTTGCCCTAGTTTAATCGGACTTCCCATTTGTTCCACAGCTTTATTTTCAGCAACTTCCTCACTCAAGCCTTTTTCTATCCACGTGTTCTTCGCCTGTTTTAAATGAAAATCTAGTTCGGTTGCTACAAAGCTCTTTGCTTCTTTTGATTTAATATGATTCGTAACTTCGCTTACAAAACGCTCCCCTTTTTTATTCAATTTCGCCTCACTCCTGTACTAAGCCTTTTAATATAAATTGTACCTTCGTAGCATTTTTTTCTGCCTTTCGCAGCATCTTTCTTCCTTTATCATTTAATTGATAATATTTCGCTCCTGCATGATCCCAGCTAGATTGGATAAAACGATTCTGTTCTAGACGATGTAATACGGTATATAAAAACCCTTCATTTCCTTCGAATTTCCGAATCCCTCTCCCTCGTAGTAGCTGTGACAATTCGTACCCTGTTTTTTCATTACTGAGGAGTTGTAAAATCGCTAAAGAGATGTCCTCTTCCTTTTCGTTTGACGCATTGATTTTTTCGCGCACCTGCTTTCGATGTTGATCAGAAAAACTCAAATGTTTAAACGTTGTATTCTCCATTGATTTTCGTAGGCCTTTTAATCGATCTTCCATTTGATTATTCCTCCAATCCTTTCTTCAAAAGCTCCTTCGCTTTTTTCAATCTCGTTTTTATCGTGTTTTCCTTCACATCTATTACAATCGCAATCTCTTTAATTGATAACTCTTCATAATAAAATAGATAAATAACTTCTCGATATTTTATCGGTAAATTCATTACTGCAGAAGCCAGTTCACGATCCTCCGCATTTTGAATGACAGTTTGTTCCACACTTTCTTTTTGACTCTCCATATACGTAAAGTTATCCTCTGTAACGATAACTTTTTTGTTATACCAACTTTTTAAATAATCCTTACAATGATTGATTGCAATTCTCCATAACCATGTTTTCAAGTTCGAATTCCCTTTATATGTATGAAGAGATTTATAGCATTTCACAAATATATCTTGCGTTAAATCCTCCGCAACCTCTTTATTATTCACATATGAATACACAAGCTGTAAGACTTCTTGTCCATACTTGTTCATGATTTCATCGATAAGGAGTTCCTTATCTTCTATTTCAAACGCTTCTACCGTTAATTCATCCACATCATTTCCTGGTTTGAAATTCTTATAAAAATCTATAAATTGTTGGCGAACCAAGTCAAATGCCAACTACCGAAAAGGAATCTCACCTTTTTCCTGTCCGTAAGGGCTGTGACCTTTTCATCCACCTATTGTGAAAGAATGACGGCAGGTTCCTGTTAGGAACGGTCTGTTCTTGCATACTACCATTCATCCAAGTCAGTAGTATGCAAGAGGTTATAAGAAATAAACCAGTATCCCCCTTCTCATTTAAATTTTAAATACGAATTGTTGATTGCTCATATAAACAGTTTTGTGAAGAATGCTCCACAATTTCCAATTGTGATGTTCTTTCCACGTTTTAATTGTTTGTAACCATTTTTTATATACTTTTTTCGTATCCGTATTCTTTTTACTTTCTTCCATAGAAGCAACAAGAATACGCAGTTTTGTTGTAATTTGGTTTTTTAATAATAAAATAATCTCTTTTGGTAATTGTTCTTGCAATTCTAATCCACGTCTTGCAATCGTGAATGCGGCTGTTTCATGAACGCTAATACCGTATTTTTTACTATATTTTAATTTTCCAATCACACTTGTATAAGCAGGATTCACTGTTTTGACAGAAAACCCTTTGCGAAGAGCCATACGAATTAAATTGTTCAACATCTTTTTATACGTAAATTGATGGAAATTACGATTACTGTATTTATCAGTATCATGAGATTGTTGAAACTTTAACTCTTCTAAAACAATTCCACCTACATTGTTTTCCAACAACCATGTTTTAATTTGTTGTACGATTTGTCCAATTATCGTTCCGCGTTTGTTTGTTGAAAACGTATTAAGATTGTGTAGATAAAAAATTTTTGAACCTTTAAAATTACCTTGTTTTGTACATAAACTAACTGCAATACGGTCCGGATTTACATCGATTCCTGCCATTACATCTGATTGTGGTGTTTCCTTGAAATCTAGTACGCGACCTATTTCCGTTTCATCAAACGTAATATTTACATAAAATTCACTTTGTTTACGAATGATTTCTACACTATATTTTTGATGCTCTATCATCGGTTTTCCTTTTGGATTTACACCGATTTGCTCTCCCATAACGACATTTGTAATTTGATGATAAAAACGATATGGAATGATAATCGGAACTTTGATTCGTGGGCTTTTTGTTTTTCCATTTGTTAGTCCTAATGGATTTGCAATTTCTAACCATCCTTGCCCACAGTCATCAACTGTAATGCGCATGTTCAAATTCCCTTTTTTGCTTTTATCTCCACGAGAATATAATTGTCGTGTACGCAAATCTTTCCATTCTTGATTGGATATCTTGTTTTTCATTCTTTCATAGAAATTTTTCCGCCCACCAAAAATAATAGGAGGTAATGTTTCATTTTTAATATGTTTTGCATACGTTTCCATTCTTTGTTCTAATTTTTGTTTTCGTTTTCTTAAACCAATTAAACAAGTTTCTAACGAAACTTGTTTAGGTCTTTTTTTGCCGCTTTCATAATCATCTATTTTTTGTAACGTCTTTTCTAACTTTTTTTGATTGTTTTCTAGGTAAACTGGAAGAAGTTCTTTTTGAGAGGAAAGGATCGTTTGCGCTTGTAAAACCGCATCTTCACAAAAACGTTTATTTAACAAATATTTAGGCTGTAATTTTTTTATCAATTCTTTCTCGTTTTCGCCATCAATCAAACGATTCAAACTATATCTTTTTGCACTTTCGAACGTACGAATCAAAGTAATTAAATCTTCCGTCTGTTCTTTTGTAATAGAACCGATTTTACAAGCCCGTGTTGTTTTCATCCTTTCCACCCTTTTCTAATACGAATTTTATTGCATTTTCTAATTTTCTACCTCCTCTTTTCCCATGAATTTTTGCAGAAAAAGAGGCTGTGATTGCTATAAGATCTTCCACTAATTCGGATTCTTCGTGTTTTTTCAATGTGTTCTATCCGCAATAAAAACACCTTCTTTATCCCAATTCCGTAAAGTTTGTTGCGTTTTTCCTAATATGTTTGCAGCTTTCCCAATTGAAATATAATTTTTTATTTTCATTACCTGAAAATATTATATGTTGAATTTTGTAAAAAAACGTAACATATAATTGTAAATTTTTATAGTTTTTTATAGATTTTTATTTACTGTTATTTCCTCCTTCCCATATATTAGACGACGTACTGTATGGAAAAGTTTTATAAATACATAAAAAAAAATACGGCTGACAATGCTCATACCGTTTGGTTACACCTTTATCAATGAACTACCGCTTAACTTCATTAGCTAACTCCACTTCCCTCTAAAGTTCAAATTCATTTTCACTTCCACTGAATAGTACCCTAGGAATTTTTGATTCCATCAATTGCTCCTTTAATTTTTAAAATAACATTTTTTACAAATCACTTCCTCAACAAATTACATTTAATAAACCGAATAGTCGTTACAATATATTCACCTAAAGAGCGTCTTTCTCCCAAGGCGCTCTTTAAGTTTGCAATAAGGGTTTTGTCTTAGTTTTCTAGTAGTTCTAGATTGTGTCATAAATGTTTTTATCAAAGTCATCATCCTAAGCCTTCTAGATGACTTTTTATGACCGATTGAGTTCCCTCAGCTAAATTAAAAAGAGAACCCATTTAATTGAGTCCTCTTTCTTTCTAACGCTCACTTAAAGAATCTAATATTTCATGGCCATACAAAGATGGCTTGATAATATCAAAACCAATAAATTCTTCATACTTCTTATCTGCAAAATAAAATACGATATTATGAAATAACACTTTTTGCAAATAATTATCCTGAGAAACTCTAAATGAGTATATGTATGCATTATCGTTTGAAGCTTTCTTTTTATATATTTTACTCATATTTGTTAATTCTTTTAATTTATCAGCATTTTCTCCAAAAAACTCAATCCCCACTATACGATCAAATTGATCTATATCTAAATTTAGTTTTGGATTTTCTTCTAACTCTTCAGTCGATTCAATCTCAATTTCTGAAGTGAATGGAATTACATACAGATATGCCATCTGGATTTCAGGGTCATAAGTAATTAATTTTTTCATGCTACACCTCATATTGGTATCTTATTTTTCGTATGAAACTTCTCTCAACAAACTAAATATTAGGTTTTTTGGTTATAAAATACAAGCATAGTATTTAAAATCACAAAAAAACCACCTAAAGGCTCCCCTTCAGGTGGTTCTCTATTTTATGCTAACGCAGCTGCTTGCTCTTGTTGATCTACAGGAATTACAGCGTCTGTTAATGCTTTTTCTAATTCAGCTGTGTATTTCATTTGTTCTTCTTTGCTCCAGCCTAGTTTCGCAGCCATATAGTTGATTACTGCTTCTTTCCACTCGTATACCCAGTGGATGTTGAAGAATACAGCCCCTCTGCGGCGTACGAAGAAGTCAACTGGTTTTGCTGTCATTTCGTAATCCATTGCGTATACAAGCGGGATTAGAACGTCAAGCGGCATGTTATATTCTTTCGCTTCATCTTTATGTTTTTTCGCTAAGTCGAATAGTACGTCAACGTTAGAGCCGTAGAATTTCGCGAATTCTTCTGCTTGTGCTTTCGTTAAACCAGATTTCGTACCCTCGTCTGCTTTTTTCGCAACGAATGCCGGGAATCCGTGTGAACCACTTACATGTCCACCAGAGATTGGCATATGTTTCGTGTCACTCTTCGGATATGCATTATGACCTTCTTTTTGTAGTAAGTTCGTTACGTAGTCTACTACCATTTCAGCCATTTTGCGGTATCCTGTTAATTTTCCGCCAGCGATTGTAATTAAACCAGATTCAGAAGTCCAAATTTCATCTTTACGAGAAATTTCAGATGCATTCTTACCTTCTTCATAAATTAATGGACGTACACCAGCCCAACTTGATTCCACATCTTTTTCTGTAATTTTCACACTTGGGAACATGTAGTTAATCGCGTTAATGATGTATGTGCGATCTTCTGTTGTCATGTGTGGTACAGCTGCGTCTTTATCATAGAACGTATCTGTTGTACCTACGTATGTTTTTCCGCCGCGAGGAATCGCGAACACCATACGTTTATCTGGTGTATCGAAGTAAATAGCTTGCCCTAATGGGAAACGTTTTTGATCAATTACTAAGTGCACACCTTTTGATAACTGAAGTACTTTCCCTTTTTTCGAGTTATCTTTTTCACGAAGTGTATCTACCCAAGGACCAGCTGCATTTACAATTTTCTTACCGTACACTTCATATACTTCTCCATCTAGTAAATCGATTACACGTACACCGCATACTTTTCCATCTTTATATAAGAAACCGTCTACTTTTGCGTAGTTAACAGCTTTTGCGCCGTGTTCAATTGCTTCTTTCATTACTTCAATTGTAAGACGCGCATCGTCTGTACGATATTCTACGTAGTAACCGCCGCCTTTTAATCCTTCTTTTTTTACAAGAGGCTCTTTGTTTAATGTTTCTTCACGGTTAAACATTTTTCTGCGCTCGCTTCGTTTTACGCCTGCTAAGAAGTCATATACACGAAGACCAATTGATGTACTAAATGATCCGAACGTACCGCCTGTATGGAACGGAAGTAACATCCACTCTGGTGTTGTTACATGGGGACCGTTCTCATATACGATTGCACGCTCTTTCCCCACCTCTGCTACCATTTTCACTTCAAGTTGTTTTAAATAACGTAGACCACCGTGTACAAGTTTCGTTGAACGACTTGATGTACCTGCTGCAAAGTCCTGCATTTCAAACACAATTGTTGATAATCCGCGTGTTGCCCCATCTAATGCAATACCAGAACCAGTAATACCTCCACCAATTACGATCACATCTAACTCTTGTTTATTTACTCCGTTTAATACGTCTTTACGTTGTTTACTTGAAAATTTCATGGTAATTCCTCCCTTTGATAACGAAAAAAGAGACCACGAACTCCGCTATAGATTTCGCCTCTATAGCGTGTTGTGGTCTCTCCAAATCTCCTACCGAATTATTAACTTGTCACCATTATAACACTGTTTATGATTATTTGAAAGCTTTTGTTGCTTCAATTGCTTTTTTCCATCCAGCATATAGCTCTTCGCTTGTTTCCGCTTCCATCGTTGGTTCAAAGCGTTTGTCCATATGCCACTGTTCTTTAATTTCATCTTGGTTTTTCCAATATCCAACCGCAAGACCAGCTAAATACGCTGCACCTAAAGCTGTCGTTTCATTGATCACTGGACGCTCTACAGGAACGTCTAAAATATCACTTTGGAACTTCATTAAGAAGTTATTTTTAACAGCTCCACCATCAACGCGTAATGTATTCAGTTCAATACCTGAATCTGCTTCCATTGCACATAATACATCTTTCGTTTGGTAAGCTAAAGATTCTAGTGTTGCACGAATGAAATGCTCTTTCGTCGTACCGCGCGTTACACCAAACATAGCGCCGCGTACTTCACTATCCCAGTACGGTGTGCCTAAACCTACGAATGCTGGTACAACGTATACACCTTCAGTTGATGCAACGCGTGATGCGTATACTTCACTCTCACTTGCATCTTTAAACATGCGCATTCCGTCACGTAACCACTGAATTGCAGAACCTGCTACGAAAATACTTCCTTCTAATGCATAGTTTACTTTACCATCTAAACCCCATGCAATTGTTGTTAATAGGCCATGCTCAGAAGCTACTGCTTTTTCACCTGTGTTCATTAACATGAAGCAACCAGTTCCGTAAGTATTTTTCGCCATACCTTCACCGAAACAAGCTTGTCCAAATAATGCTGCTTGTTGGTCACCAGCTACACCTGCAATCGGTACATTTTGGCCGAAGAAGTGATAGTCAATTGTTTCTCCATATATTTCAGATGATGGACGTACTTCTGGAAGCATGCTCTTTGGTACTGTTAACATGTCTAGAAGCTCATCATCCCACTGTAAGTCGTGAATGTTAAACATTAATGTACGTGATGCATTTGAGTAATCTGTTACGTGCGCTTTACCACCAGACAATTTCCACACAAGCCACGTATCAATTGTTCCGAATAATAACTCGCCATTTTCTGCTTTTTCTCTTGCACCTTCAACGTTATCTAAAATCCATTTTACTTTCGTACCAGAGAAGTATGCGTCAATTAAAAGACCTGTTTTTTCGCGAACCGTTTCGCTATAACCTTTTTCTTTTAACTCATCACAAATTTCAACTGTTTGACGAGATTGCCATACGATTGCGTTGTAAATTGGTTTTCCAGTCGTTTTATCCCAAACAACCGCTGTTTCACGTTGGTTCGTAATACCGATACCAGCGATTTGTTCTGGTTTTACATCTGCTTCGCTTAAGCAAGTTGCGATAACTGCTAAAATAGATCCCCAAATTTCTTGTGCATTATGCTCTACCCAACCTGGCTTCGGAAAATGTTGTGTAAACTCTTTTTGAGCTGAATGAACAATTTCACCTTTTTTATTGAACAGAATTGCGCGTGAGCTAGTTGTTCCTTGGTCTAATGAAAGAATATATTTTTTCATATCGGTTTCCCCCTATGCTACTTTTCTACTATTTGTATTGTTTTCACTTTTTTTACTTGTCATATAAGAGATTGCTAGTACGATCACAGTTGCAATAATCACATAAATAAGTGCTGCATTTTGTTTTCCTTCAAATACAACTTGATGGAATAATCCTGCAAGTGATCCACCTAAAATTGGACCAACTACTGGAATCCATGCATACTTCCAGTTTGAACCGCCTTTTCCTGCAATCGGAAGGAAGAAGTGTGCGATACGCGGACCTAAATCACGAGCCGGGTTAATCGCGTATCCTGTTGTTCCACCTAATGATAAACCAATACTTACAATTAAGAAACCTACGATAAATGGATTTAAACCATCTGCAAATTTATTTGCTCCAATTGCTAATATACCAAATACTAAAACGAATGTTCCAATCATTTCACTTAAAAGGTTTGTAAATGTGTTCGGAATTGCTGGACCTGTTGCAAATACACCTAATTTTGTTCCTGGATCTTCTGTTTCTTTCCAGTGTGGTAAGTAATGTAAATATACAAGAACTGCCCCGATAATTGCCCCAATCATTTGTGCTGCGATATAACCTGGTACGTCACTCCATGGGAACGCTCCCTTAAAAGCAAGCCCTATCGTTAAAGCCGGATTCAAATGTGCCCCACTAATTGATCCAACCGCGTACGCTGCAACTGCTACCGCTAAGCCCCAGCCCATTGTAATGACAATCCAACCAGAATCTTTCGCAAACGACTTCTTTAAACTTACACCAGCGCAAACACCGCCACCAAGTAAGATTAACAATGCAGTCCCTACTAACTCTCCTAAAAATGCTGACATAGTATCCCTCCACAATCAATTTAAACGCTTTCAAATGTGATAGAGGTAAAATGAATGGCCATTCGTTTTTTTCAAAAGAAAAAGATCCACAGCTTACATGCTTCTATATAAAATATATAGAAACAATAAAATGTGGATCTCTTCTTTTCTCCGTCACGTTTATTAACTTGTCTATAATGTTAACCTTTCATGAAAGCGGTGTCAACAGAATTTTTTCACATTTTCGTCACTTTTTTTGGTAATGTTTCCATAGTTCTTTTTTGGATGTCGTAATTGCTGTCGCACCAGCATTTAAAGCTCTTTCAACATCTTCCACAGTACGAATGAAACCACCCGCCAAAATCGGTACACCAGTGCGCTCTTTCACTTCAGCGATAATGTCCGTCATTGCCCCTGGAAGCACCTCAATATAATCCGGTTTCGTCTTTTCTAACAGATTGCAACTCTTCTCCATTGCGCTAGAATCGATTAAAAAGATACGCTGAATTGCCACAACGCCCTTTTGCTTCGCCTTCATAATGACGCCAGCCTTCGTCGAAAGTAACCCGTACGGTCTAAACTCTTGGCATAAATACTCCGTCGCATGCCCATCACTCTGCAAGCCATGAATTAAATCCACATGTAAAAATACCTTCTTACAATATTGCTTCGCAAGTGATACAACACTCCTCAATTGACCGACATGAATATCTAAAATAACGATATACTCATACGAACTATGTAATAGCTTTTCCAAATCTTTAATTTGCCTCACTGCCGGCAAAATCTTTTGTTCATGAAATTCCATTCTATATGTCCCCTTCCTATCTATTCTTTATAGTACACAATTTGTATGAAAAGAACAGCTAGTGTCGGGGATTTCTTTCACTATCTATACATTTTTTTCAACTTATCAGAAGCCGTTCCACTTATAACCATTAATATGAGGGGTAAAAAGTTCATTACATATGGCGCATCCGCTAAAATTGTAATGCTTGCGCCTGCAAACTTGTTTAATGTCCATACAACGATTTTTGTAATAAATAAAAATACACCCATCATAAATAAACTATCGAAAAACACCTTCCACTTTGGATGCGCTAATTGCTTACTATCTTCAATAACTTTCTGCGTCAACTCTTCATCACTCCTTAGCAGTTCATCAATCGTAATACCGAACAGATCGCTTAAATGAATAATAATTTCAATGCTCGGATAGTTCTTTCCCGTCTCCCATTTCGAAACAGATTGCCTACTTACATGAATTTTTTCAGCCAAATCATGTTGCGACCAATTTCGTTTTTCTCGTTCTTCTTTTAAACGTTCGCTAAAAATCATACTGTGTTTATCACCTCTCTACGTCTAGTATGGGCAAATAACTGATGAAGAGTAAAGCGAGTTGTCGTTGCGTAAGTTGTGCAACTTGTGCGTTACAGGTTGTCATGGCACTATATAGCGTGTCGATTTCATATATTTTTCTTCTATAATAATTTCCCGAACAATAATTGTACCACTTAATATCGTCGCTTTGTGTCGGTAAGTCGATATCTTGTGTCGAATCGTTGATATATTCCAAGTTGTGTTCGATATATTTGAAAAATCGTTGATATATTTCAGGAAATAAAAAAGTGGATAACGATACGTTATCCACTCTACTCTAATTATAATAAAACCGAGTCTTTATCACTATCCTGATTCTGTTTCTCTCGCTCTTCTTCTAAACGTTTCATATACACTTCGCCTTCTTTTTCATAATGCGACAGAAAGCTTCTCTTTTTTATACACATTATTTGTTTGATACAAATCATTTAAGATATTTCCCCAAATCATCTAAGTTTCTTGTATGATTTAAAATGATTACATACTCAACTTCAACTTCTGTTACTACCGTTTCTAAAACTTGATGAATCTCAACATAATCATTTTCATATTCTTTTGCCGAAGTTACAATCTCTTCTAAGGTTCTTACTAATGTTTCAGCACTCCAGTCTTTTGTTGACAACGCTACATAGGTTTGAAATTTTTTTGTATTCATGTTAGTTCCCACCCTCTTTATTGACGTTTGGTAATTAGAATATATAGTTTTATTTATGTAAAATCAATTACCTTTTCATTTAGTAAGTCTCCAATTTTAAAATGACAGCTAATAAAAAAAGAAGAGAAATAAAATCCATTTCTCTTCTTCAAAAATTTCTATTACAGCAATACCGAATCTTTATCACTACTTTGATTACGCTTCTCTCGCTCTTCTTCTAAACGCTTCATATATACTTCGCCTTCTTTTTCAATAAACTCATTATCCATATCTTGTTCTTTTTTTGAAGTATATAAAACCATGTAGCCACTTAATACGATCCCTACGATTACAAGATACACCCACCATGGTAAAGTTTCCACTTAACTTCATTCCTTTCCTTAGACAAGCCTTATTAGTTTCACTGTATGAGGAAAGAAGTGGATTTATGCTTAAAATTTACCCCGCATTAACGGGACAGTAAGACTCCCACCTCAAAACTCGGCTGGAGCGAAGAAGTTAGGCGGGAGATCAACTGCCCGTAAAAGCCCGATTGGTTCAACTAATAATCAGTGGGGATGAAGAACCCCCACTGATTAAAGTTTCACTTTATTGCGGATTCTTCGCGAAGAACGCTTGTACATATTCCATAAATTCGATTGGCTCCTGGCGAAACGGTGCGTGGTATCCTTTTTCAATGATATGGAACGTACTATTCGCAAATAGCTCATGATACAGTTCACCATTTTTCCAAGAAACGCTCTTATCGTGTCGTCCCCATATAATTAAAGTCGGCACCTTAATCTTGTCTGCTTCCATCGCGATGCGGCGCTCTCTCATCTTCGTAAGCTGATCATAATGCTCTTTATCGTCGCGACTATTTTTCACCGCGTTTTTATTATAATCCGTAATCTCTGTTACAGTTTGTAAGTCTGTTGATAGTGGCGGCACTTCATAACTTTCTTTTTGCTGGAAAGACTCTATCCCTGTAGAGTCTGCTAAAACGAGATGCGTTACTGCATCCGGATATAAATACGCTAAATTTAGTGACATCTCTCCGCCCATTGAATGACCGAGCACCGCAAACTGATCGTATCCGAGTTTCTTCATTAACTTATAATATAAATTCACTTGTGTAGGAAACGAATACTCAAAATCAACTGGCTTAGAAGAACGGCCAAACCCTAAAATATCAACTGCAATAATCGTATGATTCTTCATAAGTTCCGGATAAATATCACTAAACCCATCTGAAGAACCACCAAACCCGTGAAGCATAAGTAAAGGCGGCTTCCCCTCACCAATTTGCTTAAAATAAATCGTCTGCCCATCAATCTGCGCCATACTCTCTTTCGTATGTAGCTTCATCACAACAGTATCTTTCACTTCTCCAACCTTCGCAATCGGCTTATCAACGAAGTTACATACGATAAGCAAAATGAGCACAATAGCGCTAATGAAATAAAATTTAAACCGTTTCAACATTCCCGTCTCCTTTCTCTTGTTGCTATTTAAAGTTTTTACATTTTTTGGTTGTTTTATAATTAATTTTAATTGTAACTAAATTAGTTACAATTATATTAAAAAAATATTACTCACTTCTATTACTGATGGTTATTTTGTAACTATTATAGTTACATATTTAAAGTAAGTCAATTCTTTTCTCTGCATGTCCTAATAACAAAGAAAGAGACTTCAACATGAAGTCCCTTTCTTTGTTATTAGAGTTGTCTTACTCCACCGCCGTCGCCTCTATTATCTGCTGGTGCTCCGCCATCTCCTTTATTGAAGTTGGCTGGCGCTCCTCCACCGTCCCCGACACTTACATAATCTGGTCTTGCTGGTGCTCCTCCATCCCCTCGATTTAAAGCCTGGCTCTGATCACCTAAACTACTTAAACCAAATGCTAAAACAGTCGTTGTTATTAATCCTGTTACTATCACACCTAATTTTTTCATTATTTCAAAGCTCCTTTTTCTAAGTATTTTTTACTCGCTTTATTACTCATATAAAAATATTCACTAGCTTTAGAATCATTTGATTCCTCATAAAATCGTATTGCTAACTTTTCAGTATATTCTTCTATACAGTCCCATAATGATTCCTTTTCAAAATACGAGATTCCTTCTAGAACCACTCTTTCTAATTCTGCTGTATTGGATTTTTTATTCAATTCTTTTAAAATCATAAAACGATATTGAAACTCTTGATTTTTCAATTCATTACAAACTTTTAATCCTAATTCGATAAACTCATTCGCTAATTCTACTCTGTTTAGTTTGTAATTCTCTTCAGCTAAAGTAAATACCCCTTTATAGTGCTTAGGTGATTTTTCAACAACTTCAGAAATATGACGAATTGATAATTCTGAAAGATTTTGACTTCCATATAACCATCCTAAATTACTTTTCACCATTAGAATGTATCGTTCTACTTGTTGATGTTGGAAAATATTTAATGCAGAATCGAAACTTTCTTCTGCTAGCGAAAATTGTTTTAAGTCTACACTACATAGCCCGTATATATTTTTACAAAGCGCTACACTTAGTTCATACCCACTATGCCTCTCAAACTCTTCTCTTGCCTTATTCACATTATCAATTCCTAAAATTGGTTGATATGATTGGTAGTAATAATAGCCTAGTCGATAATAAAACTCCGCATGTTCTACTGGATTTGTAATATTCCCTAGTATTAATTCTGCTTTCTCAAATTCTTCACTTGCAGCTTTATAATTCGTCACTAATGTTTCTTTAATCGCTTTAAAGAAATGATAATAATATGTTAAAACATTATCATCAACAATATATAAAGAATCAATTCTATCAAAGCTACTATTTGTAACACTTAGACTATCTACTAATACTTGATAACGAAATTCTAATAAAGAATAGAAAAAGGATATATTCTTTTCCTCTTTGAAATCATTAATTTTCGATTCAATCTCTTCTTTCAAAGATTTTGATTGCACAAAATCTTGCTGCAACATTACACGATACCAATCATCTAAAGAATGTTTCAGTTGCTCCCTTGTTACTACATCTGCTCCCATACACTCGCATCCCCTTTTATCCAAACTTATAAAATTAGGATATTTATACAATTATCAAAATTGTATATTATCACCTCTTTTCTATGTATTGAAAAATAATTGTCAGAAAATTTATAATTTAAATGAATTATACCAAATATTTCTATTTTAAAAACTTGAGAAACATTTTTCAGAAAATTTTATAGCCCAAATAAAAAAACAAGCAGTTCCAGCTATCCGCTAAAACTACTTGCTCTCCTACCTATTATCTCTATTGTTACTCTTTAATAAATTCCTTCGTGCTTCTTACTGTATCGATTGGACGAACTAATTTTTCGATTTCTTCACGTTTTGGCTCTAGGAACGGAGGTAGAGATAATTTTTCGCCAAGTGTTTCGTATGGCTCATCTCCCATAAATCCTGGGCCGTCTGTCGCGAATTCAAATAAAATTTGTGGTGCAACTCTTGCGTATAATGACTCGAAGAAGTGACGATTTACATAGCCAGATGAAGGAAGCCCTACGCTACCGATTCTCTCAATCCATTCTTCTAATACAGCGCGATCTTCTACGCGGAATGCAGCATGGTGCACTGTACCAAAACCTTGTCTTGCTTCTGGAAGAACCGTATTATGTTCTACAATGACAGATGCACCGTTTCCGCCTTCGTTTACTTCAAATAAATAGAATTCTCCTTCTTGCGCAATCTCTTTAAATAATAGAACTTTTTCTAACACTTCTTTAAAGAAACTAAAGTTTGCGATACGAATAAATACAGGTCCTAAGCCAGTAATTGCATATTCTAATGGCACTGGACCGTTTTGCCACGGTGTACCTGATTCTATCCCGTTATCTAATTCATCTGAGATTAATTGATAGTGTTGATCATCAAAGTCAACGAACGAAAGAGTTTTCTTACCAAATTGCTCTTTAATTCCTGTATGCTCCACTTCCAGACGGTCAAAACGTTTCACCCAATACGCTAACGCTGCGTCAGTTGGAACACGGAATGAAGTTTTTGAAATTTCATTTGTACCGTGTACTCCTTTTGGAATACCTGGGAAGTCAAAGAATGTCATATCTGTCCCTGCACTACCTTTATCATCTGCAAAGAATAAATGGTACGTTTGAATATCATCTTGGTTTACTGTTTTTTTAACTAAACGCATTCCTAAAACGTGAGTGAAAAACTCATAGTTCTTTTCTGCACTACTTGTAATTGCTGTAACGTGGTGAATTCCTTTTAATTGGTTCATTTTATATTCCTCCAATGGTTTTTAAATTTATATTTTCTCTTCTATTATTTCTCTTCAATAGGTGCTAATTTCGCTTCAATTTCTGCTCGCTGCTCCTCTAAGAACGGTGGTAAATCAAGTTTTTCTCCTAAATGTTCTACATCTCCATCAACTGTAAATCCTGGTCCATCTGTCGCAATTTCAAATAGAATTCCGTTTGATTCACGGAAGTATAAGCTTTTAAAGTAGAAACGGTCGATAATGCCTGAAGAATGGAAACCTTTTTTTATTACCTGTTCTTCCCAATAAGCAAGCTCTGCACTATTTTTCACGCGAATTGCTAAATGGTGAATGCTGCCTCGGCCCGGCTTTTCAGTAGGACCATCTAAATATTTCACAACGATTTCTCCAAAAGCTTCCCCTTTAATAGACTGGAAAATCGCTTCTTCTTCGCTTCGGCTAACCTCTATATAACCAAATATGTCTGTTAATGTACTCGCCAGTTTATCAAGTCTACGCACTGTCATTTCCACAGAACCCATTCCTTGAATTTGATGTTCAGCCAGAACTTCGGATTTCTCCCACGTTTCCCAGTGCTCCACTTTTTCTCCGTTTGAAACGAGTAGCACGAGGCGAAGACCTTCCGCATCCTCAAATTGCAAAGCAGGACGATTGGCATATGTTGTTATTTCACTATGTTTTACATCAAATTTCTCAAATCGTTCTTTCCAGTAATGTAAGCTTTCCTCTGAAAGAACGATTAATCCAATTCGCGTAATTGCATTCGTACCACGGTACGTTTTTCCTACTAAAGGCATTTCAAAAAATGATAGCTCCGTACCTGGACTTCCTGTTTTATCTCCGTAAAATAAGTGATACATGGACGGATCATCTTGGTTTACTGTCATTTTCACACGACGTAACCCAAGCACATTTTTATAAAAATGGTTATTCTCACTTCCGTTTTTTGTAACCATTGAAATGTGATGATGCCCTTTAATTTCATACATTGATAATTCCTCCGTTTCATTTTACTAGTCAAGTGATACCTAAAAAATAATATGCTTCTTAGCTTTTTAATTTATTCTCATTATATTTTTGTAAATTCATCTTAGTTTTTACTGAATAAGTTACTTCGTTTTTTTAATCGAAAGCAACTGAGTATATGTTTTTCATATGACTCAATTACTTTCGTTACTATCACTTTACAACTCAAGTGATTAAAAAGCAAGTAATTTATCTCAAATTCGAGATATTTTTTATTGCATAACATTTTGGACTAAAAACACAAGCAGTTCTTGGTTTGGAGACATTATAAAAAACATTGAATCTACATTCAGAAAGCGAGTTATACCAATAATAATCAAATTAAAACATAAGGAGAAATGTAACATGATGAAAAAAACTTTAATATTAACTTCTGCACTAACACTATCTATAATTGCTGGTTGTAGCAATCAAGACGAAGGAACGAAAAATGGTTCTAATTCTGCAAATAAAGAAGCAACTACAGAAAATACAAATGAAAAAAAAGAGACGAATAATAAAGTTTATTTCAAAAATAATGAAGCAAAATTAAATGACTTGAAAATTAAAATTACAGAAACTAAAGTTATTCAAGTTGGTGAAAAAGGAAATGAATATGGTAAAAAACCTGTATTTGCAATTTGGTATGAAACAACTAATTTAAGTGATAAAGAAATTAACCCTACTACTGGATGGGTGGCAGTATTTAAAGCAATACAAGACAATAATCCTAATTCAGTCAATACTCTTGAAGTTGGTGGACTTCCAGATGACCAATTTCTCGATTCTCAATTAGAAACAATTAAAAAAGATGGTACAGTTAAAAATGCAGTAGCTTATGAATTAGATGATTCAGAAACACCTGTAACATTAATTGCTACACAAGGCGTTAGTGGCGATAAATTAGGTGAACAAACTTTTAATATTAAATAAAGTGAAACTTTAATCAGTGGGGGTTTTCTTCACCCCCACTGATTATCAGCCCTCACCAATCGGACTTTAATGGGCAGCCGGACCCCCACCTAAATTCTTTGCTTTCGCTGAATTTTGAGTTAGGGGTCTTACTGCCCATTAAAGCGGGATAAATTGAAATTTAATGACTTAACATTATGCTTATCTTAGGAGCGAGATATTTTATCGGTGAGTGTACACAAACCATGTAATGCTTGCTGTTAATAATGCTGACGAAATCAAAGCTGTAAGAACACTATATGTTTGCCACATAAGTATTGTTGACCAATCGAAAGCATCGCACAGTATACCCAGGGCAATCGTAGCGGTCAGGAAAATAACTGTTACGGTTATTCTCTTTTTTGTCATTGGCTGTCGCTCATTCGTTCTCCTTCTGCGTAATCCTAAGAGAAATAGCAAAACGGCCAATAGGCAAAGAATAATTGTGATAGACGACAAAATGATATCCAAAAGCTGTGTGCCGCTTATTTCATATGACTGAGTTAGATTGCCTTCTAATATATCTTTAACTTTTAGTACCATGTTTGTATTGGTATTTGTGCCGTTGCTCAGCAAGGAGATGGCTGTTCGTTCATTTAGCAGTATGACTACTTCGGTTCTGAAATTTGGATTGCCCCCAGTGTGTTCTATAATCGTTTGTTTGGCGTTTACGGACCAGCCTGCCGCATAATACATACCGTTGACAGCCGAAACAGACATATCACCCCTATGTGATTTTTCGATAACCGTGTGAAATATTTCGGGTATGTCCTGCACGATACCCATCTGTATGCCCATCCAACGCGCCATATCTTTTGTATTAGAAATGATGTAGCCTGCGGGTTTATTCCCAGCATAATCCGGAGCTTTAAATGGAGTTGTCATAAAAAAGGAAGAACGGTAGCCCTGTGCCAACTGTCCAGTGGCTTGAGCATCTTCTTTATAAACATACGTCTGGTGAAGACCTAACGGCTGAAATACCTGCTCCTTCATAAAGTCTTCATAGCTTTGTCGCGACACAATCTCAATAACCAAACCCAATACGTCATAATTAACGGTTCCATAGTTATACTGTTCACCAGGAGGGAACGCCAATTCAGCATCCACGAGCATTTCCACAGTCTTTTGCAACATATCCGTTGTATTGCCTTGTGGAATATTTTGAAGATGCCTAATATTTGTTAGACCACTGGTATGGTGAAGAAAGTTATTTAGTGTAAGATTTTGCATATCAACAGGTTTCCCTTGATACTTTAATGTAAACCAAGGTAAATATTTTTGGACAGGGTCAGTCATTGAGAGCAGCCCTTGCTCTTCCAATAGCATAATACCCATACCGGTAAAGGCTTTACTGACCGAGGCTAACTCATAGAGTGTATTTTCACTTGCAGACAACCCCTTTTCACGATCTGCATACCCTGAAGAAAAGTAGAACACTTCATCATCAGCAAGTATTGAGATTGACATTCCCGGCACACCTGATATACGACAGGCATCATCTAGCAACGCTTGTATTGCCGCAGATTGCGAATCTGACAACGCATAACTTTGTGTTGCGAATCCTGAGAATAATATAAATATCGTTAATACAAAAACAATAATCTTTTTCATAAACTCTCCTTTTGGGAAAATTATAAGAGAATAATATAAATAACCTCCTTTTACAACTACGAAACTAAATTTTAATTTATCTTTCTATTCACCTGTATAATACCAAATAATTGCGAATAGTTACATTTGTACGAACAGATGGATGTAATTTGAAACAACTTTAAAGAGCCTTACTACGTAGAATGTAGTAAGGCTCTTAGCTTTTAATAATCAAAATTCAATAACTTTATTATCATTATACAATAGCCTCACTAAGCTTCTTACACTTAATGAGGCCATTTGATTCACATTATTAATTATGGAACGACGGTTTATAGAACGAACGATTATCAAGTGCAAAGACACGCTCTGTGTATTCGCCTGGTTTTGTGCGTCCTAATGCACGGTCCATCATGTTCATTTTTGCATCTAAGTTATCGATGTAGTGCAGAATTTCTGCTTCTTTTACTAATGGTGGTTTTGGGCTACCCCATTCTGCTTTTCCGTGGTGAGAAAGGACGATGTGTTGAAGAATTAATACTTCTTCTGCATCGATGTTCAGCTCATCTGCTGCTTTACCAATTTCGTTCACCATAATAGAAATGTGGCCTAGTAAATTTCCTTCTAACGTGTATGTTGTGGAAATCGGACCAGATAATTCGATTACTTTACCAAGGTCATGTAAAATAACGCCTGCATATAGTAAGTCTTTATCTAATGATGGGTATAGATTTGAAATAGCTTTCGCTAAATCAAGCATCGATACAACGTGATAAGCTAATCCAGATACGAACTCGTGATGATTCTTTGTCGCTGCTGGATATTCTAAAAATTCGTTTTGATGCTTATTTAATAAATGTCTCGTTAGACGTTGAATGTTTGGGTTTCTCATTTCAAATATGTATTGCGTAATTTTTTCAACCATATCTTCTTTTTTCACTGGCGCTTTTTCTACGAAGTCTGAGATATCTGTTACTTCATTTTCATTCGCAACTCGGATTTGTTTCACACGTAATTGAATACGTCCTTTGTAGTTTAAAATATCACCAGCTACTTTAACGATTGTTTCTGCTACATATTGTTTCTCAACCTCTGGCGATACATCCCATAGCTTCGCTTCAATATCTCCACTTGGATCTTGTAAGATTACTGTTAAAAACGGCTTTCCATTGCTTGCTAAACCTTTTGTCGCTGTTTTAATTAACAAGAAAACATCGACTTGTTCACCAACTTCATATTCTGCAATTTTCTTTTTCATTCGAATTCCTCCACCATATCAGTTACTTTTAGTATAGCACACTACAACTCATTTTCTTTACGCTTACGCACTAATTTTATAATCTGTTTTTCTGTAAAATACGTGAGTAAATGCGCATGGCATGTAAAGAAGATGACTTGCCTATCTTGCGCAATTTCCTTTATGAGTTCAATCGTACGATTTGTCCTTACCGCATCAAAATGCACGAAACTATCATCAATAATGAACGGATAATCATGCTCAAATGTTTTCGCTAATGCAAATCTCAGCGATAAATATAACTGCTCTGCTGTCGCTTGGCTTAGTTCATGACTGTAAAAACGCATACCATCGTTACGCTCGACAATGAACGGCTCTGCCTCTGACGGTGAAAAGATTTTACTATATCGTCCACCTGTTAAATACACAAAGTACTCTTCTGATTTTTGTAAAATACGAGGAAGATGTACTTCGTGATAATATTGCTTCGTTTTCGTTAACACTGTCTTTGCGGCCGCATACGCAGCCCATTTCTTCACTTGTTCACGCACTTGCGCTTTTTTCATTTCCCATTCGTGTAGTAAATCACCGTACGTACTTCCTTCTTCTAAATTCGCAATTTCCATACGATGCTTCGCAATGCGCTCTGTCAGTTCTTCTTCCTTTGTAAGACAGTTTTGCGCGATTGTCATTTCTTGCTTTAATTTTTCATCATAACCGTCAGCCTCATAATGTTCAGCTAATGATAAACTCGTTAAACGCTGTTCTAGCAGATCAATTTGCGGTAATAAACGCCCTACTTGCTTCTCAGCATCTTCACGTTTTTCCGCAAGTTTACCTGCTTCTAAAAACATCTCTTCATCAGTAGAATGTGCGATATGCCATAAACTATCTCGTTCTACTAACAGTTGTTTCAATTGCTCTTGCATGAACCCATATTCTTCTTGCCATTCAGCTAGCTTCTCTTTTAGCTGCTTACAAGTTTGGCGCTTTTCTTTCTCATTTTGCATATGGCTTTGCGCCTCGTGCAGCTTACTATACTCCGCACTACCGATAACAGTTTCTAGTTTATGTTCAAATTGCGAAATCATTTCATATAATGAAGATTTCCGAGCGCCTTGTTTTTCTAAATCACGATATAATTGCTGCATCTTTTCCATACGCTCAAACGCTGGTAATATGTGCGCATACGTATAAAATTCAGGGAACGTATAGCGCATTTTATACACATTTACTTGTTCGCTAATGCGGAACGTTTCCCTCTCCCATTCCTCATACGATGAAACGACTTTATCATACGCTCGCTCCATTTGCTGCAACTTATACGACTCGCGCTCAAATAGCTTACGAATCTCTTCATCTTTTTCTAACTCATAGCGCACAGACATCACTTCTTCACTTTGTCTCCCGCCAGCACTTTGCTGAAGAGTAAGAAGTTCTTCTTGTAATCCACTTGATGGATCTTTATATAAAACAAGGGCAAGAACAATCGCTACAAAAATAATGACACTAATAAATAAAAGCAGGCGGTTATCTAAAAATAAGCTTGTAAATAAAACGACTGTGTTAATAAGAAGTAGCAGAAGACAAACTCTCTGCCACTGCTTTTTCTTTTGCATAGCCGCTCCTGCCTTTTCCTCGTACTTACGCTTCATTCTCTCTGCGCCCATCCCGATAAACGCCGCATCTTGGAACGACTTCTCTTTCTCAGTTAACGCACTTCGCTCTTCATCCGCTAACATTTGTTTCTTAATCTGTCTTATATTTTCTTCTTGTTCTTCTAATTGCTCTTGCGCTACTTTAAAACGATCATCAAGCTGTACTTTTTGCGTTTCTAATTCGCGTGCCTTTTGCACTGCTTGCGTAATTAACTCTTTCGTTGCCAAACTCATATCAAACGACAGGACCGTTTCTTTTTCAAAAGTAGCACCGATTTGTTGCTCTAACTCTATCAGTTCTTCTTTTATATTCGTAATCGTTCCTGTTATATCGCGCATTTCTTGTCGTGCATTTTCATAAGACATGTGCTGCATACGAAGTTCTTCTACATAACTTTCTTTTTGCAAAAACGCTTCATCTATTTGAATCGATTCCATTTCCGATTGCACATTCTCTATTTTCTTATGGAGTGAATCAACTTGTAATTGAAGCGGCTCCATCTTCGCCTTAATCGCTTCATAGCGTGCCATCCCGTTTACAGGAAACTGCCCGCTCTCGTTTTGTAACACTTTCTCATGCGCACGCTTTTCAATAACGAGAGGCTCAAGCGCTGCTAATATTTCATAATCTTGCTTTCGTTTTTCTGCATTCTCTTTTTCCGCACGAACAGAAGCCAGTTTCTCTTCACTTTCTTTCAACTGCTCCACTTGTTTTTCATACGTGCCAATTTTCCCTTGCCACTCTTTCATCTTCTCTTCAAGCTTCTTCATTTCTTGCAGTGACACGTTAATTTCTGGTTTACGACCACTCGGCTTAAAGCGCTGATCCATTTCTTTTTCTAGCTTTTTATCTAGCTGTAATAACGCATCACTTCCGACTGCGCTTGCCGAAAATAAATAATTTCCGATATCCGCTTCGCCGAGCTGATGAATATTTTGAAGACCGTGCATATCAAATGAAAAGACAGATTCAAATAAACTTTCATTCATCCCGCTTAATATATCGTGTAAAATTTCCTCGCCGCCCATTTTCCCGTCTTCAAAATAAACGGTCACCTCGCCAGCTGCCGTCTTTGGCAATCGTTCAATTTTCAAACGGCCGTACTTCTCTGTTTGCACAGTCATCGCACCGCCATACTTGCCGCCTTCTTTCGGCTCATAACGGCGTTGTCCTCTCGTTGGAAAACCGAATAAAATACTTTTCATAAATGAGCGAATTGTCGATTTCCCCGCTTCATTTTCACCGTATAACACAGTCAGCATTGACAGATCCATTTCCACATTTCCTAATTTTCCGTACCCATAAATATGGAGTTTTTCAATTCTCATTTCTTATCCCTCTCTTGCTGGAATAATTGCTCTAAAATAATGTTTTCCGCTTCCTTTTGAATCTCTTTCTTCTCTTCTTCTGTAAAAGATTCAATACTATTACGTGCTACAGGAGATGTCCAAATACTGCGCAATACGCCGTCCATATTAGTGAAAGCTTCTAACTCTTTTAGCACACTACCGACGAAATGATTTTCTTCTTTCAAACGCTCGATTTCCGCAAACGAAACCGTCTCATTTTTCCACTTCATCGCATATACGAAATCTTTTCGCTCTTCGCCAGCTGCTAAAATATGAAAAATCTCTTCCACACGTTTTTCATCACGTAAATAAGGAGAAAGTGGCCCCTGTCCTGTAAATATGACAGTTAATAATGTCCCTTCCTCTTCTCTTCGGCATTCACTCATCGCACTTGATATCACAGTCATAAGTTCATCGACAGTTTCAAGTCCATCAATATTCACTTCTATCTCATCCCACACAACATCTGCCGTATGGAAAAATGAACATTGCGATCCTTGTTTCGTAAGTTCAATCAGGTACGCACCCTTCTCGCCTGTTTCCTTACGATGACGTCCTTGTATATTCCCTGGATAAATAATACACGGCTCTTCTGATAAAATTTCACGTTTATGTATATGACCAAGAGCCCAATAATCAAACTGCTTTTCTTTCAGCTCACGAATTTGAAACGGTGCATAGCGATTATGCTCTGCATCTCCCTCCACACTTCCGTGAAGCATGCCAATATGAAAAGGCGCATCACTCATTTTCGTATACTGCGCTGTCATATTATCCGTTACCGCTTGCTGCAAATAACTAAACCCGTAAATAGAAGCGAATAGCTCACCATTTTTATAAAATGATTTCTCTTCTACATAAGGCTCCGTAAACACATGAACATTTTCCGGAAACTCAATTGCTGCCCAGCTTCCCCCTAAATGATCGTGGTTACCGTGAATAATAAAAACAGGGATATCGTACTGCGAAAGTCTCTTCATTTGCTCGCGCACAAATACTTGCGCTCTCAAACTTCTCGTCTCCGCATCATACAAATCCCCGGCTAGCAATACGAAATCAACGCGCTCTTGAATCGCTTTATCAATAATACGTTCGAACGATTCAAACGTACTCTGCTTCATTCTCTCCCAAACAGACTGCGCAACATTCATCTCCATGCCTTTAAACGGACTATCCAAATGCAAATCAGCCGCATGTATAAACTTCACTTGTTTCACAAATAACGATCCTTTCTTTTCCGTACTTTACTACGAATAGTAAATCTAGTGTCCATAAAACTTCCCCTTTACCCCGTATTAACGGGCAGTAGACAAAGAAGCTAATCTGAAAGTTAACTGCCCATAAATACCCGATTGGTGAAAGCTAATAATCGTCGAGGATGAAAAGACTCCCCCGACGATTAAAGTTTCACTTTATTTTACCACGCAATGTCATATATTTCTTTGCATATTCTAGTGATTTATGCCAAAATAGTTATAAGATTCTGATTTTTATCATTGGAGGGAATTTTCATGGGAGTATACGTTCTAACAGTCTTTGAAAAAGATGGTTCTAAAGCATTAGATGAATCATTCGAGGCGGCAACTGAAAAAGAAGCGAAAGCAAAAGGTGAATCTATTTTACAAGAAAAAGGATTGTATGAAAAAACACATCGCTGCACATCTTCTGCAGGTAAGCTCGTTTTATTCCAGCGCTAAAAAAAGAAGCGTCATCCGCTTCTTTTTCACTCTACTATATCTTCGTCACACCACGTAAACGTCACATCTAGAATACGATTACCGATACGTATGCGCTTATTCCATTTTCCTGTTTGGATCTGATGTTGCAATTCTGCTTTCATCTTTTCCGTCCAGTCGTGAATCGTTTCACTACCGTCGTACGGATATACGCTTGGAAACTCTTTCTGCAGTAGATGCAAGCTCTCTGCATCAAAATGAAAATGGAAGAAGTAGTTTGCTGTAAGCGATGGTTCTTGCAATCGTAAAAAATGATCATCAACTTGCTTTCTATTTCTATAGAAAGTAAAGATATTCACTTTACCACTCGTAATTTGGTCAATTTGAATTTCGTGCTTCTCTATAATCACGTCTTGCCCACCTCGTTATATACTATCCTTAGTATATATGTCTTTTGCAACAAAGTTAACCATTTTCGAGCGAAATTCATTTCCTTCATTATATTACCTGTACCTCCATATGCAATCAGAACAAATAAAAACAAAGTTGAAGGGGAGCGATTACATGTATTTCGGAAGCAAAGGTTGGTATGTAAAAGAACTTAAAAAATTAGGTATTCGTACTTACGAAGGTAAAAAACTAGAGTCGTATCGTACGCATGTGTTATCTAGTTTACTTGAGAGAATGAAGAAGGCTTCGGCTTAATAAAAAATAGAAGAAGCTACTTTTAAAGTAGCTTCTTGCTTTTGAAAACTTCAATTACGATTTTAATTATTTCTTGTTTTTTTCTTTTAACTTTTCAACTTCACTTTTTATATCCTCAGATACAACCACATCGATATTTCCTTTATACTTCTTGTATTCCTGAAATAACATATTTGCATTTTGGTTAAAAGTCATTAAGGTCCCACTAGGTGATTCAGTTTGTTCCTTTAAAGATGTAATGGTTCCATACATCTTTTTGTATTCATCATAAAGTTCTTTATACTTATCTGGATTTTCTTTTGCAGCTTCAGAAACAGTTTTTAATTGCCCTTCCATATCATTATATATTACAGATGCTTGGGAAATTATTGTATCATTTGATTTTTTCTTAGCATTTACAGCTATATTAAAATCTCGGCGATCATCAATAGCTTTAGACCAGGCCTGTGAATATTGTGGTAAAACAAGATCAGCAACAAATCCCATTAGTCCGATATTATTATAAAATTCCGCTGCTGCTTGAACATAACTAGCTTCACGCTTCTTTTTTTCTTCGGCTTCTTTAGCGTTTTTTTGTAATACGTTCATACTCACAAGAGCTATGATGATTACAATAACACCTAAAATCCCTCCGATTACCTTTTTGTTCATGCTGATTCCTCCATTTATGCGTAATTGTTAAATTGTATTTGGGAAGGCAAAATAAAAGCACTCATTTGAGTGCTTTTAACTATTCAGCTTTTAATTTAACTTCCTTATCCATCATGAAACTAAAATTAAAGCGATTAATCCCAAACTCAAAAATTTTACCTATTAAACATTTCTGTTAATGATAATATGTAAGATTTACAATTTCATCATATCAGATGCGCTATCTTCTCTTTGTCATATTTTGTCGAATAACAACAAAAAAAGAATCCGTCTCAAAAGGCGTTAAATAAACGATATTCCCTCATAAATCCGACTAGTAAAGGGTTAATTATCTTGAATACGAGTATACCAAACATTTCTCCTAATCGAAATTCATTCTTTCAAATTAAATAAGCAATTGAAATACAAATGCTATAATACATTTAACTACACTAAGGGGGAACATTTATCTTGCACGGAAAACACATTCAATTTCATGAGTTTGGTAACCCAAAAGATGTATTACAAGTTGAATATAAAAATATAGAACCACTAAAAGATACTGAAGTTTTCGTTCGTATGTTAGTTAGGCCAATTAATCCATCTGACTTAATTCCAATAACGGGAGCGTACGCACATAGAATTCCGTTACCTAATATACCTGGTTATGAAGGTGTTGGTATTGTAGAAGATGTTGGCGCGGGCGTTACGAGAGACCTTATCGGTAAACGTGTTTTACCGTTACGCGGAGAAGGTACTTGGCAAGAATATGTGAAGACATCGGCTGATTTTGTAGTCCCTATTCCTGATTCTATTGATGATTTTACAGCGGCACAAATGTATATTAATCCTCTTACGGCGTGGGTCACTTGTACAGAAACGCTAAACTTACAACGGAATGACGTTTTATTAGTGAATGCTTGTGGGTCCGCTATTGGACATCTATTTGCGCAGTTATCACAAATTTTAAACTTCCGATTCATTGCAGTTACAAGAAATAATAAGCATACAGCAGAATTACTGCGTCTTGGTGCTGAGTATGTAATTGATACTTCCACTGACAAGCTTTATGAAACCGTTATGGAATTAACAAATGGGATCGGTGCAGATGCTGCGATTGATTCTATCGGGGGACCAGATGGAAATGAATTAGCTTTTTCCTTACGTCCAAACGGGCACTTTTTAACGATCGGCCTTCTATCAGGAATACAAGTAAACTGGGCAGAAATTGTCACGAAAGCAAAAGTGCGCGCGAACATCTTTCATTTACGACATTGGAATAAAGAAGTATCACCATATAAATGGCAAGAAACGTTTCGTCACTTAATTCGCTTAGTAGAAAATGAGCAATTACGTTTTATGAAAGTCCATTCTACATATGACTTAACGGATGTGAAAACGGCGGTTGCTGTTGTGCAGTCTGCTGCGAAAATGAAAGGCAAAGTGTTTTTGACGAGTTATTAAATGCAAAGGAGGCGTATAACAAAGAACTACGTTTAAATAACAGTGTTTGTTAGAACTTCTTGTTTTAATTTAATTATCGTTCTCTGATGAGCACTATTTATCCCGCTTTAATGACACAAAAAAAGAAGGGCAATTACCCTTCTTTTTTTAACCCATATAAAAACTTATTACTCCAATTACTGTAAGAGTTACCCAGATTGTTACAATTGTTAACAATATTTTTTTGATCATAGTATCCTCTTACTACGAATTCATTTTTCTACTTCAACTTTAACATTGGTCGTGCTACTTTATATTCATTACTACTAGGTTCTTTTATAATTAAAGCTGGATACTTTTCTTTTCTTCCTTCATTTAATGTTTCGAATATTTCAGTTGTCTCCTTTAGTACATTTGATTCACCTTTTGTATTTGGTTTTTGATTTGTTTCAATTTCCTTCGTGATTTCTCCGATTTTTGGGCCTACATTTTTTTCTTCAATAGGTTCATCTGTAATTCTATAAGAAATATCATTCCAAAATAAAGAAGGTGGAGGAGGCTCTGGTCTACAACCTACTATGAACATTAAACAAATAGAGAACAAGAAAATAGTTTTTTTAAACATATACTATTCTCCTTAACTATTTTTTATTTGTAATTAACGTTTATAAATGTACTTGCTGTAGTATATGTGCTTAAAGTAGATGTACCTGTAAGTATTCCAGCACCATTATAATGACTTACTTTGTAATTATTTTTCACAATATTTCCATACAAAGCAGGTCTACTCCATCTGTTTGGATTAGATTGTACGGAGTATCCTGATCCTTTTGGGTTATAAGAAACTGAAACACTACCAAAACCCCCACCTACACTTACACTGAAAGATTTTCCAGAATTAGTGAAATTATAATAACTTATATTATAACTATACGATGGAAAATCCGGATGCCAAGATAAGAAAGTTTTCGTTTTTACAGTACTCTTGCTAGTTAGAGTATATTTTTTATATCCACCAGATGCACTATACTGTATAGGACCTTTAACATTACTTTGACCGCTTATATTTATTCCCTCTGGAAGAATAAATTCATCTTCTAATTCATTAGAGAAAATAATTGGCCCTTGTTCTTTAAATTGAATATTTTGTGTAATTTCATTTTTTCAATTTCTTGAGCATACGTATTCGAAAAAGGAACTATTGTCAATCCTAGTAGTGTACTTGTAGCAATGATTGTTTTTAAACTTTTTTTCATATTAGAAGTCACATCCTTAAATAAATTGTAAACGTTTGCTATAATAGCATCTTAATACATTTTACCTGGTAAAATAAAGAAAAAAATGAAAATATTTCTTTATTTATTTTTTGACTAATAATATACGAGAAAGATCTTATCTCCACTTAAATAAAAAAATGTTAATATATGGTATAATTTATTAAAAAGCGAAAGGAGCTTCTAATATGTGGTTCATTTCGGCAATCGCGCCTGTTGTAATAGTTGGTGGAATTGTAGTATTTGTAATTAAAAGATTGGAACATAAATATAAGAACGGAAAATTAGGTAAGAAAAAATCCCAAAAAGCTCAAAATTTATTAGATAGTCTCATACCTATAGGAATGCTTGTCGGCTGTATGATCGGTTTGATTTTCGGCATGTTTTTCCCCGATTTCTCAATGCTTTTAGTTAGTTTAGGAGCTGGAATAGGCTATTTATTTGGTTATTTCGCCTATGAATTTTATAGCAAAACAGGAAATAACTTTTCATAACCCAAAAGGAATAGGTGAGGACAGTGCATAACGTTCATATAAAATATGTACTGCCCTTTATTTTTGCATCAACGTTATCACCTTACCTTTCACATCCTATACACCTTTTTTTATTGCTTGTCCCCTCCTTACCTTGAATAACAATTTTAGTATTTATCATAAAGTTAACATCTTCGTTAAACATATATAAAGATTGCAATATTCCTTACTTTTCTCTTTGAAAACAATATATACTACATTTGAGATAAGCAAGTGTGTCAGCTTATTTTCAATTCCCATACAATACCCCTCACGAAATGCTAGGAGCAATCCTAGCATTTTTTACAATAACGTTTTGCCCACTTATAAAACTCCATCAACTCTTCTTCACTTTAACTTTAGTCATGAAACAAAAAAATCCCCTCAAAGCATAAACTTCGAGGGGTGAGCCTGTTTTTTATTTACTTATATACGTACAGCTGTACCACTTACAGCAACCATTAACATTCCATCACGAACAACTTCGTAGTCTACGTCAATACCAACGATAGCGTTCGCACCTTTTTGTCTTGCAAGTTCTTTCATTTCATCCATTGCGATATCACGAGCTTCTTTTAGCTTACTTTCGTAAGAACCAGCACGACCACCGACAACATCACGAACGGAAGCGAATAAATCGCGGACAATATTTGCACCCATAATAGCTTCACCATTTACAATATCGATATACTCAATAATTTCTTTACCTTGAATTCCAGACGTTGTTGTTACAATCATGACTGACACTCTCCTAATAAGTTGTAGTTTTTTAATGCGCTTTCTTATGTCTTTATTATGACATAGAAAAAGTAACGAATCTATTGCATTACCTTACAGGAGTGTGACAATTTTGTAAGAATGACACGACTATTATGTTTAATAAAGCGCTTTAACATGAGGATACATAAACGATTCTCTATTCTCTTTCCAGTCTTTTTCTACTTCTTTAAAATTTGGTCGCCCTAAGTCTTCCTTGTTTTCCTGTTTACTAAACCATTTCTTCACGTACTTCTCTCCATTTTTATGTTGAACCGTACAAAGGAAATCATTACCTCTATCCTTTAATATTTTTACAATCACGAAAAGACACCTCTTCCCTTTTAAACTTGATCTTTTCCTATAAGCCCTTCCTCTCTTATAGTCATACGACTCCTCGGTCGCGCCAAAGTTGTAAGATCAAAAAACGATATTCAATATGTTTAATATGTGACGTACATATTATTTAAAGAAATCAGAGTTATACGCATTATGCTTATCAAATATTTTATAAATTTCTAACTTATCATCTAATTTTGCATCTACTAAAATTAATATATTTCCATCGTAAATGTATTCTTCATATTTCTTAGCGTGTTCTTCAGGAATTCCTAATCCGATAAATGCTCCTATTAAACTTCCTGCCCCCCCGCCAATACCGGCTCCTCCAATAGCTGCTGCGATAGGTCCCGCTGCTACAATTGGACCCAGTCCAGATACGGCAAGTACACCAAGACCTGTTAATAAACCGCCGAGTCCACCTGCTACTCCTCCTGCTACAAGCCCTGTTGCTGAAAAGATATCTGCTTTATGTGCAGTTTCATGATTCACTTTTTCACCCGATTTTTCTTCCAGATGTTCAATTTCCTTTTGATCCTTTGCAATAGCTGAAATGTTATCAGCCGAATATCCGTTATCTTTTAATTCATTAATAACGAGTGCTGCATCATCAATTGTTCTAAAAACACCTACTATTTTTCTATCTACATTCATAACTATTAACCTCCTAAAGTTTTATATAATGTATCTTTATCTTTCTTCATTTCTGTATACACTAATCTTCTTATTAACATAACCATTTACGAAAAAAGCGAATAGTAAAAGCATTACAAGCGAACTACTTAACAAGTAAATTAAAGTAAATTAAATCAAATGTAATATCAATCATCATTTCATTCATGTATACCAGACTCCTTTTTATTTAAAGTAAAAGTATATTTTTATAGGCTAGAAATCTTATAATTCATCTTCAGTCAATCTCTTTGTAGTATATGTATACCCTTCGTAACCCTTTCTAAACGTAAAAATACTATAATTATATTTTTTCTTATTTATATGTTTAACATTTTTTAAAACGGGTATGTTTATATTGTTATGCTTACTATATGGAAAGGAATATTTCGATGAATGCAATCCAATCTACTACTATTCTTTATAATGAAACACCTACAATAACGCAGATTCATCATTTTTATGCTTTAATGACAACATTTCAAACGAATGTATTTATAAGTAAACACGGAACACTTACTTCTATTAAAAACTTAAGCACATTAGTATCCTTTTTCCTGACTGTCAAAAAGAGAGATCTTGTATTATTTATCTTTGAAGGAATAGATGCAAAAAAGGCTTTAAGAACACTCTTTCCTTCTTAAAAGTTTTATGATCCCCCTATTCCTCGGTTGTTACTTTTCATATATAGTTTTATATTTCAAAATGATTTCCTCTATTCAAAACGAGACCCCCTAAATCAATAGGGGGATTTCTAGTTTGACCTTATGAAAACTGATATAATATATATTACGTTTTCATTCTTTACAATCGAAAACTTTTACTAACCTTGAAGGTAGGTATTTTTAATGAACTCGAAAGCAAAATTTAGTATTCGCTACAAAATTATGGCTGGTTATTTAGTTATCATTTTGTTCTTACTTATTTCTTTCATTATGCTAAACAATGAGATTTCCAATTTACAAAAATCTCGTAATTTTATTATTGATCACGATTTTAAAGTTCTTAATTTAACGAATCAAGTGGAGAAAGAATTGCTAACAATTGAAAATAAAGCGCAAGGATTTATCACTTCTAATGACGCAAATTACGTGCAATCCCTTAACACTGCGGAAAAAGATTACGAGAAACATTATCAAGACCTTTTGGCTCTATTAGAGGATAATCCCTCTCAGCAAGAAAAATTAAAACAAATTAATGAAAATATTACTAGTTGGATCAATAAAGAGATTCACCCGTTAATTACAAATCACAATAGTAATAACGTACAAGCAATCGACACGACTCAAATTCAGTCGCTACAATCGCAGCTAACGAACTTCCGTGGTGTAGAGGAGCAACTAACGAAAAAAAGAGCTGCACAATTAGATAATGAAAATAATAAATTAGAGATTTGGTTATACAGTTTATTGTTCTTACTTTCTTGTATTTCTATTATCATTTCACTCTATATTTCGAATTCCATTACAAAAACGATTAAAAATGTAATTCAAGTTATTAAATCTATTTCTTCAAAAGAAAAAATTACGGAAAGAATTCATGTAAACACCCATGATGAAATAAAAGATCTTGCGCATACAACGAACCATCTACTAGACGAAATATCGAAAAGAGAGTGGCTACAAACCGAGCTTGCAGAGTTGATTTTAATGTATCAAGGTGTATCTTCTATTGAGATGTTAGGTAGCAAAATTTTGAGTGGCATTATACAAAAAACGCAAACTTCTTGCGGTGCATTTTATGTACGTGAAGAAATTGAAGAAACTGTCTACTATGTAAAGAAAGCTTCTTTCGCAGATCAAAGTTCTGATGTTGGAAAACAATCCATTAAAATGGGTGAAGGTTTCATTGGACAGTCTGCTTTAGAAAAGAAAAGCTTTATTCTCAGGGACATACCTGGAGAGTTTCGTTACGTTACTACTGGATTATTAGAAATACGCCCTCAAAACCTATTAGTCATCCCTATCTTATTTGAAGATGAAGTGATTGCAGTAATGGAGTTAGTAAGTGTAACTGAGATTTCAGATTTACATCAAGATTTAATTCAACAAACCGTTGATAATCTAGGTTTAACAATCCATAGTATTATGGGGCGTATGCGAATTCAAACTCTTTTACATGAATCACAAGCAATGACAGAAGAGCTGCAAGTTCAATCAGAAGAATTGCAAACGCAAGCTGAGGAACTACAAATGCAAGCCGAAGAATTAAGAACAACGAATGAACAATTAGAGTCTAGAACGGAAGATGCGGAGCAGAAGACAACTGACTTACAAATCGCTAAATCAGAATTAGAAGAAAAAGCAAGTGAGTTATTACGTAGCTCAAAATACAAATCAGAATTTCTAGCAAATATGTCACATGAATTACGCACACCGTTAAATAGTATTTTACTATTATCTGAAATGTTAAAAGAAAATCATGATAATCATTTATCCGATGATGAAATTGAATTAGCAACCGTTATTCATTCATCAGGGAAAGATTTACTTACTTTAATTAATGACATACTAGATTTATCGAAAGTAGAAGCCGGAAAACTAGATGTGATTTTCGAAGCAACGAACATAAGTGACATGGCAGCAAATATGCAGCAAAACTTTTTACATACAGCTGCACAAAGAAATGTTGAATTTACGATTGAAGACAGTGATACGATTCCTGATCTGTTTTATACAGATGCAAAGCGGATTGAACAAATTATTAAAAACTTATTATCCAATGCATTTAAATTCACGGAAAAAGGATCCGTCTCTTTACATTTCGATTCAATAGAAGCAACTAATTTGAGTCATGATATGCAGTTTATAAGTAATGATTGGATGACAATTTCGGTAAAAGATACTGGTATTGGTATCGCTAAAGAACAGCATCAGCTTATTTTCGAAGCCTTCCAACAGGCAGACGGCGCAACGATTCGGAAATATGGTGGTACAGGCTTAGGATTATCTATTTGTAAAGAGTTTGCTAGATTGTTAGGTGGTTGGATTACGTTAGAGAGCAATGTAGGAGAAGGCAGTACTTTCACCGTATATATCCCTAACCTTCCAAATGGATTAACTGATATGCAAGTATCCAACTTAGAAGTCGCAGCAACGGTAGATGAAGTTATCCCTGCTGAAGTTGTTGAGGAAACTATCGTTATCCCAGAAACAAATAACGTCTTCCAAGAGAAAACCATTTTAATTGTCGATGATGATCATCGAAATATATTTGCATTACAAAATGCATTAAAAAAACAACATGCCAACATCATTACTGCACAAAACGGCATAGAGTGTTTAGAAATACTAAAAAACAATACAAATATCGACCTTATTTTAATGGATATTATGATGCCAAATATGGACGGTTATGAAACGATGGAACATATCCGAATGAACTTAGGGTTACATGAAATACCTATTATCGCATTAACTGCCAAAGCAATGCCAAATGATAAAGAAAAATGTTTATCTGCTGGCGCTTCAGATTATATAAGTAAACCATTAAATTTACATCAACTCTATTCGGTAATGAGTGTATGGTTAATAAAATAAGTGAGGTTTAGTTTCAGTGGAAAATAAGTATTATAATTTTGATCCATCTGTAGATACGGATAAGCGTACGAACTTAGAAATTGAATTACTATTGGAAGCGATATTTAAACTATCAGGATTTGATTTTCGTCAATATGCTCGCACATCTATTTATAGAAGAATTTGTAATCGAATGCAGCTCTCTAATACCCCTACCATTTCAAAATTAATTGAAAAGGTAATTCATGAGGAAGGTTTTTTAGAACAGGTATTAAATGATTTCTCCATTAATGTAACTGAAATGTTCCGTAACCCTAGCTTTTTTAAAGCGCTAAGAGAGCATGTCATTCCTGAATTAAAAAAGTATCCTGAAATTAGAATTTGGCATGCTGGATGCGCAACTGGTGAAGAAGTATTATCCATGTCCATCTTACTTCATGAAGAAGGATTAAGTGAAAAAGCTGTTATTTACGCAACAGATATGAATACAAATGTGTTAGAGAAAGCAAAACAGGGTATCCTCCCGTTAAATAAAATGCAAACTTATACGAAAAACTATTTACAAGCTGGCGGTACACAAGCATTTTCTAACTATTATTCAACAGATAATCGTTTTGCTTATTTTAATCCTTCACTGTTACAAAACATTATTTTTGCGCAACATAATTTAGTAACTGATCAATCTTTTAATGAATTTCATATTATACTGTGCCGTAACGTTTTAATTTACTTTACGAGTAAACTTCAAAACCAAGTACAGCAACTATTTTATGAAAGTTTAGGTCACAACGGATTCCTATGTTTAGGAAATAAAGAAACTCTACGTTTTTCAAATATAATGCCGCATTATATCCAATTTAATCCGAACGAACAAATCTATCAAAAAATACAATAAAGTGAAACTTTAATCAGAGGGCGGTATTCCCCTCTGATTATTAGTTGAACCAATCGGGCATTTACGGGCAGTTGATCTCCCACCTATCTTCTTTGCTTCAGACGAAATTTTGTTGTGGAAGTCTTACTGCCCGTTAATGCGGGGTAAAAAGCGTATGAAATCCTCTGTTTGGATTTCATACGCTTTTTATTTCGCATTCGTTTGTATCATAATGAGGCACATATCATCTGATTGTGCTTTCTTCTGTTCTTCCTTATAAAACCCTTCTATCTCTTCTTCTAAATCTCCCCATTTTCTTTCTGTAAAAGCACGTAATTTCTCTTCAGACTCAAATTCGTCATTTGCAATTGCTTCAAGAACACCATCTGTAAACAATACGATTTGAGCGTTTTTCTCAAAAGATATAACGGTCTTTTCAACTTTTATTTCATCAAAAAATCCTACTGCACAACTTCCTCGATCTAGTGCAACTACATTCTTTTCATCAACTAAAACGTATCCAGCAGGATGTCCTGCATTTACATATTCAATCGTTCTCTTTTCTGTATCAACTACTAAGTATATCGCTGTAAAATAATATGGAATATTGTCATTTTCATTATGTAAAAGAGTCATATATTTATTTAAGTCTTTAATGACAAGTTCTGGATCAATTAAACATTTAATCGTTTCACGCAATACAGACGAAATAAACATACAAACTAATGAAGCAGATATACCATGTCCCATCACATCTAATAATATAATACCGTAGCGGTTTTCATCGATTTTATACCAATAATACATATCTCCAGCTAGTTTGAATGAAGGTAAGTAACTTGCTTCAATTTTTATATGATCTTCTCTTAATGGGCTACTTAATAAGTTTCTTTGTACTTGTGTAGCTAAATCTAATTCATTACGAAGATTTTCTTCTTGTTCTTTATGCCAATTTAATTCCGATTTCAAGCGTAATGCTACACGCATACGCGCTAACAATTCAACTTTATTTATCGGTTTCGTAATATAGTCCATTGCGCCTATATCAAGCGCTTCAGCTAATTTATTCGCATCTTCTAAAGCTGTTACAAAAATAATAGGAATATCTTTAAACTTCTCTTCTTTTTGTAATCGCCTACAAACTTCAAGTCCATCAATTTCAGGCATCATAATATCTAATAGTATTAAATCAATTTCATTATGCCTGGAAGAATCTTTTCCAAACTGTATGTATTCGAAAAGCTCTTGTGCAGAATTAAGTGATACAAGATCCTGATATCCGGCTTGTTTTAAAATTTTTTCAATTACAAAGATGTTCACCGGATTATCATCGACAATTAAAATGGACACAAGTTATTTCCCCTTTTCTTATTTAAAATGTAAATCGATTATCATTTTCTATTTTTCTAGTATTGCATACTCAGTTACAAAATGAAAATTTCCTACTCAAACATATTTATACAGCAAAAGAACAAACTCCCTAGAAATGAGAGTTTGTTCTTTCACTCTATAAATTTCCACTATTAATTTAACACCATTGCTTTATCACTTAAAAGACGATCTAATTCTTCCATATGATTTGTTTCATCCGCGATCATATCTTCTAACTTTACTACTAACTCTGTCATATTTAATTTCGCAGCCTGTTCTTTTCTCGTTTCATAACGCTTAATTGTTTCATATTCTGAATTCCTAGCGTATTCTAACATGTCTCTAACATCTTCTACTTGTTTCACTCGTAAAGGGATTGTAGTAGGTGTACCACCTAGCGTCTTAATTTTCTCCGCTAAATATAGGGCATGTCCTTGTTCATCACTAATTTCAGATTCAAAGAAAGGTTTTAACACTTGTCTATATATACCAGAAACCGTAGCTGCATTATGGTTATACATAATAATTGCCGCGTATTCTCCTGCTAAATCTTCATTCAATCCTTCGATTAGTTCTTTCACATCGTGTGACATTTAATATCTCCTCCTATACTTAATAACTACCCCTTTTCTCATGTTTTAAACATAATTTTTTTAAATTTTTATGTATCTAAAAATGCTGCTTGCTTCAATTTACTTATCGCTTGTCTTTTAATACGAGAAACGTGCATTTGTGAAATACCTAATCGTTCCCCTGTATCTTTTTGATTTAGATTTTCTCCAAATATATAATGAATAACACTCTTTTCCGTATCATTTAATACGTTAAAAATATCCTTTAAAACGAGACGCCTTTCTGTCTCTTCATATCCTTGCTCTACTTCACCTACAGATTCAATTCTCGCTACCGAACTTCCATCAGATGAATTTTCAACGACATCATCTAAGGAAGATACTCGATAATTATTTTTCGCATCCATAATTTCTAGTACTTCCTCTTCGGATAGTCCTAAATGATCCGCAATCTCTATAATCTTCGGTGAACGTTGCAAATGATCTGTTAGCTCCTCTATCGCAAGTTTAATCTTCCCGCCTAAATCTTTAATTCGCCTTGGAACATGAATACCCCAAGTTTTATCACGTAAATACTTCTTTATTTCCCCTACTATCGTAGGTATTGCAAACGGCTCAAAAGCGTTCCCTATTGAATAATCATACCTTCTTATTGCACCTAAGAGCCCTAACATTCCTACTTGTATAATATCCTCATGCATCGGTCCACCTTTTGAATAGCGATACGCAATGGAAGATACGAGATTTTTGTAATGATTAACTAACCTTTCCTGTGCTTCATCACATTGGTTTTGTTGGAAGTCTGCAATTAGTTTAATAACGTCTTCTCTAGCAAGATTTGTAGGTTGAGATTGGATTTCCATCATTCTCCACCTGCTCTCTTTGTATATATTTTGTCATTAAAACTGTCATGCCCTCATCATGCATAATTTGTATATCATCCATTAACGTATTGATTAAATATAAACCTAAACCATTTTCCGGCAAATGTTCTACTGGTTTATTAATATCATACGGACCAACTTTCCTTTTTAAAGTACTAAAATCAAAGCTAACTCCATTATCCGCAACCATAATTTCTAATCGATCTTCATATAAACCAAAGACGATTGTAATTTCTCCAACGTCTTCTTTATATGCATGTTGCACAATGTTTGTACATGCTTCACTAATCGCAATTTTCATATCTTCTATATCGTCATAAGCAAAGCCCATTCGATTCGCAACACCAGCCATTGTTAAACGAATAATAGCCACATATTCTGCCCTTGCAGGAATTTTCATTTCTATCTTTTCAAATTTCTCCATCATCCCTAGTCACCTTCTTTCTACTTTTTCAAAATCGGAATTCAAATTTAATATTTCTGTTAGTCCTGTAATATCAAATAATCTTTTTAACCTTTTAGATACACCAATAAATTCTAGCTTTCCATCATTTTTCTTAATCGCTTTTAATAGCGCTATAAACACGCCTAAACCTGTACTATCCATATACTCTACTTCAGTAAAATCTACTACAATATAAACCTCTTTCTCGCTTGCAATAGGCATAATCTTATTTTTTAAATTTGATGCCGTATACGCATCAATCTCACCATTAAGTTGTACTGTATAACCTAAATCATTTTGCAAAATATTTACTGCCAAATTCATCATTTCCGCCCCCTTATCTCAAACTACTACTATCTTAATTACCCATAAAAATTAATTTTAAACATATTTTTTTTATTTTTATTATAAATAAAGTGAAACTTTAATCAGTGGGGGTTATGTTCATCCCCCACTGATTATTAGCCTTCACCAATCGGACTTTTACGGACAGTTGATCCCCCACCTAACTTCTTTGCTTCCGCTGAATTTTGAGGTGGGGGTCTTACTGCCCGTTAAAGCGGGATAAATTTTCTACACCTTTCCCAGCTTAACACTTAAAAAATACTACCAAATGTTTAAATCTTTATAAATTTGTGTATGTATAATGTATAAACATTATTTTTAGGGGGTTCTATCTATGGAAGAGCACAAATTTAAAAAGGGAGATTTCGTTCAATTTTCTTATCGACACGATCACGCTACAAAATTAGTTGGTTCCATTATTAATATACTAACGAATACAATTGTAGTGGATATAGGTAATAGTGAGGACTTATCTCATATAGAACCGAGGCAGGTTGTAAGAATAAATAATTGTAAAAAAGTAACGGTGGCTTAACATGTAATCTCAATCGGTGGGGTCATCCCCACCGATTCCTATGTAAAATACATTAAAAAAGCATCCAAATTAGTTTAATTGGATGCCTTTTTATGTATATTTATCAGTTCATTCACTTTATAGCTATATATAATAAACTTAAGATTACTATTCATTATCATACTTACGCCTTCCGTAGCATTCTAGAAAAGAATGTAACGATTAAAATAAAGACGATTGCACCTAATAAAGCTGGAAGAACGAAAATACCTCCCCATTCAGGACCCCAATGACCAAATAATGCACTACCTACCCAAGATCCGATTAATCCAGCAATCACATTACCAACTATACCTAAAGGAAAGTCTTTTCCTGTAATCATTCCAGCTAACGCACCAATAAGTCCACCTACAATACAAATAATAATAAGTCCCACAACTAGACCTCCTATATTATTTTTATAATGGATTTATCAAGCTTTGGTATGTAACCAAAGCTTGATAAACATGTATTATTCTTTATTATCCAATCCATCACTTATCTTTTGTTTCACTTTTCCGACTTTTTCTTTTATCGTTCCCTTCGTCTTCTCCCACTTCCCTTCATTTTTCAACTCTCTATCCTCTGTAACTTCACCAATCCCCTCTTTTACTTGTCCTTTTTTCTTTTCAACTTTACCTGTAATTTGTTCTTTCAACCCGCTCTCACTCATATTTCCAATCTCCTTTTCGTAATAGATTTATAGATTTAAAGAGTATACGTGCATCTTCTTTCTTGTAACCATTCACCGACTCTTTCTAAATCCTTAACGAATAACAAGATTTTTCCTTCATCCAGCTTTTCTTCATAGAAGTTCGCTTCTTCCTCATTAAGCCCTAACTCTTGCATCTTATTTCTTAATTGATCTCCCGTTTTTTGAAAGACGTTAATAATACTTGTCCCAAGTCCCTCCTCTTTTATTCCAATTGTGTTCACGTCTGCATTGTCTGCGATTCTATCTGTCCTTTCTTTCTCATGTGTTAATACGTAAATATCTTTTTGCTCTATCCCTTTCTTCACTAGATCATTCGCCGCATTCATGACCTCTTTCTCCGTAATAAATTCATATACAAAAGGTTTACTATACTTCGTTTCCATCTTTAACTTCCTCCTCTAAAATGAATTATTTGTTATATTATATGTAGTACACCTATTTTCGAAATGTTAAACATAAAATATGAAAAAAAATGAAAAGGAGAGTACATATGTACTTTCGTCTAGAGCTATTTGTTGAAGATTTGCAAAGGTCTATTCGTTTTTATGAGGAAATCCTTACCCTTGTATTCTCAAAAAAGAATGCAACAGGTGCAATGATTAAACTAGAGGATTTTTCTTTATTATTGACCCCTGATTATATCCTTAATGAAAATCATTATTTAAAAACAGGTGGACTTAATCCAAAAGGAAAAGGTGTTGAGGTTATCATTGTTTTTGATAATATCGAACAAATATACCAACATGTACTAGAAAAAAATTACCCAGTGGAATCTAACCTTAAAATTCAATCCTGGGGAATGAAGGATTTTCGTCTGGTAGACCCCGATGGTTATTATTTAAGGTTAACCTCCTCTTGAATTTACTCCATCCCAAAACTAGTAGAATAAATCTACTTACAATAACTACCTAAATTAACAGAAAATTGTTATAATCAGACATAAGGAGGGATACTATGAAAAAACTCATATCTATATGCGCTCTAACCGCTCTATCTTTCACTTTAATAGGCTGTGCAAGCACCTCAGCTACAGACAAAGCTCCACAAGCTAAACAAGAACATAAACAAAATGCCTTTCAATTAAACTCCGCAAACATTACAGATATTGAAATACTTAGCACAATACATAACAACATTTCAAAATCTCAAACAGACAACGAAGAAATGATAAAATCTATCGTTTCAGCAGTTCAAAAAGGCACTCCTAAAACAATTACACTTGATCAAAAAAAGCGAGAATCTGCGCATTCTACTATTACCGTTACATATAAAGATGACGCAAAAGAAGAGTTTCTTGTTTGGGTTGATAATAAGGAGCAAATTACAATTGTTAAAGATGAGAAGAAAGATAAGGTTGAAGGTGTGGTAGTGAATATTAAAGATGTTAAAATGATGAAGGATTTCTTTAAGAAGGCACCTTAGAAGATGTCTTCTCTTTGTACATTAAAAAGGCCCACCTATTTCCGTAGGTGGGCCTTATCTTTATTACACAATAAAAAAGTATACTCTCTTTTTCACTGAAGTTTTATGTAATTATACATATTCACGACAATGTATGTAGTAAATTCTAAATTGTAGGCATGCTCTATAAAGCGTCCTTTTCCTTTACCCGTTTTAAAAAGATACCATTTACAAACTCAAAAAATCCCCTCAAAGCGTCAGCTTTAAGGAAATCTCTTCTATCATCTTCTCTCTTCATACAACCGATTTGCTTTATACGAGCAAATGAAAAACATACATGTCGCAACGGGGATAAACGTCCAAAAAAGTCCTCTCATTAATGCAAATGGTGTTTCAAATAAGAATGATTCTACAAATGCTGCACCATGCATATCCCATAACCCTGGTGTATAGTATAGGTCTCTCGGATTTACAAGCGCTCCTAGGTTAATTGTTTTATTAAACATAACTAGTATTAATAGCGGCAAATAACAGATCGCTAATTCTAAAAATGTTTTAGATAGACGTTTATACTTCCCTGCTCGTGACATTTGATCTGAAAAAATGTCATCTTCACTTTCTTCATTTATCTTTTTAAAATAGTACGTACCTGACCACCGATTACCAGCTATATGCTCCCATCCACTATCTTCAAATAATGTGCAGTAATTCATAAAATCACTTTTTCTACTAAATACTCTATGGTCTATTCTAATCGTCGCATCTTCCGGCTCTGTATATCTAAATGTATAACCAAATGTATTGCTTTCTAGTTGATAGCCTTTCCAAGCCATCTCTTCTAACCATTTTTCCTCTTTCTCAAAGTCTAAAAAGAATTTCAATATCCACATCGTCGTTTCCCCCTAACTATACGTGTAATAAACTCTTTGTAACCTCAATAATGTGCTGCATTCTCATAAAGTCTAAGTGCAATACTTCTTTCCCGCGTTCCGTAATGACATACACTTTTCTTCGTTTATCTTCACTTTTTACCGATTCAATTAACCCTTGTTTTAATAAATTTTCAACCGCACCATACAATGTACCCGCTGCGATTTTCACTTGATGATTACTCAGTTCCTCCACCTTTTGCATAATTAAATATCCATGAGCTGGCTCTAATAACGCTAAAAGAACGTAATACGTTGTTTCCGTTAATGGTAAATTTTTATCTCTATTCATAAAGACCTCCAATGTAACGATGAATATATAGCTAGACTATATAGTTAAACTGTATAGTTTGATTTTATACAGTTAGACTGTATATGTCAAATTAAGTTATAAAAAAATAACCTAGATCCAACATGGGATCTAGGTTGCTTTTTTACATAAACGTAATCGTCACTAAAGAATATCCTTCTTTCGCATTATACGGCTCCGCTTTATAAGAAACACGGTTCGCCCCTTGCGGATAACCGATTTCTCCAATTGCTTTTTTCACATCTTGCAATGCACCGTCCATTGATTGTTTATAAAGAATTTCAATCTTTGGTAACTTTTCGTTATAACGTTGCTGCATTTTATTTTTGAATTCATTATAGTTATTTGCAATGTATTCATTTCCTAAATAATTTAACTTTGTATCTTTTAAGATTTGCTGATATGCAGGGATTTTCGTACCACCTGCCGCAATTTTATTTGTTAATGTACTATAATAATTTGTTGTAGCTTGCGGATAGTCCCCTCGGTTCCACTCATGATTTCTTGCGATTTGCTCATCTGATAAGTTGAAATAAGAATACGTTACGCGGCCTTGTTCATCTGGCACCGGATCATCGAATGTTGTATCAAGGTGATACCATTTGTTTTCGATTTTCACCAAGTTCCAAGCATGAGGCTGACCGTCTCCAGTTCCTACTACAAAGTGATTCTCAACTCCAGCTTCTTTTAATAATTGATAGGTTAATAGTGCGTAACCTTGGCAAACCGCAGAACGATTTACGAGTGCTTCATATGCGGTGTAAGCTTTATAAGACGTATCGTAAGAAATATGCTTTACGACATAATCATGAATCGCCTTCACTTTTTCGTGATCATCCATTCCAACTTGAGTAATGGATGAAACGATTGCCTTTGCTTGCTTCATTACATATTCCGTTTGTTCTTTCGTTTCACGATATGTAATCTTTAACGTAAACGTATAATTTCCAGGTGACCCAGAAAGTCCATATGAAACATTCGATCTATTATAATTCGTATACTCATTTTTACTTGCAACTTCTTTATAGGCGTTAAAAAGGGTATTCATCACTTCTTTTGTATTACTATTTGTCGTTTTATACGGAAGTGTAATATTCGTTTCATACGTATTAATACGCTTCTGCACTTCATCTTTGAATGCCGCTAATAATGCTGCATCTCCTGTATCTTGCACCGCAACCGCAGGCTTTTTATATTGCAAAGCATTATATAAAAACTGTGCATACTGTTCACGCGTTACCGTTTTAGCAGGTTCAAATTTCCCGTCGCCTGTACCAGATGCAATCCCGTTTGACTGCACCGCACTAATCGCCCCTTCTGCCCAAAAACCATTCGGAACATCATTAAATGTATGCTTTTGCTTAGCTGAAACTTGAAAAGCATTTTTAATAATTTGTGCCATTTCTGCACGGCTAACAGAGTCTTTCGGTCTAAATCCACCGTTTGCATCACCTTTAAAAACCCCTAATTTCGTTAACGTTAAAACCTCTTCTGAAAACAATGTTGAACCTGAGCGAATATCTCGATACGGATTATTTAAAGTAGATCCATCTTTTAATACGTATCGAGCACCTTCATTACTGAACGTACCACCTTGCTTATTCGGTACTAACACACGATAAATTAAAGCTGCAACTTGCTCCCTCGTCGCAACATCACCGAAACCAAATATTCCATTTCCATAACCGGAAATAATATTTTTACTCGCTAAATCTTTAATCGCCGGATACGACCAATGCGATGTAGGCACATCAGAAAAAATACCCGCCTCAGCAGCTCTCACATCACTGCCGTTTGTATACAGTAAAGCACCACCAATAAGTGTTAATGATGTAATCGATTTTAATAGTTTTGTGTACATAATTCCTTCTCCCAATTCGTTCTCTATTTATGTTGTTTTTTGTCGAAAAATCTAAAAGAATATGACAAAACATATTATACAATTAAAACTTTTTGAAGGGTACATTAATTTTTGAAATATGCAAAAACTCATATTAGTATATTTTTCCGTATTAATATTATGCTGTTTTGCTTGCGGATATATATGTATGATGTATTATGTTGAAAACATTATTTATAACCAAGTTGCTTTTCTTCTATATCAAAATCTGTACATTCTCTTCTTCCCGGGCTATTGATAGAGAAAAGGCATTCTTATGAATGCCTTTTCTCTCTTATATATGCTCTTCTGAATTTAGTTTATGATAAACCACTGAACATTTAATTATGAAAAAGTACCAATAACAAAAAAAGTTAAAAATAATGATACATATCCAAGATACATAAAACGTTTATCATGTGTTTTAAAATATAACGTAATACACAGTAAAGTGACCAGTAAAAAAACTGCTGTAGACACCATGAACATGAATGTTTTTTAATTCCTCATTACTTAATACTGCTAAATTAGGCATTTCTTTTTTTAATACTGAATTCATAATAATATCTATTATTCTTAAGTTTATTATTCTTAATTTAATTATATTACGTTTAAGTGATATTAATTTTATATTAATACACCTTTTGAAAAAATTCTTTTTTCTTGATTAAATCCCATTTTTCACTTTAAAATACAGCATAACCCACCCACTTACCTACAATGTAACCAATATAAATAAGCAGAGCTCCTGTTAAGATATAAAAACAAGATTTAAAATACATACTCCTTTCAATCGCATCACCAATTTGATGAAACATGTTTGACATAAAGAAAACACCACCTTTTTATAATTATTAGAGTAGAACACACAGAGATATTATCAGAAAATAACTAATTAACACAACACTTATTGGAATAATAATATATAAAATAATAACAGTGTTAACAAAAAATTAAAATTTATGAAATGAATTACTTTTGAATTAATATTTAGAATTCAAAAGGTTTATTAGGTAAAAAACACTTTATATTACAACTAATTATATTTAATAAATCCCCTAACCTTTATGACAACGCTTGAGCATACCTTTCTATAAAGTTGAGTAATAATAGGATTGAATCATATTGCTCAATGTCCCATATTGTTTAACATAATAAAATAATATTCAATCGGAGGAAAGAACCTTTGAGTGCCTTTTTTTATGGAGAATCAGTTTAAAAACTAAAAATAAAAGAACCTCAATAAATGAGGTTCAAAAAATCTACTATTTTAAATCACAATTGGATTCGTGTTTTTTATTTTTCGCATTCGTCATACCTCAAATTATATCTATCTAAAAACAAAATATAGACTTATTCACTTTTACGATACATTTATATGTTGCGTTGGATAAGTCCTTTTATAAGTCGTTTTTTTAATGTAGATGCCATTATTCTCAATACAATAGAAGCGATTATTGGAATATATATAGGAGTAAGAAGATCCCCCCTAGTTTAAGCTAGAGGGGATCTTCTTATGCCTATTTCAAACTACTCACAATCTCCGCAAATATCACTTCAAGCGCATGCACACCTGCATCTGGATATCCTAAACTTGGTCATACGACCACTATTACTTTAACAAAGGTTTTCACTAGAACCTTCTATACTATTTAACTGACTCTACTTGTTTTTCTAATTCTCTTCCAAGGAATGTAGCAAGCTCAAGCATACCAAATTGATTCGCTACAGACTCTGCGTCAGAATTATAGTTTGTGTTTGTATTAATATCATACGTATAAATTGTTCCATCCGAACTGCGAATAAATTCAATACCAGCAACGGTAATTTCATTTTCTTCCAAAAACTCTTTGTATTGTTCAATAATTGGCTCTTGGAAGTCTGATATAATTTCAAATTTTGTTGGTGCTTCTGTCTTACTCTCTTCTCCTACTGGGCAAAAAGCATCTTGAATCGAACACGCATCTGCTGGGAAAAGTTAAAAGAATGATGCAGTTAATGAGTAGAAAAGTTCACGATACTCATTTCTGCTTCTTCTCCTTATTATTTTTCTTTTTTTCATTTGCATCTCTAATGGTTTTCACACTCGAAAGCATAAACAAAACAAATATTATTCCAACAATACCAATCGTAGTTAGCAAAATTAGCCCCCCATTCATAGTTTATGTACATACATAGTAACACAAAATGCATAAACAACATTTTATATGGGAGTAAAGAGATTAAACATGGATTTAGGTACGAAATAATATATATAGAATACAATTAAACATTTGAAATATACATCAATTTAGTTATCTACCTTTTAACAAGGCGGTTCTAAACGTATATTCAACTGGATTCTGGGTATAATTATACCAGTCCTCAAAAGGGTAAGGGAAAGCTATAAATTGTATGTTCTCCTCATTATTTTCGACCCCTGGTAATTCAATATTATATCCATTCGTTTTCTTGGAGTCAGATTCAACAAATAAAACTGAATCATCCATTATCTTTACCTGCTCCCAATCTTTTAGCGCTATAATAGCATACTTTGTATGTGTGAATTCAGGATTCGGATTTCCTATGTGCAAATAAGCTTTAGAAGCTTGCTTAGCTGATGGTAATATTTTTCTTTCTGTTTTTGATTCACTCAGAAAAATGGGTGTATCATCAACATCACTTTGATATGTAAAATCTGGATACTTTAAATTTCCAATTTCCAAATTATTATTTTCATTATTAATTAATAACCTCTTAGCATAAACCGGCTCATAATAAGCCATCTTTTCTATATCCATTTCTTTCACGATTCCGTCTGGGTCTTTCACAAATAAAACCGTTAAATCAGTTGTGTCCCTATCGATTTCAACAGAAACCTTGATCTTTCTTTCGCTTTTTTTACTGATTTTCACGTTATGACTTTGAAGAATGCTAGAATTATCATCAATCGAGAATTTAGATTGCACAAAATTTTGTAATACAATTATCTTAAATTCCCTATCATAATCAACCCCATTAAAAATATTAAAATTAAGTATGTTTGCTTGATTATCCTTAGGCTTTATTTTAGTTGTATTTTCTAGTGGACTTAGGTTTTCACCATACGACGAAATTTCTGTATAAGCAGCACCATCTGGAGAAATTGATTTTAACTCTCTACTAACTGTACTATTTTCTTCTGTTTCTTTAGCAACTTCATTAGGCTTTAAATAAGAAAAAATAAGAGAAACAGCGACTACTAAAATAATCGCCGTTACAATAATAACTAGAGCTCTTTTCATATTACCAATTATTTCTTAGTTCTGGATATGTGTTTGTATATCCGGAACGCTCAAATGTAAAGTTACCAATTGAATAGGCACCATTAAAATTAACTTGTGTATTAGATGAAGTTGCAGTCGCAGTAATACTCTTCACTTTTGATAATGATTTATTATCACTAGCCCATAGAGAACCAGATTTATTAAATAGTCTCGCTCTAGCTCCCATCTTATCATGAGCATATGTAGCATTAGCAGAAGCTACAGTATACCAATTACTAAATAAGGGTTTATTATTTGTCACTTGCCAATTTCTGTCCCCAGCTGCAAGAGCTGTGATTCCGTTAGTTGTTGTCAACTCTGATGCGGATCCGCTCACTCCGTTCACTTCCACTTTTTCTCCGTTAACATTCTCTACACTTTCAAACTTTTGAATTGTAGATTTTTCCTCAGCACTAACAGTTAATCCCGAACTTAGTAAAACACCAGATAGAATACATGCCCCAATTACTTTTTTCATTTTTTCTCCACCTCTCTTGATTTCTATACCCAAAATCTCCCAAAAGGTATAACCTAACACTAACAGAAATACCAAATAATTCAAATTTAGTTTTATGAACTGAAAAAATACAAAACTATAAGTTTATGAACTATTTATCAAAGAAAAACAAGGTAGTAAAGGCACTACGAGAATTAGGAAGAGTTGAGAAAGTAATTTTCACTTTAGATTATCTTTCAAATAAAACAATGCGTAGACGTATACAACGAGGATTGAATAAAAGAGAATCTATGAATGGATTCGCTTGAGCTATTTCCATTAGGAGATTAGGAAAATAGCTTAAGTATTAAAGGTTTCACTTGAATCATATATGACTAAAGGAATCCAATCGGGTTCCTTTTTTGTGTATTCTAATCACCCTTAAATTACCTGAAATTTATTGAGAAAATATTTTCTTTCAAAATAAACCTCTATCCCCCTATTTCCCTTACTAGTTTATACATACTTATACATAAATAAAGTACAATTGAAGACGAGGAGAATCACAGGAAATCAGCTTAAAATCTACGAACTTCTTTTAAAAATCCTTATCTCATTATTTATAAACAGCTTTGCGGAGTAGTTTGGATTTATCCATTAAAAATTCTTTTGGTGATTTTTGATTAAAACGTGCTTTTGTATGCGTAGCATCCATAATAATAGATTTACTTTGAATCAAGTTCTTACTGAGCGCAATTTCCACTGTTTTTTGGATGAGTATGTCAAGCAATCCTATATCTTTCAAACGAAGCTTTCGAAACTTCGTTAATGAACTTGGATCAATCACGATATCTTCTGGTGCCATATCTAAGAAATATTTAAAAGACATATCATATTTTGAGCGCTCGACAACATCTACATCAGATAAATCAAAAATAGATTTTAGTAATAAATATTTGAACATACGAACGGGTGGCACTGCATTACGACCGTTATCGAGACAATATTTATCCTTTAGTTCTTCAAAAACAAAAGAGAAATCAACCATTTCATTAAATTGGCGAAGCATATTGTCTTTTGGTACGACGATATCGTAAATCGCCATGAATGGGCTAAGATTAAGAGATTGTTGGTTCGAAATCATCCGAAACACCACCTAGAATTAGTACAACCATTATTTATAAAAAAAACGAAAATTATACATAAAAAGTGAAAGCTTCTTCGATTTCTACCGGAATCGTTCTTTATGCTGTTAATCCAAATAATTGATGAATGAATTGTTTGGATTTTGAACAGACTGATCACACACCCTTTTGTAGAGTAATAGTATCAGTATGTCCAAGATTTACATATTCATTGCACAAGTGTTATATTTTTTGCACCAGAACCGAATAAAATGTACAATAAATGCAATACTTTACATTTATCAACAAAGTTTACAATTAGGTTGATAAATTTTAAAATTAGCTTAAAAAAAACACTTTTTCTATTTATTTAGATTTTAATCTATGTGATAGTGAATGAGTACATAATAAAGGTGAAAGGGTGTTTTTCTTTGAACAGATTTTTTAAGAAGTTGGCTGTAGTATTATCGTTCTCTATGCTATTAACAGCAGTTAGTCCTGGGTATTCAGCTTTTGCGAATACTGAAAGTGATGATCTAAACTCTGAACGATTGTTAACAGAGGACGAGTTTTTGTATGACGTTGGTTTTGAAGATGTAACGATTGATGAGTTTGCTGGAGATAATATGCCAGATTATGTGGATGATTCTGTAGAAGAACCTCATTTGAGAGTATATTATGCAGCACCTGTTGTGGTTTGGATTGTTGTAGCTGGAATTAGGGTTTCTAGAATAGTCTATAAAGCTATTAAGTATGCTCCTAAATATCCATCAGGATTTAAAGCTGTACAAAATGGAACAAAAAATGTAAATGTAAACAATACAAAATTATTAAGTGAATTGAGACAAATTGAATCAGGAACTTGGAAAAAAGTATATAAAGATGGTTATGACAAAAATGGTAAAAAGATTTCAATTCACTATTTCCAAAGTAAATCAGGTAAAGTGTTTGATGTAAAAGTTAAAAGTGGATGGAGTGTAAAATAATACATGTATAATTTACGTGTAGAATCGAAAGATATTCAACAGTTTGAGAAAATGATATTAATAAATATATTGGGTGTTCTAAATGCTTTAGAAGAACAGTTGATAACGATTGAAGAAGCGGAGAAAATAATATTTACTCCCTATACAACAGATTTACTAAGATCAAAAAAAGTTTCTGAAGAAGTACTTCATGTTATTTATTTAGGAACTGAGCTAGAAGATATTTATAGTTTGATGCCTAATGAATTAAAAGATACTTTGTTAGAGATAAAACAGTTGGTATTAAAATTGTTGCAGGAAAAGCAAGAATTTAAAATTTTAGATAAGGCATTAAAATAATTTAAAAGACATGGAAAACAATTGTTTTCCATGTCTTTTTTGGTTCTGGTGCAAATAAAGGAAACATTCCAAAAAACAATGAGGATTTCTACCGGAATCGTTCTTTACACTGTTAATCCAAATAATTGATGAATGAACTGTTTTTGATTTTGAACAGACTGATCACACACCCTTTTGTAGAGTAATAGTATCAGTATGTCCAAGATTTACAGATTCATTGCACAAGTGTTATATTTTTTGCACCAGGACCCTTTAAACGAAACAAATAAAAGTTGATTGATATTGTTAAAAAACAAAAAAACTCTAACTAATTCGTCATGGCGATTTAGTTAGAGTTTTTTTGGTTGAAGTATTCACGAGTATCTACCCTTATCTTTTCAGGTAAAACAATATCAAGTTCTTTATCTAACCATGCAAGAGTCTTTTTACGAAGAAACTCACGCATGTGTTCTTCTGCTTCAAGCATTACTAAGTTAATTGTACAAGAAGAATTGCTAGGTTCACAAGAATTGCAAGCCTCGGCCTCATCTCGATATAGTAGACCATTCTGTACAATATTTTTACATTGAAAAATAGGTTTTGGACCTTCGACAGCTTCTATTACATCCCAAAAAGAAATATCTTCCGGAGACTTAGCTAACCTATATCCTCCCTTTACACCTGGGACAGAACTTACAATGTCAGCTTTAGATAATTTACCGAAAACTTTTGAAAGGAATGTTTCAGAAAGTCCTTGAAACTCTGCCAAATCTTTTATTCCGACACTTTCCTTAGAAGGAGTATTAATTAAATAAACTAGGCAATGCAAGGCATATTCAACCCCAACACTATATTGCATATACAAATCACCTGCTTTTTATTTTAAGGGTTATCAAATTGTATCTTAGGACCATTTAGAATTTTAGTCAAATAAAAAAAAGCTCGTTTAGAATAGTATGTATTTCATTTGACAAAAATAATGTCAGAGTTTATATTAAAGACCAAGTTAATCGTCGATTAAATCGGTCGTCAATTAAAGCGTAAAAACTTTTAAAAAGGGGAAATACAAATGAACAAAACACTTATCATAAACGCACATCCGAAAGTGGATGATACATCATCAGTCAGCATTAAGGTTCTTAACCACTTTTTAGTATCTTATAAAGAATTAATTCCTAATAATGAAACGATTGAACAGATTAATTTATACGATGATGTAGTACCAATGATAGATAAAACTGTTTTAAGCGCATGGGAAAAGCAAGGAAATGGACAGAAGTTAACTGATGAAGAACAAAAAGTAACAGAGCGTATGTCCGAGATTTTACAACAATTTAAAAGTGCAAATACGTATGTTATCGTATTACCTTTGCACAACTTTAATATTCCATCAAAGTTAAAAGATTACATGGACAATATTATGATTGCACGTGAAACATTTAAATATACTGAAACTGGATCAGTCGGATTACTTAAAGATGGAAGAAGAATGCTTGTTATACAAGCAAGTGGAGGAATCTATACAAATGATGATTGGTATACAGACGTGGAATACTCTCATAAATATTTAAAAGCCATGTTTAATTTCCTTGGTATTGAAGATTATCAAATCGTTCGTGCACAAGGAACAGCAGTACTAGATCCAAATGAAGTATTACAAAATGCATATAAAGAAGTTGAAGAGACTGCTTCTAGATTGGCTAATAAATAAATTTTTTCACTGGAAGCATGATGGGTATAAATAAATATCCCCTCCACCATAAGGCAGAGGGGATATTATAACTTCTATTTCAAACTACCCGCAATCTCCGTGAAGATAACTCCAAGCGCATGCGCACCTGCATCTGGATATCCTAAACTTCTTTCACCAACTGTACCAGCGCGGCCCATGCGAGCTACGATTTCTTTCGTATACTCTGCTCCTTTAACCGCTGCTTCTGCACCTTTTTCAAAGGCAGTTTTCATGTCTACTTCGTTTGAAGCGCTAGCTAACCAAGAGTCTACACATGGAGCAAGTGCGTCAAAAAGTGTTTTGTCACCGACTACCACTCCTCATCTTTCACCGATGATTGTATGCCTTGAAGTGCCTCAGCTAGATACATAAACACACTAATAAGAGGACATAAATCATGTCCAATGCCAATATGCCAAAAGGAAGAGTGTGATATGAACTATAACTTTGCCGTTTTGACAAGTTTATGGTTCTTTTTGTCTGTGGCAAACTTATGATTCCAAAAATAGGAGCTCAATAGTGAAAATGCATACCTTCATTTTATTAGCTTGATAGTGATTGTGATGCTATCCCTACATGTTCTGAATAAGAATAAGTAAAAAAAGAACCCTAAGGCTCTTTTTTTGTTTTATGTTATTGTTTATTACTTATAAGTAAAGTTATTTTTTTATTTAAAAAGCATTGGCAAAAATCCTAAAATATCGAAAACAAAGTGGCAAATCCAACTTACCCAAACACTCTTTGAATTTTTCCATATATAATTTAGTGCTAATCTAGCTGGGATTATAGTTATTAATAACTGCAATGGCACGAAACCATAGGCAGGAATATGCCACAAAGCAAACAAAACACTACATATTATTGATGCTGTACCAAATTTCAATCCTAATTTTTGTAATGCAATAATTATATTCGTGCAAATCAACTCTTCGCCCATTAACATAAATGGTACACGGAATAAGATCATAGAAATACTTATTACTTCAGCGACAGAATTTTGAGTTGCAGGTTGAAAAATGTAGTTGAATATTGAGGTGGAACCCATACCCACGATAATTGTTAAAGGTATACCCCAAAGTAATGTCTTAAAATTAAAATGTTTAAATTGCTCTAACGATATTTTCCCTAAAAAATAGTATCCAATAATTCCACATAATACAAGATTCCATGAAGCTTCAATAATCATTTTTAATAATCCAGGTATATCCTCTACAAATGCAAAAAGTTGATATACAATCCCGGAAATGATTAATAACCCCAAAGCCAAAAGAGATTTCGAATCAATTTTCTTCTCCGTTTCTATAATCCTTGTTTCCACAACAACCCCTTCTTTCTTATTATTTCGTGAATTACAAATATATAATAACACATTTTTATCCTAATTAATGGTAATTACAACGAGTGCAATAACTTTTATTTAATACAGTTTTATAATTGCGAACATCCTTAATAATCATTTATTAAAATTATGAATGAAACAATCTCTTCATCTCTTCCAAACCACTTCACAAGGTGTCCAATCATAATTTTGAAGCCCAAAATAATAAACACCACCTTTTGAAGTGCTTTCTGTCAATTAGTCAGTTTTCCAAAAATACAATTAAACAACGTGAATTCCCTATTTATAGGAACCCACGTTACCTCTTTTAAAAACTATTATCCTAGTATTTATAAACACACATACCTTTCCAGAGAGAACATCCAGCGAAATTACATATCAATCAACTATAAAAAAACCCTCCACCACAAGGCAGAGGGGACTTTCCAATTCCTATTTCAAACTATCCGCAATCTCCGTAAAGATAACTCCAAGCGCATGTGCACCTGCATCTGGATAGCCTAAGCTTCTTTCACCAACTGTACCGGCGCGGCCCATGCGAGCTACGATTTCTTTCGTATACGCTGCTCCTTTAACCGCTGCTTCTGCTCCTTTTTCAAAGGCAGTTTTCATATCTTCTTCGCTTGCAGCGCTAGCTAACCAAGAATCTACACATGGAGCAAGTGCATCAACAAGTGTTTTGTCACCAACTACCGCTCCTCTACCGAACGATCTTTCACCGATAGATTGTATACCTTGCAGTGCTGCTTGCAGCATTTCAGCGAACTCTTTCACTGTTAACTCACGCTTCTCGCCTGCTGCTTTACTAGCTGCGCGGAATGCTCCGCCCCAAATTGGACCAGATGCGCCGCCGCAATGTTCCATAATAATCATCGAACAACCGTCAAGGAATGATCCAATCGTTACGTTCTCTTGATCTACAATAGAATGCCACTCACGTTTTAATTGCTTAAATCCTTTTGCAACACTCATTCCGAAGTCGCCGTCACCTGCATGCGTGTCTAACTCACAGAACGGTACTTCATTTTTAATAATCACGTCGCTCATTTTATCAACGAGATAAATCATGTTGTTTAATGTAATGACATTATTTTTAATAACAGCATGCTCTTCCGCTGTTTCTATTTCAAATGAAACTTCCTTCTCTTCTGTCTCTTCAAGTACATTCACGTACTCTACACTTTCAACTGGTCCATCTACTTTAAACGCCGGTGTATTACACTCTTTAGATAATAATGTTTTTAACTCATCATCTAATTTCATTACTGTTAAAGACATACCAGCCATATCGATACTCGTCATATAGTTACCAACGAATACTCTATTAATTGTAATGTTTCTAGCAGCTAGTTCTCTCGTCACGGCGTTATTAAATAAGTAAAGTTCTTGCAGTGGTGTTCCGCCAAAACCGTTAACTAGAAGCGCAATTTCTTCGCCGTCTTTTACTCCTAAATCTTTTACAAGATCATTCGTCATACGGTTCGCTAATTCATCTGCTGATAACATTTTTTCACGTTTAATTCCTGGTTCGCCGTGAATACCTACGCCGTATTCCATTTCATCTTCCGCAAGTGTGAAAGTAGGTGATCCACTCGCTGGAACTGTACAAGACGTTAATGCTAAACCGATTGTACGCACGTTAGCCGCTGCTTTTTCAGCGACAGTTTTCACCGCTCCTAAATCCATACCTGCTTCCGCTGCTGCGCCGGCAATTTTATGGACTAAAATAACGCCCGCAACGCCGCGGCGTCCTACTGTATATAGACTATCTTCTACCGCAATATCATCGTCTACTTTTACGTAGTCGACTTCAATTCCATCTTCTGTCGCTAAATGCGCACCATTTTTGAAATTCATAATATCGCCGCTGTAATTTTTAATAATTAATAACGTACCTTTTTTACTAGCTGTCTCTTTAATTGCTTGATATACCTGAATTTGCGAAGGAGACGCGAACACATCTCCGCACACTGCCGCATCTAACATTCCTTTTCCGACTAATCCTGCATGCGCTGGCTCATGACCACTACCGCCGCCGCTAATTAACGTTACTTTATTTTCGTTCATTTCTTTCTTCTTAATGACTTTATATTTTTTCAAAAGCTCAAGCTCTGGGTGCGCCATCACCATTCCGTTGCACATTTCCATTACTAATGTTTCTGGTTTATTTATAATCTTTTTCATTGTAGTTCTCCCTCAATTCCTTTAATATATTGTGATATATTTGAAATCTTCTTCTTACTATCCATGTTAAAATGAAAGCGTTTTATAGTAAACGGACAAAATGGACAATCTGTCTAAAGACACCGCTCTCATTTATGGGTAGGATTTTCATATTACTAACATTCTAGGGATGATTCAGATGACCTCTTCTATAATTTCTAAAAAGATAATCGCGAATTCATTGAAGTATTTAATGGAAACAGAGTCGTTTCATAAAATATCAGTGAGCGATATTATGTTACACTGTCAAATGCGTAGGCAAACTTTTTATTATCATTTTAAAGATAAATTTGAACTATTAAGCTGGATTTATAGAGAAGAAACGAAAGAAAACATTATCGACTTTCTCGACTATGAAACGTGGGAAAACATTTTTGATTTATTATTTGACTACTTTTATGAAAATCAAAAATTTTACCGAAATGCTTTTAAAGTTATTGAACAAAACTCATTTAATCACTATTTATTTGAGCATACAAAAAACTTATATATGAAAATTATTGATGAACTATCGATGAGCTGTGGATTCAGCCTTTCTGACGAGACAAAAAATACGATTGCCTCTTTTTATAGCCACGGCTTCGTTGGAACGATAAAAGATTGGATTGAAAGCAAATGCGAAGTAAATCCGTCCATTATGTCTTCTCTCATGAAAAATATGATAAACAATCAATTACTACTATTACTGGAACAATCAGCAAAGTAATTAAAGGGTGGCAAAAGCAATGAAAAAGATTATGAATGATGTACAACATATCGTTCAAGATATGATGCATGGCTTTTATTTTGAACATAACGACAAAGTAAATTACGACGAAACAAATAACATCATTTATGTAAAAGATATCGAAAAACTGAAACAAAACGTTGTCATCATAAGCGGCGGTGGTAGCGGACATGAACCTGCTGATATCGGCTATGTAGGAAAAGGAATGCTTACGGCGGCAGTAAACGGCAGTATTTTCACTCCGCCTACAGTGGAACAAATTATTGCAGCAACTCGTCTCATGCCAAAGGATAAAAGTATTTTATTCATCATCAAAAACTTTAAAGATGACGTAGCGAATTTTCTAGCTGCAGAACAAATCGCAAAAGAAAAAGGAAGACAAATTGACCACATAATCGTAAATGACGACGTTTCAATTGAAGATGATGCTTCTTTTAATAAAAGAAGGCGCGGCGTCGCTGGCACTGTTTTCGTTCAAAAAATACTTGGTGCGGCGGCTCTTGCAGGTCATTCTTTAGAAGAACTGACTGCACTTGGCCGTTCTATCACTGAAAACTTACACACATTAGGAGTCGCTCTTTCACCTGCAAACGATCCAGTGAAAGGAAAGGCTTCATTTTCATTAAACGACGATGAAGTATATTACGGCGTTGGTATCCACGGCGAAAATGGGTACCGTAAAGAGGCACTATCCTCTTCTGAAATATTAGCGATCGAACTAATGAACAAACTAAAAAGCATTTACCGCTGGAGAAAAGGTGACAACTTCGCTATTCTCATTAATGGATTAGGTGCAACTCCATTAATGGAACAATACATTTTTGCAAATGACATTCGCCGTTTATGTGAACTGGAAGGATTGCAAGTGGAGTTCGTAAAGGTTGGCACCCTTCTTACTTCTTTAGATATGAAAGGTGTTTCGCTCAGTTTGCTTAAGGTAGAGGATTTGGATTGGGTGAAGTGGTTGAAGGCGGATGCTCGAGTGGGTAGTTGGTAAGTAAAAATTACCTTTAGCTATAATCACAAGTGAATGGATCTCAACAATATTCAAATTCACGGATCACTAGACTATTTCATACCCGTATATAGCAAAAAACCAAGATTCCAACTCTTGGTTTTTTGTCATGATTAGAATCATTTTCTTAAATCAATAGTTAACTCATCTGTAATCTGCTCAAGATGGAAAAATCTTTTTATATAATGGATATGTGACCATTTCTCTTCTCCACCAATAATAAATAATTCTTGCGCATCATACATAAATGAAAAGCTTGGATAGAAACTGTCAGCCTTTATTTCAATCTCACCAGTACGATTACAGATAATCTTACAGTCTGCTGAATAGCTTAATAACGTATAGAGAGAATCTTGTGCTGATTGGAAGAAATACTTCATAAGTGTAGTTATATCATCACTATCGGTAATGAACACGTTAAAAAAGTTCGTATCTCTTTTCTTATTAGTAAAAACTAGCTCAAAATGAATTTTATTCTCTTCTAAAAATCCTTCAATAAAGTCTCTACATAAATAAGTTTCAAATAACATATACATAGGAAATTTGTTATGTGTACCCATAAATCCTTTAATGATTTCTTCGAATCCTGTATGCTGATTCCAATTCGTTCCCACTCCTATCATAATAGGGTGATTTAAATAAATAGGATACGGTGATAACCCTTCATTTTTTAACATATACACTCGTTTTCCATCTGTATGAAGAGCAGGTTGATCCTCTTTTAGTACGTATTGAGATAATTGAACATGTAACACATTTACACCTACCTATCATGTAATACATAAACTATATCTATTAAATCAGAAAAAAGGATGAATCATTCACATTTTACCTTGTTTAAGCGAAGAGAACTAGAATCATTTTATAAACTAGGATATCTTACAAGGACAAAATCACCTCACTGAAGGATGACAGGTCTTCCAAATAAAGCTGGATAATAAATTAACATCGCACCTACAAATGAACACACTAAACAAAAAATAGCCTCGTATTTTATGACCAGAGAAGAATTTGTATCAAGCTTTTTTTCCTCTCTTTTACATATCATTTCAAAAGTTCTATATAATAAATACCCAACCATCGCCCCGAGGGTGTTCGTAAATAAATCATCAATATCTGTAATTCTATTATTTAACAATTGATTTAACTCAATTGCCAATGAAAAAAAGAATCCCGCGCATACGGTGTTTTTCATTTTTCTAAACTGCGGCCAAATAGTCGGTAGTAAAAAACCGAGCGGCATAAACAGTACAATATTCAAAAGGTACGTCGTACTACCTGCCGTATCAAATAGAGTCAAATTGATTTGACTTACACGAATCCACGTTTCATATCTACTTATATCCCATATAGTCGCGATCTGCGTCACCTTATACACTAGCGAAAGGTAGAATAGAAAAACATATACCCATAGAAAATGCCGAATAGATATAGTTCTTTTCGCTTTAAAATAACATCCAATTTGAAATACAATACAAAACATAATTGTAAAAAAATAAGTATACAAATAACTCATTAAAACTTCTCTATGCATGTGGAATCCCCTAACTTTACATTTTCATCTATGACTTTGTTGTTTATCCCGCATTAACGGGCAGTAAGACCCCCACCTCAAAATTCAGCGAAAGCAAAGGAGTTAGGTGGAGGGTCAACTGCCCGTAAAAGCCCGATTGGTGAGGGCTGATAATCAGTGGGGATGAAGCCCCCCCCACTGATTAAAGTTTCACTTTATAGGATAGGAAAAACTTTTAAAATAAAAAGTGGGGTAAATATAAAATTTTCCTTAAATTTTCACATGCAGCCCTTGTAGTATTTTCATCTATGCAGTATATATAATCATGTGAAAGTCTAACAAGAGGCAAACAATTAACATGAATGAAAAGGTACTTAGTGAACTAAGAATTCGTGATGCGTAGGTGAATACATAATGTTAAAAAAGCTAGAAGATCTAATCACTTCGGCCGCTTTCGAAGAGGCTGAAAAATTATTTAAAAACAATAATTTTGAGGACTTCTCAGAAGAAATGCTATATGTTGCTTATGAAAATAGTAGTATTACGAACTATAGTTTTATAAATTATTTATTAATGAAAGACGAATCAAGTGATTTACATGACCTTGCCTTTGATTTACTAGTAAATCCTTTATGTCATATAGACGGAGCATATCATTCTGCTTTGTATCATGCTACAAGATCAGTGGAGTTAACAAACGAAGAAAATGTGGATAGTTTATTACAATTACTCTTTTTGCATTCCGTACCAGACAAATTAATTTCTGATAAACAAGCAATTGCAATTTGTAATAAAATTTTAGCGTTAGATGCTTCTCATGAAATTGCTAAAGAAACGATTAAGGAATCATATTAATTAAAGGATTGCCACATGGCAATCCCTTAATTTTTTCATGTAACACAAAAGCTATCAAAATAGCTACTTTCCCTACTTTTAAAAACGCCGATTAAAGTGGCACTTTATTTCTTCGCATCCCTCATACTGTAATACCCAAAATTAATAATAATTAAGAAATACCCACCCATAATTCCAGCAGCAAATGTCCACATGTACTCACGGTGTTCAATTTCATACATAATAATCGCGCCGAGTATTGCAGCTGCAAATCGATTCATCATGCCAAGCATCGGTGCTTTTTCTTTTTTTACGATACTATTTCCGAACTTTTCGATACACCTTCCTAAAATCCAGGCGCAGTACATACTAACTAAAAGGCCGATGCTTATCCCAACAAACTGGGCCGAAAAAGGTGTCACCAACCATCCGAGTAACATTACGCCTAGCAAACAATATATTTGTATGTTGAATGATCTTAATGCCATACGAATCATGTTATGCTCCTTACCTTTCCTATTAATCCCATCTTTCGGACTTAAAGCTCTCCGATATATCTTTTTTAAAATGGGGGAATTTGATTTTGCTCACCATTAAATAAGCGAGTGCGCATGTGCCAAACGCCACGGAAACTGGATTATTTAGGAGGCATAAAATGAGGAGACACATTGCCGCAAATGGAATGGGCATTCCGATGAATGTTGGGAGTTTGCTTTGTTGTGTATTAAATCTCGCAAGCCGAAGCATACCGCAAATACTATAAGCGAGTGCACATATCATCCCGATAGACTGCAAATCTTTTAACGAGGCACTATATGCAAGAATAGATGGTGCCACACCAAAGGTCACTAAATCCGCAAATGAGTCTAGCTCTCCGCCTATTTCCGAAACAGCATCTAGTTTCCGAGCAACCATGCCATCAAACAGATCAAATACCATTCCTGTAATAATGAACATAACTGCACCATACATATCGTGAACGAAAACAGCGTGAATAGCCAAAAGTCCACATACAAAGTTTGCTATCGTAAGCATATTCGGTATGTAACTCATCACACGCTTCTCCTCCTTTCTACTAATTGCTTCTTACTCATTAGATTCAAGATCCTTCTGTTTTTCTTCCAATATCACTTTATTTATTTTCGTTAACGTATCAGTCATTTGCTGCAAAGCTTCAATATCAATTTTCGAGAAATACTTCTCGATCAATACATCATCTAACTCAGACAATCTTTCGATATATTTACTACCATTTGGACCGAGCGTAAGGAAATACTCCCTTTTATTGTTAGGATTAACTTGTTTCGAAATCATCTTCTGCTTTTCCAATTTCGATAAAACTTGGCTCACAGCACTTTTCGTTATATTAAAAGTACTCGCAATGTGATTTGCTGTCGTGTTTTCATTTAAATGAATATGAAATAGCATGCTCTCTTGCTGCCCAGTAAGACCGAACTCATCCTTTAAATCTTGAAATAGTAAAATGTAAAATTCATTATAGGCTCGATTCATTTCATTAATTACTTCTTTATACGATCTAGTCATAGTTTTCTTCCTCCATGCTGTTATTTCGTTTCGATAGTTTAGTTTAGTTAACTTAACTATATTATACCTTTATGTTCGTGTAAAGGGAAATAGCGCTCCGTACTTTCCTATAATAATGAATAAGGTATGCTCCTTTATCATGTCTACTGCTTTTAATTGATCAATTTTCCATTTCTCCGGTGCGCTACATCGGTCACTCTGAATAATCAAACATAATCATTAATAAAATTCCATATAGACCCATTAATGGTTAAAATGTTATAATAGAACTACCCTACATAGTTACTCATATTCATACTGAGGAACTAGCGTCTTATTAAGCAATGCGCATAAATTAGATAAAAAAGACACTTTTAAGTGTCTTTTTTATTTATATTCTCATAGAAAATATCTCTTTTATACACAAAATCTATCAAATGAAAAAGGAGGCTATCATATGGAGCATCCTCTAGCAAGAGAACTACGTAACATACGTATATGCCTTATTATCTTGATTATTGTCATTGCATTTTGGGATCGTGAGAAAACTGTGGAAATCACTGATCATGGTAGTGACCCTATCGTAAACACCAGCAATATGACCCCAGTTGGCGATAATACATTTGCCTATAAAGACGAATCTAATCAAATTAAAATATTTAAATTCAACCCAGATACAAATGAAATAAAACTAATAAAAGAGTTTTATGCTAACGAATATTAATGAAATTACATTGGACAAAAGGCACCTCAAGGTGTCTTTTTTATTTTCGAAAGGACCTGCTCACATTCATGCTTCAAACATAAAGTAAATGGAATCCGTTAAAAACATGAGTGACCCTTTGTTTTCCCCTCTTATTAAAGGAGGAACTATTATGGGATTTGGTGGTAGTTGCGGCGAAGGCTGTGGTTTTGCTGGAGGATTTGCTTTATTAGTTGTGTTATTCATTTTATTAATCATCGTTGGAGCTGCTTGCTTCTGCTAAACAAACTATCGGAAAAGACACTCTTATATGGGTGTCTTTTCTTTGTAAACTAAAAAGTATGAGAAATGGAACCTTTAGCCATAATTACAACTAAGGGCTTTTTGTATGTACATAAAAAAAGGAGCTGACTGTATGGAACATAATAAAAATGGAATGCTTGCTTTAGTTGTTTTGTTTATAGGACTAGCATTTTTTGTTGTCGGCATGGTTTATCACTTATGGGGTACAGTTTAAAAATAAATATTAATCTAATTTAGAAGAAACTCAGACGCAACATCCATATCTTCATCTCAATAGGGCACCAATAATCATTTACCTAGTCATGAAACCCCTTATGATGCTTCAGGGGTTTCTGCTTTAACACAATTATAAAAAAAGGCCCCATCACTGGGGCACTCAAAAAATAATATAAGTAAATGAATTAAAACAAATAACAGACAACTAAAATATATATCACAAAACATCACATAATCCATATATATGCAATATTACATAAAAATATTTACTATTACATGCTATACTAAAAAAGGAGTCGACAATCGTTATTTTCTTCTTAGTTTTAAAGCAATATGGATATATACCTTCTTATCGCATTTGGATTGTACAAGCAAAAGAAGACATCTTAATTGATGTCTTCTTTTCTTATACTTTTATGAATTTTTTTGAGTTGATGCTCTCCAATCACGGAAAGATGTTGGGCGTCCAGAATAAGCTCTTTGCTTTGTAACAGCAACAGCTGGTTTTTCCTCAATAATCATTGGTTTCTCTTCCACAATCACTGATTTTTCTTCAAGAATAGTCACAGCTGTTTGTATTTTTTCCAAATGCTCTTTTAAAGCTTGCTGTTCAATCTTTAAATCCGTAAGTAATCGTAAAATCATTTCAGAATTAGCCATAAAGATCCTCCTTCCCCCAATACACAGAATAAAATACAATATGTCATCAACATAATACCCGTGACAAAAATAAGGTCGTCAATTCTTTTAAAATTCGTGACATCTTTATTTTTAAAAAGGACCTGCTCAAGTTTATCCGTAAAAACATAAAGTACATTAAATCCATTAATTAATGGTCTTTAGGGAAGGAGGAGTTAATATGGGCTATGGAGGTACTTGTGGTGGAGGCTGCGGTTTCGGCGGTGGTTTCGCTTTACTAGTTGTACTCTTTATTTTATTAATCATCGTTGGAGCTAGCTGTTGGGGCGGCGGATTCGGCTGCTAAGGGGAGGCACTCTTGAGAGTGTCTTTTTTTTGTGTTTTTGATGTACAACCCCTCTCATTGGTAGTTTATCAACGTCAAAAATTACTGTCATAAGGAAATAGTATCCTTGTCATTCTCCTCGAAATTCGCACATTTTAAAATTGACATAGCACTTCATGCACCATATACTGTTAACAACAGTATACTGTCATTAACAGTATACATCCTAATTCATTCAAGGAGGTATATCCATGAAACATACAGGAAGACATACAGGTGCATTTCTTTTGTTATTTTTGGCAGAAGGTGATAACTATGGCGGGCAATTATTGCAAAAGTGCGAGGAAGAACTTCCAGTTAATCCAATCGATAGCGCCATTTTATATCGTACGCTAAAGAAATTAGAAAACGAAGGTGCAATTGAATCTTACGTAAGTACAGATCATCAAGACAAACCGAGAAAGATGTACAAAATTACGCCTGCTGGAAAGGAACAATTGGCAGATTTCCAAATCGATATTGAAGAAAAAATGAAGAACTTATCCTTTTTCTTAGACAAATATAAGGACTTAAAGGATTCCGACCATGATTAATGGCGTGATCCTTTACACTTTAGCCATTATTCTTACGGGGATTTCTTTTATGAAGGACCGCAATAAAACGAAAGAAGCTCTAATGAAGTCATGGAAAATGTTTCGTAACCTTCTACCTGCGATGCTTTCCATCATGCTTTTCGTTGGCTTATCGCTTTCTATATTAACGCCGGCTTTCCTCTCTTCTATTATTGGAGAACAGTCCGGATTTATCGGCATTATTTATTCAGCGATACTCGGATCCGTTGCACTTATTCCAAGCTTCGTCGTATTTCCACTTGGCAATACATTAGTCCAACACGGCGCAGGCCTTCCTCAAGTTGCGGCACTTATGTCTACACTCATGTCAGTAGGAATTACAACCTTACCGATGGAACAAAAGATATTCGGACGAAGCTTTGCTTACGCACGTAATGCATCTGCATTGCTCATGTCACTCCTATTCTCCTATATCATTTGGGTGGTGCTGGTATGAAGGAGCTAAAAAAATATCGCTTCTTTTTCATTTTATTACTGGGACTCTTCGTATTAACTTTTACAAATCAATCTTTAGGATGGAGCGCATTACAATTAACAGGGAATAGCATTTTAGATATGCTGTTTCTACTCCCGCCTGTCCTACTATTTGTAGGATTACTTGATCAGTGGGTGAAGAAAGAAACGCTCATGAAATATATGGGAGAAAAATCCGGTATATACGGAATCTTATTCTCTCTATTATTAGGCGGCATTGCAGCTGGTCCTCTCTACGTTGCCTTTCCAATCGCAGCACTACTCCTAAAGAAAGGCGCAAGCATTCGGTACATCGTATTTTTCCTAGGCGTTTGGACAACTGCGAAATTGCCAATTCTCGTGTATGAATTTTCTTCATTTGGAGCTACTTTTACACTCATTCATATTTGTTTTGGCTTAGTGTTCTTCTATGTAATGGGGCTTCTTTTTGAGAGGTTTTATGATCATGGGCAGTTACTACGGTATGATGTTACGGAAGAAATATAACATTAACAAACATTGGATAACAGACGCAGAAGATCGAACTGTTATTATAGAAAAAGATGAACCAACATTAACAACCTGTTACCCTTTTAAATACATTGGTGACGCCCCAGATCGATACATTATTGAAGCATCTTTAATTACTACTACTTAAAAGGAGCTGTCCCACGAGTCATCTTTTGACTATGTAACACCTCCTTTTATTTTAGAAACATTACCATAACCTTAATTCGATACAGTATACTAACTGTATAATACAGAAATTCCCATATGTTTGTTTTGTAATATTTTTTGGAGGTGATTATCTTGCGTAAAAACGTGAATTTACTTCTTCAAATAGTAATTGGAATTATAATTATGATCACGCCCATTATCATCACAGGGTTGATGTATGAGGGGTCGACAGCTATGGGCAACTTATTAGTTGCAGAATTTATAATGAGAATACTATCCCTTATTATCGGCCTTTTAGTCATTAGTAAGGCTTTGCATCGTTATTCTCAATAGTTATTCATCCTCAAAAAGGAAAGCCATTGCACATACCATATTTATACAAATAAACTATCGATCATACTGTATCCTCACTTCATTGAGATTACACCGACCATTCTTCTGTATTAAAATATCCAAAACAAATGTTACGAAAGAAATATAAAAAGACACCTTTCCTAGAAAAGATGTCTTTTTTATATAAACCTTAATTCTCGTTCTGTAAAACCCTCGCTGCCGTTACTCCCTCTTTCTCTTCTTTTAAAAACAGCGATACGATAAATGCAACAATGATAAAGACTAACCCTAGTGTAAACGCACCTTGGAATCCTGATGTTAAACCGTTTAACTTCTCTACTGGGTCCATTGGATTTGCGGAGCTTTCCATATAGCTAGCTGTTCCTGAAGACATTTTCGAAATAAAGATAGCCGTACCAATTGCGCCAGCTACTTGTTGCAACGTACTAAATAGTGCTGTTCCGTGCGGATATAAATCTGGTGTTAATTGATTTAAACCGTATGTTTGTGCTGTCATGACAAACATGAGTCCAACCATTAATACGCTATGCATAACAATAATTTGTACCATTGATGTGTCAGGAGTAATGCCTTTAAATAAGAACATTGCAATTCCCACTAACACAATGCCAGGAACGATAATAACTTTCGGACTAAATTTATCAAATAGTTTACCCGCGATTGGTCCCATTATGGCGCTAATAACACTTCCCGGAAGCATGATAATTCCTGATTTAAAAGCTGTAACGAGTAACACTGTTTGCAGGAACATCGGTAATAAAGTCATCGTTGAAAATAATGACATCATCACAATGACGATTAATCCAACTGATAATGTAAACATCGGGACTTTAAATGCGCGTAATTCTAAAATTGGATTCTCAATTTTCAATTGTCGAACGGCAAAAATACATAATGAGATAAGCCCAACAAGTAAAGTGCCATACACTTTCACATCGGACCATCCTAAATCACCCGATGCACTAAAGCTATACACAAGTCCTCCAAATCCTAATGTCGATAAAAGGATTGATGGATAATCTACTTTCGGTCTTGTTAACTCGGAAACATTTTGAATGTACTTCATCCCAATCATAATTGAAATAATCACGATCGGAATAACAATGTAAAATAACCAGCGCCAATTTAGTGAGTCAACGATTACTCCAGATAATGTAGGACCAATTGCTGGAGCGGACATCATCACAAGTGCAATTAATCCCATTGTGGCACCACGTTTTTCAGGCGGACAAATGATTAAAATCGTATTCATTAATAACGGTGTAATTAATCCCGTCGCTACAGCTTGGACGATACGGCCGACTAATAAAACGGAAAATGTCGGTGCGAATCCCGCAATTAATGTACCGACTAAAAACGTTACCATAGCGATCAAAAACATTTGTCTCGTTGTGAGCCATCGCTGAAGTAACGCTGTAATTGGGACTAAAACCCCAACTACTAACATGTAAGCTGTAGAAAGCCATTGAATCGTTGAAGCTGTTACGCCAAATTCTTTCATTAATACTGTTAACGCATTACCAAGTAACGTTTCGTTTAACAATGCAACCATTGCCCCTAAAAGTAATGCAATTAAAATGGGGGTATGTTTCAAATTAGAAGTATCAACTTTGCCACTTGTAGGGCTCTTAGTTGTCATATTCATTTACAAATTCTCCTCCTGTTTCTTACTTAAAAAGCTTTAAATAAACCCGAACACATGTAATATAATATACATATGTAGATTAAAAAGGGAGAATCATTTTTCAGCCACTGTATATTTAATCTACAAAAAAGGAGAATTGTAGATGAACGATAGTGAAAAACAACTTGATTTACGTATTAGACGTACACATAAATTATTGTGGGATTCCTTATTTGAATTAATGACGCAATCAAAACAGAAATATAGTACCATCACGATTAACCAAATTTGTGACCGCGCGATGGTACACCGAACAACTTTTTATAAACACTTTGAAGATAAAGATGCTTTATTAACATTTGGATTTAAACGATACAGCAAGATGATTGCTGGAATACCGGTTTCCGATCGATTAAGTAAACCATTTCAAGTAATGGAACAATTTATTAGCCGAACACAGTATTTAAGTCACGAAACGAGAAAACAAGAAGTAGAAGCGTTACATCAACTATGCAAAAACCATACGATGCCAAATGATTTAATTATTGAATTTTATTCAGGCGCAATGACCTCATTAAGCGCATGGTGGTTTAAAAATGAAAGAAGCGTTTCTGCTGCTGAAATGGATAGGTATCTCCACCAACTTATTAACCGGGATATTTTTCAGTTTGAGGAGGAATAACTTCCCCATAAAAAAACGCCTATATGAAATAGGCGTTTTTTTGTACATACTACATACCGATCTTCTTCAAATCCGCACTTTCAATAATCGAATGAGAATATCCGTCTTTCCCAACTCGCACCATCGCTCTTCCTAATTGTTCTGAAGTAATTACACTGCCGAATCTCTTCAATAGTGGATTAAAAGGCTTCATCACATCGTACATCAATTGATATAATTTCGTTTTTGATTTCACACCATTTGCCGGGATGATTAATCCTGGTCTAAACATATACGCAGCTTTGAAAGGTAAACGCAATAACTCATTTTCCGTTCGTCCCTTCACTCTCGCCCACATCGTACGACCTGCTTCTGTACTGTCTGTTCCGCTACCAGATACGTAAATGAACGTCATGTTTGGGTTTAACTCCGCTAATGTGTTTGCGGCAGATAATGTTAAGTCATACGTGACCTTTGTATATCCCTCTTCTTTCATCCCTTGAGAAGAAACTCCTAAACAAAAGAAGCATGCATCAAATCCGGTTATTTGCTCTTCAATGGACGATAAGTCAGCCACATTTGTAAGCTCAATTTCAGTTAATTTTTCATGCATCGCATTCGTACGTTTTCTACCGATCGTTACGACTTCTTTTACTTCATCGTTTAACAAACTTTCTCGTAATACACTCTGACCGATCATACCTGTCGCTCCAAAGATTATAACTTTCATTTGCATCCTCCTTATAAAGTGAAACTTTAATCAGCTCTCACCAATCGGACATTTACGGGCAGCCCGACTCCCACCTAACTTCTTTGCTCCAACCGAATTTTGAGGTGGGAGTTTTACTGACCGTTAATGCCGGATAAAAAGGCTGGTTTATCACCGTCTGTATTCGGTTTATTCACACCTAAGTTTCCACCAACGTGTAAATTTGGTGACTGCGCTAATTTCACGACGAAAGCTGCAACACTTTTACGTGACACTTCCGTTCCTTTATACGGCTCACCTTTTTCCGTCATTTCATACTCCACTTCATCATAATCTGTTAACCATGCTGGTCGTAATACGGTGTATGCAAGATTTGAAGCCTCGATTACATCAACAGCTTTTCGGTACGGTCCTAAATATTGACCGATCGTACGGTTATTCCATTTTCCGAATTCTCCTGGTACTTCATCATAAATGCCAAGTGAACTAATGAAAATAAGACGTTTCACTTCCGTCCCTTCCATCGCACTCACAACCGTTTTCACCTGCTCTTCTAAATCATCACCCGCTAAATTTGCATACACAACATCTTGATTTACCATCGCTTCTTTTAACGTTTCACGATTTAGAACATCTCCTTCCATAATGCGCACACGATCAGACGCATATCGCTGTACTCGATCTGCATTTCGTAAATATAACGTTAACCTTGCATCCGTGTCATTTAAAAATATATCAATCGCATTACGCGCAATTTGTCCGTTCGCTCCAAGAATTAATACGTTCGTCATCTTCAAAACTCCCTTTCTTATTTTGTATAAGGCAGTAGAAGGTATTTCTACTGCCTCACATCATTTTTTATTTCAGATTTTCTTTAAAGAATGTATCTAATTTTTCAATCGCTGGATTCACGTATTCCGGTACATCGTATAATGCAACGTGTGTCGCACCATCCAAGATGAATAATTCTTTATTTTTACTCGCAGCTTCTTCCACTACTTCTTCACTGAAATAGCGCGTATCCGCATCACTACCTGCAATTATTAAAAGCGGTTGTGTTAAAAACTTATTAATATGGCTAAAAGGTGAATATGTTGCGATTTTAGCAAAACTTGTGAACACTAGACGGTTCGGTGCATTTTCATGACGGCCACGTTCTTGTACATAGTACTCATGCCCTTCCGCCATCGTCCCAGTCATACTTTCATCTAACTCTTCTGGTACATACGAAATATAATACATATCCGCACCATTCGCTTCGTTCGTGCGCTGACCTGATACTTGTTCTAAAAACTTAATTTGATCTTCCGCCGGAATAGCGCGGCCAATACCTTCTGTAAATAATGAACCAATATCAACCATACTCACTGTTGCGACTGCTTTCATACGGCGATCCGTTTGCGCAGCTGCTACTGTATAACCTCCGCCAGCGCAAATACCTAGCGCACCGATTTTATCATTGTCTACATATGATAATGTCGTTACATAATCCACCGCTGCACGCATATCTTCTGTACGAGCATATGGATCTTCAAAATAGCGCGGTGTTCCTTCGCTCTCCCCTTGGTTTGATGCATCGAACGCTAAAGTAATAAAACCTAATTCAGAAAGCTTATTCGCATAAAGACCGGCTGCTTGTTCTTTCACGCCTCCACCTGGATGAGAAACAATGATTGCTGGATACTTTTTCGTTTCATCAAACTCCGCTGGAACATATAAATGACCTGCTAATAATAACTCGTTATTTTTGAACTTAACATTTTGTCTCATAATAAAACCCTCCAATTATTTTTTTAATATTAATCTTCGATAGTAAACCATGGGCCTGAAGCTTCAATTACATGCCACAGTTTTTCTGGAAGCTCTAGCTCACTCACTTTAGATTTCTTAATCGACGCTTGAATTTCATCTTCTTTTCCGTGCTGAACTTTTTCGATCCAGTCTGGATTCATAATTAACGCATGACCAATTGCCGCAAGTGATACTCCTTTTTCTAAAGCTAAAGCTGCATCATCTGGCGTTACGATAGAACCAGCTACCATTACAGGAACTCTTCCGTTTACATGTTCAACGATTAACTCCATGTATGTTTTCTCGCACTCGCTATCAACTGGTTTAGAAGTAAGCGCACTCGCTAACGAAGCGTGAACATAATCAACATCTAATTCAATAAGACGATTCATTAACTCGTACGTATCTTTCATTCTTAACGCACCTTCTTGCGGTTCGTCAGGTGAGAATCTGTAGCCTAATGCGAATGGCTTCTTCGCGTATTTTTTAATTATGGATTGAATTTCACGAACGACTGCTAGCGGGAATCGTAAGCGATTTTCTAAAGAACCGCCCCACTCATCTTCACGTCTATTAAAGAATGGTGAGAAGAAGTTTTGTAGTAAAAACCCGTGCGCACCGTGAATTTCAACGCCATCAAAACCAGCTTCAATTGCTCTTCGCGTCGTTTCTCCAAAATCGCGAATCACTTCTAAAATTTCATCGTGCGAAAGTTCTCTCGGTAATACAGATGGCGCAAACGGAGAAGCTTCTGTTTCTAAAGCACTTGCACTCACTACATCCCCGCCCGGTGTGAAATCAGGTAACGCTTTGTTCCCTGCATGGAAAATTTGAAGAATAGCCGGTGCTCCGCCGCTCTTAGCCGCATCCGCTAACTTACGTAAACTTGGAATAAACGTATCATCATAACCTGCGAACTCATTTGTAAAACCGATACCGTTCGCCTGTACATGTGTACATCCCGTAATCACAAGCCCGACTCCGTTCACTCTCTTTTTGTAATACGTTACTTCTTCATCTGAAATCGTATAATCATCATTACCTGCCCAAGTTGTCATCGGCGCCATCACGACTTTATTTTTCAGAGTAACGCCAGATTTAAATGTAAATGCTTCAAATAAGTTGTTATATTTCGGATTCATAATTGACCTCTTTCTCGTTGTTTTTCATATATAAAATTGTCATTATTTTGTTATTGGTTCTTTTGAAGAAAGTTACTTAGCGTACGCAATGTGGCTGCTATCCCCCTCTTTCATTAAGAAATGATACACAGAAGAATTAATACACGTTGATGTATTATCTCTCCCGTGTGTATAATATAAAATGAAAAAAAGATGTTTTCAAACGTCAATTTTAGTGAATTCATGCATTAATACACACATCCATAAAAATTGTGTATTAACTACGAAGAAAGTTTGGTGAAGACAATGGAAAAAGTCGATCGAAGGATCATAAAATCAAAAGAAGCAATCAAAAACGCTTTTATTGAACTCATGGCCGAAAAAGGATTTGATAAAATTACAGTAAAGGACATTTGCACCACAGCGGACGTCGGAAACAGAACGTTCTACCTTCATTACTTCGATAAATATGATTTACTCGACAAACTCGTTGTAGAACGTATCGAAGCACTAAAAACACTGTGCGCTCCTCTCCATGATTTAAGCTTTAGAGAAGCATGCATTGCTTGGTTTGAAAACATGGAACAGCACTACTTCTTCTTCTCAACGATGCTAGCAGGAAAAGGAGCTTCCGCTTTCCGCAAACACTTCTTCGACTACATCATCGAACAAATAAAAGATGACATAGAGGTTAAAGAAGGTGTAAACAAAGGATTTAGTGAGGACATGATTATCACATTCTTCGGCTACGCCATTGTAGGAGTCGTGGAGACATACTTTATGAAGGGACTTCCTGATCCTCCGGAAGTTGTTGCGGAGCAGCTTGGATTGTTGCTGGATAGGAACTTTTAAATGAAAAGGGGCTGTTTTATAATCCGGTTCAATCGGTTTATAAAACAGCCTCTTTCTTATGGGGGAAAGTGAAACTATAATCAGCCCTCATCCATCAGACATTAACGAACAGTGTAACGAAACATGCGAACTCCATTGCACTTGGAGTCATACAACTCGGTTTTGTCGGCCTATTTAGCCTTATATTTTCATTCATTATCGAAACACCAAAACTTCCTAGCACAACCAACTCATGGCTCATCATCCTAGCCTTAAGCATCTTTTGCACCCCAGTCGCATTCATCGTGCAAGTTATCGCCCAGCAATACACGACGCCTACACATACCGGACTTATTTTCTCATTAGAACCTGTCTTTTCCGCAGGCTTCGCTTTCGTTTTCACAGGTGAAACGCTCACAGGAAAAGGATACTTAGGCGCGATGCTTATATTAGTATTAGTAAGTGTTTTGATTGCTGAAGTGGATTTTAAGGGATTGTTGCGGGTTAATTATAAAAAGAATATGGAATAGTTATTTCGCTAAAGTACATAAACATACCCCAAAACTATTCGTTTTTATTATTTTCACCCTCTTACCTTAATTTTTTTAGATGCTACCTTCGAATCAGGTAGCATCTAAAATATGTTACAAGGAATTATTATATTTATGTAGCCTGCATAGTTAACCTTTTCTACATTACTTACTGTACATAGTCATACAGATTTTTCGCTAGCAATAAACAAGTTACTGTAATGAAGAGGGCGCGAACATACCCGCTTCCTTTTTTTATAGCAAATTTGGAGCCAACGACTCCTCCAGCAATTTGAGCAATCCCCATTATAAAACCATACACATAGTTTACTTGCCCTACACACATAAACATCAACAACGCACCAACATTACTTCCTAAATTAAGAAGCTTCGCATTACCTGCTGCTTTTAAAAAATCATAACCAATAAATAAAAGAGAAAACATTAAAAACGAACCTGTGCCAGGACCTAGAAATCCATCATAAAAACCAATAGCAAAAATAAAAAAGGTAAAAATAATGACATGTCGACCAGACAATTTCTTATGAGTGGAAATACTACCCCAATCCTTTTTGAATATCGTATAAATAGCAACCGCACCAAGCATAATCAGCATCAATGGCTTCAGTACTTCTGGGTTCATTAAATGAACGGTCCATGCCCCTATTACGGAACCTATGAAAGTGAGTGGAACTAATTTAAACGCCGATTTCAAATCAAGATTACCAGAACGATAAAACACAATATTACTAGTTGCACACCCCATTGTCGACGCTAGTTTATTCGTAGCTACTGCACTTGCTGGATTCAGTCCTGTAAATAATAAAGCGGGTAAGGCGATCAATCCACCACCACCTACCACTGAATCAATAAATGCAGCTAAAAATCCAAAAGCAATCAAAATAATTAATACGGATGGGTCTAAATAAAAGTCCATACTATTAACCTCCCCTTTAGTCACTATTCGAATAGTAACTAATAATTTGCTAAATGTAAACAGTTATTGTAACGTTGAAATATAAAGTGAAACTTTAATCAGTGGGGGGTTTTGTTCATCCCCCACTGATTATTAGTTGAACCAATCGGGCTTTTACGGGCAGCTCGACCCCCACCTAACTTCTTTGCTTCCGCTGAATTTTGAGGTGAGGGTCTTACTGCCCGTTAAAGCGGGATAAAAGCAAACATCGGAGGACAAAAAAGTGGACTACATAGTGCAACAGCTTAAAAAAATTGGTTTTAATGAATATGAAGCTAAATCTTATGTATCTCTTGTGAAACAGGGGCCTGTCACAGCCTATCAAGTAAGTAAGGATTCGGGTGTCCCAAGAGCGCGAATTTATGAGATTTTGGGTAACCTTGTAGAAAAAGGAATTGTCATGAAGGAAGAAATAAATGATACCACTCGCTATTCACCTCTACCTGTTGAAATCTTTTTACAAAAGGCTCAATCAGAATGGCAGTCTACTTATGAAGGAATTAGTGATTCATTAAAAAAACTAGAAACTTCCGAGGAAAAAACGGATAATCGAGTAATTACTTTAAAAGACAATCAAACAATCATTAGCTACTGTCAGACATTAATAAAAAAAGCAGAAAAACGTATTGTCATTTCAATGTGGGATGAGATGTATGAAGCATTAAAAGAGGAACTGTCTGCGGTAGCTGATAAAGTTACAGTACAAGGTATTACCCTGCATGTTGAAAATCCAATTAAAAATTTAGAAGCCCATCGCATAACACCTTATACAGAAACCTTGTCTACAGAACATTGGTTTATTTTATCAATAGATTCTAAAGAAATGATTTATGGACCATCACTTGAAGAGCGCAATGTTGCTTTTTATACAGATGACCCCGTTCATATATACCTATTAGAAGATTATGTATGGCACGATGTTTTAGTAAATCGGCTTGTCCGACGTAGCCAAGATGATTTGGAGCAATGGATTACCGCAGAGAGAAGATCCTTCTTTATGGGGAAATAAGAAACATATTTAGAGAATCAAAGAATAAAGCATAAGTTAATGAAATGGAACACTTATGCTTTATTTTATTTACACAGTGATACTCAATTCTTTTCGGCTATTTCTAAACATTATTCAGATTTGATTATTTTTATTTAATTCTAAATTACAAGAAATATAATACCCACTTTCTTTAAACTCGATTATAATTATATAGATAAATATATTGAAGTACGTACTAATGATAGAAGGAAAGTGGGTATCATATTGGTGAATAAAATTTTTTATCTTTTAGATCCAAAAGGTGTCGAGTTAAAAAAGAACTCCATAGATTTCCGCTATAATATTCAAACAACATTATCTTCTATCCATAACTTAAGAAAAACAGAGAGAAAAGTCTATAATAAAGGCAATGTTGCAGTAGCCCAATTTATTTTCAATGACTTTATCCAAACATTATACTCCCACAGTCAAATTGACTACCCTACAGATCCTTATTTACACTATGCAAAAGAAGATAATTTATTTGCATCATCATGCGCTATTTTACGTAAAGACAAAATATTTACCACCTTGGAACTTAGCTCTAAAGACTCCTTACTTCCATATGATAGATGTGTGGATACAGAAGCGAAACTTTTGGAACAAATACGTTTTCTTGCAGATACTTTTAAGCCAGCTGAAGGAATTGTAAATTTATTTACTGAGCTGTATCCTTGTACAAGCTGTAAAAATGTTATAGACCAATTCGAAAAGAGATATAATGGAAATATAACATTGAACGTATTCCATGAAAAATAACATATAAGGTGGTGTTCCAAATAATGAATGAAAATGAAAACAAGTATACAGAATTAGTTGAATTCACCAACATACTATTCCATAAATTCCATGAAGTTCAGGGCGCCAAACTACGAGATACTTTCGGCAGAATCCTTCAAGAATTACGAGAAGATACAAATGCAGATCCACTTGCGAAATTCGTTGTATATAACCGTTTATATGAACTAGCAATAGATAAAACAAACTTTGAATTAGTAAAAGTTTTAACAGAAGAATTAGCACTACTTCAAACCGAACTTCAAAGAGTTCCACCAGTTAATAAACATTTACAAGAACAAATCAAAAAATTTGCGTATTTAACTTAATAAAAAATAGCCGACTCTAGTCGGCTATTTTTTATTACATGAATCTATGCAGACACTGCCACTTTCTCTTTACGAAAGATTCCCATTAACCCACCGATTAATAGCAGAACTGCAGGTAAAATATAAATGAAAGAAATACAAATAAATCCTCCAATTGCAGCGATTGTCATCATAGCCCCGCCAACTTTTGCTTTGCTTTTTACCATAACTGATCCAACGATACCCACAACCGATAAAGCAACTGCTGCCCAGCCTAAACCTATAACATTACTTGCTCCTTCTGCCTCCATAGCAGAAGCAACTCCCCCAATAAATAAAGCAATAAATGCACATAAAATACCGAAAATACCACCAATAAGTCCTAATACAAATTCTGTTGTACGTTTCATTTCAAATCTCCTACCCCTTCTTTATTTCATTCCCATTTGTGCTTTACTCGTAGCAAGTTTTTGTCCATCTTTTTCAGTAAATGTAACATTAAAATTCGCTCCAAGGTCACCATTAATATTTTTTGTCCAGCTAGCAATAATCATTTTAATATCCCCAGCTTGAGACTCCGCTTTATTATCCGGCTCTCCAAACTTTGCGACCACATCTTCATATTTCTCCCCACCCGCACCTGTTAAAGAATCACCTACTTTAATAGCTTCTACCTCAGCTGCTGTAATTTTCTTTTTACTTTCTGTATTCTCTTTCTTTTCCTCTTGCTTCGGCACGTCTTTTTTCTCATTAGAAGCTTCCTTAGTAGAATCATCACATGCCACTAAACTTAATGCTACAGCACTTCCTAAAACCAATCCCCCGATTTTTTTAACATTTCCATCGCCTCCTATTAAGTATGATGTAAGATTACCAAGCACATCTTAGCAAAGAAAACATCCAGAATTTGTCATATTATGTCGTAGATAATAAAAAAGAGCAATGCTGAGCATTACTCCATTAACTGCTTATCTTATCTATTCCACATCCGCATCATCCAAACGAATATAAGCTACCTTCCCCTCCACAAACCGCCCAAACTCCTTCAAAAATCGTAGTTTAAAACTCCCCACAGGCCCATTCCGATGCTTCGCCACATGAATCTCCGTCATCTCTTTCTGCTTCGTTTCCTTATCGTAATAATCCTCGCGATACATAAGCATAATGACATCCGCATCTTGCTCAATTTGTCCCGTCTCTCTTAAGTCAGATAAAAGCGGACGCTTATCTTGGCGTGACTCTACAGAACGAGACAATTGCGACAATGCTACTACACAAACATTTAATTCCCGCGCTAATACTTTAAGCTTACGAGAAATCTCACTAATCTCTTGAAATCGATTTCCCTTATGCTTCGGATCGCCCGTAATAAGCTGCAAGTAATCTACAATAATTAAAATCTTTTTATCACCGTGCTTCCTCTTTAACTTACGAGTTTGCATCTAAATATCCTGCACCGAAATGCCTGCGTTATCGTAAATCTCAAATGGTAATTCCCCGATTTCCGCAAACGCCTTACTCACCTTTTCCCAATCTTCCATCGCAAAACGGTGCTTCGGATTTTTCAGCCTACCTCCTGACACTTCCCCTACGCAAGACGCCATCCTTTTTAACAACTGCTTACTACTCATCTCTAACGAAAACAATCCAACTCCCGCTCCAGACTTCGCCGCATGCAATCCAACATTTAGTGCAAACGCAGTCTTCCCCATAGAAGGCCGCGCACCAAGAACGACAAAATCACCTTCCTGCAATCCGCACGTCATTTTATTTAACGATGTATAACCAGTCTCAATACCTGTAATCTCTTTTACATCTTGATGAAGCTCTTCATATAAATCAACTAACGCATCCTTCAAATCAAACTCACATACACAATCCTTTTCCTCTAACTCACAAAGTGCTGTAATCGTCTCACCAATAATTTTCTCACTCTTCTCCGCAATAAGGCGCTCTCCCATCTGGTGCCCGAGAACACCAGCCTGATACATTTTCCAGGCACCTCGAACAAGCCCCTCATAATACGAGAAGTTGGCAGTAGTAGGCACACCATCCATTAACCCTATAAAATACGCCAGTCCCCCGATCCCCTTCAAAAACTTCGGGTCCACTCTAGAAGTGAACGTCACAAGATCAATCGGTTGCCCCTCATCTTCCATCTTTCGCATTAACTGAAATATAGACTTATGCACCGGCATAGAAAAATACTGCTCCGTCAAACGGCACTCCTTAATAAGCTCTCCATCAATTAATAGAGAACCTAACACCGTCTTCTCCGCCTCCACATTTTGAATACTCATGGCCGCCACCCGCGCTCCGCTAAAAAGCGCTGCAACTCTTCCTCTGACGGTGCATTCTTCTCCCACTCCTCACACCTCGCCAAAAACTCCTCCGTCTCCCCCGTACTAACAGACGACTCCTTCTTCCGAAACTTAACCGTATCCGCCTCAACCTCAGATACTTTCGTAAATCCTTTCCCGTGCCAACCTCTCAAAATGCCCTTCACATAAGCAACCGTCCGCTTATTATTCTCAAACGCAATTTGAAGAGCCTTCAGCACAAGCTCCTCTGACAAATCTTCCATCCATGCACTCAGTTCCTCCACAGTATGAGGAGACAAACTACCGAAATGTTGCTCATAAAAAGAAAACACGCGACTTCCCGTTTCTTCCTCTACAACCTCCTCTTCCTCTTCCTCTTCCTCCTCACAAACCGGCTCTACATCATCCATAGCCAAATCACCAGGCATACCAAAATGCGCTAACAGCATCGGAACATTCATCTCCTCCTCCGCGCACTTCTGAAGAAACATATGTACAAACTCCTTATTCTTCACACCCTTAAGCTCACGAAGCACACACTTCTCCACATTCGTATTCGTCACAGGATTATAACGAAGCCAATTCAAAACAAACAGCTCCCGAGTATCCGCATCATAAAGAACCTTCCCATAATCAACAAAGCGCTGCACAAGCTTATCAACAGTCTCCCTGTTATAACCCGTCTCCATCTCAGCTAACCGCTTCGGAAAAGGAAAAATCCCGCACTGCGTCGTCTTCGAACAAGTCAACAAATACACATAAAAATACCGCTCCTCCGGCGTCAAATCCAAAACAAAATCATCCTGCCAAAAATTCACCTGCACAGTACGATACACCGCCATCCCAATTCCTCCCGTCTCCGTTCAAAAGTGAAAACCTCTTCATAATATATATGGGAGGAGGGCCGGATTTTTGGCGTGTTATTTCAAAATTTTTTTCGACTCCTACTACGGTGTTTGTTGGTGTTTTTGTTTTGTTGTGTTTTTTCTTAGTGATTTATTACTTGGTAGGGGCTTGTAAGGGGCTTAGGAGGGGCTTAGGAGGGGCTAGTTATCGGTTACTTCAATTAGAAAGACTCGATCTGAGAAGCCACCTCGTTCTTCTGCTTTCTTTTTTCGGATGTTATTGATTTCTTCTAGTGTTGTGCCTTCGTGTTCGGCTAGGGCGTTTATTAGTTCTAGTAGGTCGGATAGTTCTTCGAGTTTATGTTCTTTTGTGTCTGCTTCTAGATATTCGGTTAGTTCTTCTTCTGTTTTCTTGCAGATTTCTTTTATGTATTCGTCTTGGGGTAGGATTCTTGTTGTGGGTGTTTTTCCGTTGGTTTTTATTATTTGTGGGATTTTGTTTCTGATTAGTTTGTTGTGGGTTGGCATGGGATTTTTCCTCCGTTTGGTTTTTCTTCTATTGAAGTCTCGTTCTCCCATAAATCTGTTCCTTCATCTATATTATTGGTTGCCCCCAACTTATCCACCCTCCTCTGGATTGGGATCATTCCAATTATTCTACTTTTTGATCTAACCTCTTCCAAGGAAGCATAACATTAACAAATTTTCGAGCAATATCCCAAACATTACCTATTACTCTGAGATTATTAGCGGAGATTTTGGCTACCTCCTGATCCAGGGCGTTATTAAATAAAGTTAACCGAGCAAAGTCTTCCGTTTCAAAATAGACCATGAGCGCTCCCTCTGAATACATTTGTTCGGTATCTTCGCTAAAGTACCCTTCCTTCCCGTTACATATTATATAAGATTTTCTATTGTCCTCTTTTCTTCTATCTATTAAAATCCTGCTCTCAGCATCCTCATCTAAGGATGAAAATATAAAGTTTTTTGAGACATTATACCCTGCACAAACCCTTCCATCATCTGTAAAACAAGCAATTATTAGAAGATTAGACTGGATTCTAGATTCCCCTATACAAACTAATGAGTAGCTCTTATTTACCGTCATTAGTTGGATGCAGCTATCATTTTCATCCAACATTTTTTTTATTAACTTTCCTTCGTTTTTACTAAATTCACTCATTTTCTCTCCTCATTTCTTAGTCATATAAGGTGCTGCAAATTCATCATAAGGAGTTAAAGAATTTTTTATTGATCTTTCTCCTACTAAAAACACTTAGATAGACCTAATTATTTATGGTATAATTAATAATTTTGAATTCAAAGACGGAAACTTATTTGATATAACACCGCTCTAGCGGATAGTAAAAGATATAGGATTCATATATAGGATAAAGGGAGATAAATATTGATGATGCGTTATCAAGGGAATATTCCTAATAGGGAGGTATGGATAATCAATTAAAATTTCCAGATATTTTCCAATACAGAGTTTCAATTATTAATTCGAAAAACTAGCGATATATATGGTAATATTGGATCAAATGATTAATTATTCTAAAAGCAATATGACCTCAATCCCTAAGTTAATTTATTATTACGTAGGGATGTCTCCAACGACAAATTAACAGTGTGCACAATGCACATTGTTATTTTAATATAATCTGAAAATCGGGGGATTTAGATGAAAAAACAACTTCATTTTAAAGTTAACGCAAGACATGTAGGACAGTTAGGAAGAGAGTTGGTAACGGATTATATTACTGCTTTAGTTGAAATAATTAAAAATGCATATGATGCAGATGCTGAGGGAGTAAAGGTCATCTTCGATGGAGTTAAAACGGAAAACGGTCGAATTCTTATAATTGATACTGGTGCCGGGATGAGCCAACAGGATGTAGAGGAAAAGTGGATGGTTATAGGGACAAATAATAAGCTAAGGGAATCCCATAGCCCAAAGGGTAGAAAATATGCCGGAAAGAAGGGTATAGGGAGATTTGCTGTAGAAAGACTCGCAGAAAGGGTTAAGATTTATTCGTTCACGGAAAAGGAGGATCCTTTTAAGCTTACATTGAATTGGAATAGTTATGAAGAAATTAATATCATAGCACTAAATCAGAGGTTTGCATTATTAAAACATGATCCCTCAGATATTGATAGTGCAAAATACATCAAGGTCCATATAGATCATATATTAAACAGTTCCAATGTGAGTGAAGAAGACAAATCATACATACAAGATGCCCTCCTGAAGACAAATAAAATGGATTACACAATATTCCTAGATAATAGTGAACTTATAGATACCCTAATTGATGGTCTTCCTCCATTATTAGAAAAATATAAGTCCCTAGAGGTAAGAATAGAGGATATCCAACATGAATTGGAGTTACTATCCCCTGCCGAGGCAACAGACTATGTATATGATATCGAATCTCTACAGGACCAAATTGAAGTAAAGAAGGAAAAACCTACAGGAATTATAATGGTTTTAGAGAATTTAAGGGACAACTGGACACAAAGAGATTTATCTAAAATCCAAAAGGAATTACGACTGTTAGTTGCTCCAAATTTTTTAGATAAAAACTCATTTAAACCTATTCTAATAGCCGATGAATTTAGCTTACAAAACGATTTAATTGTGAATGACATTCTAGAACTCTCGTATGCAAAGGTAATTGCAAGTATAGATAATAGAGGACAAAACATTACCCTTAGCTACCAGGAAAGACTAAGTGGGAACAATATCGAGATGGTCTTCCCTCTTGATACACCACTTAGGTGCGGGAAATCAAATTTAGAACTGTTTTATTTTGTGAGGGATGCTAAATACTTATCAAATGAAGCCCTTAATTTAACACATGCAAGGTCAATACTAGATGAATTTTGTGGGGTTAAAATTTATAGAGATGGTTTCCATGTAAAACCTTATGGCACACCTGGAAATGACTGGCTCCTTCTAGATCAAAATAAGGTTAAGGATCCACACGGTTACCTAATTGGTAATAACCAGGTTATAGGGGTAATTAGCATCTCAGAGGAGAATAACCCCCTATTAATTGATGCAACAAATAGAGAACGAATTATAGAGAATGATGCATTTTTTCACCTACAGAAATTCGTTAAATTTTGTATGGATTTTATTACTGACACTAGAAGAAAGGAATACCTCCAAAAACAACAAGAGGAAGCACTTAAACAGGCAGAGTATAAAAAAAGACTCGAAGAGGAACAGAGGAGAAAAGAAGAAGAACAACGCGAAGAACAAAGACAACGGGAATTAGAAGAGCAACAGCAACGGCTAATGGAGATTGTAAGGAATGGACCCAAAGCCGAAACAATAAAAAGGCTTGCATCTTTTACAAATGAAATAAAAAATAAATCGGAGGGGGAAATTTCATTTTATAAAAAAAGGTTAATGCAAGAGAGAAGACTCAATGAAGAAAACCAGCAGGAGCAAAAGAAGATCTACGATGAAGCATTGGATGGCAAGGAACGGGAGCTTAGCTTATATAAAAATTTAGCGACTTTAGGTATACTTACCGGGGCATTTGGTCACGAAACTGCTGATATTATAAATAGGATCCTCGTTGATATAGCATATACAAAAAAATGGTACCCTACTGATGTATTAGAGGAGAGAACAGGAATATCAGCTGCATATAATAAAATATTTAGTGATTTTCAAAGAGTTCAAGGATACAGTGAGTTAATTGTAAACTTTGTAACAAAGAAGAAGCGATCACAAATGGAAATCGTAGACTTTCAGAAAACCATTGAGGAAATAGCTAATAACTATAATAATATTATAAAAACACAAAATATTGAACTTGAGTTTGATTTTAGCCCCTTCGAAAGCACTTTTAAGATGTACTTAATTGATTTTGAATCAATAATTATTAATTTACTGACTAATGCATTTGAGGCTCTGAAACAGACACCACAAAAAAGAGTTAAGATTCTATGTCAATCCACAGAAGATCATTACAAAATTGTATTTAAAGACAATGGAAAGGGTATAAAGGATGGACAAGGGGAATTCATCTTTTCACCATTTATGACTACCAAAGATAATGGTATTGGCTTAGGTTTAAGTATTGTAAAGGATATAATATCCAGGTATAAGGGCATAATAACAGTAGGTAATTCTGAAGACTTAGGCGGAGCAGAGTTTACTATCTTATTTCCAAAGGAAGGTAACTAAATGAAAATTAAAGGTCTATATATTGAAGATGAATTAGATAATATTGAAAGTTATGGACGTTTCTTCACCGATGAGGGGATTGAACTTCAAGGCATGGAATTACTCGAATCCCCTGATCAATACTATGATTGGATATGTAAGGAAAATATAGATTTTGTCATTATTGATAATCATTTGGATAAAATGGGTGTCAAATACGATGGCTTTGATGTACTTGAAAAGATAAGGGAACAGGATTCTTACATTTATATTCTCCTTTTAACAAATTTCCAGTTTAATGATAAAGATAAAAAGTTACTAGGGGAATTTGATCAAACCATATTGAAAAAAGAATTTTTAACTAAATTTGATGAAGTTATTTCAAGAATTAAGAGAGCTCATAAGCGTAGGATTTCGAATGAAACTGCTACCCATATAAAAATTGGAATAGAACGTAGAGAGGTTCAAGTGGGTGAACATTTGAAATTATTGAGAGGTTTAAACGAGAAATTAGAAAATATAATTAGTATTAAACCCAAAGGATGAATATTAAATGCCTAGATATATAAGAAAAAAAAGGTATTATAACTATCACAATAAATATTGTAAAAAATACTTACGTATCGACTTTCAATACGAGTGCGCTTATTGTGGCACTCACGAGGCAGAAAGTGTTCATGGTCTAAAATCGTTTGAAATTGACCACTTTAGGCCAAGGAATAAGTTTAAAACGGATCCTACTATACACAATTATGACAATCTATTTTACTCGTGTCATATATGTAATGGAGGGAAAAGTGATGACTGGGAAGGGCACCTACTTAATCCCTGTTCAGATGATATTTTTGGTGAGTATGCCCATATACGGGACGAAATGGACGAAAACTTCAAATTGACCCCTCTTACTCTGGAAGGGGCCAACTATATAAAGATCCTAAAATTAAATCAAAAAACACAAAGGGGTATTCGAAAGATCAGATCTAGGTATCAAAGGAAGGTAGAACAAAGAATTCAGGAACAGGAAAAGTTATTAGCCAACCTTAAACAATTAGAAAGTTTGCAGAATGATGGAACTATAGATATCTCACACCTGTTGGAGGAACTTGAAAAAGAAATGAAGGGACCATACTATGACTCCATTCATGATCCACATTTTGATGAGGAATTAGAATTATTGTTAGAAAAAACATTTAGTGCTAGTATGTCCAACACTGGAAAGTACCTCCTTAATAAAATCTATGGAGATCATGATTTAGATTATGAACTTAAGATTGAGGATAAGTTATCCCGTGTTTATGTGAGGTTAGAGGAAACTGTAAGCTTTACCGCTGGCATTAAACAAATAAAGATTCCCGTGGATCAGGCCAGGGACTGGTCCACACTTACTGAATCAATAATAGTACTTCTTTTTGATTCGGTAAATAGAAATATATATTTTACTAGTTTCAATGATTATGTGAGCAGCCATCCAATTACTACCCCTAAGTTATATACTGTTAGATTTAATCAAAATAATGAGCTTCAACAGAAAAAGGATGAATTCTTAGGTATAATCTCTGATGCTTAGAATAAGACTAGTACCTAATTTGGTAAATTTAAGGTTTCCTATAGAAGATATTTCACTATTTGGTTGAGGACCATACAAGGCCCCTCTTGAATTACGTGATGGGACACTCGAACTAATGGAATTGTTTAAAAATAAAATGGAAATAACAAAAATTATAACAGATATTATATAAATCATTAAAGTTAACCCCCATATATATTATAGATTTAGAAAATGAATTATTATAGCCGAAATCCTTATCCTGGATTTCGGCTATTTTAGTGAGGAGGATTCTAAATTGATAGGTTATTCTACTAATACTAAGGAACAGTTAGATTAGTTTGCTGACAACTTAGATGGGAAAAGTTTTCAAAGAGAGTAAATATAGTGCGCTTAAAGATGGTGAAATAAAACAATTTTCTATATCCAGAAAGAAATGTGGAATCACCTGTGATAAATAAAACCTGTTTACCAGGGCATAAACTTATCCAATTTTCTTCCCAGTTAGCTGTTGAATACTTTTCTTCACATAAACTATATACGGAATTTATCTTTTCCTTTAATTGTTCTAATCGTGGACCACTTAACAATACATCAGTATATCCTTGATATTCCGTTTCTGAAGAAATGTTAACCTCCCTGTGTCGTACCTCTGTTTGAAAGTCAAAAATAAAATCACGAATCTTATTTGTTACATATTGCTTTTTAGTCATATCTAATTGACTGTCCGCAGTAGTTTTTAAATCAACCTTAATTAAATCTAACGTAAGCTCTTCTTGTTGGTCATCAGAAGCAAGTTTTTTTACCGCCTCAAGCCATACTTCCTCATCAAGCATATAATTCTCTATTTCATGACGTTCTAAAAGAATAAATTTCTCATTATCAATGAATTCTCTTACCTTTTCATCATTCGTAACGTCCCTGTCTAAAAGAAAAACAAAATAAGATTCAGTTAAGTGCCGTTCCACATTTCTGAGTCCTGAATAAATTTCTATCATTTTTCTACAATTGCTCACTTTTTCTATCTTTACGTTGTTCTCAGCTGCAAGGAATTCAAGAAATTCAACTTCTTTATCCCCTTCAACAAAAAACTTTATTGTATATAGAGCTTATTCCTAATTCCCTTAGCATTCTTTCACACCTATTATATTCCAAAACACTTAATCCATCTTCGTTTAAAATAAAATTACTTCCCAGATCAAAGGCTGAATATATCAACACTCTAGAATGTGTCATTAGAATCGTTTGTGAAATTTTATTGTGCCCTGCTTGAGGCATGTAGGTATCAACTTTCTCTGCCAAGTTCCCTGGTAAGTTCAACTCGTCCAATACCTGTTTATAATTGATATCATCCCTGCCCAGTTGAGATACTAAAGTAACGAAATTTAATATAAGGCCTTCATACAAATGATTTTCAGGCTCATCTACTATAAGCAAACTAATCCTGCCGACAAAATTTAAGTATAAAAATAAATAGAATACCGTTTTTTCTCCGGAGCTTAGTTTTCTTAAATCATATCTGCTCCCACCTGTTACTTCATTTGATACTAAAGCAACTACTTCATCTGTCCTAAAATTGTTAGCTGAAAAATTTTTAAAGCGAATATGCGGAAACAACTGATTGAAAAGAAAACTACCTAACTTAAAGTAAAAGTCTTGCTTACCTTTTGTAGGTATCAGTCTTTTATAAGCCCAATCCATTAATAAGTTCTTATATAACATATGAAAGGTTCTTGTTGGAAAGTAGATCATGTTCAATGTTAACCATGCTTCCCTGGAAACTGGTAATTCATAGGTTGTTTTGATGTTAACTTCAGAAAAAGGAGGATTTGCTTCGTCATAATGTTTATTAGATTCAATGTATAAAATAATATTTGTTGGATTTTCTAGATTCCAGTAACTTCTTAATTTTTCTTTTTCAGTAGCTCGAAGATCCAGTTTAAAGATGATCGATTCCTAGATACAATTAATTCAATTCCTATAACATCTTCTCCAATTCCAAGAGCTACACTAACAACAGCGTTTCTGTTGCTCATACTGTCATTCAATTTGCTTATAAATTCGTTACGAGCAATCAATGTGAATGAATTATTACTGAATCGCTCTCCTATTAACTCTAAAAAATGCCTGTTACAGAAGAAGCATAGCGTCTGCAATTGTTATTTTCTCTGACCCATTTTTCCCGCTAATGGTATTAACATTTCCTGCTTCACTAAAATCAAACGCGGTTCTAGTCACAAATTTTTTCGCACTAGCAACGGATATTGATAAAAGCTTCATTATTTTCTCCTCGTTAACAAATATTTAATATTCTATATAAAAACATACTATCAAAAAAATCAGCAAAAATGCCTAAAAAATTAACAAATCAAAAAAATATACATTTTCGATGCTTTTTTGATTTTAATCAGGATCTCTTGATCCGGTGTTGCCCATTTAACATATCAACAGCTGAACGGTTAATAGGTATTAACCGTTCAGCTGTTATCTTTCACATCATTTGGCATACCATCACATCTCAAAACCCTACTACTTTACAGATAATCAGTACTATGGTTCTTTATTTTGAAGCACTCGATAATCAATAATAAGCATTCAATTTCCTATGGTGAATTGCACCTCAAATCACGGATGCTAAAAAAAGACCCGTGATTCAATTTTTTTGTATATTTTTATAAGAAAACCTCATTTTAGGTATTCCGTTCTCTCTATCACCTGTATAATTTTTTGCATAATAAAGAGCACTTCATAAGGAATGATCAAAAAATTAATTAATTAAATGTAGTAACCTGTATATTTCATCTCCGACCTTATTTGATAGAAAACATACTGGATTTTTAACATTTGATACTGTAGGGCCAGTGCTTAAAATTTGCAAACTATTAATTCGCATTAGAGAAGTTTCAAACATTTTAAAATCCTCACTATCTAAAATATAGTCGAAGTCAGGGATATCTGTATCATTACACTCGCACAACGGTAAATCAAAATAAACACATACAGAATTCACATATTCTTCTTGTGGATATGAATCAAAATATAAATAAACCTGTTTTAAATTTCCAAGATCCCAATCATTCATATTTTTGAGTCCATTAACAAGAAGCCAATCATTATAATCAAATTCTCGTTCCTCTTTCACTACTTGTCCAGCTATAATCCCTAGCATCTTTGAAGCAGTATCAGATGATGTTTTTGTTGCCTCTTCTAAGATATCTAAAACTAAAAGTTTATTTCTGTTTTTCATCAATAACTCATCTAGTTTCTTTAAATCCTCAGATGTAAATTTTTCTCGTGAAAACACCTTCATTCCTAATCCTTGAAGGAATTCTTTACATTTGTTCTCTCTTCTTCTATTCATCCATTTACTAGCTACTTTAAGATATGGACTATATTCAGAAAACGTATCGACTAATTCATGTCCATTTTCTAATAAGTCTTTAGTAGCCTCAAATATACCTTCTGGTGTGTTTATTAACTCAAGTTTATTCTTAATATCCATCTTATTCACTCCTACTTTGAAATTTACAACCCAAAAGTACATACACGGTTTTACATGGAGAGGCAAGTATGATACACCAAATGCTTGGCGTTTAAGTCATATTTGTAGAGGTTCCATGTAAAACCACTACTGTTCTATACCTTTGTTTTGCAAAAAACATTTATTTCACATGTCAACACCCTTCCGGACTCATTGTTAGATTTTCACATGAAATACTTATAGAACTTCAACGGGTATATTATCAAATTAATATAGAAATATTTTATCATATTAACACACGAAATTTTCCACTTTTTCAAAATAAGTATGTATAAATCGATAAAATCGATAAACAAAAAGCAGCCTATACTTTTCGATTTATCATTGTAACTAATCTTTTTTCATAGTTTGGATTTCTCTCGATAAATCCAAACTTTAAACAGTCAATCCACAAAAATTCAAGTATAATAAAAAGTATAAATACTTTTACAATATTTGGAGTAGTGATTAAAACATGAACCTATTTAAAAATAAAGAAAAAGTTGAAGACTATTTTATTAGATTAAAAAAAGAAGGTTATAAACCTCAATCTACCTATCAAGGTATCAGTTTAAATGATATTGAGAGCTTCTTAAAAATGATAGATAGATATTCCGATGATATGCGTGATGTAATATACTGTTTATTAAATGATGAATTACCAAATCTTTATTCTAAAATATCTAAGCATTATAGTATTTCTGCTGGCGCTTCGGTAGCTCATATCGGTTCTTATGTAGGAATACTAATGAGAGGTAAAAATAAGTTAGATCGGGAAGGCAGAGACTATTGGATAAAGCCCCTCGTAGAAGTTGGTATTATTGATTTAATTACCGTTAGTGGAGGAGAATTTAAATTGGGACATTTGAAAGCCAAGTCCCCAAATTCAGCATACAGATTAAACTCTGAATTTGTGTGCCTATTAAAAAAATTTCAAAATCAAAATTTTGATCAACTTGTTAAGGAGTGGTTTGCTTCTGCCGAACATAGAAAAAGACTACTTGTCACTTATGAAAAGAATGATTCTGGTAACGGCACCTTATCACATAAAGGATTAATAGAAGATTCAATTAATATATACAGTAAAAATTATTTATCTGGATATAAATGTATCTTCAAAGATGCTGAAGATGGGAACAGAATAACTAAAGAGGAGCGAGCTCTTCTAGATTTATATAAAATCAAATTTGGTGACTTAGAGGATGTTTGGCCTGATGTAATCTTATACAATAAAGAAGAAGACTCCCTGTGGTTTGTAGAAGCTGTTACTTCCGATGGTGAAGTTGATACTCACAAATTACAAGGTTTTATAAAAATCTGCCAAAAATCAAATAAAAAATTTGCTGGATGTACTACTACTTTCTACACTTGGAAAAGATTTTATGAACGACAAAGTTCGAATAATAATTTAGCACCGGGAACCAACTTTTGGATTAAAGAGTGCCCTGAAAAATATTTTACGGTAAAATAAAGAAACGCCACTAATTGTTAGGCAAAACTAACAATTAGTGGCACTCTTCCTCCTAAAATAATTCGTTATTCACTATCTCATCTATTATTTCTTGAACAGGAAGTTCTTCTCCATAAGCACTTCCCATTTTTTCTAATATCTCAAGAGTTGGATACCTTAATGACTTTAGATCTGCAACATTCACTTGCGTACTCCCACTAAATGTTCTGAAATAGAAATCGACTAAGGATGAATTAAGATAAACTGATAGTCCCTTCGCTACACTTCTATTTACTATCCCCTTCTTTTTACAATGAAAATAATTCACTTTATTATCAAATGCAACTCGGCCACTACTAACAAACTCACTATCGTATACTACTGCTATAATTCTTCTCTTTTCTTCTTTAGAGCTCATCCTTTTAACTAATACATAAATACCAGGTGGTCTAAGCTTTTTAACATTAGACACATCTTCAATCAAAAACCCCGGCTTTTTCCCTATAATTGGCCATTCTATAAACCCCTTCGAAAAATTTTCTGGATATATAATAGGCACAGAAAATAAAGTTCCATCGAATCTTAGTAACCCTTCTTTTTCTCTAAAATCCACCACTGGTCCTGTTGAAACAGTGAGATCAAGATCTTCTAAAGTACAAGGGAGAGAATGCATCCGTTCCACAATTGCTAAGTCATTTTCTTTAATTATTCTTATAATTTTTTCTGTATCATAAGGAAATACAATATTATCAAATTTCTTTTTTAAACATTGAACTGTTGAAAAATCATCAGTTATACTATCAGAAATTAGAACAGTATCATTAAGCCTTTGCCTATTTTTTTCTAAAACCATAATAAGAGTTTCTTGTAATACATCATCATAAAAGAGATCATTTCTTGATTCAAACAAATGAATCCGTTCAATCTTTACATTGTTAAGAATATCCATTCTAAAACCTTTAAAATATTGACCATTACAAAAACTTCTAGGGATGATACAAACCAGTTGTCCCTTATCCTTTAATAATCTATGGGCTAAAGAAACAAATGCTGCATAATAGTTTGGAACATCAATACCAACACTTGATAATAACCTTTTATCAATCGTATTCGTACTTAATTTCTTATAAGGTGGGTTTAATATTATATAATCATAAAGCAAAACACTATTATTCTTTAGTTCCTTCACTGTTTGATCAATAAAATCTTTATTCTTAAAAATAAACTCTATTTGTATTTTATTTTTTTTACATAAATCAACACATAACTCCATATTAGCTTTTAATTCATCAATAATTGTACTATCAATTTCAACTAAAGTGACACGAATTTTTTTTGGTTTTTTTCTCCATTCGCATACAGATACAATAAACGCCGCTGTTAAATTCCCTAGACCTGCACCCACATCCATAAACTCTATTTCTGATTTCGATATAGGAGTAAACATCGAACTCATATAATAAGCAATTTCCATCGGAGTAAAGAACTGTTCATTTAATTCTTTGTTCAGTTCCTTCGATCTCTTTATATTAGTATTACTTGAAATCTCATCAATCTTTTTTAAAAAGTCTCTTACCATTAGGTCATCCTCCGTACTACCTATTATATCTTAATAAAAGTTTACTTTAAATAAGATATAACCACCGAATCGACAAATAAAAATCTTTTAAATTATAAAATAAATAGAAATTTTATCGACTAAATTAATCTTTTTCACAATCTGCTTTCTAATATTTTCTTCTTAACTTTCAGTGCAATTTTGAAATAGCAATATAAGTTTTTATTCATCACTAATCAAAAATCTGATTTCACAAGATTTTTGATTAAGTTTTGAATTAAAGTATTTTATAATTAATATAATCCAGGCATCTGTACACCTCAATCATTTCCATACAATTTTTAAATTCATCCCTTATACCAATGTCGTATCAGTATATCTCATATCATGACATCTAATCTTACTCGGCTTTTTTATAGTGGATCTAAAAATCCTTCGAATATTACTTTTATATGTAGTTATATCGGATTCTATACATATTACTACATACAAATACTTATAAGAACGACTTTTTCACTCTTCACATAAGAAAATAATGTTTTTCAAGCAGTAATGGTTCCTCCTAGTAAATGATTTTGTTTTTGTATAGGGCAACAAATCTTTCCCCTCATTACTAAGAATTCGATTAATATGTACATAATCACGTTCTAAATCCACAGCTTTCTAGCTCGCCTAGTACTTCCCCTTGTCTCACTTCTGTTGTTAAAACCAATAAAAATGCCATACTAGTAGTTTCCACTCTTTTAGTTATACTTCAAGAAATCCCTTATTTCTTACTCATTCCATAGCAATATCTTTTCTTTACTGCTTTGGCCAATCTACAAGCAAAGCAAGATTACCTACTATTATTCCCCACCTTTCGGCTTTTTCAATGAATCATTAATTAATGTATGTATGTACCTTTTGAATATTTCCATCCGATAAACTCTTTTCTTTGATTAGCTAATTATATAAGCCTTGTATTATCATTAGATTAAGTCTATTTCCCCTATAGATAGAATAATGTATTTTCCAACACTCCATCTATAAGTATTTAAAGTTTGCTTCTTTTCCTTTGCCTTTTTACTCTCTAAAAATTGATCCAATAAATAATCTTTATACAGATTTTTATTTTGCTGTAATACGTCCCCCTTATTAGAGATTACTCTAACCACAGCATCGATTTCTGAAATACTTATTTTATTTTAAATCCTTATTTTTAAAACCCCCTTAGTTTCTCGTTTTCTCATTTCCATATGTTAAAATAAAATACTATACCTTTGTATTTTGAACTTTCTTTACTGTTCTTCTTGCTATTATCTCCATCCTCCTACTTTTACAAAAAAAGCAACGACAATTTAGTCGCTGCTAAAAATTTATCTTTACCCAAATGTTTAATGAGGTTCTATTCTTCTTCTCCAAGAACAATTTTAAAAATTCTATCAGTTAATTCTAAACTTTTCTCTGGGGAAATATTTCTCTTACAATAAAGAATTCCCCTTTTGCTTAAAGAAATAGCAATTCTGTTATTAGGGAAAGATGAATCTTCTACTAATAATTCAATATTAGATAATGATGCCCCAGCAGTTCTTTTAAACTTTTTCCAGTCAGCAGCTTGGTTTACATCTTCTCCTCTTAATAAAACACTATCTAGATTAGCTAGTCCTAAATTAGCAAACCAACCAGCTTGAATAGTGATACCACTATCACTATTGATAATATTTTCTAAGGCGTCTAGCAAATCTAATTCATACGGAACACTCTTAAAAGCCGTAGTATCTTTCAAACGCTTAAATGCAGATTGAGCAAACTTCCCCTTATGTTTCGAATAGCTAATTGCATAAGAGTTATTTATATAAACTTCAAAACTAAAAACTCTTAGTATTTCTTTAAATTCCCGTTGATTTATTACACCTACTATTGGATATTTTTGACTATGTTTCAGTATATATTTTTCATAGTTAACTATATCTCCACCTGGAATTAGATTTCCCGTTTCTAATTCTTCATCTGGAAAAACCTCGATAAAATCTTCATCTAGTTCATCCTCAACTTCCTCTTCCATTACCTCTTCTACCTCTTCTTCACCCTCTTGTAATTCAGTAGGTTTATAAATTCTGGTTTCAGCAACAGCTAAGCTCCCCTCAAGCTGTACTTCCTCTCTCCCAATTACAATCCCTTCAAAATTGTTTGGTTTTCCCTCTATTTTATTAACAGTAATTACAAAACCCATTCCAACATCCCCTATCTTATTAACTTACTAGTATATCTTTTAATAAATCAATTGCTATTAAAAATTCACCTCTATTTTTTGAAGATATTGTAATCCCCTCATGAATATCAATAGCAATAATTGAATTAGTTTTTTCAATTTGAGTTTCGGAGTGAATAACTTTCGATGACTTATCTAGCAATAAATTATTTTCATTTAAAAAGTTATATTCAGTACTATTCTTTTTAACCTTCAAATAAAACTTATTAAATTGCAACTGTTTATGTTGTAATTTTTCCGCCATTATATAAAGAATAAAGTTTATATTTTTATTCATACTTTTAAAGTTATCTATACCTTTTATTTCAATTTTATGCCTTTTGGAAAAATTAACACCATCCTCTTTATAATCTGATGTAATTGACTGCTCTTTTATAGCAATTGTTGCATTCATTGCAGCTACTGAGAAGCGTATTAGCATATGCTTTCTATTAAAAACTTCATATTCTGTATTATCGAAAACATCTGTTTCAAGTATACTATTTAAAAGAATATCATATAAATCTTTTGTTTCTAAGTTACTGTCAACCACCATAGATAATTCATAGTTAATTTTTGTTATGCTAAAATTTAATAGAAACCATCTAAATATTTTTCTAATAAAGGGTACTTTCATTGCTAACATACTTAAAAATGTAGCTACTAATCCATAAAGTGTTAAGGCATCTGTCCCAAAAAATGTACCCCATCCAAATGATTCTTCTTTTAGAAGGTATATTATTATTGATCCCACTAAAAATACTAAAGATAGTATATATAAAATGGCATTTAACGTTTTACTAACTGTCAATTATTTCCCCCCCTTATTTTTGCCAAATAATTTTAGTTTAAAATATCCCGATAATATTAACAGAATATTCAAACTCTATTTAGAGAAGATACGGTTTGCCACATCTTCTCTAAATAAAATTTATACTTTTTGGCTTTTAATTGTTTTTGAAGCAGTTGAGGGCATGTGTTTGAATCCTTTAATCTTAGCTTCATTTTCTGCTTCATTTAATATCTCTTGAAAACTTACACTACCTAACTTATCTAACTGTAATCTCATCCTAACTACAGTTCCATTAACATCACAATTGTTTATTATTTCTTCTGATGCAAATGTTATTGATTTTGTTCCCGAAGCAATACTAAACAATCCACCGGTACATTGAATAATTCTTTTTACCAAAGCTAAACCATAACCTGAATTTTTATAATCTTCTGGAGCGTACGCATGATTTGATAGGGCGGATAATCCTGGAGTTAGTGCCTTTCTGATTGCCTCTTCATCTGTATCTTTCCCAAACCACCTCTCTTCAACATCAAAGGGAATAGTAGCCAATAGTCCAACTCCGACATCTGCAATCACAACCTCTACAAAATTGCTTGTTCTATATGATTGTGAGGCATAGTAATAGTGTGAAGACTGAGAATGATCAAAGATATTTCTAATCATCTCTCTTACTACAAATATAAATAAATCTTTCACGTCTTCATCTAATTCTGAATCTACCAATCCCAAAACCTTACTAACTATTCGTTCCGAAATTATTTCATAATATGACTCTATTGTTCCACCTACATCATCTAAACCCCTAAAAATCTCATGTATTTCAATTTTTGTTGGGGCTATGTATGTTGCTCCGGAATTATGTGATGGTGCATCCGAGATGCCTAATTGCTGAAATATCCCCATAGTTTCACCATATGAAATGGCTGACTTTTTCAAATGATTAATCGGTTCAATTTCGTAAGGAATATTTAATTTTCTTATTTTATCCATAGTAGTCAAAAATAATAATGCTCCAGCTGGTTCTATAAACTCTAAATGCTCAAATGTAATCCTTAAGTTTTCACTATCATTTAAATAGTAATCCTTTGCACGAAAATGTTCAGTCATTCTTAACATATTTTCGTATTTCATTTCCTTAACAACTATCAATAGCGTTCACCTCTTGATTAAATTTTACAATATTCTCCTTTAGTTTACTATTTTAATAATATTATATAGTAACAGCTCATAAACTAAATTTTCCAACCAATAACCCCGTTCCATATAGATTCTCTTTGTATCTAAGTACTATTCCCAACATTTAATACTTCTAAAACCTCCCTAAACAACACCGAACCCCTACCAACAACCAACTCCAAAGGAACTTCCTTAACTCTCCCATCTCTCCCCACCATAACAACCCCATTCTCATAATCAACCCAAATCTGAACATCCTGCACATAATAACTCTTAATAGAAGATGCCTCATCTAAATTACGATGATCCAGTTCAACCTTAACTTGCTTCGTGAAACGGCGTAGCGTTTTCCAAAGAGTTCGTTCTTCCTTTGATTTCATGAATATTTCCGGGAGTTCTTGTACTTCTTTTAATAACGACATAGTTGTTATTGTGTATGTTTGAATGCCATATCCTACTGGGCGGATGAGGTGTTCTAGTTTTTTCCATGGCTCTAGTTTGAAATATACATACTCATCGTTTTGTTGCATTTGAATGTGTTTGATTTTGGCTACGTATTGGATTCCGCCTTTTTCTCCGTGCCATTTTTTCGGTGCATATAATGCTATGTACTTTGCTTCTTGCCATCCTGGTTTTAACTGTGTGACTGGTAACTGGTATAAACCTTCTTTTCTATATGCTTCATAGTCGGCTTCAGTTTTCACACTGCCCACTAATACTTTTTCTTCTAGCGAGGAGTGCCATTCTTCTTTTGTGCCTCTTGGAAGGATGCCTTCTCTTATAATTTCTTCTGGGCTTTTTTCAATGAGATGGTCTAGAAATTGTTCGACTAGTCTTGTTGCGTTTGGTAAGAATGGAAAGCCACCGATATTTACTTTTTCGATACTTTTATAAAATGGATGATTTTCGTACGCTTCCTCTTGGCTCCATGGGAATAGTACGTACGCTCCGTAAGCTGTTCGCTCAAAAGGCCCTTCTTGTTCCACTACTAGTGCGTCTCTGTAACGATGCATTGTGTTAATATCTTCTTCCATTGGACCAGGGGTGCCATACTTCCTTTTATAATGAGATCTTTCAGCAAAATCAATTCGGTATTTCGCATCAAAAATGTATTGATATTGATACTTCTTTCCCTTTTTCTCAATAGCGAGCATCGTATCCGGTTTTTGTGTAACTGTTGGCAGTCTACCGTTTCTTTTCTGGAAATACAGTTCTATTACTTCATCAGTGACTGGATGCTTGAACGTTCTTTTTGCGGTTTTACTTTCATCTAACGTTACGTACAAACCGTCTTGTTTAACTTGAATAACATCTTGATGGAGCGGTATATATTTCTTTGATAGAATTTGTCCGAGTTTTAAATATGTCCAGTATTCGTATAGCCTTGCGACATCTTTTACCGACATTTTGAAAATTTGTCCTCTTAATGTTAAACCTCGCGATAGCATTAAGAAGATTTGATACGCATCTCTATAGCCTGCAGCCATTTGGATAACGAGTGAAAAGACAGAGCGATCTAATTTTCCGATTCCTCTCCAAAATGGATCGTTCAATTCATTTTTCATTCGATACTTCATATTTTTTACACGTTCTAGTAAATCTTCATCCGTTACACCACGTGTATATCTCGATTTTGACTCTAGCGCCTTAAGTAGATCATCTATTTTATGTACGACTCTTTGAATCATCCATTTAACAAATCGATTTTCCAGCGTATCATAAGAAACTTCCTTATAAGCTGTAATCCCTTTAGTCGGTATACTGTTTTCTCCTTGCAGCAAGTGTGGTCGCTTTCGCAAATAGTTCATTCCGACAGAATCCAATTTACGAATTTTTTCTCCTCGTACAAGTTGATGTCTAGTCATAAGCGTATGATGCGGCTGTCTTTTAATATGAGAGATCGACTTCATAAACCGCTCAAAGGAATCATTTAAAATACGATAAAACTCACTCTTCGATGGATTTGTAGCGTAAATTGCAGATGCTCCTAAGTAAGTTCTCTTTAGTAAATGAAACGCTAAATTATAAATTTCATCATTTACTTCATCCAATAAGGCTCTATAATCATCCTTATAATCAAGCTTTGCCGGGAAAACTTCAAATGTAACGGTTAATAAAGTATCTTGCTCGTCTTTAATTTCGAATGTTGTATTTCCTACTTCATTTGGAAACGAAAGATTCCCCATTAACACATGGAGTGGTCCCATTTGAATAGAACTAACTTGTTTTCGAAAACCCGGATGTTCATGATAAAAAGAGAGCTGCTTGTTATTTTTCGGAACAACAACAAGCTGATAACTTCTATTTTCAAAAAAGATTGGCGGGTGTTCGTTCCATTCGTCTAGCCTCTGCAATCTCGCATCAAATACAGAAACGGATTCTGTCTTCCCATCTACATGAAAATACATCATTTCATCCGCGTTCATAGCGTGATATTCTTTTAAACTCTCATATTTTTCATGATAAGGATTTCCTTTAATCGTCAATGATAGCTCCTCTGTTTCAATCTTAACTAGCTCTATCTCATTATTAGATCCAGAAAGAGGTGAAACCATCATACTCGAACCTCCTTAACATATGAGACAGCTTGTTAGCGGAACGAGGATACTTAGCATATGAAGCATCACTATTGCCACTATCATATTCTTCATTTGCACATAATACATACAATTGCTTTAATACCTCTTCCGTTCTTCCATCACTTCCTGCAAGACGCGGTAAAATCTTTTGATATATTTGATAATCAAGCGCCTCATCGAACGATAATAACTTCCCTTGCTCGTTATATGCCATATAGAAGCAAATTTCATCTCGTATACGATACCCAACTTGAGCTCCAACTGATTCAAGTATTTTATTTATTTTTATTAAAACGTTCGATATATTTCTAACAAGATCTTCGTTTTCTTTAAAACATTCTTTTAGATGAAGATACTCGGTTTCTAAAGAGCGATTTGAAGCAATTTCAGCTTCCTTCTCTTCTACATCCATTAAAAAATTAAAATAATCTAAGTTAACAGTATTAAACTCAATTGTATTCGCACGATCTAATACTTTCTTACTTAACGGATGTGTCGTTTCATCCATATTTACCGTTCCGATAATATATACATTTGATGGAATTGTAATATGCTTATTCGTAATTGATTCTGGAAGTACTGGTGACGTAACAACTTTTCCATCTTTCCACTTACGACTTTCAATTACACTTAAAAAGTCACTAAAGTAGTATTCCACTCGAGCTAAGTTCATCTCATCCAACACTACAAAATACGGCCTATTTGGATTTGCAGCTGCGTTTTCAAGAACGTTAATTAACGGTCTTTCTTGAAACTCCCCTTGAAGGTTCACATAACCAAGTAAATCAGAGCTATCACTCCAATCAGGTCGAACCGGAATAAGCGTAAATTGTCCATTCTCTTCTGTTGCCCCTAAACTCTCCGCAAACCACTGCACAATTTTCGTTTTCCCTGTACCTGAAATACCTGATAAAATTACAAACGGCTTCGTCTTTAATGAAAGGAAAAAGTTAATAAGATCCTTTTTCTCATAAAAGAAACCCTTACTTTGAATATAGGAAGACACATGATCAATAATGGATTGCTGATCTAAATGGACTTCTTTCCTCCCATAAATCACTTCATATTTTGTTCCTTCCTCTTTATAAGCTATGAATCCCTCATAATAGCGAAGCATTTCTTCTAGATCCTCTACTAATTCTTTTTCACTTGGCATTTTATTAGCATCGTACGCAATATATGCAGCTGTTGAATTCGCATATCCTTTCGCTTTTGAGCTTGTCCCTAGGAAAATTTCATCATCTTTTTTCACATTTTGGGACATATGTATTTGCTCACGAATCTCTTCTTTAATTTTTTGCATCTCTTCTTTAGACGTTTCCGTCACACCTTGCGCGAGCGTTAAATATAATCGCTCCATATCTTCACTAAATAAATAAACGATATAATATCCTCGTTGCGTAGATGTCGTAATATCTTTATTCATAATCGCAAGCCATGGAACAGCAGCCCAGTTTCCTTGTCCAATTGATCCTGTGACAACATACTGATTATGATCAATAAATGGTAATCTCGTTATTTCCGTTGTCATCTCATTCCTAACAACCGATCCCATTTTATGACTCGCGAATCTTTCTGTTCTTGCCTGTAAATACTCATTCATAACCGTTAAAAACTTTTCACGTAAATTACTGTTCATATTACCGCTCTCTTCCCCATCATCTTTTTCATATTGTTCAACAGGAATCCATTCATCATTAATTATTCCTACTTGTTCCAGCCAATCCAGTAAGTTACCCGTACGTCTCTTCGCCACTGATTCAAGCATCAAATTATCTCCTAATGAATTTCGGACAATCGTCATTCCCAAATCAACTAGAGCCTCTTTCTTGTCACCCTTTGAATACTTTTCTAGCAATCCAAGAATAAATAAAGCATGACGGAAATATTCCTGCTTTAAAACTAACTGTGCAATGTAAGCATTCTTATCTTCCGACTGAACATATTCATTTAATAAAAGCTGATTCATTTCATGAGATTCATTCAAAAATCCCAGTAACCTTAAATCTTGACGCGCGCGAGACTTCCTACTATATAAATTTTCATCCATTTGTTCACTTAACGTACTTGGATTATATGTACCATTTATGATCTCTTCTAAAAAGAGTATGACTTTATCGTATTTTTCGCTTGGTAGATTATCTGTTTGGAAGCCCTCAAACGCAATAGCTCTTTCTCCATTAATTTTTGTTACCTTTACAAAAGGTAATGCTGCAAATAGCGATATAAGAAAAGCATTCCGTTCCTCTTGTCGTACAAAATCGTTAACATTAACTAATTGAACATTTATTAAGTCTTGCCAAATTTGTTGAATCTCTTCACCATTCACACTAAATTCTAAATCCAACTCTCCTTCTATTCCAAATTCCCTTTCTACATATACTTCATTATTTTTTATCGTCGTAATCCAATTACATTTACTATCAATGATATGAGTAATTCGGTGCTTTACTTTAATAAATTCAATCATTATTTTTTCTAGCATCTTTATCCCCCGTAGCTACAATTAATTACAATTACTGTTATTTTATCAAACTATCTACAAGTAAAAAACATATGAATAAAACAATATTATTTAATCAACCAATCTACTTCAAAATAAAAAAGCTCTTATGACCTATATCAATAGAAACAACATATATACTTCTAAAACAGAAAAAAGGAGAGGAATCCTCTCCTTTTTTCTATAAATTTCTAATAACTATTTCATTTCTCCACTAGTTTCAACTAATTGATAAGAATCTTGAATAAATTTTTCTAATTCTTCGTCACTCATTTTATTAGAATTAGTACCTCTTTGAGTATTCGTAATATTATTGCGGAAGCTAACAATCATTGCAGGATTTTCTCTTGTCATATTAACTAAGTATTGTTTATCCGTAATCGATGTTTCATTTACTTCTAAGTTTTTAATTTCCTTTTTTGAAGCAAATTCTTCATACTTCGGACGTTTTTGATGTAAAATACTGTTTTCCTCACGATGCTTACGTTGCCTCCATATACTCACTACTTGTGTCCAATATCTATTAGAGCTATATAAATATTTTGAAACCATTATTTCCTTCGGTACTAATACAATTGGATGTCCATTGTAACTAGGCAGGCGTTCTATCTTCACTTCCCATCTATGCTTAACATGGTTCCAATAATGGAATTCAAAATCAAACGATAAGGCAATATCGTGAATTTCACATTGTTCTTGGGTAAATAAAACTAATTCTGCCTTTATTAAGCTAGCTACTAAATCTGATAATAAGTCCTCCCCAAATTCTGGAACGAAAACATAAAAATCTTCTAACCTTCCAACAATAACATCTTCTAACAACCCTTGCTTATGAACATATTCAAAAACTTTTGCTAATGATTCTTCTGAATTACCGTTACCTCGCGGAAAACCTTCAGTATAGCCTAAAAAAAGTTCATTCGATTCACCTGAGGATTGAAAATATTCTCTCGCCTTATCTGTTTCCCCTTTAGAATACAAATCAAATATTGTATTAAAAAAATCTTGAATAATTAAATCACACTTTTGAAACCAACCTCGCTCTTCAGCTACTATACGTGTAGGATCAATAAAAAGTTTATTATCCCTATCAATACGTATATTAGCAAAATCAAAATTAGATTGACTATGATTTTTCAAATCAAATTTCTCCGAAAATTTCATGTGAACTCTCCTCTTAATTAATATTTTTCTAAGCTTATATAAAGTCCCTTTAATCTTATAAAAGCTTTAATTTGCTTCATCACTTAAATCTATATTCTCCTCAGATTTATGATAGGCAATATAATCATCCACAATACTTTTTATCAACCTATCCATTGCAATAAATACCGTTAAAAAAAGAAATACTAAATAATCGTTAAATTGATTAGGAGTATCTATTCCCATCAAAATTTTAAAATCATTATAGCCTTTTCCAAGTGCTATCACCATTAATAAAAAGTAACTAAGTATTCTTCTCATATTTTGCGAGACTAAATCACGATCTGTAAAGTAAATAAAAGTTATTAAGGAAATTGGCAATATGATGATTACTATATAATAAATTTGATATGGCATATGTTTAAAATTGACTACCCCTACGAAAAAAACACATATTATCGTGATATGAATCATTAAACTAAGTGCAGTTTTCCCAAATAGAATACCTAGTCTATTTATCAAATAATTATCTTGATTAATCTTTTTCAACATTTTTTGGATAATACTATTAAAAGCACCTAATTCTTTTTCTATATCAAACTTAATGCGGCTAACTATTACAACAAATACGGAGTAAGCACATACTACACTTAAGATTGACCATTTTATTCTCTCTATATCTGCTCCAATAATAATCTGAAAAACAAAATAGATCAGTGCCATTGTCGCAACGATAACCAACAATTCAAATGCCATCAGAACATTTTTAATTATTTGGTTTGAATACTTCATTAACCTCTTTGCGCTTACTTCCCCAATTTTCTCTAAAAACGGAAGAATCACTTTATTTATAAGAAAGTAAGATATCATCCCTCCTACTACAATTAAAAATAAATATAACAAAAACAACTTCATATCCTGCATAATCCTACTCTCCTTTTCTTAATATATCTCTATATTAGCAATCTTTCCGGTAATAATAACGTCACATAATTACAATATTTCTTATTGTTGAAACTTTTTGGATAAAAAAACTCCAATCACCTAAAATTCTTACTGGGTGATTGGAATTCCATAAAATCTATTATTATATACATAAACTTCCTTAAATATATTTCGTTTTACTTTTCGTATAACTTTAACAATTTTCTTCCTTCTTTAAGAATTTCAGCTCTTAAACTATCTGGTCTTATTACTTCTACAGCCGCTCCCATACCCAAAATCCATTTCTTTATCGATTTTTCCCCACTCATTCTTGCTCGAAACTGAATACTACCATCCGAATTATATTCTATAATTTGATTTTCTCCCCAAATGGATTCTGGTACAGACACAGTAAATGGTGGATGTATTAGTAATTCTACCTCTAGTGGCTCATTCATAATTCCAAATCTAGGGAACTCTTTTTGAATATCAAATTCCTCAGGGATTGTGTATATATCATAAATAATTCGAATATCTTTCATTCGGGACAATTTGAACATGCGTGTGTCTTTTCTACGCTCACACATGGCAATGCAGTAGAAGAACTCGTTGTAATGTACAAATCCATATGGAGCAATGATACGTTCAGATCTTTCACCAGATTGTTTTTCATACTGAATTTTCACTTTGCATCTTGCTCCAAAAGCTTCTTGTAACTGTATATATTTTCGACTTTCATCTGAAAACTCATAATTCGGTCTGGACCGCTGCACAAAATAAATATGACGATCTCGATCTTTCTCCAGTTTTCTTAATGCTTTCAGCTTATCCAATGCTACTTGTGCATCACCTGAATATATAGAATTCCCTTTAGATAGTAATTGTTCAACCGCAAATGTTAAAGCATGTAATTCTTTATGAGACAAGTTTTTTATTGGGAATAAGGATGTATTAGAAATATAGTATCCACCCCCACGCCCTCTTTCACTTTCAACAAAAATTCCTGCTTTTTCAAGCTCATCCCGATAGATACGAATCATGCGCTCTTTAACTTCAAGCTCTTCAGCGAGCTCGCTAATTTTCATTTTTCCTCGTCCATGAAGAAGCTCTATCATCCGAAGAGAATTACTTAACTTACTCATGACTATTCTTCCTTTCTAACCTTTAACAATAAAACTATTAGAAAAATCTTTTTTTTTATGTTTATACCTATTTATCACTCACATAAAATGGCCAACTTTTCGCCTTCTTCAGGCCCCAACTAAAATTCATAATAAAAAGATGCAGTATATATACTACATCTCTTTCCTTATCTTTAGAAAATCAGCTAAATAATACATTTTTTCTTTTAATTATTAGTTACAAAACCTTAACTAAACATCCACTAATCGCTTTTGGATTTTCTTCCAATGCCTTTTAATCTGCTGATTAATCAAACTTTCTAGTTTCTTATTTCCTTCGAAAACTGCATGTGCTTTCTTACAATACGATATAAAATTACCGTGCCCTTTATAATTTCTCCCTAAATGTGAATATAGTAAATATAGTTTTTTACGCCCAACTTTCTTTTCTTTTTTTACGCTCGCCCAATTAATTGAATTAATTTTTTTATATGTACGATGGTAATATTTAAATAAGCTTTTTTCTCTTATTTTCACAGTCATTCCATCAAAAGAGAAACCTAAATAGTCCATTTTACTTTCTCTTTTTCTTTGATAATCTTCGTAAATATTATTATTCGCATAATAAAGAACACTCGTTTTACTATCGCCCATAGTCACTTTATTTCTCTTAACTACAGATTTAATAAAAGATACATGATCATTTGATGGATCCTGACCGTCACTTGTCATGGGAAGCACCATTATAATATCATCACTATATCTCCTGTAAATCCCTCCGTATTTTAAAGCATATTGATTCAATTTCCGATCAAGATCAATTGCATAAACATTAGCTAATACAGCACTTATTGCCGTTCCTTGAGGAATTCCAACTCCTGTATCATTCGATTTAATGTTTACTCGCTTACGAAATTCTCTGAATTCTGCGGGAGTGTAATAACGTTCTCTACTTTTTTTGTCCCTTGCTATTTTTTCTTTTGTACATTCAAGATCACTAATTACCTCTTCTTTTTCTACCCAATTATACCTTGTAATATGTTTAAAAACGTTCCACCAATCTTTAGATAATTTATCCTGCTCTTCTAAGACCTCTATTAATTTTTCTTTAAGTATTGCATGATCCAGACTGTCGAAATAACTAGAAAAATCAGACACAAATATAAACGCTTGTTGTTGCTCAGAAATAAAATTAATTACCTCAGCTGCAAAGTGAATGTTACTCTTTCCCATTTTATTATTACGATACGCCAGTGATACATGATCAATTCCTTTTCCAATACAAGTATTGTTATACTTATGATTTAGAATTTCGCCATAATGCTTATATATATAACCATCCATATGGCCAGAATAAAAAATATCTCTTTCTTTTGGAGAAGATAGGGTACCATTCTTAAATTTATATGATATTTTCTTGTAATGTATAAATGGATAAAAACTATGCGCTGCTATGTAAAAAGGATTTTGAAGATTTTCTTTTACCTTTTTATTGACTTTTATACGTTGATCAAAATGAGGAAATGGTTTTATATGATACTTTTCATAATTAATTTTTATTTTAGACATACTAACTGAGTGAGCTTAAAGGGCCATATTAACTGCAGTTGTTAGAAGACCCTTTGAGCTTAAACTCCTTTCCGCATGATTCATGCGACTGCGATTCATTTAACTCGTATACTATAGTTATGGCAACAATAGTACTGTGGATTGGTGGTGATGACAGAATGATTGAAGTAATCATGTTCATGTCAACCTTGTCAGATATCTGGAATGGTCTCGGAGTTATCCTTCGAAACACCAGACTTGACAAAGAAACATCCACATCCCCAAAACCTAACGTTAAGGGCAATATAATTATATATATTTTTCCAATAAAATTCAATTATTTTACTTTTACAAAATAGCCAAACTTCCTAATCTCATAAAATAACTAATATGATAAATTCAAAATGTTTAAGAGGGTATATCCTACATACACGAAATACTAAACCTTTTGTTTGGGATCTATTTACCTCTTCCTCACCATTCCCCCATACCACCCACTACTCTCCTCCAAAAACCCCCTACTCTCCCCACTCCCCTTATAAAAACTCTCCCAACCCCGCTCCCTCAAAATCCCCTTCCAACTATCACTCTCCACCATCCTCTTAATCACACCATCCCAATAAGCAACCTCTTCCTCCGTCATATCTTTCGGGCCCATAATTCCTTTCCAGTGCTGGAAGATGACGTTGATTCCTTGTTCTTTCCAGGTTGGGATTCCTGGTAGTCGGTCTAGGCGTTTTGGTGCGGATACGGCTAGTATTTTTATTTTGCCGGCTTTGTATTGTTTTTCGGCTTCGGATAGGGTCATGGTTGCGGCGCCTATTTGTTTGTTCGTTAGGGCGTTTATGATTTTTTCTTTGTTTTCGTAGACGAAGAATTGTAGTTCGGCAGGGTTTATGCCGAATGCTTTGCCTACTTGTACGAATGATAGGTGATCGTCGTTTCCTAGGCCAGGGGCAACGCCGATTTTGAAATTATTCTTGTTTTGTTTTAGTTGTTCCATGAGTTGTTTTGCGTTTTCTATGTTTGAGTCTTTTGAGACGACAACGACTTCCCAATCTGATGCGAGTGTCGCGAGCGGTGTAAAGTCTTTATATGTTAGTTTACTGTGGCCTAGTAGATTGTTCGTTATGAGTAAGCTTGAGTTAATCGCGAGTACGTGACCGCCTTTTTGTTTCGTATATTTCCATCCGACATCACCGCTGCCACCAACTTTGTTTGTGACAGTGATTGGTTTTGTGAAGATTTTTTCTTCTGTTAATGTTTTTTGCATCGCTCGCGCTGTTAAGTCCCATCCTGCTCCTTGAACGTTTGGCGCAACGATTTCTACTTTGTCTATGTTTACTGTATTCGTTTGAGATTTTTCCGAAGAACAACCAGCTATTACTCCTGTCATGATCCATATACATAGTAATAATCGTTTTTTCATAGTCCTCGTCCTATTCGGTATTTTCGTTCTGGTCGTCCGATAATACCGTATGTGTACTCTACTGTACATTCGTTTGTCGCTACTAAATATTCTAAATATCTTCTTGCGGTTGTTCTGGAGGCACCCATTTGTTCTCCCATTTCTTCTATTGTAATTCCCGCTTCAAATCCTTTTATAATCCCTTTCACTTTTTGCAATGTTAACGGATCCACACCTGTCGGTAAGTTTTTTATATCTTGTGTTTGCGAAGTGCCGAAGAAGTTATCGATAAGCGCTTGATTCACTTCATTGTTACTATGTAATAATTGCTTCTTTCTTTTATAGTCTTCAATTGTGCGAACGAATTTTTCTAACGTGACCGGTTTTATAAGGTAGTTGCTTACGCCATTTCGAATTGCTTTTTCTAGCATATGGTTTTCATTTGCCGCTGTTACCATAATGACATCAATATTTGGAAAGTCAGCATGAATTTTTGGCAATAAGTCTGCGCCGATTCCGTCTGGTAAGTAATTATCTAATAGAAGCAAATCGATTTCTTCTCTTTGTAGTAATTCCATCGTTTCTTTCGCGTTCAATGCTTTTCCAATCACTTTTACGTCCTTTATTTTTGATAAAAACTCTTCCTGAATTTGCGCGACGCGGAAATCATCTTCTGCAATTGCAACCTTCAACATATGCCCATCCCCCTGTTTGTTATGTACTGTCTCTCAATGTTTTCGGAAGGTAAATTGTAAAAATCGCTCCCCCATTTTTCTCGTTTTGAATCTCAATTGTTCCCCCTAGTAGATCTACCATTTCTTTCACGTTTGCTAGTCCGTAACCACGATCATTTCCTTTCGTTGAAAACCCTTTTTGAAAAATGGTCGTGATTTTTTCTTCTGGTATCCCTATCCCGCTATCTATCACTTCAAACACAATATCGTGCCCAATATCCGTAACAAAGAAGGAAACATTCTTCTCCTCTCGTTCACTCACCGCATCAAACGCATTGTCGATTATATTTCCAAGGATTGTAATAAGGTGCGAAACTTTTATATGGTCTGGTAACGGATGAAGCGCACTATCTCCTTCAATATGAAAATCGATTTTCTTCTCAGATGCTGTTCCGATTTTCCCTAATAAAATAGCTTGTACTTTTGCATCATGAATTTGATGAAATAAAATATGATTTTGACTTTGATGAATATTAGATTCTTGCTGAATAAATTCAATCGCTTCTTTGTAATGTCCTAACTGAAGTAATCCTGATAAAACGAAAAGCTTATTTGTAAATTCATGCGTTTGAGCGCGTAAGTCCTCGGAATACTTTCTTACCTCAGATATCGTATTCACTAAGTTTTGCAGTTCTGTTTTATCTCTAAAACTACATACAACGCCTACCGTACTGTTATTTTCAAGTATCGGCGTCATGTTTAAAATGAACACTTTATTTTGAAACGCGATTTCTTGATCGTTTTCTAGCACTCTCTCCATATTAAATTCTGGTAAAACTTTTGAAATGTGCTGCTGCATATAATCACCATTTACATGTAGCATCTCTTCTGCCGATGTGTTCATCATCGTAATCAAACCGTTTTGATCAATAGCGATAATTCCTTCTTTTATAGATAGTAGTATTGCGCTTCGTTCCCGGTATAACGCTGCGATTTCATTCGGCTCTAAACCGAGTGTATCTTTCCGGATGCTGCGTGCTAAAAGGATGCCACCAACAATCCCGGCTAATAATACCGCTAAAGAAAAGAGTATAATTTCTTTCGTTCTGCTCAGTATGTTAGATTCGATACCTTTTATTAAAAACTCTACTGTCACAACACCTACGACTTGATCGTAGTCTCCGTTATGAACAATAATGGGTGCCTTCGCCATTAAAGCCGGACCACTTTCACCATTTCCTTCAAGCGTATAGTATCCGCCAAAAGTGAGTGCTTCATAGTTATATGGATTGTTACTCTTTGTACCAATCAACTCCGAATTAGAATGAGAATACATCACCCCAAAGCGATCTTCTATAATGACATAATCTGCACCAGCTTGCTCACGAACTTGTTCCGCAATAGATTGAATCGTACTTTTATGCTCGTTATTTTGAAAAGCATCTTTTATAGCAGGCATAAAAGAAAGCGACTTCGCTGTTTGAAGTGCTAACTGCTCCACTTGGCGCTTCGTATCAACGGACTGAATGTAAACAAATATTCCCGCTAATAGGAGAACGACAAATAATATTAACGTAATAATTAAGCTTACTATTTTCGTTTGTAATGACACTTTGCGTGATTTCTTCATGCTTCATATCCTTTGATAAAATATTCTAAACTATCAATCTCCTTTTTCTATTATTATGACAAAACTAATAATGAAGCAACTATTAAAACTCTCCATGTACATAAAGTACAAAAAGAATAAAATTGTCATAATATTGAGATTTTATTCTATAAACAGTACAATTCAACTACAATGAACACGCTTTCATATATACCTTTTATTACTAAGCAAGAGGAGGAATTATTATGGCTCAAGCAAAATCTAACCGAGTCGCCGGCAATATTTTCAAAGGTTCAGTCGGTAATTTAATTGAATGGTATGACTGGTACGTTTACTCTGCTTTCGCTGTTTACTTCTCAGCAGAGTTCTTTCCTAAAGGCGATCCAACGAGTCAGTTACTGAACACAGCGGCTATTTTCGCAGTTGGTTTTTTAATGCGCCCTATCGGAAGTTTATTAATGGGCCGATATGCAGATCGGCACGGACGCCGGGCAGCATTAACACTTTCGATTACAGTTATGGCCGGTGGTTCTTTAATTATCGCCTGTACACCTAGTTACGAAAGCATCGGGATCATGGCACCAATTATTTTAGTTCTTGCTCGTTTACTACAAGGATTATCACTTGGCGGAGAGTATGGAACTTCTGCAACTTATTTATCTGAAATGGCTAGTAGTGGTCGCCGTGGCTTTTATTCAAGCTTCCAATATGTAACGCTCGTTGCTGGGCAGATGGTTGCGTTAGGCGTTCAAATTGTTCTTCAGCAATTACTAAGCGAACCAGATATGAAATCTTGGGGATGGCGCATTCCATTCATTATTGGAGCGATGGGCGCAGTAGCTGTATTATGGCTTCGCCGCACGATGGATGAATCGGAACAATTTTCAAACATAAAATCACAAAAACGCGAAAATGCAGGAACCGTTCGCGCGCTTATGAAACACCCGAAAGCAGTATTAACAGTAGTCGGCCTAACATTAGGAGGCACTGTCGCATTCTATACGTACACAACATATTTACAAAAGTTCATGGTAAACACAGTCGGTCTTCCGAAAGAAGTTGTAAGCTGGATTAACTTTGCCGCACTACTTATTTTCGTCGTACTTCAACCAATTGCGGGGCTACTATCCGATAAAATTGGACGCCGCCCACTATTAATGGCATTCGGTATTCTCGGAACGTTACTAACAGCACCAATCTTCTTCTTTATGGAAAAAACGACAGAACCAATGGTAGCATTTTTACTTATGATGGTCGGTCTCATTATCGTTACTGGCTACACTTCCATTAACGCAATTGTAAAAGCCGAACTCTTCCCAACTGAAATTCGCGCACTAGGCGTAGGTTTACCATATGCCCTAACAGTTGCGATATTCGGCGGAACAGCTGAGTTCATCGCATTATGGCTAAAGAGTATCGGAATGGAGTCCCTATTCTACTTCTACGTAGCTGGTTGTATCGCTATCAGCTTTATCACATATTGGCGCATGGATGAGTCATCGAAGACTTCGCAGATTGAGGCGGAGCTTGGTGGTGGGGATACATTAGTTAATAATAAGTCTAGTTAAAAGTATATATTCTATGATCTTCGTTTATCTGAAAAAACATAATTCATTAATATGCAGTTTAAAAACCTCTACATATAAGTAGAGGTTTTTAAACTTTATAGCAGAAAAGAATAGTATCCTTGTACTAGAAGTATATTTATAGCTTGGGATGATGTTTTCCTACTTTCTATCTTTAATAAATATAAAATAAAAACTATTTTAACATTCCAAAGAAAAATTCCCTATACAAATCTTTAATTGATACAATAATCTATAAATAAAATTAACATTTTATTTATATTAAAACATCGAAAAGAGGTGGCACTTTGAACAAATGGGCTATATTATCTTTATCCTGTGTACCTTATGCTCTTTTAACTATAATAAATGAGCATACGTTAGAAATAGGCGGATCAGCAAATATCTTTTGGAAAGTTGGTTTATTTGCACCACTTATAGGCGTTTTATTTTCAGCTGGAGCCAGTAAAACTTACCAACGTGTTATGCTTGCAATATTTAATTTAGGTTACTATTTTGGACTTTACATCTATATGATATATACTTTTTAAAATACTCTTATATTCGTTTTATGAACATATATTTTTGGGAGAAAATCATGAAAAATAAAACATACTATGTATCAATAATTTGCACAAGTCTTGTTTTTTTATTTTTATTTACAAAAGCCTTAGGGTTTATCTTTTGGATAAATGGTGCACCAATAGACAAATGGGTAGCTTGGGTTGGTTTATTTGCTATTCCGATTTTCATCTACTACTCTTTTCCAGGACAAAATTTTAAAAAAGCACAAAAAACGGTAACCATAGTTATAATAATAGTTCAAATCATATGGCTAAAATCGGCCATTAATCAGTCCAAATATTATGTATATGTTAACAATAACATTCTCCCATCTCCATATATAATTCAGGAGACTCCAAATTCAGATACTCCTATTTCTCTTGGTCAAAGGCTTTTAACTAACTATACATTTTATAAATCAATTCATTCATATCTATATGTAAGAGAACATGTCACAGAAAGTGATCGAGGCATTGTTGATTGGATAAAGCATTTTGATAGCGAAATAAAAGAAGAAAAAGACGGGCGCATCTATATAGAAACTTATAAGGGGAAATTATTTTTCAAGTAGATAGTAAAAGGAAGAACTCAATTTGAAATCTCCCTTTTACTATCTACTCTCCAAATATAAGAATATCAATAGAATAGATACAATAATTTTTGGAGCTTACAGCATAAGATACAATTCCATTAAGAATCTATACGCTTTATTACCTTTTATTCTATTTTTGTACTAGAACCTTCTTTTTTGCTTTGTTCTTTGAGATATGCTTTTTCTTCTTTTGGAGTAGCTAATCTTTTTGCTTTTCCAGTACTTTCTCCTCCTGCTTGCTCCCACATATAATTATGTTCTTCAACCGCTTGAGAAAAATCACCTTTTTCCCAACGATTTAAAATCTCAACATATTTTTCTTTTTCCATTATTTTATCGCTTTGATCTAACAAGTGACGAAGCTTTTTAATATTCTCAGGAGACATTACGATAAAACCAACCTTTTTATCAGCTATTACTTTTTGATGCAACATTTTGTGCATAGAGTCGATTATAACACCCTCAGAGTTGACCAAATCGTCAATTTCCTCACCTTTGGCATCAACTGTTCTCTCTTGTATTTGCTTATTGTCACTTCCAGGATTGAAAAACATTCCTACCATATATCCTATAAATATACCAAATACCACGATACTAACTACAATCATCGAAAACTTTTTCCATCTATCCATTTGTTGATCCCCTCCTTTTTTCAAAAACATTAAAATAATTTCACATCTTTTTTCTCTTCTACCGATAAACAACTTGTGTTTTAAACATTTAAACATCTTACTATACGATACCTTCATTTATTATTAGTGATTACATTTATATTAATCTCCTCATTCTCTTGCAAGAAGTTTCCCATACACATTAATCATACTAGATAATCAATTATTCCGCTTGATTGTGCAGCACTCAATTTTACAATAAAAGAGGGAGAGCCTCGTTTATTTTTATCGGTAAATCTTGAAGATATCTATACGATTTTTAGAGCTACTCCCACTGTATCCTATACTCTTAAACCCTCTTTTGCCCAGGAATCCCACACCGAATAGATATATATCAACGATTATCCAATTATATCGAACACAACTCCGAATATATCGACGATTCGACACAATATATCGACTTACCGACAAATTTTGCAAAAACCAGCACCAAAACCACCAACCAATCCCACGTCCCCTACAAACAAAAAAAGCACCAGGTCCCCCCGGTGCTTTCCCCTCTAAAACAAATGACAAGCCACTTGATGCCCTTTCGTAATCTCAACCATCTTCGGTACTTCTTGGACGCATTTTTCAGTGGCGAATTTGCAGCGCGTTCTGAATTTGCAGCCTGATGGTGAGTTGAGTGGGCTTGGTACTTCTCCTTGCAAGATGATCCGTTCTTTGCCTATGTTTGTTGGATCTGGTTCTGGCATGGATGAAAGTAGTGCTTGTGTGTATGGATGTGCCGGTTTTGTGTATAGGTCTTCGCTGTCGGCAATTTCTACTATGTTTCCTAAGTACATGACTCCGATTCGGTCTGATATGTGTCTTACCATGGATAGGTCATGTGCGATGAATAAGTATGTGACTCCTGTTTCTTCTTGGATGTCTTGCAGCATGTTTACGACTTGTGCTTGGACTGAGACATCGAGTGCTGAGATTGGTTCGTCACATAAGATAAAGTCTGGTTTTACAGATAGTGCGCGCGCGATGCTGATGCGCTGTCTTTGGCCTCCGCTAAATTCGTGCGGGTAGCGATATAAGTGTTCTTCTTTTAATCCTACCTTTTTCAGAAGGTCTAAAATGATTTCTTTTTGTTCTTCTTTTTCGTAGGAACCGTGAATGTTCATCGGTTCGCTAATAATTTGGAATACGTTCATTGCCGGGTTTAATGATGCGTATGGATCTTGGAAAATGATTTGCATTCTTTTTCTAAATTCTTTTAGTTCACTTTCCTTTAAACTTGCGATGTCTTTTCCGTCGAATAAAACGTTACCTGAAGTGACATCGTGTAAACGAATGATACTTCTTCCTGTCGTTGATTTTCCGCAGCCCGATTCGCCTACTAGTCCGAATGTTTCACCTTTTTTAATTGTGAAGCTTAAGTCATCGACTGCTTTTAATTGCTCTGTTTTTCTGCCGAATAGCCCCTTTTTAATAGGAAAATACTTTTTTAAGTTCCGAACTTCAATTAAGTTTTCTTCATGCATGTGATTCACCTACCGCCCTATCATTTAACCAGCACATAGAGCGTCTGTCGTTTCCAATTTCAAAATATGGCGGACGTTCTTTTTCACAAATATCCATCGTATGCGGGCAACGCTCAGCGAATGGGCAACCTTGTGGCGGGTTTAATAAGTTTGGCGTTACACCTTGAATTGGCGCGAGTCTTTCTTTTACGCCGTTCGATATTTTCGGCAGAGAGTTTAATAGCCCTTTCGTATATGGATGATTCGGCGATTGGAAAATATCGAGTACAGGCCCTTCTTCCATAATAAGTCCGCCATACATAACGATAACGCGTGTACAGTTTTGTGCGACTATTCCTAAGTCATGCGTAATAAGAAGTAACGCCATGTTCGTTTCATTTTTTAAGTTTCTCATTAAATCTAGTATTTGTGCTTGTATCGTTACATCAAGCGCTGTCGTCGGTTCGTCCGCAATGAGAAGGTCTGGGTTACAAGACATCGCCATTGCGATCATAACTCGCTGCTTCATCCCCCCGCTTAGTTCATGCGGATATTGTTTCACCCTTTCTTCTGGTGAAGAAAGACCGACTTGTTTTAACAAGTTGACCGCGATCTGCTCTGCTTCTTTCTTTTTCACTTTTTGATGCCGTATAATTACTTCCGTCATTTGCTTTCCAATTTTCACGACTGGATTTAGCGCAGACATTGGATCTTGGGATATAAGTGAAATTTGATTTCCTCTAATAGAACGTAATTCTTTCTCGGATTTAGAAAGGATATTTTCATTATGAAAAAGAATTTCCCCTTCTTTCACTTTCCCTGGTGATGTAACGAGAGACATAACAGACTTCGCCATCACACTCTTTCCGCTTCCAGACTCCCCAACGATACCAACTACTTCTCCTTTATTTAAACGAAATGTAACGCCGCGAACCGCTTCTACTTCTCCACTTTCTATGAAAAAAGAAGTCTTTAAATTATTCACTTCTAATAGTTTTTCAGACACGTTGCTCACTCCTTTCACTTAACACTTTAGTTTTCATTTCCAGCTCCTTTTGGCGCGAAAGCTTTCTTCAATACTTCACCAATTACGTTAAAACTAAGTACCGTTAAAAGGATAAGGAATCCTGGGAAGAGTGTTAAATACCAAGCTTCACCTATGTATCCTTGCGCATTGTTTAGCATACTGCCCCAAGAAGAATCTGGTTCTCTAATACCTAAACCTAAAAAGCTAAGTGATGATTCCATTAAAATCGATGTCGCAATTGTTAATGTTGCGGCGATAATAATGGTTGATAAAATGTTAGGAATGATATGTCTTACAATAATTGTGAGTGATTTTTGTCCTGATACTTTTGCATATAAAACGTACTCGCGCTCTTTTACAGATAGCGTTTCTGCCCTTACAATACGAGCGGTGTCCATCCATGTTAGTAATCCAATAATAAGAACTAACGTCGTAATTCCTGGTTTTAAATAAGCATTTAATAACAGCATTAAGAAAAATGATGGAATTGACATAAGGACTTCAACAATTCGCATTAAGAAGTTGTCTAACTTTCCGCCATAATATCCGCTAATTGTTCCGACTGCGGTTCCGATTGTAATAGATACAACCATTGCAAGAAAACCGACCGCAAGCGAAACGCGTCCGCCATATAATGCCCTCGTTAAGTAATCCCTTCCGTAATCATCCGTTCCGAAAGGATGACTCATACTCGGTTCTTGTAAACGATCTGGAATCGACATTTTACTAGGATCGTACGGTGATATAAATGCGAATATCGATGCAATTGTTAAAACCGCAAGTATAATAACTCCCATTAGTACAAACTTATTTTTCGTAAAACTACTTTTTATCGTTTGAAATCTCCTATTATTCATTCCAAATCACCCCCTCATTCGAATGCGCGGATCTACTACGCCATATAAAATATCAGCAATTAAGTTACCAAGAATTAACATGAAGGATGATAGTAATGTAATTGCCATAATAATTGGATAATCAAATCTAAAAATAGCATTTACCCCAAGTGAACCAAGACCCGGCCATGAGAATACTGTTTCCGTAATGAACGCTCCGCCTACTAAACTTGGAATAGATAATCCGAAAATTGTAATGATCGGTATTAATACATTTCGAAGTACGTGATTAAATAAAACTGTTTTCTTCGAAGCGCCGTACGCATATTGAATTTGCACGTAATCTTCTTCTAATTGCTGGATTGTACTTGAGCGAATATATCTCATATAAACAGAGACGTTTTGGAACGCTAGCACCATACAAGGTAAAATGCCGTGCTTAACAATATCCAAGAAAGAATCTTGACCGACTGTACGCATACCCATACTTGGAAGAAGATTCAACTTTAAAGAGAATAAGTAGATTAATAGTAAAGCGAACCAAAAGACTGGCATTGAGATTCCCACATAAGAGATAAAGTTTACAATGCGATCAAAAATAGAATTCTTTTTCACACCTGTAAGTAGTCCTAGTGGTATTGCGATTACAAATGAGACGAGTAAAGATGATCCCATTAAGCCAATTGTCGCAGGTAACCGTTCTACAATAAGGTCTAAAACAGGACGATGATTTTGAAGTGAGTAACCAAAGTTCCCTGTTAAAATATTTTTTAACCATAAAATATACTGCATATAAATTGGTTGATCTAGCCCTAAACTTGTACGAATACGCTCAACATCAATTGGACTCATATTCGGCGTGACAAAGTTTCGAACCGGATCGCCCGGTGCTAGTTTTATTAATAGAAAAGAAATAATAGAAATAACAAATAAAAGCGGAATTGCATTTAAAAGCCTCTTCCCAATTACTTTATACACAAACTTCCCCCCTCAAGATAAAGTGAAACTTTAATCAGTGGGGGTTTTGTCCATCACCCACTGATTATTAGTTGAACCAATCGGGCTTTTACGGGCAGTTGATCTTCCATCCCACCACCTATTCAGCCGAATTTTAAGGTGGGAGTCTTACTGCCCGTTAAAGCGGGATAAAGTGAAACTTTCATTAGCCCACATCAATCAGGCTTTAACTTGATAAAGAAGCTGATTTCCACCAGCTTCTTTACAGTTTCTTATTTCACTTCATAAATCTTAGATAAATCTTCAAACATTGTAACTGGAATTGCTTTTGCTTCTTTCAATCCATCAAACTTTTTATCTACTGCAATAACTGCTTTCGGATATGCGATTGGTAGATAAGGTAAGTCTTCTCTAGCTGTCTCTTGAATTTTATGGTATAGTTCTGCTCGTTTTGTTTTATCTGTTTCAACTGCAGCTTCTTCCCATAACTTATCGAAATCAGCGTTTTTATAACGTGCATAATTGTATTCAGCATTACTTAAGAATAAGCTCTTATATGAATCTGGCTCAGGTCCCATTATGTAACCACCGAATGTAATATCATATTCTTTATTCGCTTTATCTAAGCTTTTTTCACTTGCTGCACTAGCATCTAATGCATTCAGTTCAACTTCTAAGCCAACTTCTTGTAATTTTTGTTGTGTATAAAGCGCTAAGCTTTCCATAATTTTATTATTCGTTACATACATAACACGTACTTTTTCTTTATCTTTCACGCCAGCTTTCGCTAATAAATCTTTCGCTTCTTTCTTATCATACTTATAATCTTTAATGTCTTTTGCATAATACATAGCGTCTGGTGTTAAGATTGAATTTGCTGGTTCTGCAAATTGACTAGAAACGAATGCTGAGTTAATCATTTCTTTCTTATCTAACGCATGCGCGATTGCTTGGCGCACTTCTTTTTTCTTCATAAGATCTGTGTTTTGGTTATAAGATAAGTAGAATAATCTACCTTCAGGGAATGTCACCATTGAGAAGTTCCCAGTGCTATCTAATTTCTTAAAGTCTTGCGGCTCAATCATCTTCATGTTGATTTGACCATTTTGTAGTGAAACATTTGCTGTATTACGGTCTTTTACAACGCGATATACGATAGAGTCTAATTTAGCCTTACCACCTACATAATCATCGAATCGATCTAATGCAACGTACTCATCTGATTTATACTCTTTAAACTTAAATGGACCTGATCCTACAGGCTGTAAGTTTTTCTTACTCTTCGCTAAATCCGCTTCCCCTTCAAATACATGTTTCGGAATTGGGAAGAAATCATTCATCACACCTTCAAAAGATGCACTTACTTGTGGTAATACGAATTGAGTCGTTAGCTCATCCACTTTTTTCACCTCAAGCGGCTTTCCTTTAAAAATAAAGTTTTCACGGCTTGAACTATTTTGCTTCTCATCTAAAATAGACTGGAATGTAAATGCAATATCGTCTGATGTAATTTTCTTACCATCATGCCATTTCAAATTATCCTTTAGTTTTAAAGTCCATGTTAATTGATCCTCTGACGGCGCAAAACTCTCAGCAAGAACAAACTTTTTCTTACCGTCTTCCATATGATACAGCGGTGCATATAAAGCTTGCTGCACGGTTAATGACACACGATCATTTGCATAAAGTGGGTTCATCGTATCTGGATTATCACTAACACCAATCGTTAACGCCCCTCCATCTTTCGGAGTCCCCGACGTACTAGTTCCTGTTTGCTTTGAAGAATCTTTCTCCCCAGAACAAGCCGCTAATGCAATAAGTAATAGTAGGACAAATGGTAATGCAAACAACTTCTTTTTCATATTTCGACCCCTCTCGACTATTTACACCTATAAGAAAACTCGGAATTAATACCGAGTTTTCTTATAGGTTTTAAATTACCACTACCCGTATGTATTGTCAAACTTTTTCGCAAAGGTAGAAAGTTTGTAATCTATTAATGCATTCTTGCGATAAAGTGCAACAAATAAGGTTCTTGACACTTACATTAACAATTTACAGCAATTAGGCGAGAATCCAACCGAAGTCGAAGTCATGCAATTTGTTAAAGAGGTCGTTATTAAATTAAATGAACTAAATATCGAACATGACCATTTTATCGAAACAATGGAAAGAGAAGATCTCTATGAATTTATCGATGCAGCTGCACGAATAGCTGGCTTAGAATCCGAAGAAGATATAACAGAAGAATGGCGGGAATGGTAAAAAAGCTGCACCTCTAATTGTTAGAGGTGCAGTTTTTTCCATACGCTAATTGAATTAATGATTTGATATCTGCATAGGATTCACATGTTCCAACATATCATTAAGCTCATCCTACCAATGAATACCACACTCCCCCAAAATATATCAACGATTATCCAATTATATCGATCACAACTCCGAATATATCGACGATTCGACACAACATATCGACTTACCGACAAACTTCGCAAAAACTAACACCAAAACTACTAACCAATCCCACAGCCACACCAAACGCCCACCCAAAAAAAGACCACCAAAAGGCAGTCCCTCAAAACTCAATCCTATTCCCAACTCCCTGCTCCACTGCTCTCTCATACAAATACTTCGCAACAATGATATCCACTACCGCCAAACCAACCGATTTAAAAACAGTAATCTCTTCATCATTTTCACGCCCAGCTCTTTCACCGCTTATAATTTGTCCAAGCTCGGCGTAAATGTCGCTAGCTTTAAATAGACCTTCTTGTATCGGAACTTGAAGATCTCCTGTTTCTTCTAATGCAGCTTCTTTTGATTCGACTACTACTTTTGTTGCACTCGTGATAGCGTGAGATGGTAGTTCTTGCATATTCGGTCTAAATGAGCCGACGGCGTTTACGTGGACGCCTTTTTGTAGTTTTTCTGAGAAAACTGGTGTGGATGCGTTCGTAGTTGTGACGATGATGTCTGCTTCGCTTATGGCTTCATTTGCATTTGTGTGAACATATGCAGGTTTATTGAATCTCTCTTGTATAAATTGCGAGAATGCATACGCTTTTTCCTCTGTTCGATTGTATAAAATGACTTTTTCAATATCTCTAACCGCAAATACTGCTTCGGCAATTCCCTTCGCTTGTTCGCCTGTCCCGATAATGCATAACGTTTTTGCATTATGACGAGCTAGATGTTTTGTCGCTACTCCGGATAAGGCGCCTGTTCGAATCATCGTTAAGTACGATCCTTCTAAAAGTGCGAGCGGTTCTCCCGTTTGAAAATCTGATAGCATTACAATCCCGTTTATCGTTTTCTTTCCTATCTTTTTGTTCTCGGGGACTACTGTTACTACCTTTAAGCCAAGTGCCTCAAGTCCTTCCGCTACTGAAGGCATAATCAATGCCGTATTTTGTTCGCTTGCAAATGGTAATGAGCCGCGTATTGGTGTAATCGTTCTTTCTGCGGAAAATTCTTTTAAAGCAAGCGCCGCGTATTCAATGACTTCATTCATATTTACTAAGTTTCGTTGTTCGTTCGCGCTTATGACTAGCATATCTTTCCACCTCCTCTTCTTATCCTAACAAAAATCCCCCATTCAAATCATCTCTCGGGTCTACAACGAACTGATGAAATCCTGTAATAAATGCATGCCCCGTTACTTTCGGAACGACAGCTTCATATGTATCTACAGCTGTTACGGACAATACTTCCCCCTCGAATTTCCCGTCAGTAATGCATTCGTGGACGAAAATCTCTCCCTTTTGCAGGGCATCCCTTTCAAAAAGAGTTGCGATTCTTGCAGAAGTTCCTGTGCCACAAGGAGAACGATCTACTTGCCCGTCAGCAAAAATCGTTACATTTCGTAAGCTAGCGTCTTTTCCTTTCGGTTCATCTGAGAAAATAACGCCGTATATTCCTTTTAACCCTTCTTCAAGCGGGTGCTTTACTTCCATTTGGCTCTCAATGTAGTGCTTAATTTTACCGCCCCACATTTGAATAGCAGATAAGTCTTTGAAATCGACTTTCAAGCCAAATTCTTTACTATCTACTACCGCGTAGAATGCTCCGCCAAACGCGATATCTACTTGAAACTCATAGTTATCTATTTTAATAGGAACGTCTTTTTTGTATACAAATGAAGGGACATTTTCAAATGATACGGACTCTACTTCGCTCCCGTTATATGTTGCGTACGCAATGACTTCCCCAGCAGGGCTATCAATAATGAATTTTTGTTTCTCACCTGTCACTTCAAACATACCAGTTTCAATTCCGACTGTAATAACAGCAATAATGCCATGACCACACATCGTACTCCAGCCTTCATTGTGCATAAATAATACGCCAAAATCAGCGTGAGCACTCGCAGGCGGAGTAATGATACAACCGTACATACCGTGATGCCCTCTCGGTTCATACATAAGAACTTCGCGAAGATGATCCAAATGTTCCATACAGTACGCACGTCTTTCTAGCTGCGTTTCCCCTTTTATTTCTGGCACGCCGCCTGTAATAATTCGCAGCGGCTCCCCAGCTACGTGAGCATCAATTGTCGTGTACACTTTACTAACCTTCATTTCTATCTCTCCCCTATAAGTTGATACTATTTTCATTGCAAATATCATGCCAACGCATAGGGTATAAATTTGTATACATTGTGTAAAAAAGCATACACTACTGTCTATTTTTTTATACAATGTCCGGAAACTATTTTATGGAACACCTTGATACAACTAGGCTTATTATTTTCATTGGAAAGTTACTTCCACCCCCAACATATACTGTTCAAAAGCAAAAAGGAAGTGATCCAATGTACTACGGAACAAAAGGCTGGTACGTAGCCGAGCTAAAAAAATTAGGTGTGCGCTATCACGAAGGGAGAAAACTAGAAAGTTACCGCGGACACGTCTTACGCAATTTATTAATCGCACAACAAGAAAAATTAAAAGAACAGTAATATACTAATGTAACGATATCTACGATTCTCGAAATATATCAACGATTCAGCACAATATATCAACGATTTTTTAAATATATCGACGATTCGACATGGAATATCGACTTACCGACAAATTTCGCTAATTCATCTATCTAAACTACCAACCAATCACACATCAATACAAACCAAAAAAGGTCACCCAAACGGGTGACCTTCCTTTCTTATTCACAAACGAGAATTTGTCTAGTAAATGATCCTTTTCTTGTAACACAGCGATCTGTAATTTCGAATCCTGCTTCATGGATCATGTCGTCCATTGTTTCCATCGTGACAACGACTACCTTTTTAGCGATGCGGCGTGCACTTGAAAGAATGGAGAGTTGGTCTTCTGGTGTTGCGTGCGTAAATAGGTCGTACGGCATATCGATAATGGCAACGTCGTAGTTCTCAGTAATTTCCTCGATTGGACCTTTTGTTACTGTTCCTTCAAACCCGAAATGTGCGATGTTTTTTCTCGTTCCAAGCACTACAAGTGGATTTATATCTCTACCAACGATGTTAATTCCCATAGAGAGTGCTTCTACTACTACTGTTCCAATACCACAGCACGGGTCAATTGCTCGTACTCCCTCTGGATTTGGTACAGCGATATTGGCAACTGATCTCGCAACACGTGTACTAAGAGATGTCGAATAACTATGTGGTTTTTTTATGTGATGATACCAAACTGGCTCGCTTTCTACATAATGCCCGAAGTACCAACGTCCTCCAAGAGGAACAATCCCGAATACACGCTCTGGATTACGAACATCCGCTTCTCCTTCAATATGCATACCGAGGTCGCGTTCAATGAGACGTCTTTCCCCATATTCAATTTTATTTTCTTTCCCAAGGTCATTGATTTTCACGAAGATAACTTTAAATGACGCCCCCGCCAAATCAATTTGTTCCACTTGTTTTAGAATACTTTCTAAGTCGTCTCCTTCATACATAACCTCAACGCGCTCTTTTATAAACGCACTTCTACTCGGTTCAATTTTGACATCACTTTTCAAAATATTAACGTGAGACTCCGTTCCAAAGAACGAGCGCATTTCCAAGTAACATAAAGCACGCTCCTCCTCGCGAAATGCATACGTATATATACATGCAGGTGTTTTACTATGATTATTCAATCTATGATCATCCTCTATATCGTTATAATTACAATTGCTACAATACTTTTTCATAAAATTAAATGATATCACATGCCGGAAATAAAGAGAAACGTTAATAAATAAAAGAGACTGCCATTTGGCAATCTCTTTTGATGTATTAACGGAAAGAAGATACGTTATTACCCATTGCTTCGTAGTAATCTAAAATACCTTGATAAATCGCTTCTGCTGCAGCTTGTCTCTGTTTTGGTGTAGCGATTTTATCTGCATCACTTTTATTATCTACAAATGCTAATTCTGCTAATACAGCCGGCATTGTATTTTCTCTAATTACATATAGATCACCTTTTTTCACACCACGATCTGTTGTTCCAAGTGCTTTCACAAGACGGTCTTGAATTTTTTGTGCTAATAAACGACTTTCATCTACATATGGATTCGTTGATCTTGTCGGTGCTGCTGCATAATAGAATGTTTCTGTACCGTGTCCATCTTTCTTTTTAGAACCATTACCATGGATACTTACAAAAATATCTCCATTATGTTCCTGCGCAAACTCTACACGTTTTTTTAATGAATCAGGACCACTTGTTCCTGGGCGTGTATTATCTGTACGAGTGAACATCACAGTAAATGGTGTCTTTTTCTCAAATATTTTCTGTAATCGTAATGATACATCTAATACAGTTTCACTTTCTTTCTCATAATAACCAGGATTACCCGAGTCCATTCCACCGTGACCTGGATCAATAATAATCGCTTTACCTTCTAAGAAGTTACCTTGCTTCCCTGGGTTTAATTGATTTTTATCAACCCACTGGAATCCAGCGCCTACGCGAATACGAATCCAGCTACCACTCTCTTCCATAATCGTTACTGTTTGTGCATTATATGTTCCTAGCACTTTAGAACTATGTGAAGCTGTTTCATATGCAGTAAAGTTTTGGTTAATCTTTTCTATTTTTTCTTGTAAAGGTGTCCACTTCTCACCTTTACTTGTTACAATTTTCAACCAGCCGTCTGCTCTTTGCTCTTTCACTTCAACCATTTGTGGCTTATGCTGAACGTCAGTAATACCAGAAGATAATGATGGTTGATGATATGTAATAAAGTTTCTGTTCATATACATTCTTTTTGATGTATTTGTTTTATCTTTATCAGCCTTTGCAATGAACTGAGCTGTTTCTGCACGAGTTACAGTTCCTTCAGGATTCCAGCCATTTCCCGTACCATTAGAAATCTCTAAAGCTACTAAAATATTAGCTTGGTTCTTACCCCAATGAGGTTCTAAATCTTTAAACTGTGTTGGAAGTTCTCCAATAATCTTCTTATCTAATGAGTACGCTTGTACCAACATAGATGCCATAGATGCACGGTTCATTTTGCCGAATGGATTGAAATTACCAGTACCATCTCCATTAATTGCACCTGCTTTTTCCACTGCCGCAATGTACGGTGCTGCCCAATGGCTTTGTGCATCTTTAAAAGATGGTTTTGCTTTTGGATCAATTGGTAAACCAAGAACGACTGCTAAGATTTTTGCAGCTGATCCTCTATCTACTGCTTCAGATGGAGAAAACGTTCCATCTGGCTTTCCATCAAGCGCTTTTTTACCTACTAAATAATCAACTGATTCTTGCGCCCATGTAGGAACATCCGAAAACTTCTTCGCTGCTGCGAAACTACTTACTGGAGACGATAATAAACTTGCGGCTAAAATACCTGCCGCGACTGCACGATACTTCATAAAAAATAATACTCCTCTCGACAATCATTTTTTAATAACGCGTAATCTTAATATATAAATCATAATAAATACGAACAAAAAAAAAAAATTAGTGCGCCTCTATTATTTTATAATACTCGAATTATGTAGTAAACCTACTTTCTTAATATTGTAAAATAAAATACAATTAATTTACTTTTTGTTGAATATAGTCGTTTAAGCTAGTTTTAAATCGACACCCATATGTCGATTTCTCTGCAAAAAAATAGGCTACCTCTAGCAGCCTATTTCTTTTCTTATTCCGCAATCATCTCTGATAATACATATGAATAAACAAGTGCTTCTGTATGTGCAATTGAACTTTCATGTGTACGCTCAAATGCATGAGAAGAATCAATACCTGCTCCAATTAATGCATGTTTCACATCAAATCCAGCGTGAATCGCAGCTGATGCATCCGATCCATAGTACGGATAAATATCTACTTTATATTCAATATTGTTCGTCTTCGCAAGCTCTACTAAATGTTTACGCAGCGCATAATGATACGGACCGCTAGAGTCTTTTGCACAAATAGATACTGTATATTCGTCAGATGCTTGTCCATCACCTAACGCCCCCATATCAACCGCTAAATATTCAACCGTTTCTTCTGGAATATTAGAATTACCACCGTATCCAATCTCTTCATTATTAGAAATTAAGAAATGCGTTGTATATGGTAATGTTACGTTTTCGTCTTGTAATCTCTTAATTAATTTCAATAGAATCGCAACACTTACTTTGTCATCTAAATGACGTGATTTTATGTATCCACTCTCTGTAATTTGAACGCGCGGGTCAAATGAAACGAAGTCTCCTACTTCAATTCCTAATTCGCGTACTTCATCAGCTGAAAATACGCGTTCATCAATACGAACCTCAATATTTTTCTCATCGCGTTTCGCTTCACCTGCATCTTTATATACATGCACAGATGTTTGATGCATTAAAATCGTTCCTGTATACGTCTTGCCACTTGATGTTTCAATTTCGCAATATTCTCCTTCTACAGAGTTCCAGCGAAATCCACCAATCATTGAAAGACTTAGACGACCGTCAGGCTTAATTTCTTTCACCATCGCACCTAACGTGTCAACGTGTGCCGTTAATAAACGGTGCTGTGCATCATTTTTCCCTTTTACCGTTAAAATGAGCGCGCCTTTATTGTTACGCTTCGTTTCTACATTCCACTCACTTACATAGTTTTCAATAAAACGAATGATTTTCTCTGTATTTCCAGATGGACTCGGAATAGAGACAAGCTCTTTAATAAGTTCCATCGTTTCTTTCGCATGATGTGCCATTGTCGTTTCCTCCTCATTTTTCCTATTATTTAGTATACCGAATTTACTATAAATCCTCTACTCATATAGTTTAATTTTCTAAATTATATTAAAATTCACTTTAACAAAAAAACATAGCGTTATTCATGAACACTATGCTTTCTATCAAACTATTCTTCTGAAACATCTAATAAATAAATGCCTCTTTCAAACCCACCGCGCTCTATTTCTTTTTGCTTACGAAGACGTTCTACATCTTCAATGGTTGCACCTTCTGCACGCGCTAATGAGATAATAACTTCCAGTGCATCCGCAAGAGAATCAAGCGCATGTTCACGCTCTTTCATAGAAGCAAATTCACGAATTTCTTCCGTTCCAATTTTCGCTAAAGCTTGTATGTATGCGTGTCCTGTTAACTTTTGTGCTGTATATGTTTTTCCAGACATCAAAATCTTCTCTGGAACACGATCTCTTACTAACTTGTTATATGCTGACATCATTTATCCCCCTATGTTTAATAACATCCGAGCTCTGCTGTATAGAAAAACCATTTCTTCGTCACACATGCACTAATCATATCAATTCCTGATCCTTTTGCTCTTACGTGCGGAAAGAAATAGTGCTCTGATCCTTCTTCTTCCTTGCCATATAAAGTTTGGTACTCAGTTGGAATTGCTTCTTTTTTCACATCTGTTTCTTTCGTCACCCCGCCAGAAAACGCAACGCTTGGATGTCCTTCAAAAAACAAAGCAGTTCGCACCGCCATAGATGGTGTACTATGCAAGGCATAATATGCTATGACAATCATGCCGATAACACCGATAATTTTCTTCATATATTACTCCTTAAAAAAAGTGCTAACACAATTATACTAAAATGTGTTAGCACTTTCTCCCCTTTACCTTAAATTAACCAGCAGTAAAACGACCATTCATTAAAATTTCACTTTATTCCCCTTTAAATGCTGGTAAACGTTTTTCTAAAAATGCAGCAATGCCTTCTTTATGATCCGCTGTTTGTCTCATCGCATATTGGCCACGCTTTTCAAGTTGAAGCGTTTGTTCTAAATTAGAACGATTTACTTCACATAAAATTTGCTTCGTTTGAACCATTGCTTTGATCGGTTTTCGTGACCATTCACTAATTTTTTGCTTCACAGCCGTTTGGAAATCCTCACCGATCACTTCATCAATTAAACCAATATCAAGCGCTTCTGTTGCTGATAATTTCTTTCCTTCCCAAATAATTTGCTTCGTCATATTTTCACCGACGCGCTTTTGCAGGAAGAAATGGCCGCCACCATCTGGAATTAAAGCGATTCCAATAAAGTTCATCGCAATAATGGATGAAATATCCGCCATCACATAGTCAGCTGTTAATGCAATACTTAATCCAAGACCAGCAGTTGGTCCATGAATCGCACTAATCACAAGCTTTGGCATCGTATATAAAGTCACAACGACTTCAGAAATAGTATTCATAATACCATCAAACTTACTTTCATCATTACTTGAGAGCATCGATTTAATATCTCCGCCCGCAGAAAAACCACGGCCGTTCCCGCATAACACAACAATATGCGCAGAACTCTCCGCTACTTCTTTCAGTTTTTGTAATAACTCTTTTAATGTTGGCTCATCTAATGCATTTAACACCTCTGGGCGATTGACCATTACCGTTGCAACGTGCCCTTCATATTTCACAATGACAGATTCTGTTTTACTTGTTACTTCCATTATATATACCCCTCTTTTCTACATAAAGATTATACTTATATAATTATAGAAAGCATGTACAAAACCCTTCTTTTTTCTTAATTTTCTGTCTAATAATCTTGTATTGTGTATATAACCTTGTATAAAACATACAATTCCGTTAAAAAATATAGCAATTAAAGTCGGTTTATCGCCTCTTCTCATCTATTTACCATTACAATGAAATGGTGTATCCTTAAGTCTGATATAAAAAGAAATTCATTCCCCTTCCTATTAATAGAGGGGTGCTGAAATAAAGGAATGAAGAAATGGAGGAACATATGGTTACTAAGTTAAAACAGACGGCTAATTCCTTCCCGCATTTCCTACTGCTATTCATCGTGTTTCAACCAATCTTAGATTTATTAACGTCTTTTTCAATCTATGTATTACACATGAGCGCAACAGTCGGAATCGTAGTCCGTTTCGCCTTTATGCTTCTTGCATTAGGTTATCTACTTCTTCACCATAAACAACAAGGCGCGAAAAAGTATATTCTTTATTTATGTCTCTTTGGCATCGTACTCGCAATCGGCCTTTTGAATAATTTAATGGTTAAATCTCCAGTTTCATTTGGAGAAGAAGTGAAATTTATTTTGAAAAGTGTATATCCAATTGTACTACTGTTTGGATATATTATCGCACTAAAGGAATTAAAAAATAACGAATATGTATTTCATAAAATGATTACCTATTTCTTATATGCAACATTAATTTTGAGTATTTCACTCATTGCAGCGATGGTAACGGGTACAGACTTCCAAAGCTACCCGCACTCAAAGATCGGTTCAAGAGGCTGGTTCTTTGCGGGGAATGATTTAAGTGCTATTTTTGCAATTATGTTCCCAATCGTCGTCTTATACTCAATTCATAAAACAACGTCTTTCTCGAAATTCTATTACTGGATTCCAACTGTACTCGCGATGTATGCAAGCCTTATGGTCGGAACGAAAGTAGGATATGGTGCAATTATTGTTACACTCGGCGTTGCACTACTATTCTCATTCATTCAATATATGATGCATCGTAAAAAGGAAGGAAAAGGATTCACATATCTTGTAAACACAGTTGTTGCTGCTATCGTATTAGGTGGTTTACTCGTTCTTACACCGCAAACTCCTATCGCAAAAAACATGAGCATCCACTTACAAATATATGAATATAAAAAATCAGTACAAGAAGAAAAAGACCGAAAAGAAGGTAAAGAAGTTCAAGAAGAAGAACATAAGCAAGGCGAACTAACAGACTCTGAAATGAAGAGTTTAATTTATAGTGATCGTGACAAGTTTTTAAAAGTATATAAACAATACTATAAAGAAGCACCACTATCTCAAAAACTATTTGGAATGGGCTACGCTGGTAACTATACAACGAAAATGAAGTTAGTCGAAATGGATTTCCACGACCTATTCTTTGCATTCGGAATTGTAGGCTTCCTTATGTACTTACTGCCGCTTCTTTATTTCGGTATAAAAATATTCATTCGCTTGATCACAAACTTCCAGAAACTATTTAGCGTAAAACATATGCTACTAGCTAGCACACTCGTCTTATCGCTTGGTATCGCCTTTATGTCTGGACACGTGTTAACAGCACCAGCCGTTAGTATTTTCTTCGTTGTAATACTTGCTTACTTAATTGTTGATTTAGAAATAGAATAGAAAGAAGCAGCATCTACTTGGATGCTGCTTCTTTTCTATTCCAACCCTTTACCGCCTCTAGCATTCAAAGTGCTAATTCTTTCTGCTCCAGTAATCATTGGTTTTGCTCGCTTAATTAAATTTTGTGTAGACTCTAACATTAAAGATGCTTTATGTGCTTCTTCATTACTCCATACTTCAAAAACATATACAGCATTCGGCTCGTCATCAGCAGTACTTACAATATACACCTCACAACTATGAAGTGCGTTCATTGATTCCGCAGCCTCTAGCAAAATATTCGTTAATTCTTCCTGGTTACTTTCTTCCACAATAAACTTACCGTACAATCCGAATTTACTCATTCTTCTCCTCCCTAATTATGTCACTTCTCTTATCTCACAATTAATAATTCCCATAAATCACTCAAATACCTTCTTTTTCATTTAAAAAACACTAAATGGCACACTTTCTTATGTATGAAATTAGAAACTATTTATATAGAAGAATTATTTTAATCGAATTATTAACATGCTAAAATATTAAAGGCACTATTATATAAAAGAATATATAATAGATATGTCGGTTTTTTTGCACGAAATGTATTTCGAAAAAGTGAGGAGAGTCCTTTGGTATTTAGTAGTTCGATTTTCTTATTTATCTTTTTACCTCTCGTATTATTTCTCTATTTTATAGTGCGTGCAGAGCTACGTAATTTCATATTACTTGCATTTAGTTTAATTTTCTATGCATGGGGCGAACCGCGTTTCGTTCTTTTAATGCTCTTTTCCATCGTATTAAACTACTGCTTTGGCCTACTCGTGCATCATTATGATAAACGAAAAAATATGAAAGTCACATTTTTAATTATGGCTGTGGTCGGAAATATTTTATTACTTTCTTATTTTAAATATATTTCATTTTTCACAGACATTTTAAACAATGTCTTGCACTTATCTATTCATGTGGAACCTATTCCACTACCAATTGGAATTTCATTTTATACATTCCAAGCGATGTCCTATGTCATCGATATATACCGTAAAGATGGGGATGTTCAAAAAAATCCACTTAACTTAGCGCTATATATATCTATTTTCCCTCAGCTTATTGCCGGACCAATTGTTCGTTACAATATCGTCGCTGAGCAAATTAAAACACGCATCCATTCTTTTGAACGATTCACAGAAGGTATTCAAATTTTCGTTCTCGGACTAGCAAAAAAGATATTAATTGCCAACCAGGTCGGATTTGTCGCCGATAAAATATTTGCCTTACCACCATCTGAAATAAGTGTTGGAACGGCATGGATTGGTATTATCGCCTACACCCTGCAAATTTATTTCGATTTCTCAGGGTACTCTGATATGGCAATCGGAATTGGAAAAATGTTCGGATTTGATTTCCCGAAAAACTTCAACTATCCGTACATCTCAAAATCTATTTCAGAATTTTGGAGAAGATGGCATATTACACTTGGCTCTTGGTTCCGCGATTACATATATATCCCGCTCGGTGGAAACCGCGTTTCAAAACTAGCGAATTATCGTAACCTCTTCATCGTATGGGGATTAACTGGTTTATGGCACGGGGCCAGCTGGACATTTATCGCATGGGGCTTATATTACGGCTTTATTATTTCAATTGAAAAAGCTGGATTCGAAAAAATATTAAACAAACTATGGAAACCGCTGCAACATGCATACGTATTACTAATCGTTATGATCGGTTGGGTCTTCTTCCGAGCTGACAACTTCGCTTACTCATTCCAATATTTAAAAGCGATGTTCGGCATAGGGGGACAATCTTTCATCGATGACAATACAATGTTATACGTACATGAATACATTATCGTATTTCTCATTGCCTTTATCGCAGCAACACCAATTTTAAAACGAATGAAAAACATACTAGAACTTGCGCCAAAAACGTATATGTTCACGATGCAAATTGTACGTCCTATATTACTATTAACATTATTTATGATTTCGGTTATGTACTTGATTAACTCAACATATAACCCATTTATTTATTTCAGGTTTTAACTGATGTAGGAAGGAAAAGTTATTATGAAAAAATTGGGGAACCTCATCCTGTTTATCGGTTTTCTCACCATTATCTTTTCATTTGGCATATTATCGTTACTCAAAACAGACCGAGACATTTCACCAGTTGAAAATCGGCCGCTCGCTCAAAAACCAGCACTGACGAAAGAAGCTCTCCTAACTGGTAGCTTCTTTAAAGATTTTGAAACATACACAAATGATCAACTAATCGGACGAGATGAATTTATTAAAAACTATACAATTGCCCAAATTAATATGGGCAAATCTCTCATTAACGACATTATTTTGACTGATGATAAATGGCTCCTGAAAAATCCAGCATGGACGAAAAAATATAATGAAATTGATCAATCCATGCCCGCTATAAACGACTTATCTCAGTTTTTAAAAGAACAAAATGTTGAGTTTTACTTTGCTTTACCACCGTCAAAAACGAATGCATTATCATTTAAATTACCTTCTCATATTCACACATATGCACAAGACAATTTAAATTACTTTCTAAAAAAGCTTCCAGCTGACGTAAAGCCAATAAAACTTATGGAACACTATAAACAGAACTATACGAACGAAGAAATACAGGACATGTATTTCAAAACAGATCATCATTGGAATATGGACGGTGCCTTCTTAGGCTACCAATATATAATGAACACAATCGGGCAACAATCTTCTATATATAAAGGAAAAGAAATAAAAAAAGAAGACTACACTCGTACATGTGCGCAAAATAAACATTTAGTCGGAAGCTTCAACAACCAACTATACCAACTCATCGATGCAACGGGTGAAAAATTGTGCTACTACACACCAAAAGATGGTTTCAACTTCACGAGCGTTACCGCAAAAGATGTGAAAGGTACTGTTCATCAAAGCTTAGATGACATATATGGCGTAGAAAAACAAAAAGACACAACATCATACGCAGGTTATTACACAGACGACTATCCAGAAATCGTCTTTGAAAATAACAATGCACCAAATGAAGTACGCGCCTTAGTCCTAAAAGACTCATTCGCAAACGCAATCGTGCCGCACTTAGCACAAAGCTTCAAACACACATCTATCCTCGACCTGCGTCACTATCACGAAAAAGATGTATACCAATATATTAAAGACAACAATATTAACATGGTATTGTTCGTGTATAGTGATTCGAATTTGAGCGGGGATATGTTTAAGTTTAAGCAATAAAAGAAGCCTCTTGTAAAAATTACGAGAGGCTTCTTTTCGATATTTATGAAAAAAATCAGTGGTGATAAATCCCCACTGATTTTTCACTCTATCTATAATCGACTTATAGATTTGGGTTGTTAAGCACGTTCACGTGTACAGCTTGTGAACCGATTTCGCTTGTAATAACATCTTTATCTTTTAATACTTTGAATACTAATGTACCTTTGTCAGTGTACTTAGTAGTTAAAGTATTGTAAATGTCTGCACTGAAGTTTGGAAGTGCAGAATCACTTGTTTGAGATACTGTTACATCTCCAAGTTTTACATCGCCAGCATTAAATGCAGCATCACCGTTTCTATCTAGGTAAAGTTTACCTTGCTCTGTACCAGATTTTACAACACGTACTTTATGTTGTGTTTCTTTCGTTAAGTTAATACCTTTTACGATATCATCAAGGTTACTCTTCTCAAGCTCTAATACAGTACCGATGTTGATTTTCTTCTCAACGAAGTTTTCTGTTTGAACTGGTTTGAAGTTTACAGATTTAATAGCGATTGTCTCTTGAACGATTTCGATTGTCGCTTTACCAGCAGTTGCACCATTTTTCGTTAAGTGGATATCAACTTTACCTGGAGTTTTACCTGTAACAACAACTTTATTGCCAACAATTTCAGCTTCAGCTACAGCTGGATTTTTAGATTCAACTACATAACCTTCTAAGTTTTCTGGATCAGAGTATACGCGATCTGAAGTGTACTTAGATAATTGATATGCAACTGTGCTAGAAACATTTAGGTCAAGTTTTGTATCAGGTGATTGGCCGTATTGACCTACTTTAGATACAAGCTCAAAGTTTTTAAATGCAACGTTACCTTCTGTTACGTTCACATATAATGAACCTAAAGTAGCGCCATTGCCGTTTTGGAAGTGAACTGTACCTTCGCCAACTTCGTTACCTGTAACCGATACAGCTTTTGTACCGATTGAGCCAGCATCCGTTGTTACTACATCTAATCCACCTTCTGCAACTACACCTGTTTTCGGAAGAACTTCTTTAATTGCAGCTGAGTTAGCACCAAATGGATCGCCATATTGGTCAGTTGTTACGAATGTAACAGGTAATGCTTTATTTTGAACAACTTGTAATTTATCTGGGTTAGCTTTTACTGATACTAATTTACGAGAATCAGTCGTTACTTTAAATTTAACATCTTTCGTTACGTCACCTACTTTAATAGTAAGTGTAGCTTCACCAGCAGCTTCAGCAGTAATGTCGTTGTTTACTACAGAGACAATACCGTGGTTTGAAGACTTAATGCTAATTGAGCCCGGCTCAACTACTTTATCTTCTCCAGCAATTGTAGCAACTAATTTACTAAGAGATGCTTTTTCACCAACAACTAAAGTTTGGCTATTTAAAGCAAAATCTTTACCAGAAAGCTTGCTACCATAATTTACAACACCATCTTTGTCTGCATCTACTGCAAATACAACATTTTTAATTGCAGAAGCTGGTGTATCAAGGTTTTTCACTGTAATGATACCAGTGTTAGAAACTGTTAAACCACCGCGTTTTGTAACTTGTACTTCTACTTTGTAGTCACCTTGCTTAATGCCAACAGCTAGTTTACCTGTAGTAGAAGTAGACTTTCCACCTTCAAAGATGTTTGCTGATGAACCGTCTAAGTTATTTGCTACAAATTTGACGTCATGGTCTGCTAAGTTTAAGTACTCAACATCAGCGTTACCTTTTTCGTCGTTTAATTTGAAGGCAACTGCTTGACCAGCACGATCATCATCAAATGTAAGTTTTTCAACTGCTAATTTTTTAACTTCGTATACGAATTTCGTTACGAATGATTGATTTTTCACTTTTACAGTAAGATCTTTATTTGGAGCTACTTTACCACCAAGTGTTACAACTGCAGAAGTACCGTCAGCACTTGCTTCGATTGCAACAGCTTTGTCTCCTTCAAGAGTTACATCTTCAGCAGCAAGTTTATCTAAACCAGTTCCTGTTAATGTTAATTTCGCTGGTTCAGAAATTTTCACATCAGCTACATTTGCTTGTGCATTATCTTTTTTGCCATATTTTTTATCTGCTACTGCGATAAATTTAGCTGCTTCTGCACGAGATACAGATTTATTTGGCTCCCATTTGTTTCCGCCTGTTCCTTCAGAAAGTCCAAGGTGGATTAGGATGTTAGCTTTTTCTTCACCCCAATGATCTAATAAATCTTCAAATTTTGTAACTAACTCGCCGTTAACTTTATCTTTTAAGTTATAAGCACCTACGATCATAGAAGCGAAAGAAGCACGGTCAATCTTTTTATCTGGAGAGAAGTTTTCTTTACCATCACCTCTAACAACACCCGCTTTTTCAACAGCTGCAATGTATTTAGAAGCCCAATGATTTTTAGCATCTTTGAAAGATGGTTGTGCACCCTCTTCAACTTTTAAACCTAATGTAATTGCCATAATTTTCGCAGCAGAAGCACGGTCAATCTCTTCAGCTGGAGCGTATGTACCATCCGGTTTACCTTCAATTGCACCTTTATCTACTAAGTAATTGATAGAATCTAATCCCCAATGATTAGCTGGAACGTCTGGGAATGATTTACCTGCTGCTGCTACTGGAGAAACAACACCTGCTACCATTGCTGCTGTCATCGTACCTGCGATTACTTTTTTGTAAGAGTTAGTCTTTGCCATTTTATAAATTTCCTCCTTCAGGAATATGCTACTAGTTTCATATCATATTAAATTTGAAAACTAGCTAGTTAGAAAAGCCATAAAACAATAAAAACACAAACAAAAATACTATAATGAAAAGTAGTTCACATAATAAAATGATACAAACCGTTAGATGTAAATATAAGGTTTAAATACCATTTTTTGAAACAAGTTCATCATACTATACAAAACCATTCGTTATCAAGAACTTTCTCAAAAGAAGATTCGACACATTCTGATAATTCAGTCTTTAAATTGTATTATTATGATATTAATAATACTAAAATATAGAAATGATTAAACTGTTTTCCTTTAAACCACTCTCATTGCGCTTCGTATATTTTTCATATCGAATACACAATTGGAATTATAGCACATATTTCCACTTCATCACCTGAATATTTTTTACAATAAATACAATTTTCAGACTATATTCGACTGAAATTATTGTTTTTCGACATTTTATTCTTATTTTCGAATCTTTTTTTAACAAAAAAAGGTGTGAATTTACAAATAATTTACATATCAATGAGGTATTCTTCTATTTTTGAGAACGCTTTCGATTTGTTTCTCAATAAAACTAACTACTAATCTGCAAAAGATGATTTATTTTTTAGAGATCGTTTTATATAAAAATTAACCACAAAAAAAGAGCCCACATTATGTGGACTCTTTCTATTGAAATAAATTTCAATTAGCGAGTTGCTGTTACTGGTTTGAAAGCAACAAGTGCATTTCCTGCTTTGTCAGTAGTTTTGAACTCATATTTAGCATTGTTTTCTAGTTCTTTAGCTTTTACTGTTACTGTACCAGTTGCTAAGTTAACATCTGTTGGAGCTGTTACTTTAAGAACTACAGTTTCTGCTTTTTCGTCAGCTTTTGCTACAGTTAATGCTACACCATTTAAATCAACTGTGAAGTCATTTGTATCAATGTTTACAGCTTCAGAGAATGTTAAAGTGATTTCTTTAGCATCAACTTTTGTAATTTTAGCTGATTTGAATTCAGGAGCTTTTGTATCTACAACATTTAATAATAGGTTTGTTGTACCCATTTTTACTCCGTCTTTATTTGCAACGTTAGCTACTGTGAATTTCACTGTTTCTGATTTTTCGAAAGTGAATGTTTCTGGTAATTCAATTGTTACTGATTTTCCATCAGCATTAACAACGATTAAAGTACCTTCTGGTAATTTAGCACCAGCTAAAGTGTAGTTGTTTACATTAGAAGCTGAATCAGCGCCTTGGCCACCTTTTACTTCTTTATCAAATGTTACTGTAAACTTAGTTTTGCTATCTGCAACACGCTCAACTTTAGTTGCTTTTGGTGCTACTTCATCTTTTTTACCTTCTTCTTGTTTCTCTACAACTTTTACTTCTTTAGTAAACGCTACAGATTCATTACCAGCTGTATCTTTTACAAGACCTTTTGCAGCAGCTACTTTGTAGTTACCTTTTGCAGGGAATGTTAATGTAATACCTTTTTTATTATCTTTAGCTTCTGCAACAGTTACATCAGCAGTTACATCTTTACTTGTATCCAAGTTAATCACACGAAGTTTTCCGTCTTGTACATTTACTTCTTTGTCAAAAGTAAATGTCGCTGCTTTATCTTGATCAGCTTCAACTTTTACAAGGCTAGGAGCTACAACGTCTTTTGAAACTTTTACTACTTTAGATACTTTAGAACCTACGTTGTTAGCTAAATCTTTGTAGCCAACAAATTCAACTGTAAGATCTGTAGCAGTTTCTTTATCTTTAAGAGCGCCTGTTACTTCAATAACTGCCTTTGTTTTATCTTGCGTATCACGAGCAATTGTAGATTCTAATGCTTCTTTACCTTTTTTAACTACAACTGTTCCTTGACCATTCTCAGCAAGCTCTTCTGAGAAAGTAACTTCTAATGTTGCTTTACCTTCAGCAGTAATTTCTTTCACTTTAACATCTTTAACTTCTGGAGCTGTAACATCTTTTTCTACTTTGTAAGTAGCTTTACCTTCGTACATTTCCATAGTGTTATCAGATAAATCTGTAGCACCAGTTACGATGATTGAGAATTCTTTACCATTTTCAAGGTTTAGAGCGTTAGTAGAAGTGAACGTATTGTTTACCACTGTACCTGCAACTTTTTGACCGTTAACTACTACAGTTACACTTTTTGTTTCATTTAATTTTTCACTGAATACAACCTTAACTTTTCCGTCTGGAGTAGATACTGTAGATACAGTTGGAGCTACTACATCGTTAAAGAAGATAACTTCTAATGCTTTTGGAATTTCTTTACCTTCAGCAGTTTTTAAGTTTTCAACAGTTACAACATAAGCATTGTCATTCTTAAGTAATTTAGCATTATCAGCGATAGTTAAGATTACAGATTTTTTATCTTCACCGATTTTTGCATTAACTGGTGTTTCATTATTAGCTCCTTGAGAAAGAGTAAATTTCGCGTTCTTCACAGTTTCTTCTGTTACTGTAGCGCCAAGTTTAACTTCGATCTCTTTAGCGTTGATTGCTTTAATAGACTCAACTTTAGCTTCTTCTTTTTGTCCGAACTGCATGTCAGTCTTAGCAATGAATTTAGCAGCTTCTGCACGAGTCACAGCTTTATCTGGCTCCCAACCATTTCCAGTACCATTAGTGATATCTAAAGCAACTAAAATGTTAGCAGCGTCTTTACCCCAGTGAGGGATTAAATCAGGGAATTTAGTTTCTAATTCTCCGCTTATTTTGCTGTCTAATTTGTATGCTTTTACGATCATTGTTGCCATAGAAGCACGATTAATTTGGTTGTTTGGATTAAACTTACCAGTTTCATCCCCTTGAATGATGCCAGCTTTTTCAACAGCTGCGATATATTTAGCAGCCCATGAATCTTGAGCATCTTTGAAAGTTGGTTTTGCACCATCTTTAACTTCTAAACCTAATGTAATTGCCATAATTTTCGCTGCAGAAGCACGATCAATTGCTTCCGTTGGAGCGAATGTTCCGTCTGGCTTACCTTCGATTGCTTTTTTTGCTACTAAATAATCAATGTACTCTGCACTCCAAGAACCAGGTTGAACGTCTGGGAATGTTTTACCTGCTGCTGCTACTGGAGAAACAACACCTGCTACCATTGCTGCTGTCATTGTACCAGCGATTACTTTTTTGTAAGAGTTAGTCTTTGCCATTTTATATATTTCCTCCTTAGGAATGTAATACTAGTTCCATAAGTTTTTAAATAGATATTCTATTTATTTTTGAAACTAGTAGATATAAATGTGGTTAAAGTGTTCTTTGCATAGAATCACAAAGAAAGTATACACCATTTTTATCCAATCAAAAATCTGAAATTCGACAAAAAAGTGAATTTTCGCAATTCTTATCGATCGTTTTTTCGACTTTTATTTTAAAAATCCAGATTGTAAAATCAGAATATTTTAAACAGAAAGAAAAACGCGCCGGAATTACATTTCAAACAATATTTCCATAACCATTTACAACTATAGCAGAAAAACGTTTCCAATTTCAATATCTAACTATAAAGATATTATGACATTAATCGACAACTAATTTTTATATAATTCGACATTTTTCTTACCGTCCGATTTTTCAAAATTACCATACCTATTTTCTTATAATCACCAACTAAAATGCCAAATCCTAACATGTTATATATATTAATGTTAGGATTATTAAACATACATCTTATCCCTCAAACTTCTTTTTTATGAGCATACATTTAAAACCACTTATGCATTTCGACATTTTTCTGCAAACATTTCATTTCTTTCGACATTTTCTTTTTTTCAAAAAATAAAAAAGAGGATGTCCTCTTAAATTAAGATTACATTCCTCTTTTTTCGAACTCTTTTGAATTCAAGTCACTTATGATGTATCGAGACGCTGTTGAAATTTGTTCTCGCAACTCTTTTACTCTTTGTTCCAACGTTACTTGTACATATTCTTTTTGTTCTAGTTGTTTCACAGCCACATTATACAAAGTTTCAGCTGACCAGTCACCATCTACGTTTCCGATAATCGGCTGATTTACTTGTTGTAAAAACGAATCAATCTTTGGATCATATGAAATACCGACCATAGGAATATTAGCAACCGCAGATAGTATGAGCGCATGAAGTCTCATCCCGATTAGAAGCGAACATTCCGACAAAATTGAAATTTTTTCATGAATATCCAGCTTATATGGAAGCATATGAGCTTCTTCTCCCATTAAGTTAATAATATCGCGTGATGCATTTTGATCAAATGGCCCATGCATTGGTACGAATAAAATATGATATCCATCACGCTTAAATTTTTTCAGCGTATCTGCTAGCTTCTTCATATAGTCTTCTTTCGCGTCCCAATACCTCACACTAACTGCAATTACTTTCCCGTGAATTGAATGTTTTTGTAGCCACTCCGACTTCATTCCTTCTGGTTGACATGCCAATACTGGATCTGGAACTAGTTCGATATCTTTCTTAATACCCATTTCTTTTAAATACAAAAATGAATCTTCATCACGAACTGATATATATGCCGCTTTTGATACTTGCCATTTCACTAATAAACGATTTTGTCTTTTCGTAATTGGACCAATTCCTTGCGCATAAATATAATATGGCTTCTTCACAAAACGAGCAAGTCGCATAATACCTGTATAGTACAAAATGCTTTTAATACTCGTTTTATCTTGAAGGAGACTTCCCCCTCCGCTAATTAAACCATTACTTTTCTTTATTTCCTTATAAATTGCTCTTATATCCCAGCGATTTACTGCCTCTACACCGTACATTTTTCTTGTATAGTCGGGGTCATTCGAAAGTACAACAAGCTCAAGAGTAGGATCCTCTTCATGTAGCGCTTTAATAATTGATTGCAAAATTGCTTCGTCCCCAACATTATAAAAACCATAATATCCTGATAAAACTAACCGCACTCTTAATCTCCTCCAACATTTCGCAATCAACTTTTTGTCATTCAACAAATTGCTATCAACTCTTTAATAAGAAAAGTTGGATAACTTCAAATTGATTTCTTTCACAAACATATGCATAGACATACTCATTTATAGACAAATTTACTTACGTAAAAATGGAATTTGCTTTTTGGATATCCAGTTCAACTTTAATGCGCATATGCCATAGATGAACAAAGCCACACAAAATGCTAAACCACTATATATTACTGCAATAAGTCTAGAATCTAACACATTTATTACAGTAGATGTGAAATATAATCCTATACCTACTATACTAGATACTCCAATTACAGCAAAAAATCTCCCCATGCGAATCGAATAAGCCAATTCTTTTCGAATGTATATATAATTTACGATACAAATCATGATATATATGATAAGTGTACTATAAGCCGCACCAGTTATGCCAAATTGACTTACAAGTACTATATTTAATATGACTTTTACAAAACTCGCTCCAACAACTATCCACGCCGCTTGCTTAGAACGGTTAATTCCTTGCAAAATTCCTATTGATAATACCATAAGAGATGTGAAATACGAACTACCAATTAAAATAGCTAACATGCCGCTCCCTTTCGCATCTGTAAACAACCCAACATTTAACGGGACTGTAAGTGCCATGAGCCAGATTGTTATCGGCGTTGTTAAAACATGAGCAAGCTCATTTGTTCGTTCAATTGTTTGTTTTGCTAACGCTATATCTTTCTTTGTTAATGCAGCAGTTAACAACGGGATTAACGGAAATACCATCGCGCTTGCAAACACGACAATTAATTGTGTAAACGCAAAACCACGACTATATATACCAAATTGTTCTTGAATCGTTGTAGTGGATTCATGCAACATATGTGGAATCGTTACAGAATCAACTAAATTGAACAACGGCATCGATAATGCTCCAATCGCAATTGGAATCGAGACCCGAAGTATTTTTTTTGCATTTTCTTTAAAGTCTTGCAGTGAATATGTATTACTTTTATAACGATATATACTTTTTACATACTTCAATCTCAAATAAATCAGTGACGTAATTACCCCAAGGCAAGAACCAATCATTGCACCGCCTGTTACAACATCACTGTCTTTATTCCAAGATACGAATAAGAATGCAATTGCTAACATAAAGAAAACACGAATGAATTGCTCAATTACTTGTGACACCCCGGTAGGAATCATATCTCCAAAACCTTGGAAATACCCTCGATATACCGCCATATATGGTGCGATTAATAAAGCAAACGAAGTGACAATTAATGGGAGTCTCGTATCTTGTCCACCAAGCATATTTGCAAACATACTTGATCCAATCATAATAACCGAAAATCCAAGCACCCCAAATATTACTCCAATAATAGATGCTGACATAAATAGTTTGGCGATCCCGTCTTTATCATTCTTCTCATGAAGTTCAGCGATTAACTGTGATATAGCCAGCGGTACTCCCGCTACCGATAAAGTTAAAGCTATCATATATACAGGAAAAACAAGGCGAAAAATCCCAAGCACTTCATCTCCTGCTATATTTTGTAATGGGATTTGAAAAAAACTTCCCAACACTTTCGATAGAAACGTTGTAATCGTTAAAATCGCAGCGCCTTTCACAAACTTATTATTCATCTTCTAGCTCTTTTCTTTCAATATATAATTTCCATACATATTACATCATAAAACGAGATAACTATATTCTTCTCTTTTTTGAAAAATTTCACTTTATCTCATTTAGCTATCATACCAAATTTATTATACATTGAATACTCTCTTTCTTTACGGCTTTTAAATATATCATATGTAATAACACCTTATTTTTATCCAGTTTTTTCTTCAATTTACTACTTCTACTTATTCCAGATAAACATGTGCTATAATGTAGCTATTGTCAGTAAGAGGAGTGTTTACAACATGCTGAATTCGGTAAAAAAGCTGTTAGGAGATTCTCAAAAGAGAAAACTAAAAAAATATGAACAAATTGTTCAAGAGATTAATAATCTAGAAGCAAAACTATCTGATTTATCTGATGAAGAATTACGTCATAAAACGACCACATTTAAAAACATGCTAAACGACGGAAAAACAGTGGATGATATAAAAGTAGAGGCGTTCGCTGTTGTACGTGAAGCAGCAAAGCGTGTACTTGGATTACGTCACTACGATGTGCAGTTAATTGGTGGTCTTGTACTATTAGAAGGTAATATTGCAGAGATGCCAACTGGCGAAGGAAAAACATTAGTTTCTTCTCTTCCAACATACGTACGTGCTCTTGAAGGAAAAGGTGTTCACGTTATTACTGTAAACGACTATTTAGCAAAACGAGATAAAGAATTGATTGGCCAAGTTCATGAATTTCTAGGTTTAAAGGTTGGATTGAATATTCCTCAAATCGATCCTAACGAAAAGAAACTTGCTTACGAAGCTGATATTACATATGGTATTGGAACAGAATTTGGCTTTGACTATTTACGTGATAATATGGCCGCTTCAAAAAATGAACAGGTACAACGTCCCTATCATTTTGCTATTATCGATGAGATTGATAGCGTTTTAATTGATGAAGCGAAGACGCCTCTTATTATCGCTGGTAAGCAATCCAGTAGCTCTGATTTACACTATTTATGTGCAAAAGTTATTAAATCATTCCAGGATACTCTTCATTACACGTACGATGCAGAAACGAAATCTGCTAGTTTTACAGAAGACGGTATTACAAAAATAGAAGATTTATTTGATATCGATAACCTATATGATTTAGAGCATCAAACTTTATATCATTATATGATTCAAGCATTACGAGCTCATGTCGCTTTCCAATGTGATGTTGATTATATTGTACATGATGAAAAAATTCTACTTGTAGATATTTTCACGGGCCGCGTTATGGATGGTCGCTCTTTAAGTGACGGTTTACACCAAGCTCTTGAAGCAAAAGAAGGTTTAGAAGTCACAGAAGAAAACCAAACACAAGCGTCCATTACAATTCAAAACTTCTTCCGTATGTATCCAGCATTATCTGGTATGACAGGTACAGCAAAAACGGAAGAGAAAGAATTTAACCGTGTATATAACATGGAAGTTATGCCGATTCCGACAAACCGTCCTATCATTCGTGAAGACAAAAATGACGTCGTGTACGTAACAGCCGATGCTAAATATAAAGCTGTACGTGAAGATGTTCTAAAACACAATAAACAAGGACGCCCGATTTTAATTGGGACAATGTCTATTTTACAATCAGAAACCGTTGCTCGTTACTTAGATGAAGCGCATATTACATATCAATTATTAAATGCAAAAAGCGCAGAACAAGAGGCCGATTTAATCGCAACAGCTGGACAAAAAGGACAAATTACAATTGCGACGAATATGGCCGGACGAGGTACTGATATTTTACTAGGTGAGGGTGTCCATGAAATTGGTGGATTACATGTAATTGGGACAGAACGCCATGAATCAAGACGCGTTGACAATCAGCTAAAAGGTCGCGCTGGTCGTCAAGGAGATCCAGGTAGCTCTCAGTTCTTCCTTTCTTTAGAAGATGAAATGCTAAAACGTTTCGCACAAGAAGAAGTCGAGAAATTTAATAAATCACTGAAAACAGATGAAACAGGACTTATTCTCACTTCTAAAGTCCATGATTTCGTGAACCGTACACAATTAATTTGTGAAGGTAGCCATTTCTCAATGCGTGAGTACAATTTAAAGTTAGATGATGTAATAAATGACCAACGTAACGTTATTTATAAATTACGTAATAACTTGTTACAAGAAGATACAAATATGATTGAAATTATTATTCCAATGATTGATCATGCTGTAGAAGCCATTTCTAAGCAGTATCTTTTAGAAGGTATGCTTCCGGAAGAATGGGATTTCGCTCGTTTAACAGAAAATATAAACGAAATTTTACCAGTAACAAATATGCCATCACTATCAGCGAATAATGTACATTCACCGGAAGATTTACAATCCGTTTTGAAAGAAACATTATCTCTTTATAAAGAGCGCGTAAATGAACTAAATAGCCATACTGATTTACAGCAGTCGCTACGCTATGTTGCCCTTCATTTCCTAGATCAGAACTGGGTAAATCACTTAGATGCGATGACCCACTTAAAAGAAGGCATCGGGCTAAGACAATATCAACAAGAAGACCCTACTCGTCTGTATCAAAAAGAAGGTTTAGATATCTTTTTATACACATATGGTAATTTCGAAAAAGAAATGTGCCGCTATGTTGCAAGACATTTAGGTGTTCCTGAAAACGTACAATAACGAGGTGAAAGATTATGTTATCATTCCTAAAAAGAGCTAAGAAAAGCGGAAAAGATACGACTGTCTCTAGTAATCAATTATTCGGACAAGAAGAAATAAATATTGAAAATAAAACTGTAAAACCAACGCTTTACTTCCATCCAAGCTGGGGTGCAGTAGCACAAGAACAAAAATACATTTATCAATTTTTACATAAAGAACTAACACGTTTACAAGAATATCAAATTTCTTTATCTGGAATTGAGATTGAAAAACGTGATAATGGTTATGACGTAGCTGTATTTATTCGTAGTACTGTTCCGAAACCAATTTCTTTCGAAGAGGTTACATTAATCCTTCTAAATAAAGAGAAAAAACTATGTGCTCGCAAAACATTTAACCTTTCTTCATTAGGAGATGTTCCTGCAAATGTAAATATGCCATTCATCTTTACATTTGAGCAAGAAACAATTACAGATGCTGCATTATCGCAAACAGATTGGGAATTGGCATTTGAACTTGAAAGTAAGCATGCATTAGATTTAGATCCATCTTGGGAAGCTCAATTACCTGAAGCAAGCAAAGAAGCTTTACGTAATTTCGTAGACAACTTAACACCTCCAAATGATGGTGAAATTAACTTCCTAGGCCTGCAAGCTGCAAGAAAAGAAAACGGTGATTTACATACAACGCTTCTTATTCGTAACGGTTGCAAAGACAACATTCAACTAGAGCAACTTCCTCTTCATATTGAAGATGCTTCAGGTGCAGTTGTTGTGAAAGGAGCTTTCACATTACCAAATCTTGAGATTAAAGCGAACACTACAAAACCGTGGTCATTTGTCTTCCCTGCTTCATCTATATTAAAAGAAGATATGGATCTATCTTCTTGGAAAGCGTTTGTACCACAAGACTAATAAGAGAGGCTGCTTCTAGAAGCAGCCTCTCTTATTCTTTTTCATACAAAAAGCCTGTTCAGAAAGATGGTCATCACACCTCCTTGGACAGGCTTTTTCTTTATGTAAAATTTACTTCGTTACTAATAAACGTTCAATATGATATTCAGCTTCTAATTTGCACATTTCATCTATGTGCTCCACTTTATGCCTCTTTAATTGCTCTACTTGCTCTTCGCTCGGCTCTTCATTAATAAGCTCGTTAATTTTTTCATTCACTTTCACTGCTAACGCTTGATGGAAATCTGGATGTTCTTTCAACTCATCATCTACTTTATTGATCCAAGTTGATTTTGTGTATAAATACTGTTTCCACTGTTCAACAAATTGCTGCATATCAAATTTTTCTTCATTCCATTCAATTTCTTTCATATACTTCTCAAAAGAAACAACAATTGATCGCGTAATCCCGATCTTCACTCCATGTGGTAACTGTTTGTACATCAAATATTCCCTCCAGCTTAAAGCTCTTCCTTCTGAATATAAAGGAATCTCAAAATTCATATACCTTCTTATAATAGCACATTGCTAATCTAAGATGTTACTATACTGCTAAGATTAATAAATGTCAATAAACGCAAAATATCCCTATATAGAGATATTAAAACTAATAAAAAAACACCCTCATACGAGGGCGTTTCCTTATATAGCCTCAGCTTTTTCAAACTGTAATTTATCTTTCTGCTCATTAGTCGCCATCGTTACTAACGTGTTTTCAATATGAGCAGGCACTTGTTCTAGCGTCACACTCGCACCTACTTTATCCGACTGCTCCACAAAGTTCAGCAAAGCCATTGCGCCTGATACATCCATATAGCGCACATCTTTCATACGTAAAACAACTGGAGATTTTATGTCTTGTAAAGTATGAAAAACGCGATCCACCGTTAGGAAAGAAAGTGGGCCTTTAATTTTATACGTCGCTTCCTTCTCTTTTACAATAGAAGCTTTACGTTCTTTACATTTCACCATGTATATAATGAACGAAAGAATAATTCCGAACGCAACAGCGATCATTAAATCAAACTTCACTGTGATAACCATCGTTATGAGCATAACGATGACATCACCTTTTGGTGCTACATGCATTTTCTTCATGCTTTCCCAATCAAACATGCCAATACCAGTTAAAATTAATATACCTGATAATACAGCAAGCGGAATGTATTGTACGACTGATCCAAGTCCCATAATGAAAATAAATAATATAACACTATGCACACATGCTGAAAGCGCCGTTTTACCACCGCTTCTTATATTCACGATAGACCGTACAGTCGCCCCTGCCCCTGCTAATCCACCAAACAACCCGCTCATCATATTACCGATACCTTGTCCGACCAGTTCTTTATTACTTTTATGACGGGTACCCGTCACATTATCCATTACAACCGATGTTAACAACGAGTCAATCGATCCTAATAAAGCAATACTAAGCGCTGGTAAAATAAGTTCTGTGATGCCTGTTCCGCTTAAAGATGGAATATGAAGCGTCGGCATCGCTTCTGGAATCGTTCCAATCTTTTCAATCACCTTATTTAATGATAGGTTTCCGATAATCGGCAACTTCACTGTAAGCCCTTCTAACGCAGAAGAAAATAAAGGAAGCAAAGCAGTCACACCGACTAATGCAACTAAACTAGATGGAATAGCCTTAATCCATTTTCCAGAAACAATCATGACAATAATCGTTAATACTACGAGTAGAAAACTATTTTGCACATGCTTTATTTCACCTAAAATAATAATTAATGCGATACCGTTCATAAATCCTGAAACGACAGGATACGGAATATATCGCACGTAAGAGCCAAGCTTACATACACCGAATAAAATTTGAAATAGTCCCGCCATCATAAAGGCTATAAAACTCGCCTCTAACCCGTGCGTCGCAATAACCCCTGTCGCAATTACCGTAATCGGTCCAGTTGGCCCGGTAACCTGCCCCGGTGTCCCGCCAAATAAAGCCGCAAATAAACCTGCAAAAATCGCACCATACAATCCAACAAGCGCTCCCTCAGACGTTCCCGTTGCAGCAATACCAAATGCAATGGCAAGTGGCAACGCAACAATCGCAACCGTAAAACCAGCTAAACATTCCTTTGCTATTTTTTGAAACATATAATAACCACCTTCGTATAAAGTGAAACTTTAATCAGTGGGGGTTTTGTTCATCCCCCACTGATTATTAGTTGAACCAATCGGGCTTTTACAGGCAGTTAATCTCCCACCTAACTTCTTTGCTCCAGCCATATTTTGAGGTGGGAGTTTTACTGCCCGTTAATGCGGGGTAAAGTCCATTTTCCATTGTACACCTAAAAGAATATATTCGTTAGTCCACTTTTTACAGTATCGTGACGTAAACGCATTCAATTATAAGCCTCGCCTTATCTTTGGAAACCATTGTAACTGTGCTATAATAGATAAATTAAATCTTTTATTATATATTTGGAGGCACTATGCTAACTTTTGAAGAAAAATTATCAATCATTGAATCTTTCCCTGAATTAGAAAGAAAGAACGTATCATTAAAACGCGTGAACTTTCACTTTGAAGAAAGTCGTTTAGATAAAAAGAACGTTGTATATCATTTACATCCAAACGGAAACGGATTTGTATATGCAAACTTCATTAAAGGTTATAAAACAGATGATAAAGGCATGATTAACATCCGTGAGTTTTCAGAAGAAGAACTGCGTTCATTAATTGAGAAAGTAATTGAACGTCTATCACAGGAGCCAGAAGAAATTGTTACACCAATGGAACCTGCTGCAGAAGAAGAATGGAAGAACGAAGACGGCCACATCCTAACTCTTATTCAAGAGGATGATATGTGGAACGTGTACGCTGGTGTAAACTTAGACGGTACATTCAACTCTTATCCAGAAGCTGCGGAATACCTTGATGAAGAAGGATTTTCACGTAAATAATATAAAAAGCGGAGACTTATCGTCTCCGCTTTTTTCTATACATCTGTTCCCAAACTAAAAATATAAGAACTTAATGCTCTCACATTCATTAATTTTTTTGACGTCTAAACATCATTGCTCCCAAAATTAACGCGAGCATACCTGCAAGGATAGAAGTAGATTCATTTGCTGCTCCCCCTGTTTGTGGAAGAGATTTTGATTGGGTATTACTTTCTTTACTAGATGGTACTTCATGTTTATTTTGTACATCTTGTTTGTTTTCTACTTCTACTTTACCTTGAGTTTCTGGTTTATTTGAAACTTCCGGTTGTTCTTTTACTTCTGGCTTGTTTGGTTCTTTTACTTCTTCTTCTGGTTTTACATGAATTTCCGGCTTCTCCGTAACTTCTGGCTTCTCTAGTTCTTTCGACTCTTCTGTCACCTTTGGCTCTTCCGGTTTTTCTTCTTTTATTTCTTCTGTTGTCTCTTCTTCAATCTGTTCTTCTTCTGGTTTTACATGAATTTCCGGCTTCTCCGTAACTTCTGGCTTCTCTAGCTCTTTCGGCTCTTCTGTTACTTTTGGCGTTTCCGGTTTTTCTTCTTTTATTTCTTCTGTTGTTTCTTCTTCAACTTGTTCTTCTTCTGGTTTTACATGAATTTCCGGCTTCTCCGTAACTTCTGGCTTCTCTAGCTCTTTCGGCTCTTCTGTTACTTTCGGTGTTTCTGGGTTAGTTGGAGCTTCCAGTTCTTCTATTGATTCTTCTTTACCTTGTTCTTCTACTTCTGTTACTTCGTGGATCTTTATATTTGTAATATCATATCCGTTAACTTTCGATTGATATCCTGATACTAATTGTTCTTTTACTTCATACGTATGAGCTTTTCCTTCATTATCAACTGCTGGTAACTTTTCAAACTCATATTTCCAGCCATTCGCTGACGTAACTTCTTTCGTTGCAATGACTTTACCGTTTTGTAGTAAATCTACTTTAATCGTTTTTGGGCGATCATTTACTTTATCGCCTTCCCACGTTTTCGTTCCCGAAACTGATGTAGTTTTTAACTTATTTGGAACCATAAGTTTTATTCCGTTTGTAGCATCCGTCTTAATTATAAAAGGAATCTTTGCTTTTGAATCAAACTCTACGTAATTCGGAGCAGAAATTTCTTGCACGTAGTAATTACCTGGAGTAAGGTTTGGCACTTCAACTACTCCGTCTTTATTTGTTGTATAAGAATCACCAATTTGCTGACCTGACTCTGTGTACAATTTAAAAGAAACACCAGGAATAACTTTCCCTTCGTTTCCTTCAATATGTTTCACAATTTGCAGCGTTCCTTTCGCAGGTAAATCGCCTTCAGCTCCGCCACCAAACGATATATTTTCAACCTTTACACTATTAGATTCAGAAATAGGCTTTTCATATAAAATTTGATAATCAAGTTTATAGTCATTCTGTAAATGTTTTAATTTTTTCCCGCTATCAGTAATAGTTGATGTGTAGAAAACCGTAAAGGAATTAGCGCTCCCCATATGTCTATAAACTACAACTTCAAATGAGTTATCACTAGTAAACTTAATATATCCATAACCTCGCTGCTGAAATTGCTCAAGAGACAAATATTCTCTATTATTAATAGTTATCTTAAAACTATCTTTATTAAGCATTTGTCCTTCTTGCAAAGTATCTTTCAAAGTGATGTTGTCATGTAAATGTTGTTTCTTTAAATTTATATTTAAAAACCAACGTACTTCATTACTTTTGTCCGGCTGAATATCACCAGACTTATAGAAAAAGATCCCCGGTTCTGTACCTCCCCCTTTTGGATGCGTAATACTTACCGATTGCTTTTCTAAACTTGTTCCTAAATTCGTTTGTACATCTTTCGTTTTTCCTGCTTCTACATTCGTACCTTGAACAGCAAAATTAAAATTCCCTCTAATATTTTGGAGCTGTTCTACTGTATCATTAAATGTACAAACTACATTATTTGTATTAATCTGGCACGTACCAAAAACGCGCCCTGATTCATCTTTTAATGCGATAGTTCCACTATAGCCCTTTAATTCTGGAGGCAGTGCTAACGTTAATGTATCCCCAGACTTCATCTTCTTTCCAGGTTTTTCACTAAAGTTTACATGTATCGTAGTCTTTTCTCCATAATTTAATTTCGTCTTTTCAAATGCAAAACTATCAACAAATCCTGTCGTATTTAATTCTTGAGCATGCCCTATGATAGGCATAAAAATTTGTCCAATCAGAACAGTAAAAATAAAACAAATTACAGATATTCTTTTGAAATATGTACTCATAAATCCTCCATCTTTGGTTACTTCATTTTTCTACCCTAAACTACACTTTAAAATAAAGATTATTTGCAGCATCAAACTATCTTTACTTGTCTTTTGGGCAGCCAACAATAAATATTAGTCCTTATAAAAGTGCATTACAAGACTGTTCATCCATCGTTTAATTTGTTACTATTGTAGTGGTAACCTTTTCGAACTAAATGACCACTTTATTCGTACGGTCATATGATGACTGACTATCTTTATCCTTTAAATATATTCCTCCAATACCTTTATTCCACTCACACTGAAATTATTATTTCAACATCTATAAAATTCACCCGAGTAAATTACTAAACCCTTATTTAAAGCTGGTTGTATGCATTTGCAATCAAAGTACAACGCTATAAAAAGTATTTTCAAATAATAACAATAAAGGATTTAACTAGAAGATCTATACCATTTTTCAATCACTTTCAAAAAAATAAAGCTATCTTTTCTTATTAAAAAAGATAGCTTTATTTGTATAGACGACTGATCTACGCCCTATTGTTTCGCGCCTTTCAACGACTCTCTCAGGACAAATTTTTGTAATTTTCCACTCGCATTACGAGGCAGTTCATCTACAAATAAATAATGACGTGGACGTTTATAATCTGCTAACTCATCACTTTCTTTACAATATATTTCCAAATCTTCTTCTGTAATCGCTTCATCTTTCTTTACAACGACAGCCACAACACGTTCTCCCCATAATTCATCTGGCTCACCAAGCACCGCAACATCTAATACACCAGGATGACTATGAAGGAAATCTTCAATTTCACGTGGATAAATATTAACGCCTCCGCTAATTACCATATCATCCACACGATCTGCGACGAATAAATAGCCATCTTTATCGAAATAACCTAAATCACCAGAGTGATACCATCCTTTATACATCGATTTTGCATTCGCTTCTTCTCGGTTATGATAACCAGCCATCATAGTTGGGCCGCGCAAAATAATCTCTCCTACTTCATAAGGAGGTAATATATCATCCGGTTCTGCCGGTGCATCATCGTTTGGTTTTACAATGCGGATTTCATGGCTAAAGCATGGTGTTCCTGCTGAACCTGCTTTCGTAATTTGATCTTCTTCTACAAGAAACGCTACAACTGGCCCCATTTCTGTCATTCCGTAAATTTGTACAAGATCAATATAAAGACGTTCTTTACATTCCTTCACTAGCGCTGGAGCCATTGCCGCTCCTCCATATATACCAATCTTCATCGATGTTAAATCGTACTGTGTTAAATCTTTTTGCAGTAACATATTCCACATCGTCGGTGCTGCAAAAAACGTCGTAATCTTCTCTTCTTGAATCGTATGTAATACTCTATCCGTATCAAAATGATGTAAAATAACATTCTTTCCGCCAACTTGAATGCGCGGGATAATTCCAGCATTTAACTCACCACAATGATATAAAGGTGCTACAACAAGTCCGGCACTATCTCTATTATATTTTAGGAAATACGTACAAATCATACTATGCTCAGCCATTTCACGATGGCGATGTAGTACGCCTTTCGGATGACCTGTCGTACCACTCGTATATAACATAGAACAATAATCCATTTCACCGACTTCAATATCTACTTTTTCAGCTGGTGCTTCATTTACTTTTTCATGGTAAGAACTCGCATAGGAAGGTGTATCGTCTTCTACATACCAAAAAGACGAATTTGGAAAATCTCGTTCAATAATAGCAACAGTTGATTCAACTGCTTTTTCAAAAACTACTACTTTCGAGGCTGCATCTTGGAGGATATACGATAATTCTTTTGCTTTTAAACGGAAGTTAATCGGGTTAAAGATTGCCCCAATTTTCGCACAAGCTAAGTAAACGTTTACAAATTCACGGCAATTATATAAGTAAACAGATACAGTATCTCCCTTTCTTACCCCTTCTTTCAACAAAGCTTGCGCCGTTTTATTTATTTGCTCATCCCACTGTTTATATGTCCAGCGAATATTTTTTTCCGGCTCTACTAACGCCTCTTTATTCGGATACTTACCAACAGCTAAATCAAATATTCTCCCTATCGTCATGTACATGCCAACAATTTCCCCCTTTTCTCTTTCATAAATCTATCATTTCGTCCATAAGTAGACATTGTCCTCTAATGATTTGACTAATTTTTCTGATTATTATCGACATAGTTTTACAAACGGTTCCGCTTTTCGATAAATGAAATTATATCGGCAATTTTCAAAATATATTGACCACAACTCAATTTATATCAGCGATTTTTCGAATATATCGACTTACCGACAAAAACTGACAATATAAAGAAAAACTTTAATCAACCTACAAGTAGGGAAATAAAAAAGAGGCTATTCCACATCGGAACAACCTCTTTCTTCTTATACAAATAGCTCTTCTAAAATTTTCAGTTTATCTTCTGTATATTTTACGAAGCCATCGTTATATGATTTTGGATCTTTCGGATTTGCGAAGTGCGTAATTGCACCTGTCTTCGGATGAACAAATTTACTTGATGCACCACAGCCAAGTCCGATAATTGATTGAACTTCTTCCATAATAACAATGTTATAAATGCTTTCTTGCGTCGGCATTGCATAACCAACGTTCTCTAAGTTACCTAAAATATTCTTTTGACGATATAGGTAATATGGTACGTAATTATGCTTTTGCGTCCACTCTTCTGCTTCGTGCATCATCGCTGTAATTTCTTCGCGACCTGCAACTTTATATTTACGTTTGTTTTGCGTCATTTCAGAAGCACGTTTAAATGATAACGTATGAACTGTTAACGATTCTGGCATTAACTTTTCTGTTTCATCTAACGTATGCTTGAAGATATCTAGCCCTTCACCAGGAAGACCAATAATTAAGTCCATATTAATATTGTTCATTCCCATTTCACGAGCTAAGTGATACTTCTCAATTGTTTCTTCTACAGTATGGTGACGCCCAATTGCTTTTAATGTCTCTTGATGGTATGACTGCGGATTAATACTAATACGGTCAATATTCCATTTATTTAACACTTCTAGCTTAGCTGGTGTAATTGTATCTGGGCGACCTGCCTCAACTGTTACTTCACGCACATTTTTCACATCTGGGAACGCTTCATACATTTCTTCATACAGCATATCCATCTCTTCTGCTGTAATACTTGTCGGTGTACCACCGCCGTAATAAATCGTCGTAACTGTTACACCTTTTTCTTTTAAAAACTTACCAATTTCACGAACTTCATAATGTAAACCACCTAAGAACGAATCAACAGAGCCTTGGCGTCCGTTAATTGCATAAGCCGGGAATGTACAATATGCACATTTTGTTGGGCAGAATGGGATACCGATATAAATACTTACTTCTTCTTTCAAACGGTATAAATCCGGAACTACCGCTAATTGGCAATCCACAATACGCTGAAGAAGTTCAATTTTCTCTTCATGAATTAAATAGCTTTCACGAAGTTCTTGGTGTGCTTCTTCTTTTGACATACCATTTTGAAGCATTTTATGAAGAAGTTTTGTCGGACGAACCCCCGTTAAAATGCCCCAGCTTTGTTCAAGACCAGTTAACTGCTGAAGAACAGAAAGATATACATAAGAAACAACGTGCTTCACTTGCTTCATACGCTCTTTTTCATCTGTGAAAGCAGATAAATCTTTTGCGAATGTTTCTTCATACACATTTCCAGTAGCAACATCTGTTAAACGAGCTGATGCTTTCACATTCTCTTCAATGTGTATATCAACGATAAGATTTGCTTCCTCTTGTTCAAATCCAATCGTACTCTCTTCAAAAAATAAGCCGCCAATATTTTGCAGCGGACGTAAAAAACGATCATCTTGTAACGTTTTAATTGAAATTAACAACATTATCACCTTTTCATTTGCAAACTCTCTTTAGTTTACTTGAAGGGCGTTTGTAGGTCAATACAGAAGGTTTTACCTTATTTCTATATCCTATTTAAAACAAACTGAATATTGGTTTTTCACGAACTTTCCCTATTTATATAGACATTAGAATATACTCTTGTTACAATCTAGAACGTAATTAGTACTTGCTACTAATTTAAATACATTTAAAGGAGGACTGTTAACACGACATAGATACTATAACGTGTTAAAAAACAACTATGAAAAAAAGGTTTTGCAACATTTTAGCACTATCTTTAGCATTACAAACATTTATAGCACCTACCCATTCATTCGCAGAAAATATAGAGAGAACTGCGGAATTGTCTATTGATGAACAAGCTTTAAAAAGCATTGAAGAACATGCAAAACAGCATAGACATGACGAAGAAAGTGACCTTGAAATCTCGGGTGAATACCTTCTCCACTTATCAACAAAACTTCCACTATACGATTCAAACGACTTAAAAACCAAAACAAATATTGAAATTGCTGAACCAGTAGTAAAAGCAACGAAGAAAAAAGGGAATGCATATTACGTGCAAACTACACTTGGTTCTGGTTGGGTTAATACGGAAAATAATAATTTAGAAGTACAAGAGATTCATAAACTCTCGGATCAAAAATTAATTGTAACAGAAGAAACATCAGAGTATTCATTCCCTTTCCAATCGTTTAAAGAAGAAACGACATTACACCCACAAACAGTAGCTCCTACTGAACAAGCTGGGAATTGGTTTAAAATTCAAATGAATGGAACTGAAAAATGGATTTATGCACCTTCAGCTACATTTGAAGGTACGAAAGCATCATTATTTGAAAAAACAGGGTCTATCGAAAAGAGAAGCGCAACTTTCTTCAAAACACCATCTAATTTGCCTACAAATAACGTTTATGGTGTTACATTTAAAGAAATGATTGTTCCAAAAGGAAATGAAAACATTCGTCCTGGCTACGCAATGGAACCGAAATACATTACAATTCATGAAACTGCTAATACAAGTAAGGGTGCTAACGCGTTAAATCATGCGAAGTACCTAGATAGCCAAGCACGTGGGCAGACTGATCGTTCAGCATCTTGGCATTTTACTGTCGATGATAAAGAAATTTATCAACATCTTCCATTAAATGAAGTTGGTTGGCATGCTGGAAATAAGACAGGAAACTATGAATCTATCGGAATTGAAATTGCTGTGAATAGTGATGGAGATTATACGAAAGCGGTAGAAAATGCCCGCAAATTAGCTGCTTATTTAATGAACGAATTAAACATATCTCTAGATCACGTTCAAAAGCATCAATTTTGGAGCGGAAAAAACTGCCCTGCATTTATGATTCAACGCGGGCAATGGGATGCTTTCTTAAAAGGCACGAACACTTACTATAATGAACATCGTAAAGATGTTATTCCGCCGACAGAAGTCCCTCATGAAAAAGACGACATTACAGGTGGATGGTATGAACAAGATATTCGTCAGTTAGCAGCTAGGAAAATCATGTTCGGTGATGGAAATGGTTCTTACTGGCCAAACCGCCTCGTAACACGAGCTGAATTTGCAAATTTAATGTCAAGAGCTTTAAATTTACCTGCTGGAAACGCTAAATTTACAGACTTACACGAAGCACATCCATCTTTAGTAGACGGAATTAATCGTGCCGCTAGCGCAGGTATCATTAGTGGCCGCGGGAATAATAAATTTGATCCAACCGCTACAATAAAGCGTGATGAAGCTGTTATTATGATTGACCGTGCATTAGCATATAACTCAATTTATAGAAAAGAAATGAAATTGCCATTCATTGACCAAGATTTAGCATACGATAAGAAGGCATTACAAAATGTTTACGCATACGGAATCGTAAAAGGGAACGAACGGAATGAATTCGTACCAAAAGGCACAGCAACACGTGCTGAATCAGCCGCATTTTTAAATCGAATGCTTAAGGTTATTGAAGCTTAAACATAAAAAAACGTAGCGTTTTCGCTACGTTTTTCTTTCATCGTTTCGGTGTATTTTTATGATTCTTCAAAAATGGAAGCGGGAATTGCTTACGGAAATGTTCTTTAATCATATACTCTACACCGTTCTCACTATTTGAACGTGTAATCCAGTCGGCTGCTTGCTTTAATTCTACAGGCGAGTTCCCCATCGCTACCCCGAGTCCTACATTTTCAATTACTTCTAGATCTTCTAAACTATCTCCAATCGCAACCATTTCGTTTAGCGAAATATTTAAATGCTCTCCAAGCAATTGTAATCCACGTAATTTTGATACATTTTGCGGCAAGATTTCTATTCGTTTTGAATCACAATCAACATACTCTATATCTTGAAATGCTTTTCGTAATGTATTTAACCCTCGTTCTTTTTCACCTTTACTTTGGAAAATAACATCAATTTTTGGTGCCGCTACTGGATGATCACGAAGCGCATCACCTAACGAGTCTACAAATTGAACTGGATAAAATAACGGATCTGCGCTTGATAATACAGTACGCGCAATTAAGTTTGGTGTATTTCTCTCACGATTTCCGATTGAAAACCGTTCATGAGAAATGCGTACGTTACAATCAAAGTGCTCTAACACTTGCACAATGTTAAACGTCTTCTCTTCCGATAATCTCCTTTGAACATACGGCTTATCTATCGTTGCTGAAACGAAAGCACCGCCGTGTGTCACTAATATAGAATCTAATTTTAGTGCCTTTGCAACTTTATGAGCGGACTGAAAATTACGGCTCGTAAACAATGTAACGTATACATCTTTTCTTTTCACAAATTCAATTGTTTCTCGTAATCCTTTTGCAATTTTTCCGTTGTTGTATAGTAGTGTCCCATCTATATTAAGAGCTAGTAAGCGATAAATCATGTCGCACTCCCCCTCTTCGCTGTTGTACTCTATCCATAATTTATGAAATAAATGTAGCAAATAGAACGAGTTAGAATTACTACTGAAAATTTGGTTTACTATATACATATACACTCAGCAAAGGAGATAGTACAATGCAAGCACCTCCTTCCTTTTATGAAGGCGATACGTTAGAAGTCGCAAAGAAATTACTCGGACAAAAACTTGTACATATTGTAGATGGAATAAAACGAAGCGGAATCATTGTAGAAGTAGAAGGATATAAAGGTCCCGATGATAAGGCCGCACATAGTTACGGCGGCAGACGAACGGACCGTACAGAAGTTATGTTTGGCGCACCGGGTCATGCTTACGTATATTTAATTTATGGTATGTATCATTGTTTTAACGTCATTACAGCACCAGTTGGTACCCCACAAGGCGTTCTCATTCGAGCCCTGGAACCAGTAGACGGAATAGAAGAAATAAAATTAGCGCGCTACAACAAAACCGACATTACAAAAGCGCAGTACAAAAATTTAACGAACGGGCCTGGCAAACTATGCCGTGCACTCGGAATTACTTTAGAAGAACGAGGCGTATCATTACAAAGTGACAAATTACATATTGAACTCGTCCCAGAAGAAGAACACATTTCATCACAATATAAAATAACAGCAGGACCTCGCATTAACATCGACTATGCAGAAGAAGCTGTACATTATCCGTGGCGTTTTTATTATGAGGGACATCCGTTTGTTTCAAAGAAATAAACATATCAACGATTTTTCGAATATATCAACGATTCGACAAGGAATATCGACTTACCGACAAATAATGACACTACAAATAAAAGAAGACTGTTCCACAATGGAACAGTCTCTCCCTTTTACTCTGCACCTTCCGCAGTCGCAATATTATCCTCTAAGTTTTCTCTTGATAATTCAGCCGTCATAAAGTCAGCTGTTTCTGGAAGTGCTAAATGCATATGAGCTTTTTGACAAATTTGGATCGTACAGTTTTCAACAACATAGTCGAAAACATGTCCGCCCCCGCTTCTTTCATCATCAATATAATGCAAGTGGAAACCAGCTACACCAATACCTTGCGCGTAATCTGGTGTCCAAAATCCAGCAAGCGTACCTTCTGTATGTTTAAATGAAAAGATCGGTTGTGATTTCGTCACCTCAACGAGCGGTGTATACGGTTTTTCTTGTCTTGGAACAGTTCTCGTTCTTACTTCACGGAACGTACCGTCCATTCGAATCGCATAAAATAAGTTTTTACTTGGCATTAATTCATGTAATAATGCCTCAACTTCTTCACGATTCATTGGACGCTCTACCGTATAACTCATTTCTTTTTCAAAAAACGTTACAGTCGCAAACGGTGTTGTTTCTTCCGGTTCTACTTGTTCTGCTGAACCGTCTGAACGTAAATGATAAAATTCGTTATCAAATGCGATCATTTCACCATCTAATTGATCGAATGTGCCGATGCCGAAATCACCACGTTCTTTCAATTCCTCAAAGCTAATTACACCATCATATATACCATCTAATAGTGCAAGCATTGTAGATGTTTGATATACTTCATTACTCGTTTTCGTTCTTTTTGCATCAATATCAATGAATTGTGCAACAGTCATCTCAACCACGCCTCCATTAGTTTAATTGGTTTGGTAATAATTTTTCGCTTAATTTAATGTTGTCACGGTAATCGATTGGAATATCAATAATGACTGGTCCGTCTGCTGCTAGTGCTTCTTTTAATACACCTTCTAATTCATCTGGAGTATGAACGCGAAGACCTTTCGCACCGAAGCTTTCCGCATATTTTACAATATCAACATCACCGAACTCTGTAGCGGATGTTCTGCCGTATTTCATCATTTGTTGGAACGCAACCATATCATACGTACCGTCTCTCCATACAAGATGTACGATTGGAGCATTTAAGCGTACTGCTGTTTCTAACTCCATCGCTGAGAATAAGAAACCACCGTCACCTGATACGGAAACTACTTTTTTACCTGGTTCTACTAAAGTAGCAGCGATTGCCCAAGGAAGAGCAACACCTAACGTTTGCATACCGTTACTAAATAATAATCTACGTGGTTCATAAGAACGGAAACATCTTGCCATCCAAATGTAATGGGAACCGATGTCGCACGTAACAGTTGTATCGTCATCAATTAAAGAACGAAGTGTACGAATAACTTGAAGCGGATGTGTAACACCTTCTGAAGCACGGTTTGGAACCTCTGCTTGTTCTGATAATTTCGCGCGTAATCGTTCTAATACTGCTTCTGATTTCGTCGATAATACTAGTTTCGGTAATTTCTCCGCGATGCTATTTACTGTTAGGGCAATATCACCAATTAATTCACGCTCTGGTTGGTAATCATGGTCGATATCTGCTTGATGATCATCAAGATGAATAATCGTTCTGTCCCCAAGTTTATTCCAGAATTTCGGATCATACTCAATTGGGTCATACCCGATCGAAATAACAAGATCTGCCTCTTCTAGTAAAATATCACCTGGCTGGTTACGGAATAATCCAACGCGGCCGAAGAAATGATCTTCTAACTCACGTGAAATTGCACCAGCTGCTTGATATGTTTCAACGACAGGAAGTTCTGTATCCGCAATTAATTCACGAACGGCTTTCGTCACTTCATTTGTGCTCGCTCTCATACCAAGTAAAATAACCGGTAATTTTGCTGCTTTTATTTTTTCTACTACGTATGTAATATCATGTGTGGGAGCGATTCCAAGCTGTGGCTTAGAAAGTGCACCGATAGATCCTACAGTCGTTTCCGCAGTCATAACGTCTTGCGGAAGACTTACTAAAGTAGCTCCTGGATTTGTGGAAGTCGCACTTCGGAATGCATTTGATAGTGCTTCTGGCACATTATCAGGATGCTCTACTTCTACGCTATATTTTGTGATTGGTTCGAATAGTGCAGCATTATCCATAGATTGATGCGTACGTTTTAATCGATCCGTACGTGGAACTGCACCAGCTAAAGCAACAACGGGATCACTCTCCGCATTCGCAGTAACAAGACCTGTCGCTAAATTCGATGTCCCTGGTCCTGAAGTTACAAGACATACGCCCGGTTTCCCTGTTAATCTACCAATAGCAGCTGCCATGAATGCTGCGTTTTGTTCATGACGACAAACAATTAACTCTGGTCCTCTTTCTTGCAGTACATCAAATACAGAGTCAATCTTCGCTCCTGGAATACCGAAAACATGTGTAACACCTTGTTTAATTAAACAATCAACAACAAGATCTGCTCCTTTTGTTTTTGTCTTCACGTCGTTTGCTTTTACACCCGTACTCAAACTAATCATCCCTTTATTTCATAATGTGTGTAATAAAGATTTTTAATTTCACCTAGTTAATTAATGTGGTGAAGTATTACTTATCATTATATTACAAATGCATTATTTTTCCAACGATATGAATTTGACAGTTTTTTGACAACCATTAAAGAATCCGCTTACAACCCTTTATTTATCCTAAAATAATATTTTTATATTTCATCTAAAAAAGCACGAAAAACTTTCATCTCATCACAGTATTAAAAACTTCACAGTACCTTGCAAAGAACACTACTAAATGATATATTTGTAAATATTGGAATACCCAGCAATTGGAATGTGTTTTGTAATTCATCATTTTATAAAGGAAAGTGATTGTTATGAACAAAAGTGAATTTTTGGAACAACTTAGTTCTTCCCTGCGGAATATGCCTAATGTAGAAAAGAAAGATATTATTTCGGAGTATGAAACTCATTTTATCAGTGGTAAACAAGATGGGAAATGTGAAAAAGAAATTGCTAGAAAACTAGGAAACCCTAAAACGATCGCGAAAGAACTTACTGTTTCCTATGCAATAAGCAATGCTGACAATAAACGAAGCTTTAAAAATATAATAACCGCACTATTTTCTGTTATGAGCTTAAATGTTTTAAACTTTACCTTTATCATTATCGCCTTTTTCGTATTACTCTTTTTATTACCGATCCTTCTAGCACTTATCATTGCTACTCCCTTATTAATTATTTCACCTATTTTATTAATAGGATTAGGATTTTTCAAAGGGTTTCATCAAATTAGTTATTCCGATGTTTATAATGTGTTCATCGCTTTTTGCAGCGGTTTACTCATATCCGTCATATCTTATCAAATGGTCAAACATCTATACGCACTTTTAGTAAAGTATTTGAAATGGAATATAGCTATTTTACAAAGACACTAATAAATGTAAAAGGAGATTCATATGAAAAAGTATATTTTATATCCACTCATGCTACTTACTCTTTTATTTCTATCAGCTTGTTCAAACAGTGCACAACCTAAGGAAGAAAACGATGTGCAATCTATTAAAGATGTAACGATAAAAATTCCAGAAACTATATTCACTTCCTCAAAGAAAAATGAAACGATTAATGAAAACGAAATGAAACAAAATATAAAAACGTATTTAGATTATAGCGGAGAGTTAGACAAAAACATTGTTCCACTTTCGTCAACTATGTCTGACGAAGAAGTCACGGAATCCGATCGGGAGAAATTAAAACAACTAGTAGATTTAGCGCAACAAAACGATGCGAATTTCCATGATTTTATTAGTAACAATACGATCCCTGATGATTACAAACAGCCTTCGAAGGAAATTCATGATTACATTTCATCGTCTACGGCACTTTCAGTAGAACTCGAGCAAGAATTAGACAAACTCGCTCAAGACGGTAACTTATTCAAGACTGATTTTTCTTTTACAAAACGCTTTGAGAAAGTGAATGGTAGGAAGCAAAAAGAAATTGAAAAGTTTTTGAAGGAGAAGAATATTGAGACTGAGTATTTCAAGAAATAATTAAAAATACAATTATTAAGACATAAAAAAAAGGACCTTCATAAAGAGGGTCCCCCAGAATTAACAACAAATAACAAAGGACAATAAAAATCTCTATATTGACAAGATATAGGATTTTTATTATTGGAGTAACTCATCACTAAGAATTACCCGTAACTTTTCTAACGATAATTAAAACGAAAAAAATAACTATCTTGCTCATTGTAACTAAAAATAGTTGACTGTCTTTCGAAACATTCTACCTATTAGCACTACCTTGATATATATCTAAAATGACTTAATAACTTAATAAAAGGCACTATATTAAGTTACCAGCCCTCGCGAGTTTTGTTTTGCCTTTAGTTAAACTATAATACATTATCCTATTTATTTCACCGAACGATTCTCTCGCGCGAACGCACTTTTTCTTTCGGTCATTCACAACCACTTCGCTTACAACAATAGAAGTTGCAAAACTTTAAATAAATTGTTAAAAGCCTCCTTACATGTAAGGAGGCTTTTAACAATTAAATAATAATGGGGTAAGGGTAAAGCTTCACGCTATTTAATATTAATAAAATAGGTACACAGAAAAGCGCTAACTAAAACTATGTGCTGTAAAGTAATAATTGAGAACTAATACATCAAATAGCGTGAGACAGCCTAAATAAATACTTAACTACAAACAAAAGTTAAATTATTTATTTCCCTGTAAGTATAGTATAAATAATAATTTTACTATTTTCACCGAAAAACCTTATCGTTTAAACGCAAATTTACTGCGCAAAATGTCTAACAGTACATAAACAAAAACACTGTCTTTAAGTAACAGTGTTTTTGTTTATTCTCCAACCTTATTCATTCTCATTCTCTTTTTTCTTTGAACGTCTTCCTAATAAAAATACTAAAACTAACAATGCGATAAGTAGTAGAACTCCACCTATAATATAGTACAAGGTATAATCCTTTTTCGCTTCTACCGCTGTATCATTTAACTTCTGTGCTTCTTTTCCTTCAATCGTAAACTTTTTCGTCCATTCCCATTTTTGATCTCCATCAGTTGCTTTCATCTCTAGGCGATATGTTCCTGGCTCTAACGCTTTATTATCCCAGCTAATTGCGTAATCAAAATTAGAGTTCGGTGCCATACGTAAATTTTCTTTCTTTGTTTCATGGAGAACATCTTTACCTTTTTCTGTATACACTTTCGCATCTACGCTTAAGTTCTTTAACATCGCTGGTTTTATATTTTGTAAATTTGCTGTCACTACATTACGCGCATTCACTTGCCCTGGTTTTACTTCATTTAGTTTCATATCTGGTTTTACTTGGGCGTCCGTTTCTCTTAATACCACACCAATTGCATATGCATATTTATTTTCAATCTGCACTTCTTTTGCGCTTCTCTTTTCTTTATCATTTTCTTTCTCTTTAAAATAAAGTCCACCTAAAATGACTCCATCGAAACTTTCATTTGGCATTTCAATATTTATATCTAATGTAATTGTACTTTTGGCAGGAATTTTTGTTTCTTTTTGCACTTTAGCAATTTTAGAAAATGGGATTTTAAGAGTAGAATCAAGTTGAGGATCCATCACGCTATAATCAGTAATTCCATTACTATTTGTAATAGCTGTATTTGCATGTGTTTCTACGACAACCTCTTTATCCGTATCATTCTTCATTTGCACTTGAAGTGTTTGTTTTTGTCCTGGTTCCATTTTTAAATCAAAATAGGTTTGATTTTTATCAACTTGATTTTCTGGAATTACTGCATTTACAGCAAATTTCATCTCTGCCGCGTTTGCTGTAAGGCTAAAAATATTTAAAAGAAAAACAATAGCTACTAAGCTACTTACTATTTTTTTTATAAGTTTCATACTAAATTCCCTTCATATTCATCATTTTAATAGACAAACGAAAGAGATAAAGGTAGTAAATCTACCTTTATCTCTTTCTTAAAATTTTCCAAGTGAACCAAAATTACATTGGAGCGTCTTTTAATTCCCAAGTTAGAGAAGTTGTGTACTGTGCTTGTTCTTTCTTAGTCTTACCCGGTACACTTAGCTCTACACTCTTCTTCGCATCTTCTACTGATTTACCAAATGTATTTACCCATGTACCCATACCTTGGTCTTCTTGAGCCGTTAAAACATCAGATGCTTGTCCTGGAACTAATGCTATATCTTGTGCAGCTGTTGGAGCATCACTACCTGCAGCTGAATTCGGAGTTCCATTTTTTAATGTTAATGCAGCACCTGTTAATTCTTTATTATCAGTTGTTTTAAACTGATCATTTTGTGTTACTGATAATTTCCACCCTGCATTTGTACCACGGTTATCTGTTACTTGTACGTAGTTTGGTACTTCTGTTTTATCTGATGCACCTTTTTCTGTTACTGAATCCAAGCTAGCGTAGTAAACTTCGTTGTTACCAGACGCTTTATGTGTTTCAAATTGGAAGTTTGATGCATAATCAATACTTAATGGACCAGCTGTTCCTGGCTCATGTGGATCTTTCGGATCGTTTGGATCTTTCGTTTCTACTTCAATATTTGGGTCTAATGGACTAACTGGTTTTACTATGTCAGTGTTTTTCTCAAATTGAATAAATGCTTTTGAATTCATTGTTCCACCATCTGCTGCTAACGCTGATGTTCCTCCAGCTAATACTGAAAGTGATACTGCTCCTGCTAATGCTACTTTTGTTAATTTCATGTGTTTATCTCCTTTTATCTAGGGTTATTTATTATTTATTGTGGTGTATCTTCTAAAGTCCAAGTTAATGATGTTTGGTATTTTGCATCTTTTACTTTTGAAGTTGAACCTGGTACTGCTAAAGTAATGCTTTCTGCACCTTCCTTAGCATCTTTACCGTAAGTAGTTACCCATGTACCCATACCTTTACCAGTATTGGCAATAGCTACTTCTTGTGTATCTCCATTTGGGTTTAATGCTACAGTTTTTACTTCTGGAGCATGTTCCTGACTAATTGTAGAGTTTGCAACTGGATTACTTAAATTCAGCTCAGCACCTGTTAATTCAGATTCACCAGCTTTAAATTGACCATTTTGTTTTACTGTCAATTTCCACCCTTTGTTTGTTCCACGGTTGTCTGTAACTTGCACATAATTTGGTACCTCAGTTGATTCAGATGCACCTACAGCCTTTACTGTATCTAATTTCGCTTTATATACTTGATCATTACCAGACATTACTTGCTCACCGAAGTGGAAGTTTGATACATAATCAATACTTAACGGACCTTTTGTTCCTGGCTCATGTGGATCGTTTGGATCGTTTGGATCTTTCGTTTCTACTTCGATTGTTGGATCAAGTGGGTTAATTGGTTTTGTAATCTCTTTGCTTTCTGTAAATGAAACATCAGTAATTGAATTCATTGTTGCAGCCTCTTCTGCGAATGCTGGTGCTCCTGCTGCTAATACTGTTGAAAATGATACTGCTCCTGCTAATGCTAATTTTGTTAATTTCATAACTTGCCTCCACTTTTATAATTTTATCTATTGAAATAAAAACTTTCGTTTCTATTTTTCCTATTTTCACTTCTAGATAACGTGAGCAGTAGAGCAAAAGCTACTACTATACTACTTACACCTAAATATTGAAACAGATTAGAAGAATACCCGCCTGTTTTGGGCAATTTCTTCTTTTTCATCCGGTCATCAGATATATCAACAACTACAGTCGTTCCATCTGGTATGATTGAATCGGTAATCGTAACAGGAGTATAACTGTTTGAAAAAGTAATTCCTGCTTTTGAATTCATGCTATCCGCGGCTACTTTTTCGTAGCAGGAGAACATTGAAACAAGCATACCTATCAACATCATTGTGAACATACATTTTTTGGCCATTACATTCTCCTCCTTTTAAAATATATATCTTACATATCATTTGTTAGATATACGATTTTAAATCGGAGCGTCTGTTAAGGTCCACTCTAATTCACCATGATATTTCGTCTTCACTTTCACGTTTGGACCTGGAGCTACTTTTAATCGAATTCCTTCAGATTCTTTCCACTCAAGAGATACATTGTCATTATTGTTAGATGTTTGACCATGCGCTAAATAGTTTTGTTCATTTAACACCGTGTCAATTCCATTTTTACTATAGACAATCGCATCTTGTAATACATCATTTTCCGTAGAAGTTAATGGTGTTACTTGTTTCACATAAACTTGCCATTCATTCTTATCTTTTCGTTTATCCGAAACAGTAATTTTCCCTTTCATATCACTACGGTTAAAGACTTTTTCTTTCGATTGGATTGTTACCTCTCCAAATGAGATATTTTGCGGCACACTTACCAATTCAAGATTACCGCCACTTACACTGACTTTAATGGTCTTCTCTACATCTTTAACCTTCAATGTAACGGAATAATCTCCAATTTGATTTGTAAGACCACCCTTATCTAGAATCTGCACTTGGCTTGTTATATCTGCTCCGCCTGGTATTCCCCAAGCCTTCACTTTTGCCTCTTTCAAAACTAAGTTTCGTAGCGCTGCATCATCAGTAGGTACTTCCTCTGCGATTACTTCGAAATCTTTTGCTTGTAAAGCAGCTTCTTTTCCAACTACCGCTTCGCCATCCGTTACGAAAACAGGCACAATAACTCGTGTGCTGTTTTTAGCAGCATCTGTTATTGTAATTTCCGCCTCAACATATCCAAGTTCTGAAACATCTGGCTTTTTCGTCACTTTATAAGAAATATTGCCATCGGAAACTCCAGCATTATCCTGTACATTTGTTACATAATCTTTTGGATTATTCGATAACGACTCTCCTAAGATTACCACTTGTGTAACTGGATCAGCTGTTGGGGGTAATGTATCGATAACTGTTACGGTATCTGACTTTTCACTTATGTTTTCAGCCGCATCTGTAGCCGTTACATAATATTTTGTCCCTGGCGTTAATGGTTTCTTATCTTCTGGTATTATAAAGGTATATGTTCCTTTCTCATCTGCCTTCACAGTACCAATAACAGCATCACCTTCTGTGCTATAAACCGTAACTGTCGAGTTCGCTTCAGCTTTCCCCTTAATTGTCACAGATACATCTTGAACCTGATCTTCAATTGTCGGTTTATCTGGAGCTGTTTCGTCTTTTACTACAGTTGCTGCTTCCGCAAATTTACCATTTAAATAGGCGTATGCCTTCACCGTATTACCCGCCGTTAAATACTTTCCTTTAGGAAGTTTCACGGTGTATTTCCCCGTTGCATCAGCCTGGGCATGATAATTCTCTTTATCATTGACATCTGGAGAAGATACTTCTCCTTTTGGAAGCGCAGGATCTCCTGATAACCTTACCCATGCACCAGGATTTGTAATACCAGTAATGGTATTACTATTTTCTTTGTTTTTATTATCCGTTAATGCATCGATTGAAACCCCTACATCTGGAATATATTCAAACAGGACTCTTTTAAAATTTTGTGTTCGGAAATTCGTCCGGAAATCATTTTGAACTTCATCAGTTAAAGAATTCCCTTTGGCTTCCTTCACATCTCCGCCTGAATATTGGACTTTCATTCCATACATTGGGTTCCACACATAGTTTGGCTTTGTTGCTATATTACTTTCATCATCTTGCAAAATAGACTCATTCCATGCCTTTACACGTTGTACATCAACATCAAGTAAACCATTAGACATATAGATTAAACGACTGCGTTTGTCTGAATTATCTAACGTCAAATTTACCCTTTCTGCATTAGCGAATTGGAACTTTGCTGATGAACCAATTTGAATGAGATATTTATACCCTGTACCATCAGAGTACACATCAAAAGTTGATTTTTTTCCGATAATGAAAGAACTACGATCCCCCGCATACACAATTGGCACAGTAGAATTTTGTGTATTTTCCGAACGAACTGTCAATTTTGCACTGTCCGCAACTTCAAGACTTGCATCATTCCCTAGGTAAATTGCACTATATGGACCATAATAGTTAGTCAATTTACCTTTTGTATGAATGTTCAGTTCTGCATTACGGAAAACTTTTATCTTACTATTGCGCCCTCTTGCGTTTATGCCACCTTTGTTACTGTCAGGAGTAGTATAAATATTAACCTTTGCTCCATCGCGTACAATGAAATCACCTTCAGTTACAATGGCAGCTCTCGGATCCTCACCACCGGTACCACCTGCAGTAATATCAATAACAGCATTTTTACCGACATCTACCGTTCCACCATTTTTCAGACCAAATACAGCAGCATTCAATGTTGTTCCTGTATAATGGGTCCCCTCAAGGAACCTTACATTTGTCGCTTCAATATTTTGCTGAATGTATCCATTTTGCGTCTTTATTACACTTCCATCGATAGAAGTATACTCAGTAACGGTTTTAGCTTTAATTTCCCCAGCAAATTCTACATCTGCTTCATAAGAGGCTGTGATTTGTGCTCCTTCATAATCAATATTTTCATATTTAATAACTCCAGCACTTACATCACCGTCCATCCTTACAAAACCATAATAGTTTCCGCCCAGGACTCTAGCATTTTTAAAGGTAAGATTCATTTTTTCATTATTTGTAGCTCTAAAGAGTGCAGTATGCCCACGGAAGTCAATAGTATGATTATTTCCTTCAATTGTTAAATTTGGTCTAGATTTATATCGCGAACCTAGATTAAATCCAGATTGATAAATGATAAAACTTTCTGTTATATTGATTTTGGAAATATCCGGATTCTCTAAAGCATCCTTAAATGTTTTTTCATCGTGAGCATCTACTTCTCCATTTACCGCAGCTTGCTCAACTTTTTCATTATCCTGCTGGGGTGTCACAATTTCTGCATCCACTTTGGTTACATCAGGTGTTTCTTTTGATATTTCTTCTACTTGTTTCGGTTCTTCTTCCTTAACAATGTCCGATTCATCTATTGTTGCTTCAGCTGGCGTTTCCTTTAATACTTCCTCTGCCTGTTTCGGATTTTCTTCCTGAGTGGCGTTTGGTACATCTACTGGCACTTCAGCTGAGATTTCTTTTGGTAGCTCTTGTGATGCTATGACTTCAGCCTTCTGAATGGCGTCGCTTTTATCCTCTTGCACATTTAGAACTTGTGTCTTTACCTTCACTTCATTGTTTTCGCGTTGCACTTTCGCTGTAAATGTATAATTTCCAGCTTGCTCTGCTTTAACAGCTAAAAACACTTCTCCTAAAACGTTACTTTGTGACTTTCGTTCAATTTGAATAACTGATTGATCAGTCATACGAATCGTTCCAATTGCCGTATTTTTTTCATTCAGCTTCATTGTCGCTTCTTCATTAAAACTCATACCTTTAGGTAACGTTACTTCAAAATTTTGATCATATTGATTCGTATCTTTTAATTGAAGAGTAATTTCTTCAGCTACTTTCGCCGTATCTTTGTCAGCTTTTATAATAAAATCCGACATTTGATTATCTGTAATTGCATAAGCAGTTGTTGAAAAAGCGCCCAAAGTACTGACTTGAGTAAATAGGATTCCACCCGCTAAACAAATTTTACCTAGCCTCTTTGTTTGTTTCCTCAATTTGCTCCCCCCTTCTTTCTTACTTATAAGGTATTTAAATTCCCACTGGTTAACTATTACGATATTCCTTATCTTTAACTTCTCGTATCATTCTATTATCGATAACTTCATGTACGAAACATAAAAAAAATCGCTTATCCCACTCACATTTAAAATACCTTCTTAAAAATCAACGTGAAGTGAAATCTACCGCTTCCCTATTACGTTGACCTATTATTAGATTAACGATTTTTTCCAAAAGTTAAAACGAAGAATCAACGCGCGCTCGCGCAAAACGGATTGCGTCCGAACGAAAAAAAGACATCCCTCTAAAATTATTATGAAGGATATCTTTTTTCTTTAAATTCAACTATTCAATTTTCTACTTTATAAATCAAGCGACGGAATCAACCACAATTCTTTCGCTTTCTGCACTGCTTCCATTCGAGAAGAAACTTTTAATTTATGGAATATATCCGTTAGCTTATACTCAACAGAACGCTGACTTAAATTTAAAATTTCAGCAAGCTCTTTATTCGTCTTTCCTTTACTAACTTCTAATAAAATCCTTTTTTCATCTTCATTTAAAGACACTTTACTCATTACTTCTCCATCTGTATTTGTTATATTCGAAACCGTTTCTTGTATTCTTAACTGCTGAACAAGTTGATAGGATAAAACAACTTCCTTTTTAATCGCATGACGAATCGAATTAATTACTTGTTCTTCAGATGAAGTTTTACTTAATACCCCCAAAACACCACTTTCTATAAGTAAATTATAATGTGAAAATATATCAAACCCTGTGAAGATAAGAATGGCTGCCTCTGGGTGTATATTTAAAATTTTCTTAGTTAGGTCTAATCCGTTTATATTAGGCATTTGTAAATCAATTAAATGCACATCGTATTTTTTATCTGTAAGTACTTTTTCTACCTCTGTACTATCATGTACTACATCTACACTCATATCATCATATTTTTCAATTAACGCTTTCGTTCCTAAACCTACTGCAACATGATCATCTACTACAAGCACCGAAATCATACTATCACCCTTTCAACATTTTTTATATAGTCATCATAACATCCGATGACTATATAAAAATAATTCTTCGTATTCACCCTAGAACTTAATAATTATTTGCAAACCATGATTAGGTTTTGATTCAATAGATATATCTCCATTAAGACTTTGAATTCTAGTTATAACTCCTAACAACCCTAATGTGTTATATGAATGGTTTACTTCATTAAATTCGGCTCCAATTCCATTATCCACATAAGTTAAATAAAGATTTTCATCTTTTTCAAATAGCCTTATCGTTACATTTGATGCTTTTGAGTGTTTCATCGCGTTATTTAATAGCTCTTGTATAATGCGATAAATTGCTTGTTCATGTTCAACACTAGGTGCAACAATTCGTTCAGGAATGTCATAATAAAAGAAAAATGTCGCTTTTAAATTAATCTGCTTAAACAAATTAAGCAGCGCTTGTTTTAAACCTAACTCATATAGAAATGGTGGTCTCAAATTATTACATGTTTCTCGAATTGTATAAATATGATCCAATAGTTCATCTTCAATTTCATTCAATATTTTTTTCATTTCCTCATCTTGTACACGAGCGCTATAATCTTCAAATTTTCGAGACAAACGTATTTGATCTTGTAAAACTCCATCATGTATATCACTCGCAAGATTCGTTCTCTCTTTTTCAGATAGTTTGAACATAAGCCTTGTCAACCACATCGGTGGTTGTTCGAAATCATGTACTTCTTGTAATTGTTTTAGTAAATCTTCAATTTGATTAGAGCATTCCAATAATAAATCTGTATAGTTACATAACGTTTCGATCCAAACCATGTCATCTACATTTAGATTATCTTTTCCATTATGATTACATACTAAAATAATCATTTTTTCTCCCGAAGTTGAAAGAACAAAACCATAATGCTTATCTAGTTCCATGATAGAACCAACTTTATATGTATCCAATTGGTGATCAAATACCGTTTCTAATATCCTTTGTGGAACATATTCACTCTCCAAAACATGAATAGAATGTTTTCGTTTATTTATTTCTACACAGCATGTCTCTTCAATTTTTAACATATCGGATATTTCTCTTCTTAAGCTATAAATAAGATTAGACAATTTGTATTCATTTTTCGCTTGGTGTAAAAAACGATGCAAACTGAATTGATAATTTTTTTGATGATGGTATAAACTTTTTCTTAACTTAAAATCTATATAATCTTTAATGTATAAAAAACAAATACAAACTATAATAGAAATTATTCTAAATTTTATCCACTTTAACAAATGCTCATTACTGTCTTCAAAAATAACCATACCCAGTACTGCACAGAACACATTAACACCTACCGCTAACACAATATAATACGGTAGTCGCTGAATAATAAATTTAAAATTAAATAAGTTTCCTGCGATTACTAAATAAAAAATACAAACCGGAACAAATAAGAAAAATATCCCTGTTGTTTCACTACTTATAAACTCTTCTCCATAAAATACGTTTGGAACTAAATATAAACATACAAATGGAAGCGCCGAAACTAAAAAACTAATAATAATCATTTTTAAATATTTAAAATAACTACTATTCCCACTTCTAAAATAAAACCTTACTAAAAGATATACTGTAAACAAAAATAGTAGCATACTCAGAGTAATTGTAACCAAACTAGCCCATGCATTATATTTTTTAAACACAAAAATACTTAATATAATAAGAAACGCTGATATAACATTTAAAATTTGTAATTGTTTCGGTGACAAAAATTTGATTTGATTATTTGAAAAATATAATTTCATAAATCGAATAAAGAAAGTAAATGAACATACTAGCGAAATTGAGACCACAATGAAAGATAAAGTATCTTTTCTTTGAACAGCTATAATACTAATAAAACTAATTCCAAGTGAAATTAAAAAATACACTAAATCATTTGTACTACGATTCATTTCAGGAACAAATATTAAAAGATATAATGCCATTAGAAAACATATTATATAAAATCCAACAGGAATAATAAGGTGATAAAACACTTGTTTACTATAAGGTGGATATTCTACCTCAAACTCTTTTATTTCCCCGTTCCTATTTAATGTTATTTTTTTCACCTGTTCAATTGAGTGATACGATGAAACTGTAAAGTGCTTCGATGCTGGTTCTCCATCAATTTTTTCTATAATATCTCCTAGTTGAAAATCTCGTTTTCCTGCCCAACTATATTTCTTCAGGTCATATATAACATATTGGTTAGAAGTATACTTTACAGATATTCCTGTTTCAGGGTACTCTTTTATTAAATAAGCGAAATAGCTACTAACTACAAGCGAAAGTAATAAAATCAAAAACTGCAACTTAGATTTCCAAATTCTTGCTATCATTATATAACTCCTTTCTATAAATAAAATTCCTCTCCAATTCCCCCATGGATATTTTTCAAACTAAAAAACATTATTGCATGCTTCTCAATGCTGATAAAACTAAACAACTTACAACATTAAAGGTAATTCCGAATTTCACCAAAATAAATAGATAAACTCTACTTCTCAAAAGAAGTAGAGTCCCATAAAAATAGCTATTTGCGTTCATTAGATTAAGAAGAGAATTATAACATAAAATAAAAATAATTTGTAACCAATTCTACACTTAATATATTATCACTCTCGTATCACTAGATTGATGGGTTAAATAAAATTCATTATTCTTCTTATAAATCTCAATACCTTTTGTAAGTATCTTTACATTATTTATAAAAATAGTAGAGTCATTTACCCAAATATTTTCAACCAATTGCGATCCTTGATAAAAAAATTCGGTTTCTATCATCATATGAAGTATATGTTTCGCTAATATTTCCGTTCTAAAACTATTTAAATCTATAAGGGTTCCCATCTATTCTAGCCTCTTTCATTTATTTTTCTCCATCGTGTCGTTAGTACAAACATTATATGTAAGGCGCGCAATTATTTCACCGAATAACTTACGCGCCCTCACGAAAGAGATAAATGATTACCGCAAGAAAACGCCTTTAATATTCTTGCTATATAAATCTTAACCCTTACAGCTTTTATTAACCTAGGTGAATTTCCTTAGACAAATTTTAATTATATTCATATGAATCCCCTTACTTTTTAAAAATTATAATTTTATTCATTCAATATTAGCAATAACGAAAGATCCCTCACCGCAATATTAATGCGCGCAAACGAAAATATAAAATATTTAAGTAGCGGCATCAGTTCCATAAGCAACAAAAAAACGCTCCCATAAAAGGAGCGTCTTCCACTATTACGCTTGTTGTTGCGCGTTATATAAATCTTCAAGTGGCTTCATGATAATTTTGTTAACGTCAGTGATAACGATGTTTAGGCGTTGTTCAGTTTCCATTAACTTTGTAATTTTAGCATCTTGTTGAATGCGAGCTACAACTTCTTGTGCTTTTTGGTTATCTTCTTCAGTGATTTCTTGACCTTGCATCATTTTTTGTTGTAGGCCAAGTTGCATTGTGCGAAACTCATCGAATAAGTTCTTTGACGCTTCGTCACCTTGTACTGCTGCGTAGCTCTCTTTTAATGTTTGGAAATCTTCGTTTTCAGCGATTGCTTTTTGTAATTCATATGCAACATCATGAATGTTTTTTGTCATTTTATTTTTCCTCCTTTAGAAGGCTAGCGCTTTTCGCTCACACTGCCTTTTAAGTGCATTTACATACGCACCTCTTCTTACCATATCAAACTATGCAAGAGATGTGAAGAAATTTCACTTTTATTTCTATGTACTTATCTTTACTACCTAAGGAACAACAGTAATACCCCTTGTATGAGTCCAATCATCCCGCCTAATAAGGCACCTAAATACGTAATCATTTTCAGCTCATTTTTTGTAATGGACAGCACTAAATCTTCTAGTCTTTCCGTTGAAAATGTAGATACTTCTTGCTGGACAATTTCCGCAAGGTGGAGATTGTTTAATATACTCGCTACGTTTTCTGTTCCCCACTTCAAGCCTTTCGTTACAGCACTTGGGACTAGCTTTTCCTTGATTGTTTCTCGAACTGGCTCACATACTTGCTGCACAGATTGGTTTAAAAATTTACTCACTGTTTCCTCAACTTTAACTGCTGACAATATGGAGCTTACAATCATTTCTTTTTCTACAAACGTTTCTAATTCTTTTACATCTCTTCCTTTTAACTTTTCCCACTCTTTTTGCAGTACATCAGTTAAAAGCTGCTTTGTGCCATCTTGCCCTAAAAACTTAATAACTTCTGGTTGCACACGATCCACTACACTTACATTCCCTAAAAACATTCCGACTAAGTTAAGTAGCGTTCCCCTGGAAGCAAAGAAATCATCAATCATTTTTGAAAGACGCGCTTTCCCCTCTTCACTTTCAAAAAACTGAATGCCTCGCTCTAAGATAAACGCCGAAACATTTTGGATCGTATTTTTTATTTTTTCATGAACAGAATGAGGTAAAGCCTGTTCCCATGTATATGTATAGTACTCTTCTAAAAATGCCTCTATTTTTTCTGTAATCACACGTTCAATTTTCCCGGTTGCTTCTTTTTCTACATGCGCTACATTCCATTTTTCTAACATATGTCGCAGTGATTGTTCATTCTTAATTACTTTATTCACTTCTACTTGCGTCCATTGGATTAAACTTTTTTGAAACTCTTCATTTGTTAGCTTCTTTCCGATTCCTTCTGGCGTTAACAAATGCTCAACAACCATTTTTCCTAATTGAACAGCAAGCTCATCGCGGCGCTTCGGAATTAATCCTGGTGTAAATGGCAATTGAAACTTTCCAATATAAATAGGACGATGAGGACGAAATAACATTTTTATCGCTAAATGATTTGTGAATCCTCCAATAATTGCTCCGAGCCCTGTCGTCGTTAACATACTTAACCATATATTCATTGCAATCAACCTTTCACTTCTTCAAAACTATAGCATATCATCATACGGACAACAGTATAATGGTATAAAAACGTATTTGCAATATATAACTTCGCCTATTATGCCAACATTTTGTTAGTAAAGGAGTGATTTCGTTGGTTCTCGGTATTTTAACTTCTCAGCCTCATTATGAGCAAACGTATTACACCGAAATCGCTAAACGAGCTCGGCTTTATCATAATGTCGTTGCCCAGTTTACGCCATTTGGTATTGATCCTAAAACAGATCTTATTTCTGGTCTGATTTATGATACTGATACAGGAAAATGGAAAGAGCATATATTCCCTATTCCTTCTTATATATACGATCGTTCTTCTTTTAACGAAGAAACAGACTTCGAAAAAGCAAAGACAATTATTCACTCATTACACAACCGCCCTACCACTACCTTTTTAAATAACACACTCATTGACTTAAGCGAACTACACGATTTATTTCTCACGAATAAAAAATTATCTCCTTATATACCAAAATTTGAAACAGCAACGATACAAAACGTTTTCAAGCTGTTATTAAAAACAAAAGATATTATTATACGTCCTACTCATACATATTCTACTGAAAATCTGTACCGGATCGCTTACAAAAATAAAACGTTTCATATCGATATGATAAGTGACGCATATCATACTTCTACTTCAATCAAACGGACAGATGAATTTATATCTTGGTACAAACGTAACATACGATCAGCACGTTACATCACCCATACAATGCTGCAGCCACCAAATCAATTAACATACCCACTCCATATTCGGACCATTTTGCAAAAGAATAAAGAACAGCAGTGGAACGTTATCGGTCAATTTATACAAAAAAGCTCATTTCCGAATCAACTTTTACTTTCCGCAACAGATGATTCCTCGCTGCATTCATTTTCAAAAATTAAATACGTACTATCTAGTACTGGGGTACAATTATTACAAGATGCTTTACATGACATTATAAATGAAGTGTTTCAAACATTAGATCAATCTTATTCTTCGTTATTCGAGCTAGAGCTTTCCACCATTATGGATCAAAAAGGGGCCATTTGGCTTATGTATGTCAACACGATTCCCCCGTACGAACATTACATTCGTCATAGTGATTCATTAGCCGAGAAAATATATCACGGACCGCTAACATTTAGTCGCTTTACACCATAATGAAAGGAGGCAATTTCATTTTGAAAGAGCATATATATACGTTAAATATTTCAGATGAGCATCCAAATAGTATTACTTTACCTTATATTTTTTCCATTACACCACCCATTACATCCCTTTCCTTCGGCGTACGCCATGTTGCAAGTGAAGAGGTAAAAATTCATTATTCCTTTACTCGCGAAATCATTATCGGAAAACAAATCGCAGAGAAACTTTTACTTCCTCATTCCACTACTATCCATGCATTCACGCAAAATGAAACCATTATTTTCGGACCATTAATCGGGATTTTTACAACTGGTTTTAACGATGACTCTTCTAATCCTTTAGGACGCCGTTCAACTTCTCTTGGCGAGTTACTAACGCCGCCATTCACTTTGAGACCGTTTGTATTCGTTTTTGGTGTGGAACATATAGACTGGGAAGATGAAACAATTGAAGGATATTTCTTTCAAGAAGGGCAATGGATTAAGAAAAAAGTACCTTTTCCGAATGTCATTTATGACCGATTACCAAATCGGAAAGCTGAAAATTATAAACCAATCGTAAGAGCAAAAAGAAAATTAGAGCATAACTATGCTATTCCATGGTTTAATCCAGGTTTTTTTAATAAATGGGAAGTGCATCAACTTCTTGTGAAAGATGAATCCATTATGCCATTCTTACCAAACACAGAAACATTTCAGCACTTCGAACAAGTTGAACGATTTCTCGGAACGTATAAATCGATTTACATGAAACCGATACACGGTAGCTTCGGGAGAAATATTCATCAACTATTTTATTCTCAAGCAGAGAATTGCTACTACTGTCGTTATCGCGAAAATGAAGAAAATAAACTAAGAAAGTACCAATCATTAGAAACGCTTTTAAATCATGTGTTAAAAGGACATGATTTAAAAAAATTTATCGTACAACAAGGTATTTCCTTACTTCGCTTCGACGGGCAACCTGTTGATTTCCGTATTCATACAAATAAAAATCATTTCGGTCAATGGATGGTCAGTGCAATCGTCGCAAAAATTGCTGGCAAAGGTAGCTTAACAACGCATGTAAATAGCGGCGGGAATACAAAATTACTGCAAGAACTTTTTCCAGATTCAACGAAACAAGTTCAAATTGAAAATAAATTAAAACATACAGCCTTACAAATCAGTTACGCGCTCGATGAACAAGTAACCGGAAATATCGGAGAAATCGGCTTTGATATCGGTTTAGACACGCAGGAAAACCCGTGGCTCTTTGAAGCAAACTCTAAACCTGGGCGGACTGTATTCCAAGATGAAAAGTTAAAAGAACAAAGTGAACTGACGCGCCAATTATTTTACGAATATGCCATCTACTTAACTGAACATTCTTTGCGCGATGCAAAAGAAAAAATGTCTCAAATAAAATCAGATGCTTCCTCAAACACCGAGCATATCCCTTCCCCTATGATTCATTCACAAATACGAAAACAAAAACTTCCACCTCATTCATAAGGTGGAAGTTTTCTATTTACACAAGTTTCACTACAACCTCTGTTTCCACATTACACATCCCGCAATAAAAAACATGATTGCAGTACTCTTGTGAATTACTATGTGTTAAACCATCTACTACGCTTAATAATTCTTGATCCATATACGCACTATAATCGTCTATGTAATCTACAGTTTTCCCATAATCTTGGAGTATACCTTGGCAATTTTGACAAGAATATGTTTGTGATTCTAATGCGTTACAAAGCGGGCAAATTCCCATCATGATTCCTCCATACGTTTTCGTTTAAAAGCATCTAGTCACACGTAGAACCGGCTATGAAGTTGCTACAGATTTAATTGTAATAAGTCATAAATAACAAGTTAATGATTTGCCCCCGATTAGCGGGATACAAAAAGAAAAGCATATTTCAAATCGCTCTTAGTTTAGCCTTCTTTCTAAAAAATACAACGATTACTCTTATTTCATAATTTACGAAATCACTAATATTTTTTTACAAAATTTACAAATTATTATTTCGTATATCTTTCTAGGTAACATCCATACTATGAGTACAAACTTAATTACCGATGGATTAGCGCCAACGGGGCGATAATCTGGTTCAAATCCAGCTAGTCCAACCAAAAAAATTTTTATAACTCTAAGGAGGATATATTCCTATGGCAAACCAAAGTTCTTACAATCAATTAGTAGTACCAGGTGCAACAGCTGCAATCGATCAAATGAAGTACGAAATCGCTCAAGAATTTGGTGTACAATTAGGAGCAGATTCTACGGCTCGCGCTAACGGTTCAGTTGGTGGAGAAATTACAAAACGTCTAGTTGCAATGGCTGAGCAAAGCCTTGGCGGATTCCAAAAATAAATATATATGGCAAAAAGGTCTCAAGGCATATACCTTGAGACCTTCCTTCATTTATTGCAACATTTGTAAAAACTTCTTCGTTCGTTCTTCTTTTGGATTGGTAAATACATCTTCTGGTGTACCTTGTTCGACAACGACACCGCCATCCATGAAAATAACGCGGTTCGCAATTTGATGTGCAAAGCGCATTTCGTGCGTTACAATCACCATCGTCATGCCTTCCTTAGCAAGTTCTTTCATTACTTTCAGAACTTCTTGAACGAGTTCAGGATCAAGCGCTGACGTTGGCTCATCAAATAGTAACACTTCCGGCTCCATCGCAAGCGCGCGAGCAATTCCAACGCGCTGTTGTTGTCCGCCTGATAATTGGAACGGATATAAGTCTACTTTATCCGCAAGACCAACTTTTTCAAGGAAATAGTTTGCTTTTTTCTTCGCTTCTTCTTTCCCCATCTTTTTCACTGTAACGAGCCCTTCCATTACATTTTGAAGTGCTGTTAAATGCGGAAATAGATTATGGTGCTGGAATACCATACCTGTTTGTGTACGAAGATTGACAATATCTTTCTTCGATACTTTTTTTGAGAAGTCGAGCTCTTTATTACCGATACGAATATTACCAGCATTCGGTGTTTCTAATACGTTGAGACAACGTAAGAATGTCGTTTTACCAGATCCAGATGGGCCGATAATAACAACAACTTCCCCCTTCTCAACTGATAAATCTATATGCTTTAATACGGTATTATCTCCGAAACTTTTTTGTAAATGTTGAATTGAAATCATAAAAACAAAAACTCCTTTTATGAAAGGGTTATTTTAGAGTGTAACGTTCTGAACGTTTTTCTAATATTTGTTGCACAATAGATAATAAGAAGCAAATTGCCCAATAAATTAGACCTGCTTCGAAATAAACAATTAAAAACTCGTAATTCATTGCCGCAATTTCCTGCGCTTTTCGGAACATTTCTGTTACTAAAATTAACGATGCTAATGAAGTATCCTTCACTAAACTAATAAATGTATTCGAAAGCGGCGGGATAGATACGCGCGTTGCCTGCGGTAAAATAACACGTTTTAACGCTTGCGGATATGTCATCCCAATTGTGTAAGCTGCTTCCCACTGTCCTTTCGGGATTGAAAGGATAGAAGCACGAATAATTTCAGATGCATACGCACCAACATTTAATGAAAATCCAATAACTGCTGCTGTATATGGCTCAACTTCAATATTAAGAGTTGGAAGACCATAGAAAATAATAAATAACTGTACAAGAAGTGGCGTTCCGCGAATGATAGATACATAGATACGAGCAATCCATTGTAAAATACGACTACCTGAAATACGTGCGAGCGCCGTTAACGTCGCAAGTATAATCCCGATAATAAATGTAATAAGCGTTAATGGAATTGTCGTAAACACAGCTTCCTTCAGCATAGGCATGAAGGAAGACTGCATAATATCTATCCAAGTAGACAATCGATCTGAAACCAACGCACTACTTAGATACATTTTCACCGAACCATTTTTTCGCTATTTTATCGTACGTACCATCTTTTTTCATATCTTCTAACGCTTTATTTACTTCTTGTACTAGCTTGTCGCTACCTTTACGGAATAAGAATCCACTTTGTGACGCTTCTTTTTCTGTATCTACAATTTTAATTTTTGCATCTTTTTTCGTTTCTAAGTAGTTTAACACTGATAATTTATCATTAATTGTGAAATCAACGCGTCCAGTATTTAATAATTCTGCGGCTTGGCTAAAGCCTTCTACATTCGTAATTTCTGCGCCATTTTTCTTAGCAATATCTGCATAGTTACTTGTTAAAGATTGTGCTGCTTTTAATCCTTTTACATCAGTAAATGTAGCCGGTTTATCTTTATCCTTCGCAATAACTAATACCGCTGAAGATGAAACGTATGGGCTAGAGAAGTCATATTTCTTTTGACGATCTTCACGAATACCAACTTCGTTTGCAACCATGTCGAAACGTTTTGCATCTAGACCAGCAAGTAAGCTGTCCCATTGTGTTTCTTTAAATACAGGTTTTACCCCTAAACGTTTTGAAACTTCTTCTGCTAATTCAACGTCAAATCCAGTTAATTTATTGCTTGAATCGTGGAATGTGAACGGTGGATATGTACCTTCTGTTCCAATTACAAGTTCACCACTTTGTTTTATCTTTTGTAACGCATCTTGACTAGCTGTATCTTTTTTCTCTTCTTTACCGCAGCCCGCTACAATTCCGATCGCTAATGTAGTTACTGCAAGTACTGAAAATAATTTTTTCATAATGGTAATCCTCCAAGTATTCTGATAGGAATTTAAAAACTATATTGATTGTATGCAATCTTGAACAATTTTTCAATGAAAATGTTCTTATTTAGTTTATCCTTTTTCTTCATAATCAAACAAAAGGGGAAAAAACGCTACATACAAAAAATAAGTAACATTTTTTAATATAGCATTTATAAAGAAAAAGGTAAAACAATACTTCTTATTTAACTGTCGTGATTCTCTGAAGAATCGATGTGTTCACCAATAAAAAAGAACTTGCGAAAATCACAAGTTCTCCCCCGTACCTATTAAGCGCTCTGATTACCTTCCATTTGCGTTTTATACATATCGTAATAACGCCCGCGCTTTTTCATTAGCTCATCATGAGAGCCTTTTTCTAAAATCGTTCCTCTATCAAGCACAATAATTTGATCTGCGCTTTTAATTGTTGAAAGACGGTGAGCGATAATAAATGTCGTTCTTCCTTTTTTCACAACTTCTAGCGCCTGTTGGATCATCGCCTCTGTTTCTGTATCGATACTAGACGTTGCCTCATCTAAAATTAAAATGGCTGGGTCAAAAGCGAGCGCCCTAGCAAACGATATAAGCTGACGTTCTCCGGTTGAAAGTGTACTTCCTTTCTCCGTAATTTCTTCATCTATATTGTTCGCAAACCGTTCAGCACCAACATCACGTAATGCTTTTACGATGCGCTCTTTTGAAATTTTTTCGTTCTCTAAGCTAACATTGGATGCCACCGTCCCGCTAAATAAAAACGGATCTTGCAATACAATTCCCATATGTTCACGAGTTGCTTGTTTCGGCATCTCTTTTACATCATGACCGTCAATCGTAAGCTTTCCTTTTTCAAACTCATAAAACTGGAAGAGTACATTCATAATCGAACTTTTTCCTGATCCAGTATGACCGACAAGTGCTACTGTCTCGCCTTGTTTCGCTTCAAAAGAAATATTTTTTAACACTTCATCTTTTCCATTATAAGAAAATGACACATTATCAAATTTCACATTTCCTTGTAAACGAGGCATACGTTCCTCTTCTACTACTTCCCCTTTTTCCTCTAACAATTCAAAAACACGTTCTGATGCAACACGCGATTGTTCTAAGTTAGCAAGCTGATTTACCATATTTGTAATCGGAGAGAACAATCTCGTTAAATAATCAACGAACGCATACAGTATCCCTAGAGAAATGACGCCTGAAGCACTTAATGAAGCGCCACCGAAATACCAAATCACACCTGTAAAAGCGATATTTCTTAATACAGACACTAAATTATGAGAAGTTGCTGCATTTAAATTCAAAATTTTATTTTGATACTTAAAATAATCGCCATTTAATTCCTCAAACTCTTTTTTCGTTTCACGCTCTTGACGAAACGCTTGAATGATTGGCATCCCTTGAATAGATTCATTCACTGTTCCGTTAATATCCGATAAACGTGAGCGCATTTTATGATTGTATACAGACGCATACTTTCTATAAAGAATCGCCCACACAATTAAAATCGGGATGATAAGTAAACATAACGTCGCCAATTTTACATCGAGTAAAAATAGCGCGGCGAATATCCCGATAATATAAATGATACTAGAAACGAATGTCGCCAGTACCGTTACGTATAAATCACGAATGGCTTCCGTATCATTCGTTACACGCGATACAATTTTCCCTGCTGGTAAATGATCGAAATAACGAATCGGCAACGTTTGAATATGAGAAAAGACATCCTCCCTCATAATTTGAATAATTTTGTTCGCTGCCTTCTGTAAGAAAAATTGCTTTCCGTATGCAAATAATGAGACAACTACTAATAAAGCGAAATAACCACCACCAAGTAATAATAGGGGGTTTATTTCTGGTTTATAAAATGCAAACACTTCTTCTTTCGTTAATGCTTTCGCTTTATACACTTGCACTGCCTTACCATTTTGGACGGTAATCATATCATCTTTTACAGTACGTGACCCTTCAGCATTCACTTTATTTGGTACAAAGTAATATTGAAAACCGACTTGCATCACGCGTACTTCTTTTCCTTTTTTCTCACCTTCCTGGAAGCGATCACTTCGCTTATAAAAGGCGCCATTATACGAAACAGCCTCTTCACTCTTTTCTGTTTCATACCAAGGTTTCTCTATCCCGACGATATGATCGTCAATCATCGTTTTCGCGACGAAAGGGCCAGCAAGCTCTGCGATGACGAAAATAAATAACATTAGCATCGCTGCAAAAATTGCCCCTTTCACTTTCATCGCATATTGAAACAATCGTTTTGAAACGCTCATATTTTCACCCCATTATCCGCACTTTCACTTTCCCCTTGTTGCCTTTCAAACTGCTCAGCATACCAGCCCCCGCTTCGGATAAGCTGATCATGCGTACCTTCTTCCATAACTTTGCCTTCATCCATAACGAGAATCCAATCCGCATGTTGTACGGCCGATAAACGATGCGTCGTAATAATCGTCGTCTTTCCGCTTCTTTCTGTTCTTATATTTTCAATGATCGCTGCTTCCGTACGAGCATCAACAGCTGATAAAGAATCGTCCAAAATTAAAATTTCTGGATTTTGAATCACAGCTCGCGCAATTGAAATCCTTTGTTTTTGCCCTCCTGATAAAGAAACACCCTTCTCTCCAACGAGCGTTTCTAACCCTTCTGGTAAAAACTCTAAATCCTTTGTAAACGCCGCAATTTCAATCGCTTTCTCGAGTTCTTCTTCAGTCGCTTCTCGGTTCCCGAATAAAATATTTTCCCTCGCTGTTTTTGAGAACAAAATATGTTCCTGAGGTACATACCCAATCCATCCGAGTACATTTTCATTTGTTATTTTATCTAACGTCACATCAGAGACCGCAATATCCCCATCACCAAGCGGATATTGACGCAGAAGCTGACGTACAAGCGTCGTTTTTCCGCTTCCTGTTTTCCCGACAACCCCTAGCGTTTCTCCTTGTTTTAATGTAAACGAAACCTTCTTTAAATTTGTTTCAGTTGATGAAGGATATGAAAAGGTAACGTCATCAAACTGAATATAATCCGGCTCTTGTACAAGCTTTGGATTTTTTGGATCTTTTACATCTGGTTCATACGCTAACGTTTCATTCACACGGTCTAACGAAGCATTTCCTCTTTGCATAACATTGATTAATTCGCCAATTGCAAACATCGGCCAAATCATCATCCCTAAATACACATTAAAAGAAACGAGTTCACCAAGTGTTACCTTTGATTGAAATACAAGATATGCGCCATACACTAAACCAATTAAATAACTAAGGCCAACAAGCATTTTCACAGTTGGCTGGAATAATGCATCGATTCTCGCTACCTTCATATTTTTTTCGTAGACGTCATCTCCTAAATGATGAAATCTTTCTTGATCTGCGTTCTCTTGTACGTATGCACGAATAACGCGCACACCAGCGATCGATTCTAATACTTTATCGTTCATATCACCGAACGCATCTTGCGCAACTGTAAATCTTTCATGCAATTTCTTTCCATATATATTCATCGCATACGCCATAATCGGAAGCGGTATAAGTGCCGCAAATGTAAGCTCCCAACTAATTGTAAATCCCATCATACAAACGATTGTAAGCATATATAAACTCGAATCCACGAGCGTTAATATACCGAAACCAGCTGTCATAGCAATTGCTTTTAAGTCATTTGTCGCTCTCGCCATTAAATCGCCAGTACGATTTTTTTGATAAAACGTCGGTGTCATTTTAAGTAAATGCCCCATAAATTTAGAGCGCATCGTTTTCTCCAGTACGAATGCACCGCCAAACAATTGATGTTGCCAAACGAAAGTAAGACCGTATCCAACGATCGTAACCCCAATTAAAATAAGAATAGATTGCATAATTGCTTCATTCGATAACGTTCCTGTTTTTATGTTATCAATCGTAACCCCTAGCACTTTCGGGGGAATGACTTCAACTATATTTACAATTAAAAGAGCTCCAATAGCGATACTATATCTCTTCCAATGTTCTTTAAAAAACCATTTTAACTTTAGTAATACTGATAACAATGTAACCTCTCCCTTCTCGTTCTCGTTTCACTCCCATTTCTTTACCCACTATCCAGACCCATCACATTTACATTTCGTAATCCATACAATCTCATCACATTTTTCCACCTTCCAAAGTTTTATATAGTAACATGGAAAACAAAAAAAAGCATACCGCCGCTTGACGATATGCACAGAAATGCATAAAAGCGTACGTTACGATATACGCAACGTACGCTTTTATAAGACAAAGATGCCCTATATATCCGTACGGGTTGCGTAATGATATGAATGTTTTCTGCCATTTAACAGAACTAAGCCCATTACATTTACGATTACAATCATTACGCACACCCCCTTCATTTATTTTCCATTTATAATCTTACAACTTTATTGAGTATTCTGTCAATTGTTTTTTTAGCTATAGAATAAAAATATACGCTACATCATTTTGAAATAAGGGAATCTTCTGTAAGAAAGGGCATACAAAATAAAAAAAGAATAAGAAATCGTTTTCACAAACATTTCATTTGAAAAATGTTATCAAACACCCTACAATCACCTTATACTCACTCTTACAAGTTGCTATTTTAGGAGGACTAATCATGACAACTAGCAATACGTACAAATTTTATTTAGACGGAGAATGGAGAGAAAGCTCTTCAGGAGAAACAATCGAAATTCCATCTCCATACTTACACGAAGTAATTGGACAAGTACAAGCAATTACTCGCGGAGAAGTAGATGAAGCAATTGCATCTGCAAAAGAAGCTCAAAAATCATGGGCAGAAGCTTCTCTACAAGATCGCGCAAAATATTTATATAAATGGGCTGATGAGCTCGTAAATATGCAAGATGAAATTGCCGATATCATTATGAAAGAAGTCGGTAAAGGATATAAAGATGCGAAGAAAGAAGTTGTTCGTACAGCTGACTTCATTCGTTACACAATCGAAGAAGCTCTTCATATGCACGGAGAAAGCATGATGGGCGATAGCTTCCCTGGCGGAACGAAATCTAAACTTGCGATCATCCAACGCGCACCACTTGGTGTTGTATTAGCAATCGCACCGTTTAACTACCCAGTAAACTTATCTGCTGCAAAACTTGCACCAGCATTAATTATGGGTAACGCTGTTATTTTCAAACCAGCAACTCAAGGTGCAATTAGTGGTATTAAAATGGTTGAAGCACTTCATAAAGCTGGCCTTCCAAAAGGACTTGTAAACGTAGCGACAGGACGCGGTTCTGTAATTGGTGACTACTTAGTAGAACACGAAGGCATCAATATGGTATCGTTCACAGGTGGTACAAACACAGGTAAACATTTAGCGAAAAAAGCTGCAATGATTCCACTTGTATTAGAACTTGGTGGTAAAGACCCTGGTATCGTTCGTGAAGATGCTGACTTACAAGATGCTGCAAACCATATCGTAAGCGGTGCATTCTCTTACTCTGGTCAACGTTGTACAGCTATTAAACGTGTACTTGTACACGAAAACGTAGCAGACGAGCTTGTTAGCTTATTAAAAGCGCAAGTAGCTGAACTATCAGTTGGATCTCCAGAACAAGACAGCACAATCGTTCCATTAATCGACGACAAGTCTGCTGACTTCGTTCAAGGTTTAGTTGACGACGCTGTAGAAAAAGGTGCAACAATCGTTATCGGTAACAAACGTGAGCGTAACTTAATTTACCCAACATTAATCGACCACGTAACAGAAGAAATGAAAGTTGCTTGGGAAGAGCCATTCGGCCCAATCCTTCCAATCATCCGTGTTTCTTCAGATGAGCAAGCAATTGAAATTGCTAACAAATCAGAGTTCGGCTTGCAAGCAAGTGTCTTCACAAAAGACATTAACAAAGCATTTGCAATTGCTAACAAAATCGAAACTGGTTCTGTTCAAATTAACGGACGCACAGAGCGCGGCCCTGACCACTTCCCATTCATCGGTGTAAAAGGTTCAGGTATGGGCGCACAAGGTATTCGTAAGAGCCTTGAGTCTATGACACGTGAAAAAGTAACTGTATTAAACTTAGTTTAATCTTATATGTAGAAGCTGATCTAGTTTTAGATCAGCTTCTTTTTATATCAAATAATTATTCATTCCTAATAACAAACTCTTCTCTATAATCTGATTATTACTATATCCATTGACGTATAAAAATTCATTTGTTACTCTTAAAGACGTTAATTTAATATTTAAATCCTCATTCGTATCTCGGTGAGGTAGAGGTTGCAGTCATTAAGAGTATCATTTCAGGAGATGTAGTGGCATTGATGAAGGAATGAGAAAGGAATGATTGCCGAAGTAAGTCGTGTCCACCATGCACACTTGCTGGGTCTGCATTTAATAAGTGCAGAACTGTCACAAACGTTTCGTTTGTGGAGAGCTATCGAGAGGTATGTCGTGGGTTTCTTATAAGATAGAAAGCATGTAGCGGCAAATTACGTGCTTTTTTTGTTTTGTTTGGGACTTCTCTTCTCTACTAAGAAGACATACATATCTCCTCGCTTGACTTGGTTATACTAACTTTGGAGGTATTTTCTATGCAACAAAAAAAATGGGGCTTTTGGGTACTAACAGCTTTCGTTGTCGGTAACATGGTTGGCGCTGGGATTTTCATGGTGCCAAGTACGTTGGCACAAACAGCAAGCCCTCTCGGTGTCACTTTAGCTTGGTTAACAACAGGGTTTGGTGTTTTAATGCTAGCTCTTGTTTTCGGTAATTTAGCAATTCGTCGTCCTGATTTAACGACAGGACCACAAAGTCATGCATATGCTTTATTCTCATCACCAAAAAAGAAAAAAATGGCTGGTTTCAGTATGGTATGGGGATATTGGGTTGCAAACTGGGCAAGTAACGTTGCCATCATTACATCTTTCGCGGGATATTTATCACTCTTCTTCCCAATTATGAAAGATACACGACTACTATTTTCAATCGGCTCGTTCGATATAGAAGTTGGAAAACTCATTACATTTACGATTTGTTCTATCTTACTTTGGGGAACTCATATTATATTAACAAACGGTGTAAGCGGAGCTGGAAAGCTAAACTTCTTAGCAACAACAACGAAAGTAACTGGATTCCTTTTATTCATCGTCGTTACGTTATTTGCATTCGAAGCTTCTAAGTTTGGACAATGGTACACACCGATGATCGATAAATCAGGCGTATCACACGGCCTTCTTTCACAAGTAAATTTAGCGGCTCTTACAACGCTTTGGGCATTTATCGGAATTGAATCAGCAGTACTTTTATCAAACCGTGCTACCTCTCCCAAAACAGTAAAACGCGCAACGGTAGCTGGATTACTTATTACAGTTGCGATTTACTTAGGAATTACAATTTTAACAATGGGTGTCCTTCACGTTGATAAATTACAAGCTTCGGAACGTCCATTAGCAGACGCATTAAACGCTGCAATGGGTCATGGCGGCGGGAAACTGATGGCATTACTTGCTCTTACTTCCCTATTCGGTTCTATCTTAGGTTGGATTTTATTAAGCTCGGAAGTACCGTATCAAGCAGCAAAAGAAGGTTTCTTCCCTTCCTTCTTCACAAAAACGAACAAAAAAGGAAGTCCAATTTACTCATTACGATTAACAAACATTATGTCGCAAGTGTTCTTATTCTCAACATTATCAGGAACGATTGCGGAAGCTTATACATTCGTTATTACCGTATCAACACTAGCCTACCTCATTCCATATCTCGTTTCACCAATCTTCCAGTTAAAACTAGTCGCAACTGGTGAAACATATAAAAATGAAATACGAGCAAGAATTACAGATGGCATAGTCGCAGTAATCGCACTTTGTTACGCACTATGGGTTATTAAAACAGGTGCATCCGATATAAAAACGTTCCTTCTCGGAATTGGTTTATTCGTAATCGGCTTTGCCTTCTATCCATTAATGAATCGTGATCAGAAAAAAAATAACGAAAAGAAAAACGAGCAAGTTGCGTAACGCAATTTGCTCGTTTTTTCTTTTATAAAACATATATAATAGAACAAAGAGGTGAAAAACATGTCAATCGAATCGCTATGGAGCAGTCGCTTCCAACAACATATTCAAAATATCATTACATACTTTGCACGTATGATTAACGGTTTACTATATAGCTTTATCTTCGTTGTCTGTATAGGTGCTTATTATTACGCAAAGTTTCTTAAGACAGCTCCTTCTAAAGGACTATCTTTATTACTTATTACAATCGTCCTAACAGCGATTATAACGAGATGCCCTATCCGTACATTTATTCAGAAACCTGATGCTGTCTATTTACTCGCACTAGAAGAGAAACTAACATCTTATTTCAAAAAATCTCTTCTATATAATTACATCATTCAGCTTTTCCCATTATTATTTACGTTCCTTATTCTCGTTCCACTTGCATTGCAGTCATTACAATTAACGGTCCCTTTCTTATGTACAATCTTTCTCGTTTTAATGATTACGAAAGCTTGGAACATGTACATACATTGGATATGGCGTGATAGTCACGAAAAAAACATATGGTTCATTATTCGGATTACTTGTAACGCACTAATTATTTACATGCTGTTTTACTCAGCAAATGTTCTCATATTAGGCGGATTACTCTTACTACTTGCTTTCCTGCTTCTATATACGAAAAAGCAGCCAACAAAACGAATACCGTGGGATTACATAATTGAACAAGAAGAAAAAATGAACGTTCGTTTTTATCAATTTGCTAGCATCTTCACCGATGTGCCGCAACTAAATAAGCAAGTAAATAAAAGAAAATGGCTTACAAATTGGATTGAACCTTTATTACATAAAAAGCGAGCAACTTTCTTCTACTTACATACACTAGCATTTTTACGCGGAAATGATTATTTCGGTATATATATTCGCTTAGGATTGATCGGTGCCTTCGCCTTATATTTTATACCAAACATATACGTAAAAGGCGCTATCGCATATATCGTCCTATATATGATTTCTATGCAAATGCGTTCCCTGTGGAAATATTTTTCGGGAAATATTATTGCAGCATTATATCCGATTCATACCGAAGAAAAAATGAAGGAATTTCTTAACTTAATTTTCATATTGCTAAGTATTCAACTCGTTGTATTTTCAACTGTTATACTCATTGCTACAGGTCAATTTTTACATAGCCTTATCATTATGATTATCGGGTTAATCTGGATCAAATTTATTATTGTACCAAAAACGAAGCAACGCGTTTCTTCGTTTTAACGAAAAGAAGTATCTTAAAAGCCAAGGAGAAAATAAATTATCTCCTTGGCTTGTTTATTTTTCTTCCTCAAACAAGAATTACCGCAACAACCGCTATTCTATGATTTTTACATACAAAAATGATAATACATGTTTACGTCCTAATAAAAAGGGTATGTATTAAATTAACAGGGCAAAGGAACTGAAGGGAATGGAAAAATATGAATTAAAGTTTCACTTTATAAAAGACATTGCTCAAGGACAATTCTGAAATCGATAATACAATATAAGGAGCTGATTGCAATGAGTAAAAAAATTGCTATTTTAATAACGGATTATTTCGAGGATACAGAATACACAGAGCCAGTGGAAGCTTTTCATCAAAAAGGATATGAATTAACAACTATTGAAGCAGAAAAAGGTAAAACAGTACACGGTAAACAAGGAAATAGTGAAGTCGTAATCGATAAAGGTATCGATGATGTTTCTTCAGAGGACTTTGATGCCCTCTTCATACCAGGCGGATTTTCCCCAGATATACTTCGTGCAGATGAACGTTTTGTTCGATTTAGCAAAGCATGTATGGATGCGAAAAAACCTGTTTTTGCTATTTGTCACGGACCCCAATTACTCATCACTGCACAAACACTTGAAGGACGCGATGTGACTGGCTATAAATCCATTGAGGTTGACTTAAAAAATGCTGGTGGACATTTTCATGACAAAGAGGTTGTCGTATGCCAAAATCAGCTAGTAACAAGTAGACAACCGGAGGATATCCCAGCGTTTATTGAAGAATCGTTGCGCATATTAGGATAGTTACTTTGATTAATCCCCTTTTATTTATATGAAAGGATGTAATCAGTGGGGTTTTGTTCATCCCCCACTGATTATTAGTTGAACCAATCGGACGTTTACGGACAGTTGATCTCCCACCTAACTGCTTTGCTCCAACTGAATTTTGAAGTGGGAGTTTTACTGTCCGTTAACGCGGGATAAATACAAAAGATGGGAGCCTTAATTATGAATAACACTCCACCTTCAACGCCCCCAAATCCTACAGAAACAAATACTCGTGAAGTGAGCTTACAAACGTTACGCGTTATCGGGCTTATCGTACTGATTAGCGGCTACATATTAGTAGCTCTTTCTGAAGTAGGAACTTTAAAAAATCTTTTACTAAAGCTTAGAACTACTCCAAATTTAGCTGAAGTTGATCCATTTTAAAAATTATATAAAAAAGGAGTCCCGCATTCACATGCAAAAAGCCCCTTACAAAAAGGGGCTTTCCAATAACTCTTTATTCTCATTACTTCGCAAAACTTTCAGCTAGCTGTTTCTCTCTCCACATAAATGTAATAGCGAGACCAACTATTAAAACAACTCCTGAGAAAGCATATGGATAATGAATATTCATATCAAATAATATTCCGCCCATCGCTGGTCCTGCGATATTTCCTAAACTCGTATAAGTCGAGTTCATACCAGCAACGAATCCTTGCTCTTTTCCAGCTGCTTTTGATAAGAACGTCGTTAAAGCTGGACGTAGTAAATCAAATGCAAGGAAAATGAAGCAAGTAACGAGAAGTACAATCCAATAATTAAAGACTACAGTTGAAACAAACGCTAATACTGCACCTACAATTAAACAGATTTGAATTAACACTTTTTCACCGAACATGTCGACCAATTTGCCAAACATAAATACTTGCACAACTACCCCAAAGATTGAACTAATTGTAATAATCGCCGCAATATCTTTCGGTGTGAATCCAAACTTATGATCAGAGAACAGACTAAACACAGTTTCATACGCTGATAATCCGAATGCGAGTACAAATACGATAATAAATGCAATTGCATACATTGGATGTAATGATTTCTTTAAATCACCAATAAAACTTGATTCTTTCGTATTAGAAGAAATCTCTGCAAGCTCTTCTTTCGTTAACGGCTCTTTTAAAATAAAGATAGAAATTACACATGCTATAAAAGCAATTGCTGCTGCAACGAAAAACGGTACACGTATACCGTATTCTGCAATAAATCCGCCAATTCCAGGCCCTATAATAAACCCGGTACTAATCGCCGCAGATAAATATCCCATCGCCTTTGGACGTTCCTGCATAGATGTAATATCCGCAACATATGCCGTAACACCAGGCATAATAAACGCGGCACTAATTCCGCCTAAGACCCGTGCTGCATAAAGCATCCACACATCTTTTCCTAATCCAAAAAGAAGTTCTGAAACACCAAAAATAAATAATCCAATGATGATCATTTTCTTCCTACCGTAAAGATCGACCCACCGGCCTGTAATAGGTGAAGCTATAAGCTGAGCCATTGCAAACACTGCAACGAGATACCCCATCGTCTTCCCTGTTAAACTCATGTCATTCATAAAGGACGGCATAACCGGAATGATTAATCCAATCCCTAAAAAAGCGATAAATATATTACTCAAAAGAATGACCAATACCATCTTTTGTTCTTTTATCGGTTTCTTCACTTTTTAACACCTCTTCCCGTAAGCTCCTCTCAAAAAAAATAATGCCCAAGAAGCTTTTTCTTTATCCTACTATTTGTGGGCTAATCATGAGTAGAGATGCCTCCACTCATTAGAATTGCACACTATCCTTCCACACATACATAAGCATTAGGTGAATGACTATCATTCAGTTTTCCTCAAAAATGAACCTACCTTTTCAGACAGGTTCATCTCACTATTTCTTTATATGTAGTGCATGTGTTAAAAAATCTAGTACTTCTGCCTTTTGTAGCTCGACTTGCTCTTCATCTTTATGATCATATAAATAAACTTGTTCCGCTGCTGATTCAACAAGAGCGATAAATAATTTCGCTGTTCGCTCTGCGTGAACCGAATCACGAATTTCACCAGCTTCTTTCGCCTCATTTAAAAATTCACTTAGCCACATATAAAGAGGCTCATACACAGCTTCCCATTCTTTTATATGTTCCGTAGATGCAAGACCTGCATACATTAAAGCTTGTATTTCACGATACTCAGCTATGAAGTGAAACACCGCATCTATTACTTGCGTAACTTTACTTGAGAAAGGCGCATCATTTTGCACTTTTTCTTTCACTGCAAGGATCATCTTCTCAACCATCACTTCTGCTATTGCAGGCATAACAGATAACTTAGAAGGAAAATATAAATAGAAAGTTCCTTGTGCAATGCCAGCCAATTTCACGATATCAGAAATCTTCGTTTTTTCAACGCCCTTTTCCTGAAACACTTCAATAGCTGCATAGACAATTTTCTCTTTTTTATTCATCATCTAAACCCTTTCAAACGCGTATTGAATGACTGTCACTCATTTTATAAAATAACTAGCTGTACTGTCAATTATCGTGCACTTTTTATAACAAAAATCTCCTAACAACTTGTTAGGAGATACAATATATCTTTACGAAAGAGCCTTTAATCCTGTCACTCCGCATACAATAAGAGCCACACTAATGATACGCGCTTTACTTTTTGACTCACCAAACAGGAACATGTTTAATAAAACGGCACCTGCTGTTCCAATACCAATCCAAACCGCATACGCGACACTGACTTGTAAGAATAAGAAAGATGTATACAAGAATGCAAAGGATGTAGCAAACCCGCCTATATAAAGTGCCCCATTTGCTAACGTTTTATCTTTACTATACATTTTAAGACCGATCACACCGACTATTTCACTAATTGCAGCACAAAATACGAAAAACCAACCCATCTTTAAGCAGCTCCTTCCACAGTTTCTTCCTTATTATCAGCTAGCTTTAAACCGATAACGCCAGCTACAACCATCACGATAAAGAATAATTTCCCTACACTGAAACTCCCGCCGAAAAGGAATACGTCCATTAAGAAAGTACCTACCGTACCAGCTCCGGCGAAAATGGCATACACAGTCCCTGTCGCAAGATGCTCACACGCTTTAGAAAAGAAGTGAAAATCAACAGCGATAACTCCTAAAATAATAATCCAATGCCACCAAGTATCGGCCGTATTAAAACCAAACACCCAAAAAATTTCAAAGATACATGTTAATATGACATATAACCAAGCTCTATTTTTCATACCTCTCACCTCTTATGACTGACTATCAGTCATTTTTGTTTTAAAAAAATATACTCCTTTATCACTACTATATATAAACAACTATCATCCTCATTTACCGTTATATTTGTTCCATTTCCAAGCAAACTACATCCTGTTATATAAAAATGACTGAATGTCATTCATAAATATTGTACATGAATATTTTAAAATCTGTCAATGCCGAAAGTTTATTTTAAATTTATTTCATCCGGTTTGTATATTTCCTAATAATCTGTTAATACTGCTAGTAACATAATATTTTCTCCACTCCCCCTTGGAGAGATCCCTTTAATAGAGCAGTTAGCGTTTGCTAGCTGCTCTTTTTTATATTTGTTTCACCCAACATACCGAATCATCGCCACCTCATCACAATAATCAACCTTTGGACAATGCATACAATCAATCCATACTTTCTCTGGTAGCGCATCTCTATTCACAAAATCAAACCCGCATTTTTGAAAAAATTCCGTTTCATACGTTAAAGAAATGACTCTACTCACTTTTATTTTCGCTGCCTCATTTATTACATGGTTCACTAACATACGCCCGATTCCTTTTCCTGCATATGTATGCGAAACGACCAAAGACCGTACTTCTGCAAGGTCTTCCCCTAATACATGTAATCCAGCAACTCCAACAATTTCCCCGTCTGCTTTCATCACATATAAACATTGCAAATATTGATAGAGAGACAACAAAGAACGCGGTAAAACAACTCCCTCTTTTGCGTAAGTTTCAATGAGACTATAAATTTCTTTCACATCACTCGTAACTGCATTAAAGATTTTCATATTCTATCCCCTTGCCCCCGATATTAATATTTATAAACTTAAATGAATTTTAATACACAATTTTATATAATAATACATCTCTCCTATCTCCTCGTCAATCACTTTATACAAACAAAAAACCAAGCAATCTAATCGATGCTCGGTTCCTCATTTCGTATCGGTAATACGGTCGAATATTTAATTTCACGAAGTGCTAAACTCGTCTGTATCCTTGTAATACCAAGCTTATTCAGCTTTCTAATAAACTGCTCCAGCTCTTTACGATCACGATTTGCAACCTTTAATAAATAATCATACTCTCCTGTTAAACAGTGACACTCTAACACTTCAGGCATCGCTTCTAACTCTTTTTCCAACACTTCAAGCTTATCTGATTGATGAATATTCGTACTCATAAAAATGAAACATAACAAATCAAAACCAAGCTTTTCTTGATTTAAAATGGCGACTTGCTTATCAATGAAACCTTCCCCATCTAATCTTTTTATTCTTGCATGCATCGCAGCCGGTGATAAATTAACGCGGCGCGCAAGCTCTGCATTACTTACATGTGACTCCTTCTGCAATATATCTAAAATTTGTACATCTAAATCATCTAACACTTTAATAACAGATGACTCCACCAAAACTCCCCCTTTTTATTACCGATGATTATTCGAAAAAACACTTTATAATCTACATAAAACTGAATATCTTTCCGTAAATAACATTAAAAACAAAATATCTTATCGACTTTTCCCCATTATACAAAAGAATATATTACATAATAAAGAAAAATGCTAAAATTATTTACAATTCACATTGATTACAACAAAGGGGATTTTAATATGCCTTATTTTTATGTCTTTTTACTATTATTAACGAGCTTATTATGGGGAGGAAATTTCGTCGTCGGAAAATCGCTCGTTAATCATGCGTCTCCGATGACACTTACAAGTTTAAGATGGATCATTGCGATTGTTTGTTTATTACCGATCGTATGGTTTAAAGAAAAGAAAATCATTCCGCCTCGTGCTGCAATACTTCCGTTAATACTAATGGGGATTTCAGGAGTCGCTCTATTTAACATCTTTCAATTTTTAGCTCTAGAAAAAACATCCGCAACGAATGTAGGACTTATTTCTACATTAAATGCGATTTCAATTGCACTATTTTCAGTATTATTTCTAAAAGAAAAAGTAAATACACTTCAAATTCTATCCATGATTCTTTCATTCTTTGGGGTTATTCTTGTCCTATTAAAAGGTAACTTTGCCCTTTTATTTTCACTACATTTTAATAGCGGCGATTTATGGATGATTGCGGCTGTTTGTATTTGGGGCATGTATTCTGTTTGTAGTAAATGGGCAACAAAAACAACTACACCGCTCATGGCGACACTTTACTCTGGTATTTTCGGCGTTATTTTATTACTACCATTTAACATAGGGAGCTTCACTGTTACAAATATAAATACTTCTTTCATCACATCACTTTTATATACAGGGCTTATTTCTACCGTTTTATGTATGGTGTTTTGGAATATCGGCGTACAAAAATTAGGAGCGACTACATCCGGAATTTTTCTAAACTTCAATCCGATTTTCACAGCTATTTTAGCATTCCTTTTCCTCGGTGAAGAACTAACGTGGATACAAATTTTCGGGACAATGATTGTTGTAACAGGATGTTATTTATTTTCTCATTTCAAAACGGTTACTGTTCAGCCAACTAGAGCTTTAATGCGAAAGCATTCTTAATTAAAAAACATCGTCATCCGAGTGGCGATGTTTTTTATTTACTCTTCATTTCTTTTATATACTGCTTTTCCTCTTCTGACGATAAACGTTCAGTTGCCTTGCCAGTATCTCCACCTTGAAGACTCCATAAAAAGTTATGCTCCTCAACAGTTTGAGAAAAATCTCCTTTTTCCCATCTATTTATAATAGAAAGTAGCTTCGTTTTATATTGAAAACCTACACTATCTTCAATACCTTTCTTTACGTTATAAATTTCTTTTGTTGTCATTTCTACAAACCCCCATTTCTCAGAGGATTTTACCTTTTGGTGTACCATTTTGTGCATAGTAGAGATAATTTCACCTTCGCTAACTTGTGGAGCTTCTTCTGCAACTTTCTTCTCTTTTTCGTTTGCTACTCGCTGGGTTTGAATATTTTTATTTTCTCTTTCTACATATGCCAGCAATTTCTTTCCGCCAACTATAGACGAGATAATTACCATAATTGTAATACATATACTTACGATCCATTTAAAAAGCATTAGCTCTTCATCGCTTCCCTAACAATATGACTATCTACATATTGCTTAAACTTCATGATTTTTCCGTTCTCAAGCTGCCATACATGAACGAATTCTGCTTCAAATGATTTTCCTGTTTCTTTATAAACTCCAGAATACATACCTTCAGCAATAATTACATTTTTTCCGTTTACTTCATGGTACGTATTTACGCTCGCTTTATAATCATCCCATTCTGATCCTAATCGGCTAAATACATTTTCCATTATTGCTTCTACACCTATATATGTTCCGCCGTACGGGAATCCTTCTGCCTCTGTCCATTCTACTTTTTCAGAGAGGGCTTCTGCTAAATGTTTTGCATTCGAAGAGGCTGATCCTTCATATGTACTTCGAATCATTTCTAAATTTGATTTAAGCATGTTATTTCCTCCTATTTTATTTATTTTTTACACAAGACGTAACCAACAAAGTTACATCTTGTGTAAAAAAATATTTAAATTGTTTTATTCTTAACCTACAAGTTGTAATCATTATAGTTACAATTATGATTCAAGTCAACAATTTATAAATAAGTTTTACTTCGTTTTCATTACTTTCTCTTTTACGAAACGATCTACATATCCTTCTGCTTTTACAACGAATAAATACGCACCCATTGCTAATAACGCAAGATCTAATTCATATCCTGGATTCTTTCCATCTCCTAATAAACCTGCTGCTCCATTTACCTTTACGATAGCTCCAGCTAAAATAAGAGCGAATAACAACCCTACATATTTTACGCCTAAACCGATAATTAATAATATACCACCAACTAATTCAACTGTTGCCACGCCATACGCAAGACCGCCTGGTAAGCCAATGCTTGTAAACCATCCTGCTACGTTATCGATACCTGATTGAAACTTCGCTAAACCGTGCGCAAAGAATGTCACTCCTAACACGATGCGAATCATTAAATTCCCAATATATTGGTTCATTTTGAACTCTCCTTTTTGTTTTGTTATGGTGAACTTTTATTTGCAAGTCAAAACAATACGGTATTTCATTTCATTCGTCAAATACTTTTTTTAAGAAAACAAAAAACATTATCCCTTTTACGGATAATGTTTTCTTACAAAATAGCGCTAATTCAAGCTTTTATTCTATCGCACAAAAAAGTTGAAACATTTTTCCAGCTCCAACATAAAGCAATAAAGATAAGTCCTCTTCTACAACCATGCCAACAACATTCACTTTCTCATCTTGAGGCAAATCATGTTTGGCAACTTGCATCTCTCCAGCATATCTACCGTACAATTCATTATCCATTGTAATGCTGCCTTTCTTTCTTACAATGGTATGCACCGGCTGTAACACGACTTTATTTCCTTCTCGTGATTCTACAGAACGAATGACATCACGAGCTGGATCTAGTCTATTTGTATGCACTTGTTCTACCATTTTTAACACTTCACTTTTCTCTATCAATGGCTCGTATCGCAGCGGGATAATCCCTCTACTTGCACTCGCTATCTCTTGTACACTTTCTACACTTCCGCTTATATCCCCGATTAACACCTTATCGACACCACAATGTTGTACAAGTTCTAAGTACGCTTCAAGCGGGCGCATATTGCGGTGCTTTTCTAACGTTGGTAACCCTTCATATAACGGACCTCGTTTTTCACCATCCCCCGGAATAAATGCCATCGTTTTTATTCCGCACTCATGTAAGTATTCGTTTTGTTTTTGTAAAAAGGACTTCGCTAGTCCTGTTTCTGGACGCGGGTAAAAATTATGCCACGCTTCAACATTCTCTACCTGTATCTTTTCAGTGATTAACTCTTTCCAAAATGAATCTGTAATCGTACTCGCATTTAAAGCTACTTTCATTTTATGAGATACGCGTGCGATTTCTTTCGGCGTGATGCCGTAGTCCATTCGTAAACCTGTAATGCCCCAGTTTACTAGCTCTTCCACATTTTCGTACGTCATACCTAAATGGTGTAACGACTTTGGAGAAACATCAACCATTAATTCCATTTCATTTTTGAGAGCTTGCTTCCCAAGTATTTGAATTAACTCTTTATACGTATTTGGATCATCTTCTGGAATGTGCAATGATGTAAAAATAGATGAAAACCCGTTTTCCTTCGCTACTTTTAGCCACTCTTCTTGCTTCTTTACTCGTTCTTTTGCAAGGTAAATTGAAACTCCTATCATATGAATCTCCCTTTCTATGAATAGAAAAAGAGAAAGGAATCCCTTTCTCTATATGTTTTCTGCCATTTCTTCTTTGAATCCGAAGAAGTACGTAAAGATAAATCCGAACGTATATGCCACTACTAATCCAAGGAAATATAATAAATATTTATTATCAGCAATTAATGGAATTAATGATAATCCTGATACGCCAATTCCGAGTGAAGCTGTTTTCATAACTGCTTGGAATGCACCGCCAACTGCTGCACCTAAACAAGCGGTAATAAACGGTTTCCCAAGTGGTAATGTAACCCCATATAATAACGGTTCACCAATCCCTAAAAATCCAACTGGTAATCCACCTTTTATTACGTTACGAAGTCGTTTATTTTTTGTTTTTACATAAATCGCAATTGCTGCTCCTACTTGCCCAGCACCTGCCATTGCTAGTACTGGTAATAAAGGCGTTACGTGCGTTTGATTAATAAATTCCATATGAATCGGTGTTAAACCGTGATGTAATCCGACCATAACGAGAGGTAAAAATGTTCCTGCAAGCACTGCTCCAGCAAACGCTCCGCCAATATTTAAAATACCATTAATTCCACTCGTAATACCATCAGATAAAAAGCCTGCTACCGGCTGAATCGCTAACATCGTTACGATGCTTACAACTAATACAGTAATAAGCGGCGTTACTATAATATCAACTGCATTTGGTACTGCTTTTCGAACTTGTCTTTCCACTACAACCATAAGCCACGCTGCAAAAATAACTGCAAACAATCCGCCCCGCCCGGGTACCATTGCTTCACCAAATAATTTCACATTTGCCATCGCTGGATTGAAAATTAAAATACCCGCAATCGCTCCAAGAACTGGTGTCCCGCCAAATTCTTTCGCTGTATTCCAACCGACTAAAACCCCTAAAAATGTAAAGATACCGCCGCCAATAAGTAGTAACATTTGTAGCCATGTTGCATTCGGATCAGCACCTGCGTTTTTCGCAAAGTTAGCGACCCCATTTATAATTCCTGACGCAACAAGACCCGGAATTAACGGAATGAAAATACTTCCTATTTTTCGTAAAAAGTTTTTCACTGGTGTATTATTTTTCTTCTTCATCTCTGATTTAATCTCTTGACCAATATCTTCAAGATGATGATCTGCAACCTCACCAATTCTTAATCCTGTTAAAACTTCCATTTCGGCTGCTACTTTATTTACCGTTCCTGGACCAACAACAACTTGAAGTGTTTCATCTTCAATGACGCACATAACGCCTTCAACCTTTTTCAAAAGATCCATATTCACTTTACTTTCATCATGAAGCGTTAACCTCAGTCTCGTCATACAATGAGCAATGCCACGAATATTTTTTATTCCCCCAAGTTGCTCTGAAATTTCTTTGGCCATTCTCTCTTCTTTCTTCATAATAGAATTCCCCTCCCTATTATTTTATAGTGCCTTCTTCACAAACCCTTTCGCTTCTTTTAATTTCTCCAGTGCTTCCCCATACTCACACTGCAATAACACCATAACAATCGCAGCTTTCACATTACGTTCTGCCTTTTCATAATACTCTGCCGCTACTTCATAACTAACCCCTGTTGCTTCCACAATAATTCGTTTTGATCGTTCTACTAACTTTTCATTTGTAGATTGAACATCTACCATTAAGTTTTTATATACTTTCCCAACACCAATCATAGAAGCTGTTGAAATCATATTAAGTACTAATTTTTGCGCTGTACCAGCTTTCAAACGCGTTGAGCCTGTTAAAATTTCTGCGCCTGTTTCTACTTCCACGTTTAGTTTTGCATATTTACTTATTTCAGCATTTTTATTACAGGAGATACTAGCTGTACTTGCTCCCACGCTAGCCGCGTACTTCAAACCGCCAATTACGTAAGGGGTTCTACCACTTGCGGCAATACCAATCACTGTATCTTTCTCGTTTAATCCAATACTTTTCAAATCTTCTTCTGCTAACTCTTCGCGATCTTCGGCACCTTCCACCGCCTTAGTAAACGCTTTCAATCCGCCTGCTATAAATCCTTGCACCATTTTATCGTCTGTGCCAAATGTCGGCGGGCATTCCACTGCGTCTAAAATACCTAAACGACCACTCGTACCAGCCCCAATATAAATTAATCGGCCCTCTGCTTCAAAAGATTTAATAACAGTCTGTACAACCTTTTCAATTTGTTCTATCTCTTTTTCAACTACTAACGCAACTGTTCGATCTTCTTCATTCATACTCTGTAACACTTCTTTTATACTCATCTCATCTAGATTCGTCGTTTTCTCATTACGGTGTTCTGTCGATAAATTTTCTAACATATTGCCACCCTCTTTGAAATTATATTTCACACTTTTATTATAACTTTAAGAAATTAAAAATCAATATTACTTTCTTATTTTATGAAATAAAATTTCATAAAATGACATATTTGTGTCAAAGATAATAAAAAAGATGAGTCCCCTCATCTTTTCTTCTACTTTAACTTCCGTAACCGCACTGCTTCTTCTCGCGTCTCCATAAATTGATCCAACACTTTATTACCAATACGATTAAAAGTAATCACATATAAAGCATCAATCATATTCAGCTGTGTCATTCTCGAAGCAATACTCGCAATACGATGATCTTGCTCTACATCTGGCATACAAAGACGAATATCCGCTGCTTTATATAACGGTGATGATTGATCGAGCTTCGTAATTCCGATAACTGTTGCACCTTGTCTCTTCGCATACTGCGCCATTTCAAGTACATCTTTCGTACGACCAGATGTTGAAATCGCAACAAATATATCGCCTTCTTTTAAATTCGTCACAAGCGGTAACATCATATGAAAATCAGATAGCATCATCGCTGTAAATCCGAGCCTTGTAAATTTATAAGCCCCGTCCATCGCCGGAGTAGCTGATCCGCCGACTCCGTAAAAGATAATTTTATCCGCATCTACAATAAGGTCCGCTGCTTTCTCCAGCTCCTTCTTATCTATAGCCGTAACGCTCGCCTCAATGGCAGCTTTATTCACATACGTAACTTTATTAAACAAATCGTACGGTCCATCTTCCGTATTCATCACTGAAAAATCATTAATATTATAATCAGCAATCGTTAATTCACGAACGAGCGCGATTTTAAATGCTTTAAAGCTTCCGATACCAATCGATTTACAAAACCGAACAACACTTGCTTCACTTGCTCCCGCATTCGTTGACACTTCTTTCGTCGTTAAGTTCGGAACAATCTCTGCATTCTCCATTATGTACATGGCAACCTTCTTTTCAGCTGGTGAAAATTGATCCATATTACTTTCAATTTTAAATAGTAACGTTGAAGCTTTCACTATTTAACCTCCACTTCTTACGGTTGCGTATATTCTCTACTATCATTTGTATCATATAGGTAAAAACCATCATTACCAGGTGGATGGTGAACAATTACAGTTCGATCCCCTTTTTTATATGACTTTATTTCACCTTCAGACCGCTGTTTTTCCCAACCACCTAGCCAAATTGCAAAGTCAGATACAAAAGCAGTGTACTTATAGTCTTTTGGGTTTTCGTCTTCTACATAGGAAGAAAAAATAGAAACTGGAAAATCTTTCACTTTTGATTCTTTCCATGCGGTAAATGGTATGCATAGTGCAATAAGTATGATTACACCGATAACCGTCCCCTTCGTAATCTTCACACATTTTCTCCCCTCGACTTATCATATACGTAGATTTTACCATAATTACAACCTATTCAAGCTAATGACTATTGCTTTTACAATAAAAAAAGAGCTTACCTACATGAGATAAGCTCTTACTCTCTATACAAAATACTTCTTCAAAAGCGGTGGTGTAATAATCGTCGTTAATATAACAACAATAACAACCGCTGTGAAATTTTCTTTCGCTAATAAATTCGCCGCAAGTCCATTCGCTGCGATGATAAGTGCCACTTCTCCGCGCGATACCATCCCCGCACCGATACTAATAGAAGATTGAAGGTTGAATCCTGTTAGTCTTGCACCTAAACCTGATCCGATTAACTTTGTAAAAATTGCAATAAGCGTCATAATGATAATGAACCAAATCTGGCTTCCGATACCTTGAAATGTAATTTCCATTCCGATACTTACGAAGAACACTGGTACAAATATCGCATAAGCAATTGGCTCAATTTTATGTTCTACCTCGTGCTTATACTCTGTTTGCGAAATGGCAATTCCTGCTGCAAATGCTCCGATAATACCTGCAATCCCCATCATTTCACTGTAATACGAAAAAGAGAAACAAATAATAAGAGCTGCACTAATTAATGCTTCTGTTACGCGAAGTGGTACGAGCATTTTCATAATCCATGGAACAACTTTCCAAGAAATGAAAACGATACTTACAAAAAAGATAATTTTCTTTGCAATGACAAGCGTTACATTTACATCTTGTGTACCTAAAAAGCTCATCACAAATGCTAATAAAATAACAACAATTACATCATCAAATACAGCTGCACCTAAAATCGTCGTACTTTCTCTCGTATTCATTTTCCCTAAATCTCTTAATGTTTGAACAGAAATACTAACCGAAGTAGCACAAAGTAATAACCCTAAAAAGATCGCATGTGACTGTAACATTCCAAACGCAAGTCCCGCTAAATATCCACCAAGGAATGGGAAAATAATTCCTCCCATCGCTACTGCGAATGCAGATTTCAAATTCCGATTTAACTCTTCTAAATCTGTTTCAAGCCCTGCCATAAACATAAGTAGTAAAACACCAATCTCACTTAGTTCATCGATCAATTCAGAACTATTAATAATACCGAGTACAGCCGGACCGATAATAATACCAACAATTAATTTACCAAGTACAGAAGGCTGGCCGAGTCTCACACTAATATCGCCAGCTAATTTCGTACAAAGTAAAATGACAACAAGTTCAAAATAAAATAACATAGCATCTGCTCCTACTTTACTTTAATCAGTGGGTCGTTAACCCTCGTCCATTCCTGCCAGTAGTTTCCCCTATTCATTCGCATTTTATTTGTCGCATTTTTATTTGACAAAATATTCTGAATTATATTAAGATTAATCCAGCAATTTTAAAAACTATATACCATAACTGTACCTCCATTTACTTACATACTCTTTTCTAGTGGGCTCCTACTATATTCGCAGTTATGGAAATGAAAAAACGGGGGGAGAGTCCAAAGTGAAGTCATTATTACGAAAAAAAGCGCTTAGTACTGAATCACCACGGCAGTTAAATAGAACATTAACTGCACTTGATTTAACGTTTTTAGGAATTGGCGCCGTAATTGGCACAGGGATCTTTGTATTAACAGGTATTGTCGCAGCGAAACATTCTGGTCCTGGTATTATGTTATCATTCCTTATTGCTGCATTTACTTGTGCTTGTGTAGCCTTTTGCTATGCCGAATTTGCTTCTTCTATTCCTGTCTCAGGAAGTGTGTATACTTACGCATACATGACAGTCGGAGAAGTCGTCGCCTTCATCGTCGGCTGGTGTTTAATGCTCGAATATTTACTTGCAGTCGCGGCAGTAGCTGTCGGTTGGTCTGGTTATTTACAATCTTTACTACAAGGATTTAACATCCATCTGCCCGCCATAATCGCCTCGGCCCCTGGCGTAGGAAAAGGTGGCATTATCGATTTACCAGCTGTTTGTATTTTACTACTCATTACTGGTCTATTAAGTTTCGGTATACGCGAAAGCGCACGCATTAATAATATTATGGTTCTTATCAAGTTAGCTGTTATTATCGCCTTTATCGTAGCAGGCGCAAAATATGTAAAACCTGAAAATTGGACGCCGTTCATTCCTTTCGGGTACGACGGTATCATTACTGGGGCTGCCACTGTATTCTTCGCCTTTTTAGGCTTTGATGCAATTGCAACCGCGGCGGAAGAAACGAAAAAGCCACAGCGTGATTTGCCAATTGGTATTATCGGTTCCCTTCTTATTTGTACTGTCTTATATATGATTGTATCTTTCGTTTTAACAGGAATGGTTCCGTATACACAATTAGACGTTTCTGATCCAGTTGCATTTGCCTTACATTTCGTTGGCGAAGATACAATTGCTGGACTACTCGCTGTTGGAGCGATGACTGGAATGACAACCGTTCTCCTAGTCGTTATGTATGGACAAGTTCGCGTTTCTTATGCGATGAGCCGCGACGGTCTACTTCCAAAAGCGCTAGCACGTGTAAATAAAAGAGTAAAAATCCCTTTATTAAACACGTGGATCACTGGCGTTGTTGCCGCTTTATTAGCAGGACTTTTAGATCTACACGTATTAGCTAATTTAGTGAACATCGGTACGTTAACAGCCTTTACATTCGTTTGTTGTGCGGTACTTATTTTACGAAAAACACATCCTGACTTAAAACGCGGATTCCGCACACCTTTCGTACCTGTATTACCAGTTGTCGCGATTCTTTGCTGTTTATATTTAATGATTAATTTGTCTAAAACGACATGGATTAGCTTTATAGCTTGGCTTATAGTCGGCTTATGCTTCTATTTCTTCTACTCTAGAAAGCATAGTCATTTAGCTACTGAAAAAACAAATGATGGACAGAAAAAAGCATAACAAAATAGCTCGCCGGTAAAACGGCGAGCTATTTTTCTGTACTATTATATTTTCTCGTTAACGATTGTAAAATGAAAAATATGCCGATGCAAGCTGTAAACGATGCCCAATTCCCTATTGGTGTAGAATATTTAAAAACGCCAATACCTACAAGCACGATGAAAAGGATCACCTGATATATGAGCTTCCACTTTTGCATATAGTCCCTCCTTTACTTCGTTCCCTTCTTTTTCTTCTTCCATGCATTTAGGCTGTCAAAGAAGAAATTAATAAATAACGTGCCTAAACCCGCTAATAAAAACGTCATTAAAAATAGAACCCATATACTTTTTTCTTTTAAGAAATAATATCCTACAAGGAGCACAACCGCGATCCATACATATTCAAGAATTCTTTTTAGCTTTTTCTCTTCCAAATTATTCGCTCCTTCATTCTATGCTACTTTTAGTATAACAAAAAAGAAGCCTATCATGATAAGCTTCTTTTTCTTCTCTCTTATTTGTTTATGCTTTTTTCAACGAGTGAAATCGCATATTCTACCGTACGATTCATCGTTTCTACTTGTGCATCTTTTACTTTCGCATCTTTTAACACAGCTTCTGCCACTGTAATTTTTTGACTCAATGATTTCACTGAACCGTCCGTTACATTTGCAGCTTGCGCTTTTTTCACTACTGCTTTTGCAGATTCAATATTGATTTGTAATTTTTCTTTCGGTGTTTTCGGTTGTTCTTCTGCCACTTTTGATTGTACAAATGTTACATTAGCTGTTTTTAATTCGTTATACGTTTGAACGATTTGCTCTCCAGTACTTCCTACATTTTCAAATGCTTGCTTTGCAGTGTTATAGCTTTTCTCTAGTTCTTGAAATGCTGCTTTTGAATATTGACCTGGTTTGTCACCAAACTCATACGTACCAGCTAACACTTCTTTTACTTTTCCAAGCTCTTCATATAACGCGTTTACTTCTTCTAACTTTGTACGGTTAGAAAACTCATTATACGCTGCTAACACTTCTGAAGAACTTAACGCTTTACTATATAATTTCGCAAGCGCAATTTGTCCATTTAACGGAATACCGCCATTCCCGTTGCTATCTGGATCTGCCCCAAGTGCAAATGGTACGTTCGGGTGATATACTTTCCCTGTAGCTGGTTGGCTATTTACTTTTTTACCATCTACGTAAATAGCTACTTCACTTCCATTATACGTTCCAGTTAAATGGTACGTTTTATTTGCTGCTAATTGAACCCCAACACGCTTATAGCTACCGCCAATATGAGCCCATAATTCAACATATCCACTTCCTGTAGACTCAAAACCAATTCCGCCGCTCTCTGTATTTTGTAAAATACCTTGTCCACGGATTTGATTCATTGAAAATACAGTTTCTAACGTAAACGTATTTGCTACTTTCTCTTTTTGTGCTGCTGAAAATGGAAGGTATCCAAATGTATTTGCTTGTCCATTCAATTTCATTACACTTGTTTTTAAAGCTTTATCGTATGCAATAGATACATTCCCTTTTACATCGCCTTTCGTTCCAAACGATGAGTTATCTTTAAATGTACCATCTAAAAAATTCACATCAAAGACGTCTGCCTTTGGTACTTTTACATTCGGATCAATATTATCTTTTTTCGTAGTGATTTCTGCTGTTAACGGCTGTACACTTTCATTGCCAAATGAATCAATCGCAACGACTTCAAGTGTATATGTTTTCCCACCATCTAATCCTGCCAGTGTAAATGTCAGTTCTTTCGGCACTGGGTCACGATAAAACTCTGAGAATGCCAACAATTTATTCTTTATTTCACCCGTTTGCTTATCTCTAGCTTGTACACGATAAGAATGAACAAGGAGATTGTCCAATGCTTGCATGAATGTTACTGTCGCTGCATTTTCTGTTACATTTGATACTGATAACTTCGCATCTTTTGCAAAGTTAGGCTTTTCTTTATCACGATCTTCTACATGTGTAAATGTTTCTTTCTTTGATGGCAACTGAATTTTCCACGGTTCGCCTGTCCAAGAATTTGTATGGAAATCGCGTCGATTAATCGTTACTTCTTTATCATCTACTTCTACTAATAAACCTTGACTTAACGTACTTGCTCCTGGTGGGATATTCCCTTGTACTTTACCACCTTCAACTTCCATATAGCTTACAGAAGATGTACCAACTGATGTAAAATCTTTTTGATGAATCGATCTTGGGTCATCTAACGGATAGTGTGAATGGCCAGAAAACGTAATAACTTGTGGGTACTGTTTTAATACCTCATTAATTTTTGCACTATCTTGTGTTCCCCATTCATGACTACCGTATACTGTCTCTTTAATGTGTTGATGTAAAAATACGAAAATCGGTTTTTCTGGGTCATCTTTTTGTGCTTTCGTCATCTCTTCTTTTAACCAATTAATTTGCTTATCTGAATAATATCCATGAGTTGTCCCGTTCTCTGGAGACATAACAAGAAAGTGATACCCTTTCACCACTTTATGATAATAAATCGATTCCATTCCTGTTTTTTCTAAGAAACGCTTCTGCGCTCCCTCTACAGATAAACCGTTCCAATAATCATGGTTTCCTAGAGAATTCATGCGTACTGCATCTTTATTTGCATTTTCATTGTATACTTGCATGAAACGATCATATTGCTGCAGTGACCCTGTATCTGTGAAATCACCTACGATAACAAACGCATCTTGCTTTGGTGCAAGCGTATTGAGCTGTTCAATCGCTCGTTTCCAGCGAAACGTATCATCCGTTCCACTATTTTTAATATGTACATCACTTACAACTGGAAAAACGATCTTCTTTTCACTTGGTGCCTTTTCTTGCTTCTTCTCTTCCGCTTTGACTGATGTACTCCACGGAAATGATACGAATGCTAATACAAAAACCATTAATAATCCAATAAGACCTTTTACTTTTCGTAAAGCTGTTCTTTCCACGTGAATCCTCCTCATAATAATTGATTCATTACAAGGGCTATTTTATCTAAAACATGTTAATGTCGTTTAAATAACAAATGAATTTTATTAGATTTTTGTAAATATACAGTTAATTAGAGGTTAAGTCCAACATTCCCCGTACTTGTATACAACCACCTTTTGTCTAAAAGAGTCTAATCATTCTTTTCCTATGACTATTCACATATAATCTTTTCTATAACAATAATAATAAGTTAAAGTTTAAGCCTATTAGACAATCTTAATTTTTAAAATTTTCTTCTTTTCTTAACACATCGGCCATGCTTCTACATTTAATAGTAGTAAAAGACAACTTAAAAAGGAGGGGTTGTATTGAAGAATAAAAAAAACATTGGCTGTTTCGCTCCTTTATCTATCATTTGTCCAGACCCTTGTCCACCGCCCCCTCCTCCAAATCCAAGTTGTGAGCGAGTAACAAATGAATTTGCAGGGAATTTCCTCATAACTAACAACACCATCCCCTCTACCAAAGATGCACTACAATCAATGATACTGTGGCAAAGTGATGGGATACTACTTATATCAGGTACTGTCTCGGTTTACAATAGTACTAGCAGCACAGAAGCAATTACAATTCAAATTGTTGGAGCAGTAACCAATATTTTTACTGTGTTTCCCGGCAATACGATATCTTACACAGGAAAAGACTTGCAATCAGTCAGTATTATTAATATACAAAGTAATCCTTCACTATATTTAGAAGGCAAGTACTGTTGCCAATTTACATGTTGCTTATAGAATACCAATTTCATTACTTTCTCAATTAAAAAAAGCATACCATTTACGGTATGCTTTTTTATGAAATCGGATAACGTACAGTAATACAAAACTCTCCTTGATTAACAGTTGTTCCTGTCGTAGTAATTCGAACAGTCGTAAAATATCGGACAGTGAAAGTACCACTACTTTGTGGTTGTACAGTAATTGTGTCAACTACTGTTGCACCTACTAAAAAGTCAACTGTAATCGGAGCAGCCCCTACATCATATTTCACGTATCCTGAACCATATACTTCTTGTGTAATATTATTCGTATATACAATTTGAGTACCAGCACCTGTAATAGACCAGTCTGTACATACTTGATCTTGCACAAGTGTTTTATTAGAACAACAAGACAAACCGGAACTTCTCATTCCCATTTCAATCCTCTCCTATTCTACTATGAAAGTGGATAGCGTGTTGTAATACAAAATTCTCCCTGATACGTTCCAGCAGGTGTTGCAGGTAACACAACTTGTATACTATCAAATCGGCGATACGTAAAAGCGATACTCGTTCCTGGGTTTAATATTTGTGTATCAATTGTAGCCCCAGCAGAATCAAGCGCTTCTACAGTAATTGGACCTGGACCAACATCATATTTAACAAAACCAGTACCAACTACATTTTGGTTAATATTATTTGTATAAAGAACATTATCAATTGCTGTTGCAACTACAGTAGCAGACCACGGACTACACACTTTATCTTGTACATAATTTTTATCTGGACAACAAGTTAATGCTGACCCCGAGCACTCACAAGACATAGTTGTTTCCCCTCTCTCTTTTATATTCCCTATATGTGTATGTCCTTTAGAGTCTTTTGCCTGTACTATTCATCTATTTTCAAAAAATAAGACAACTCCTGCACTAATGTCTAGATAGATTCCGTTCTGTTTCTTTTTTTCATAAATTTATAGATTAAAATACCACCTACAACAATAACTACGACTAGTAATATCGGTAGCATATATTGGCCAACAACATCAGCAGCCTTTGCCCAATGCGGACCTAACTTCATTCCAAAATAGACATATAAAGTCGTTAACGGGAACATTGCTACAAATGTATATATGCTAAATTTCCATATGTTCATTTTCGCCATACCACATGGAACAGAAATAAGCGTTCGAACTCCTGGCACAAAGCGTCCAACAAATGCTACAACTGGTCCATATTTCTCAAAGAAATCATCTGCTTTTTGAATTTGTTCTTCTTTAATAAAGAAGTATTTCCCGTACTTTATTAATAGAGGACGACCACCGTAATAACCGAGTGCGTATAACGTTAATGGTCCTGTCGTTCCGCCAAGTGTCCCAGCTAATACAGCTAACCAAAAATTCATATCACCCTCGTATACCCAATATCCAACCATGGGCAAAACAACTTCTGCTGGAATAAATTCAAACGTTAATGCTAGTACAACTCCAAAATAAGAAAACTGCTTTAAAAACTCGATTATATCTAAAATCATTTGCTCCATATTTTTAACTCCTATCCTACGTTTACATTATGCTTTTCTTGTAATTGCACTGGCGCCATCTTTACAATTCGGTTCAAAATAAATAACACAATTCCAATATCATCTAAAATACCGATAAACGGCAGGAAGTCTGGAATGAAATCAAGCGGCATCGCTACATACCCAACTAAAAAAGCAACAGATAAAATTTTCTTCTTTATTGAAACCTCTTTTGAAGTAAAAAAGTCAAATAGGAATGGAACGAAACGGCGAACATGAAATACAACTCTTAATCTACTAATAAGTTTTTTCATTTTTATTTCTCCTCTCTTTGTATACAAAAAGGACCCTACCAAATATATGGTAAGGGTCCTCAAAAAGACAATAAGGGGCCTTTACCATTGCTGGTAAAGGTCTCACTAACAACGAAACGTTGCCAATAAAGCCGAGGGTTTCTCCCTGTAATGACGACTTTACTGTAATAAGTTACTCCCCTTTATATACACAATTTTATACAATCACATTAAAATATTTGCCTAAGCTTGTCAATATTTTTTTCATTCGACATCCAGATTATTACATTGTAAAAGGCTCTCTTCCCTGTTCTCTATGGAAAGGAATTGGAGTATATAACCATCTGGATCACGAAATATTATTTTAACTTCTTCACCACGGCGCTCTTCTACAAATGATATGTGATAAAACGCTAACTTTTTCTTTAATCGCTCAATATTTGTGGTTTTTAACAATAGTTCTTTCACTGATGATATAACGGTCTCTCTATGTTCTCCTAGTCCCCTGTTTACAACAAAACAAATTCTCGTTGAACCGATATCATACCACACACCTGTTACACGTATTTGTGGCCTCTCCTTGCTCGGTTTAAACCCTAGAATTCCTTCATAAAAATATAATGTTTCCTTTAAGTTTTTGGATTCTAATACAATACATGTTGTAACACTTTCCATCCGCACTCCCCCTGCCCCTTTTAGTTTTCTATATGAGTCATAATTTACAATTATGTACGAATACACTATGTAGTGATGAATATTTCATTTATAAAGGAGGCGTGTAACATGGATAAATTTATGAAATCTTACATACCTTATCACGGTCCCAATGATCCTTGTCCTCCAATTGGAAAGAAATATTACTCAACTCCCCCACACCTATTTATGGGCTTTCAACCACCTAACTTACCACAATTCCCACCAAAAGAAGCTTTAAGAAAAGGAACTCTATGGCCTGCTTTTTATGATTATTATGAAAACCCTTATAAAAAAGGACGGTGAATAACAACGTGACACAAACATTGCCTGATGAATATTACAAATGGATTGAAGAACTACAAGAACTCGACTTTGTCTTAGTTGAACTTACTCTCTATTTAGATACGCACCCCGATGATACCGCAGCTATAAATCAATTTAATGACTTCTCCTATAAGCGAAGAGTATTACAACAAAAAATTGAAGAAAAATACGGGCCACTTCAGCAGTTCGGAAATAGTTATTCTAACGCTCCATGGGAATGGAGCAAAGGACCGTGGCCATGGCAAATATAAAGGAGAGACAATATGTGGATTTATGAAAAAAAGTTACAATATCCAGTTAAAGTGAGTACTTGTAATCCAGCACTGGCAAAATTATTAGTCGAACAATATGGCGGTGCGGACGGCGAACTAGCTGCTGCTCTTCGCTACTTAAATCAACGTTATACCATTCCTGACAAAGTGGTTGGCTTACTAACCGACATTGGCACCGAAGAATTCGCGCATCTAGAAATGATTGCGACAATGATTTATAAATTAACAAAAGATGCAACACCAGAGCAAATGAAAGCTGCTGGATTAGACGCACAGTACGCTAATCATGATAGTGCTTTGTTTTATCATAATGCTGGCGGTGTTCCTTTTACTGCTACTTACATTCAAGCAAAGGGAGACCCTATCGCAGATTTATATGAAGATATTGCTGCTGAAGAGAAAGCAAGAGCAACTTATCAATGGCTCATTGATTTATCTGACGATCCTGACATAAATGACAGCTTACGATTTTTACGTGAACGAGAAATTGTCCATTCACAACGTTTCCGAGAAGCTGTAGAAATTTTAAAAGAAGAACGCGATCGAAAAATTTATTTTTAATACACGTATCCTAGCGATATGTGTTTTTTTACGTTAAAAGTTAAATCCTTCCTATTAAAGATATAAATAGTATATTTATTCGATTTAATGCATTATTTTTTAATATTTTCAAAATTCCCTATTGCTTTCTAGTCATCAGACCTTTAAAATAGTAACAGTTACTCGACAAATTATTTGAATTTTCGACAAAAACACTCATTAGGAGGATTTTCTTTATATGCGTACAACTTTAAAACCAGCGCAAATACTTTCGATTAGTTTATTACTATTCGCGGTTTTCTTCGGTGCTGGTAATATGATTTTCCCGCCCCTTCTCGGTCTTTCTTCCGGAGAAAATATGTGGATTTCCATTACAGGATTTATTATTACAGACGTCGGTTTATCTTTACTTGCTATCGTCGCTGTTGCCCTTGCCGGTGGTAGTTTTAATACTTTAGCAAGCCGTGTTCATCCAAAATTCGCAGCAATATTCGCTATCATTATTTATCTTTCAATCGGCCCACTATTTGTTATTCCACGAACTGGATCTGTATCTTACGAAATTGGGATTGCACCACTTTTCCCGGACCAATGGTACTCTATGTTAGTCTTTAGTGCAATTTTCTTTACAGTCGTCTACTTCTTATCATTAAATCCATCAAAATTAGTAGATCATATCGGAAAAATATTAACGCCAATTTTACTTGGAATTATTGCAATTATGGCAACAAAAGCAATTCTTTCACCAGGAACGTTTGCAGAACCTGTTGGTGACTATAAAGAAATTCCATTTTTCAAAGGATTTCTTGAAGGATTTTTAACGTTAGATGCAATTGGAGCACTTGTATTATCAACAATTGTTGTAAATGCAATTCGTCAAAACGGTATACAAGAGAAGAAATCGATTGCAAAATATACAATTATTTGCGGAAGTATCGCAGCTCTATTCTTAACAATTGTTTATTTCTTACTCGGTTATATTGGCGCTTCAAACGGCAATATAGGACAATTCGAAAACGGTGGTCAACTATTAGCTACTGTTATGTACCAATTCTTTGGGACAAGCGGTAATGTTTTATTAAGCATCGCCATTATCTTTGCTTGTTTAACAACAGCAATTGGTGTTGTAAGTGCATTCGCCAATTATTTCGCAACAGTACTTACAAACGTTTCATATAAGAAGCTTGTACTATACGTTTGTATCTTTAGCTTCGTTATTTCAAACTTAGGATTAAGCCTACTAATAAAAATTACATTACCTGTATTAATCATTTTGTATCCAATTACAATCATTTTAATTTTCGTATCATTTATTGATAAATATACGAAACGTAAACCTTCTGTCTACATCGGAGCAATGATCGCTGCATTCATTATTAGCTGTATTCATGCACTTGATAATGTGGAAATGATACCAAACTTTATCGCTAATATCGTACACACCATTCCTTTTTACAACTTAGGAATCGGCTGGATTATTCCAGCAATCATCGGTGGCATAATCGGGTACTATATTCCGCAAACAGAAGCTGAAGGTGAAGTTTCTACAAAATAAAGAAAAGAAGCAAGCATGAACTCCATGCTTGCTTCTTTTTATTTTCTATCGCTAAACACAGTATTTGTGTACGAACGAACCGTTAACATATAGTAACCAAAGTAAATGATGATATACACCCCTACACTGCCTAGTAGAGGAAGACTATATTCAAACATTCCTGTAAAGCCCATCAAACTTAAAAATGCAAAGAATGTATGACAAATCGCAAGGAGTAATGGTACTAAAAATATAGCCCCTACTTGCTTTCTTACAGACTCTGTTGCTTCCTTTTTCGTTAGTCCAATTTTCTTTAACATTCCGTACGCTGGTCGCTCCGCCATCGCTTCTGTTATTTGTTTAAAGTATAAAATACAACCCGTTGCAAGAATAAAGACAATCCCTAAAAATACACTAGCAAATAATAACACTGCACCATCTTGCAATTCAGATTGGCTCGCCTCTTCAAATGATTGGAATTTCGCTTCCTTAGAAAGGATTGTCCCTAGCTCTTTCGTTAGCTCTCTATTACCGTTTCCTTCAACGATAAATCCGCTAACTGTAGAAACAGCATGTCCTTGCTGCAACTGATTAAATAACGAATCTTGAACAACAAGTCCAATTGGTGCAAGTTTCGCACTAACAACTGTTTCTTCACGGTGATCAACAATTGTTAAACCACTCTTCATTCCTTCAAAGGACACATGATTTCCTTCAAGCGAATTCTTTTCGATGTTATATGATTTATATGAATCTAATAAAACAACTTCCTTTTCAGAACCGAGAATAACTTGTTTATTGCCTAACATAGAAGCTGATTTATTATAATCTGTCACTTTTATAATTTGTACATCACCATTACCTATTAAATACCCTGTTAATATTTGTTCTCCATCTATCTTCCCTTGCATAGAGAGCAAAGCTGCAGACGTTTCATTTTTGATTGCTAACTCATGTTTTTGAATTTCTTCTCTAACTTTCTTATCTAATTCCTTTCCAGTTGTTACATATTCATAACTAACAGGATTCATTAATGACGCTGTCTTCTGCGCTCCATAATACATACTAGAACTAATTCCAATGGTACATAATGTTACCGCACTTAATAAAGATAATAGCGCAAGCATCTTTACGTTTCCTTTTATTCTGAAGAACAATGAAGAAATCGATAAAATGTTCGTTCCATTCCAATATTTCGTTTTATCTTCCTTTATTTTATGAAGTGATTTCACTGTATATTGTTCAAATAGTAAAAACGTACCTTTTACAATACACCCAAAAATAAGTAAACCTGTAATAAAAATTGCTCCAAACCCAAAACCTTGTGTAAGCAAAGCAATTATATAACCTGTAATTAATAACACAACCGCTCGTTTTGCCTTCTTACTTGCATACGTAGGTGCCTCTTCTTTCTGATTTTCACCATATAGTAATTCAACTAAACGATGTTCATAAATTAACTTTTTACTTTTCCATGATGCAATAAAGAAAATTGCACCTATCGTTATAAGAACTTCTACTATAGATAAAAATGAAATTGTAAATGTAAAAGTAAACGCACTTCCCATTAACTTCACGAGAAGCCCAGCGCACATATTCGCTATAAATAAACCAGCAAGAATACCTAACACACTTGCCGCAGCACCAACTAATAATGTTTCATAAAAGAGTAACTTCGCAATTTCTTCTTTACGGATACCTAATAAACTGTATAGCGCAATTTCTTTTTTCTTCTTTCGCAAAAAGAAGCTATTACAATAAAAAATAAATATCGTTAAAAAGATAATCAACAATATTTGTGCAAACGTAAATGTCGTTTCCACCTTATCCGACTCTTTTAAAAGAGCTACTACACTTTCATTTCGTTTAATCGATACGAATGTAAAATAAATAACAATGCTGCCTACTAATGAAATAAAGTATAGAAAATAATCTTTCATATTTCGTTTTATACTACGTTTTGATACTTCTAAAAAATCCATCGTATACCTTCACCTGCTCTCGCATTTCTCTATACATGAAGTGTATACAAAATTATATTTCTCCCCTATCGATTTTCATTACATCTCCCTTACGATATTGTAATATAACAAAATAAAAGAACCTAGTTTCCTAGGCTCTTCACATCGTATGTTTAAAAGTAAATAACCCTTCTTTTGACTGCACAGCAGATTGTTCCTCTTCTACAACATCCTTCTTTATCTCTCCTCCTAACCTTACTTTCATCATCGCTTCTTCTATACTTTTTACAATCATATTTCCTGAAAAAATAGTAAATCCAAAAAATGTAATGGGAACGAGCGGAATCCACGGATTCACTGTTAATGATCTAAAATAGACTCCAATTAAACCTGACCATTCATGTGTGTATGATTCTATTTCTTCTATTGGTCCTAAAAACTTAACCGTTCCGCCAAAGAATATTTCCAGTAATCCTAAGTGCAGTAAAATAGTAAGAGTTTGCGTAAACTGCTGAAAAAACACAAGTATAAACGTCATATAAAGATGCGGGAAAATATGTTTTATAACAATATGTCTTCTCGATCCACCTAATATGTACGCAGCTTCAATAAATTCCTCGGTTCTCAATTTACGTACTTCCTTCGCGACATACAGTGCAATAACTGGCATCACAAGCATTACAAGTAATAAAACTTGAAACGAAGCCCTTTCAAAAAAGGTTGTTGTTTCCTCTCCACTCCCAAATGTATTTGCAAAGCGAAGAAAAAAGTAAGCAATCATAACTGTCGGAATAACTGTAAAACTATCAAAAAAAGCCTCGATTTTTGAAAACCCTCTTTTTACATATGTTCCGAGTACGACACCGAAAAACACACCTATTACCATTCTAAGTGCCGCAATTAAAATAGATATACCAATCGTCCACTTCGCGCCCTCAATGACTAAATGTAAAAGATCGTATCCTTTCCGGTCTGTCCCGAGTAAAAATTGGGATGAAGGTGAAAACGGTGGAACTTCTGGATTTTCATCTGCATCATATTGCAATGTAACTTGTCTAATATGTCCATCATTCCATATCGTATTTCCGATGCTCAAAAGAACTAATATGAGAAGAAACCCAATACTTATCCAAAATCTTTTATCGCGTTTTATATACGTCCACATATTATAGCCTCTCCTTCATCGCAGCTGGAATGAGGTAATGAAACAATTTAAACAAAATAAAAATCGGAATATAAATAAGTAGCACACTAACGATGAAAACCTCAACCCTAATACCCTCATACGATTTTAAAAACATAAAAAGACCACCCGTATTAAAAATCCATTCTATAATATATAAATTAGATAACATAAAAAAGATATTCGTTTTCGCAAAGAAAAGTGTACTAAGCAACACATTTCGTAAAATATGACGATTTAAAATATGAAAGCGCCCTAGCCCTTTCGCCTTAGCAAATAGTACATAATCTTTTTCTAGCTCATTTTCAAAACGAAGCACTAACATTTTTACAAACAGAATCGTAGTCGGTATACTCAAACAAAATATTGGCAATCCTCTAATCGACTCGCCCCCAATTGACGCAATTTGAAAAGGTAAAAAACCTGTTCTTTTAAAAAACCATACAACTAATATTTGTGATACTAAAATAAGAAGAATATCTGGAATAGATTCTAGGAAGATAAGAAATGATTTAATGCGATGTTGTATACGCGGTGAACTACTCATAATGACATAAACAATACAAAACGCTACAAATAATGAAATAAAAAAAGCATCCAAAAAAATAATAATCGTTTCTTTATAATGGACGAACAACTGCGGAAATAAAAATTTACCTCTCACATATTGCAAATTGGAAATATCCATTAAGTTCACAAACACTTCTTTTAAACTTTGTATGTACTGTGATGCATGCAGCTCAAATCCGTAAAACAACTTCGGCAGTGCCCCTAAACAAATAATACCCAAAATCGAAATAATAAATTGAACCGTCACTTCCATCCCATTCAGAAAAACTTTTTTGACCACGTTTTCCCTTCTCTCTTTATATAATTTACCTTCTAATTTTATTCTTAATTTTCTGAATTGTAAATATTTACACAGAAAAATCACTAGGTTATGATCCTAGTGATTCTTTATGCGCATGCCCTTCTCTTTTCGCAAACGGCATATACAAAATAAAGCATCCAATAAGCGCAGCTATTTCTAATGAAATAATATAGTAAGGGTGTGGCCCTAACATATCGAGTAATGAAGCAGTTTCTGGCTTACGAGCTAAAAACATATAATTGCCACCTGTTTTGTAGTTCACAAAAGAAACGATTGGAATTATTATGTTTAAAAATATCATCGTACGCTTAATTGATTGCAAGGTCGGTCTATATCCTTCTACCCACGTCATAAAAAGTGGTGCCCAAATGAGTAATACATGTGCAACGAAGAATTCTATAAAGCGAAAATGCGGAAAGGCATATTGCAAGTTCGGCGTTAACATAGCTTGTGATGCACCAATACTTCCTGTGAAAAATACAATCTCATATATGCGGTAACTTTTCGTTACAATCATAATCGATGCTAACAATAAACTAATCGTACATAACTCAAATGGTAATGAAGTGCCTAGCTCAAATATCCCCGCTTTCCACTCCCACATATGAAGTCCAATTTCACTTCCTATAAATAGAAATGCAATCGCATATCGAACCGTTATATTCCACTCACTTTGCCGTAATACATCTTGGTATTGATACAGAAAAAATATTCCTACCAACATAATAAGTAATATAAGTACGTGTTGCCTTGAGTATGGAATAAATGGTTTTAATGGATGCGCACTAAAATAAGCTTCCATCTTACCTCCTCCTCTCTTTCATACAATATTATTGTTAGAAAGAAACAACGAGTCAATTCATTTGCTTACACTAGGACAAGCTCTACCTTACATTTACATATTCATACCTTACAAAACTGTAAGGTTATTGTAAGCTAAAACGATTTGTCAGATTCTTCACCTCTTTTATACTGAATGTAGATACTAAAACGAACGAAAAGGTGATAAATAGATGAAGAAGAAAAATAAAGTGTTAATTACTAGTGTAGTAGCAATCGGTATTGCAGCTGGATCATATTTTGCATTTGCTGGCGGGAGTTCAGAAGTAGCAATGGCATATAGCGGATATAAAGTAACAGAAAAACAAATTGAAAACGCGCAAAAATTTGGCGGTGAAGTCATTCCAAACGGCATCGAAACAATTTCATTCGATCCAACAAAAGGTACGTATGAATTAGCTGTAAAAAAAGGTGATGAAGTAAAAAAAGGTCAACTCCTTTTTAAATATAATGACCCAACTGCGAAGCAAGGTGTAACAGAAGCAGAAATGCAAAAGAAAATCGCACAAAAAGAAGTAACATTGTTCCAAAAACAGATTGATGCAGCGAAACAAAAATTACAAAAAGATAAAAATGCAGGCCTTCCTGCTGAAGCATTAAAAGCATCAGAAATCGAAGTACAGCAATTAGAATCACAACTTGAAATGAAGAAGTTTGAAGTTGAAAAATCAGATGAACTAATTAAAGCAGCAAAAGAGAAAGTAAACACACTTTCTGTAACAAGCCCTACTGACGGCGTAATTGATGATATTGTAAAAACTGCTGATGAAAAAACAGGTATGAGTGGCATTACACTTCGTCACGCTGGTCCATTTAAAGTAAAAGGTCAACTTTCTGAATATGAGCTTGCTAGTATGAAAGTTGGGCAAGAAGTAACTGTTTCCTCAAAAACTGTCTCTGGTAAAACTTGGACAGGAAAAGTAACAGAAATCGGTTCTACACCATTAAAGAGTATGGATGAAAACAAAACAGTTTCTAACTATCAATTCACTGTCACATTAGACAATAGTGAAGAATTACAAAACGGCTTCCACGTTTACGTAACAAGTAAATCTGGCGAAGCAACTGGTACAATTGTTCCGAAAAGCAGCATCGTGAAAAAAGGTGACAAAAATGTTGTCTTCGTTGTAAAAGACGGTAAAGCGAAAGAACAAGCGGTTACTGTTGAATTCGAGACTGATAGCGAAGCAAAAGTTTCTGGAGTGAAAAAAGGAGAACAAATTATCTCTAAACCTGAAAAAGACTTAAAAGATGGTATGGAGGTTGTCGTTGAATGATTAACTTAAAAGGCATCACGAAATCTTTCCAAAATGGTGCAGAATCCGTTCAAATATTACACGGCATTGACGTAACACTGAACCAGGGAGAATTCACTTCTATTATGGGACCATCTGGTTCTGGTAAATCAACATTAATGAACATTATCGGTTGCTTAGATAAACCGACGACAGGTGCGTATGAACTAGCTGGGCAAAACATTTCAAACATGTCTGAGACAGAACTTGCACGCGTTCGTAATAAAGAGATCGGGTTCGTATTCCAAAACTTCATGTTATTACCGAGACTTACAGCACTTCAAAATGTAGAGCTACCTCTTATTTACGCTGGAGTTGATAAAAAAGAAAGACGTGAGCGCTCATTAGCCGCTTTAACAAAAGTAGGTCTAGCTGATCGTGCCACTCACCTGCCGAACGAATTATCAGGTGGACAAAAGCAGCGTGTCGCAGTCGCACGTGCAATCGTAAATAATCCGAAGTTCATTTTAGCCGATGAACCAACGGGGGCACTTGATACGAAAACAAGTACACAAATTATGGACCTCTTTTACGAACTAAACAAACAAGGCTCAACAATCATTATGATTACCCACGATCGTGAAATTGGGGAAGCTGCAGCACGCCAAATTGTAATTCGTGACGGAAATATCGTCCAAGATTGGAGAGGTTAATTTTGAACACGAGTGAAAATATACGCATGGCCCTTTCCTCTATCTTTGCCCATAAAATGCGTTCTATCTTAACGATGCTAGGAATTATTATCGGTATCAGTGCCATTATTACTATCATTTCAATGGGTGATGGTACGAATGCAAAGTTTAAAGAAGAATTAGGCCAAGGAAAAGATAATGAAATAACGATTTACTACAACAATCCTGATTATGGAACAGATAGTGCCAAAATCACACCTGATATGCTAAACCGTCTTCAAGCTGTACCAGGCGTTAAAGATGTGTATCCAGACGTAAGTATGAAAGTAAAAGCATCTGCTGGTTCAAAAGATGTAAATCTTGATTTAAAAGGTGGAACAGGCGCCTTTATGACAGATTCGAAAATAAAATTAGTTCACGGTCGTGAATTAAATGACAGTGAATTAAACCAAGCAATCCCTGCTGTTATATTAAATGAAGAAGCTTTCAACAAATTATTTAGTAATGGTTGGGAATCAAATCAATACACAGATATAAAAGGAAAGCCGTATAAAATAGTCGGTGTATACGAAACGAAAAACGACTTTGGAATGCCTATGCCTGAAGGTTATACATCACTTGAAAACGCGCCTGTCATTTCAGGAGTAAATGAATATGACTCTGTAAGATTAACAATGACCTCTCCAACAGAACGTAAAAGTGTAGAAAAACAAGCCGTTTCTGTTTTAAACGAAATGAAAGCTCCTAAATTTGAGCACAAATTCGAAGCACAAGACTTAGGTGAATTTACGAAACAATTAGACGAATCTATCGGTATGATGAAAATGGTATTCGGTGGTATTGCCGCTATCTCCTTACTTGTTGGTGGTATCGGTGTAATGAACATCATGCTTGTATCTGTAACAGAACGTACACGTGAGATTGGTATTCGTAAAGCACTTGGTGCAACGCGCGGTAAAGTATTAACACAATTCTTAATTGAATCTTGTATTTTAACAGGTCTCGGCGGTTTCATCGGATTCATGCTCGGTATCTTCTTCGCTTGGATCGTCTCCATATTTGCCGGATGGCCACTCGTTGTCTCAAAAGAACTTGGACTTCTTGCAGTAGGTATTTCCATGCTAATCGGTATTATATTCGGTCTACTACCAGCTAACAAAGCTGCAAAACTAGATCCAATTGAATGTTTACGATATGAATAAACAAAAACGTAGGAATTTACACTCCTACGTTTTTTTATTTATCCCGCTTTAATGGGCAGCCCGATTGGTGAGGACTGATAATCAGTGGGGGCTGAAGAAAACCCCCACTGATTAAAGTTTCACTTTATCTATTAAATCATGTTTCTTCTATTATATATGTTTCATGTTATACATCCCTTTAACTATTTCAAAGTACTAAAGCTATTATAGAATCCTATTATTGCAAAAATAATATGTGAAAGACTAAAATCAAGGCGTAATTTTTTCCATACCTCGACTTATTTTGTAACAATTATAGCGATATTTCATTAAATTTCACCCCATTTATATTTCTCCACAACTAAAATAGTTATTTTTACATAACTAATTTCCTGTTTCAATAGAAAAAAATGTCGTTTTTGTAATCATTACGAAATAATTACGTAATACCAAAGAAACATTATTAACCCATTAGAAATTGAAATACCTCTATTTTTATGCATTATATGCTCTAACCTCCCCTATAAACTATAAGAAAGCGCTTTTAGGATATTACTGGAATTATTACAGAATATTAATGACCCGTTACGAAACCTTTGTAATTTTATGTTTTCCGCAAATAAGAAAATAATGGTTGCTATAATGAGGTCAACGAAAACAAATGCAATGGAGGCTATTATGAAAAAATTTATGGGTATAGCAACAGCAGCGGTTTTTGGTCTTGGGATTTTCACAACATCTGCTAAAGCAGAAACGTTTGTAACGACTGATGTACTAAATGTACGAGAAAACCCAACTACTGAATCAAAAGTTGTCGGAAAATTATTAGATGGATATAAAGTTAACGTTTTACATACAGAAAACGGATGGTCAAAAGTGAAATTGAACAGCGGTAAAGAAGCTTTCATTAGCGCTGACTATACAAAAGACACTTACTACGTAACAGCAAACGTATTAAACGTACGTGCTGGTGCAAACACAGACTCAGAAATTCTTGGTAAATTAAAACAAGATGATGTAATTGAAACAACACACCAAGTTGAAAATGATTGGATCCAATTTGAATATAACGGAAAAACAGCTTATGTTCATGTTCCTTACTTAACAGGTAAAGCTCCAGTTAAAGTTCAGCCAGCAGTTAAAGTAGAAAAAACAACTAAAGTTCAAGATACAGCTAAAGCGGTGGAAGCAACTAAAGCTCGTGAAGTAGCTGAAACGCAAGCAAAAGCTAAAGCTCAAGAGGCAACTAAAGCTCGTGAAGCAGCTGAAGCTCAAGCAGCGGCTAAAGCTCAAGAGGCAGCTAAAGCTCGTGAAGCAGCTAAAGCTCAAGCAGAAGCTAAAGCTCAGGCAGCAGCTGAAGCTCAAGCAGAAGCTAAGGCTCAAGAAGCAGCTAAAGCTCGTGAAGCAGCTAAAGCTCAAGAAGCAGCTGAAGCTCAAGCAGCGGCTAAAGCTCAAGAGGCAGCTAAAGCTCGTGAAGCGGCTAAAGCTCAAAAACCAGCTACACAACAACCTGTTGCAAAAGAAACTGAAACAAATGCACCATCATCTTCTCGTGAATTACGTGTTGTAGCAACAGCTTACACAGCAGATCCACTTGAAAATGGTTATAAAGCAGGCGACCAAGTAAAATCAGCTATGGGCCATAACTTAACAGCTAACCCAAACATGAAACTTATTGCAGTTGACCCAAGTGTCATTCCATTAGGTTCAAAAGTATGGGTTGAAGGTTACGGAGTAGCAATCGCTGGTGATACTGGTGGAGCTATTAAAGGAAATAAAATCGACGTTTTAATGCCAGATAAAGGCACATCAAGTAACTGGGGACGTAAAACAGTTACAGTAAAAGTTTTAAACTAATTACGCAAAAGAGTCAGTCTCAATAATGAGACTGACTCTTTTTTTATATATACGATAGATTACTATTTCAACAGAAAAAAGAGGATGCTATAGCATCCTCTCCTGCCCTTCCCTATTCCACACAAGTAAACTGTGTCCAAGCTCCTACATAATCTAGTAAGAATAACTCTTCTTCTGCAATTGTACCGACAATATTTTTCCGTTCATCTATCGGCATTTCTTTTAGAATGATTTGCAGTTCACCTTTATACTTTCCGAATGAGTTGTTACCAATTACAACTTGCCCTCTTTCCTGTAATACACTTTCGCGCACTGGGAAATCATAGTCTTTATACTTTTTACGTACTTCTGTAGAGCGTACCATATATTCTGTTATGTCGCCGCGTCTTACGTGTAATTCTTGCAGCGTGGCTTTCTTCTCTACTTCAGTCGCTTCGTCTACAAAGTGTACTTTTAGCTGTAACATGTAACGATTTAAGTTTCCTAGTTTCTCTAACTCTTCTTCACTCGCATAAGCATTTCCGATAATAACATCATCGATAAGCCCTGTTGCCCATAAATGTTTCGCTTGTACTTCAATCGGTAAGTTACGATGTTGTTCTAACGTACATAATCCGTCATTAATATCCCATGGACCAATGTCGGCTGCATGTGACGTAATAAATGCTGCCGTACGAATACCGTGTTTTTTAAAGCGTTCACTACAGCGAATGAAATAATCATACGGAAGACCAGTGAATTTTTGCGGATAAAAGTTATGACAACCAATTAAAGCTGATTTATTCGCCTGATGCGAAAGAATATTTTCTAAGTATGCAATATCATTACTTACGTTCAGTTCAATTTTTAAGCCGTACGGATTATTCGTCATTTTTGCTTCTGTTAATCCGTCAAATCCTAAATCTAAACGAATACCGTCTGCACCTAACTCTGCAAAGAATGATAAATCACTATAGCTAATACCAAGTTGATCAAATACTGCCGGAGCTACATCTAAAATAACTTCCATATTATTATCTTTTGCATGATTAATAATTTCTTTAAATTCAGCTACAATCTCTTCTTTCGGACGATTCACAGATAATAAACATGTGAATATTCTTGAAAAACCGTGGCGTGCCGCTGCCGAAATGTATGCCATATCTTGTTCTTTCGTTGAATGCTCTGGGTAAAGTGAAATTCCTAACTTACGCTCCATGCTTTTGCATCTCCTTCACACGTTGTATTAATGCCATGCTCGTAAATCTATATTTTGCAGATAAACATGTTGCACATAAAATCGTTGGTACAATAATTACGTACGGTGATTGTAACCCTAGCATTACATAGGCACCCATTGAACTACCGATAAATACTATTGATACGAGTAGTAAAACTAATAAAGATTTACTTTGTACCCATTTTGAATAATGTGCAATACACTGCCCCGCTACGAATGTAATTAAGATGATAATTGCTCCGAGCATTCTGTTTTCTCCTCTCCTGCTACTTGTTGTTTCTCATACATTTTGAAGAACGGATAGTAAATAACGAATGAGATAACAAAGTTAACCAGTACAAGTACACCAGCCATAATTGTCCAGTCCGTACTAATAACCGCTGCAATTGGTGCTAACATCGTAAATGGCAATTTCGCCATCATGAGCGGAATCATGCCTGAAACAACTGCGAAATATGATACTGTCGTTGTCACTAACGGTGTTATAACGAATGGAATAATTAAGATTGGGTTCATTACAATTGGTGCCCCGAAAATAATCGGTTCGTTAATATTGAATAAACCTGGCACGAATGATAATCGACCTAACTCTTTTAGGAATTTAGATTTAGAGAACATAAACATAATAACTAAAGCTAATGTTGATCCTGATCCACCGATCCATACGAACCATTGAATAAATTGCTCTGTAAATAAGTTTGGTAGTTGATGTGCATTTCCTGTAGCTGTGAATACTTCCATATTTTCAAGAATTGCTGAATCCCACATCGGACGAATGATTGGTCCTAAAATCGCAGGGCCATGTATACCGAATGACCAGAAGAACACGATTAAGAATACTGTTAATAAACCGCCGAATAAATTATTTCCTACTAATACTGATTTTAGTGGTGCGATTAAATATGTGATTGTTGTATTTACATCAAATTTTAAACCGTAACGAATACCCCAGAATAAAAGAATAACGACTAAAGTTGGAATTAATGCTGCAAACGAATTCGAAACCGCTGGTGGTACACTATCTGGTAATTTAATCGAGATATTATGCTTAATCATAAAGTGATAAATTTCTACTGCAATTAACGCTGTAACAATTGCGCCGAATAAAGATGTTGCACTTAATGTTCCTACTGAAATGTATCTACCTGCATCAATAACACCTGGTACAGCTTTCGTAATTTGAATTGGTTCAACTGATGCTAGTAAAAAGGCGAGTACAGATAACAACCCTGCACTTAACTGATTGAGCTGATAAAAGTTCGCGAGTGAAGCGCCTACCCCAAATGCTGCGTATAACGCCATTAGTCCTACTGTAAATCGGAATGGAATATCTAAAATATGGCGAAACGGTGCAATCCACTCCATATATGCATCAATTGGTAAGTTTAAAAAGATAACGAAAAATGATCCGACAATCGTTAACGGCAATGTAGAAATAACCCCGTTTCGAATTGCTAATAAATGTCGTTGTCCTGCAATCTTTTGTGTTGTTGGCATAATCTTTTGTTCCATAAAGCTCATAAAACCATTCATCAATACCCCTCCTCTTTCTTTTTTTAATGAAGGAATGAAATAAAGTTATAACATTATAATGTTTATATTTAAAAAAATATAATTATGCTAAAACTAATTGTTCTGCTTGTTTCAGTACTTTCAAACCGTCACACATGCCATAATCTCGTTGTTCTATAATTGCAACTGGTATATCGTATGACTTCGCAAGAAACTGTACCGCTGGAAACAAATACTTCACCTGTGGTCCGATTAAAACTACATCAGCATTTTTTATTTCCAGTTTCACAAGTTCTGAATCCACTGCTTTAATTTTATAATTCTTCCCTTGTTTCTTCGCCTCTTCTTGCATTTTTCTTACAACCATACTCGTTGACATGCCTGCTGCACAACATAATAAAATGTACATCTTATACTGTCACCTTCTCTTCTACTCGTTTATGAAGAGTGATAAATTCTTCAGCAAGTTCTTTCACTGTAATTGCATTCATTAAATGATCTTGTGCATGCACTAACAGTAAACTGATTTCTGCATGATTTCCTCTTGCCTCTTCTTGAATCAAGTCTGTTTGAATGCGATGAGCTGCTGAAATTTCTTCACTAGCAAGTGTCATCTTTTCACTCGCATTCTCAAAATCTCCTTGTCTTGCAAAAGCAATTGCTTCCAGTGACGCGCTTCTCGCGTTGCCACCATGTAAAATTAACGCAAATGGAGTTTGCATATCAGTCATTTTAAATTCCCCCAAGCTATCTTTTTTCTATATTGTTATCTTATTATGAAAACGCATACAATTAAACATAAAAAACTTCCGTTGTATAACGGAAGTTTTTACATACTTTTTTATATAGACAGTAACACCTCTTGGAAATCTTCAATACCTTCAGCATGCGTTAATTTCTCTATCGCACTTTGACTAGACATAATATCATATAAAAAATCATAAAGCTTTTGTAAATCTTCATTATTATTGCGCTTTACACTAAATAAAATAATAACTTGTACCTTCTTATCGCCCCAGTCAACCGCTTTATCAAGTGTACAAAACATCAAAAATGTTTTCTCACTTAATAACTGCATCGGATGCGGAATCGCAACTAAATTCCCAACCGCTGTAGGCGATGTATTCTCTCTTTCCATAACAGAATCATAAAAGTTTTCTGGTACATAGTTTTTCTCAGCAGCTTTCTCACATAAAAATTGGATAACCTCTTCCTTCGTAGAGGCGCTATGATTTAAATAAATCAAATCCTCCTTCATATATTGCTGCACACTAGTATTCACATGCGTAAACAACTGCTGACCGATTGACTTAATCTCTTTATCATCAAATATTGAGTTTACTCTTATAACAGGCACAGGCAAACCACTTGGTATATGAATCGTACTAATAATACAATCTATCTTTTCTTTATAAAGATCTTCTACTTTCAATTGATAATAGCCTGTAATCCCTACAATCTCTAATTTATCTCGGAACTGCGATAAAATTTTATATTTCAATAGCTGTGCGCTTCCTTGACCGGTTGCACAAACTAATAAACATCTTTTCTTTTGGTTCTGTTCTTGTAAACGACTCATCGCTCCGCCAAAGTGAATCGCAATATAACCAATTTCACTTTCCGGAATCGATTCTCCCGTATATTCACCAATTATATCTCCAACAAGAACCGCAATTTCAAAAGCATACGGATAATTCTTTTTCACTTCTGCCAAAAGAGGATTTCTCGTATTTAACTTATACTTCAAACGGTTTAATAACGTTTTTAAATGAACACCAAATCCAAATAATAATTCTTCATCATAATAAAAAATAAGATTCCGTTCTTCCGCTACTTTAAAAAGAATATGTTGCATGAATGCAAATAGATCTTTCCCTAGTAGTTCTTCCACATTTTCATAACAATCTTTCGCTGTAACAGCAGTACTTAATAAATGCATCGTCACATATAAAACTTCTTCTTCGGGAAATGAAAGATGCAACTCTTTCTCTAAATCCCCTACAATCTCTTTCGCAATTGTATATTCTTTCTTTATGATAAGTTCAGCTTGCTCTGCATGTAGTCCTTTCATATAATGTTGATCTTCACAACGCTTTAATGCAATTGCAATATGAATAACTAAATTATCAATTTCTATATCTGATAAATATATCGTTCCTCCTTCGATATACTTTAATATAACCGAACGGATAAGCGGTATATGAGGTAACGATAAATATGTATCACTCTGCTCAAATTGCTCGTGAAACGGAGTATGGTCATAACGCGGTAAACCATATTGTGATAAACAAGAACGAATATGAAACTCCTCTCCCACAATACGCATACCATAATACGGTCTCTTTTCAATTTGTAATTGATAGCGACCACATATATCTGTAACATCTTTCATAATTAAATTTACAGTCGATTTACTTACATAAATCTCCTCTGCTAACTGTGAAAGCTTCACATACCCCTCTGTCGTTAAAATACGTCGCAGAATGTACGCTATCCTTTCTTCATAAGAAGTTGGGATCTTTTCCGTCTGTTTTTGAAATAGACTCACGCAAAACTCTTCAAACTCCTTCGTTTGTATAATGTCTAATTCGTATCCCGTCCCTCTTTGCGATTCTATTTTTGCTCCGTTTTCTTCCAATATATCATTTAATAATTTTATATCTTTTTGAATCGTCTTCGTTGATACATGTAAACGGCTCGCTAAAAAAGCTCGATTTAACATCGATTTCTCTTCTAAAAACTCCTCTAAAATAGAAACTAATCGCTGATGCACCTTTGTCATAGCTCTTCCTCTCGCACTTATATAAAGTGAAACTTTAATCAGTGGGGGGTGTTCATCCCCCACTGATTATCAGCCCTCACCAATCGGGCTTTTACGGGCAGTTGATCCCCCACCTAACTTCTTTATTTTCACTAAATTTTGAAGTAGGGGTCTTACTGCCCGTTAATGCGGGGTAAAAAGGAAAAAGCTGCTGAGGTCAGTAGTTTTTTCCTTTTTTCATTTTATCTATTTCTTTAATGTAAATCCGAATTTATCCCACGCTTGTAAATAATCTAATAAGAAAATTTCTTCTTCCACAATTCGACCAACTACATTTGTTTTTCCTGTGTTCACCATATCTTTTAAAGCAATTTGTAATTCACCTTTATATTGACCATACTGTTCATTATCAATTAAAAGATCCCCGCGCTTAATTTCGCGTGTATTATGCGGTTTGAACTCTTCTTTCTTATACTTCACACGACTTTGTGTCGAGCGGATCATATATTCAGATACATCTCCACGATAAAAATGCGGTTCCTCTAATACAATAATTTTTTCTAATTCTGTTGTTGTATCATATAACTCTATATCAAAAGTTTGTTTTTCTTTATTTAATGCACCTAATGCCTCTAATTCTTTTTCTGATGCATATGCATTCGCAATAATGACATCATCAATTAATTCTGTCGCAAACAAATGCTTCGCCTGTGTTGTCATCGGTAATTCACGATGCTGCTCTAACGTACATAATCCTTCTGTTACTGGCCAAGGTCCGTATGTTGCATCAAATGATGAAATAAAAGCAGCCGTTCTCATACCGTAATCTTTAAATTGTTTCGAGCATGTAATGAAATGATCGTATGATAATCCTGAATAACGATGCGGATAAAAATTATGGCAACCAATTAAATTTTCACGGTTTGGTCTATGGCTCATAATGTTATCTACATACTTCGTACCGTTACTCATATTAATCTCAATTTTTAAGCCGTATGGATTGTAAGTCATAATCGATTCTTCTAAACCAGAGAATCCGACATCTAAACGAATACCATACGCTCCTAACTCATGGAAGAACGATAAATCATTATACGAAATACCTAATTGTTCAAAAACAGCTGGACTAATATCAACTAATACTTGGAACCCTAATGCATTTGCATGAGAGATCGTTTCTTTAAACTCTTCTATAATTTTCTCTTTCTCTCCATCTACAGACAATAAGCATGTGAATACACGTGTAAATCCGTATTTACTTGCTAATGTTACATACTCCTTGTCTTTCTCTACTGTCGAATGTTCTGGATAAATAGAAATACCTAATCGTCTCATATGCACACGCCTCTTTCTTCATCATATTGTAAACCTTTTCAAATATATGTAGCGAAAAAGTGTATATCCCCTTCTCTTCCACTACTTTTGAATCCGCTTTCGTTAAAGAAAAAATCAATTTCTATCATTCATAACAACTACTAGTCTATACATCTATACTTTACATCTTTTTTTCCTAGTTGTGTAGTCTTTACACAAATTTGTCAGTTTTTTTACCTCGAAAATTGTTGTACGTTTTCAAGGCACCTTCCTTGACTGTTACATTGACCAATACATATACTCGAAAGAACAGAGAACTTTTATATAGGGGATGAATATATGGGAGAGGCAATACTCGTAAAACGAGAACCGTTATGGACGAAAGAGTTTATGGCGCTAATTCTAGCAAACTTATGTATGTTTTTAGGGTTTCAAATGTTAATTCCAACTTTACCTGTTTATGTGAAAGAAATTGGTGGCACAAGTTCCAATATCGGATTTGTTGTCGGCATGTTTACCGTGGCGGCACTTTTTGTTAGACCGCTAACTGGAAACGCCTTACAGAAATTTAATAAAAAAATCATTTTAATGATTGGTACTGCTATTTGTTTACTCGCTATGGGTAGTTATCTTTTCGCTTCAACCGTTTTCCTATTACTTGCCGTTCGAATTTTACACGGAGCTGGCTTTGGCATTACAACGACTACATATGGAACTGTCGTTTCAGATTTAATTCCGCAAGCTCGCCGTGGTGAAGGCATGGGATATTTCGGCCTTTCCGGAACGATTGCAATGGCGCTCGGTCCACTTATCGGACTTTGGCTTATGCAAACATATAACTTCACAATTCTTTTTTTATGTGCACTTTCCTGTACAGTAGTTTCATTAATATTAACGAAACTACTTCAAATCAAAAAATCGCCGCAACCACCACAGCAAACACCTGGTACTTTTCTCGATGGATTTATTGAGCGCAAAGCTTTACTTCCTTCATTATTAATATTATGTATTACATTAATGTACGGCGGAATCGGGAGCTTTATTACATTATTTGCTACGGAAGTCGGAATTGCTGATATAAGCCTCTTTTTCTTATTTAATGCACTTGCAATCGCTGTCACTCGTCCGTTTTCTGGAAAATTATACGATGTGAAAGGCCATGCATTCGTTATTATTCCAGGAGTTATTATTACGTTTACAGGTATTATTTTATTGTCGTATACAACTACCATTCCGAGTTTAATTATTGCAGCAGCATGCTACGGAAGTGGATTTGGAGCGATTCAACCTGCACTGCAAGCATGGATGATCGACCGAGTATCACCGCACCGACGAGGTGTCGCAACCGCTACATTCTTCTCAGCATTCGACCTTGGAATTGGTGCTGGCGCAATTATATTTGGATTCATTGCACATTTTACAAACTACGCAACTGTATATCGCTATTCCTCTCTACTACTTATTGCTTTCCTGTTCATTTATATTACAAGTATAAAAAAACAAAAGCATGGAGATAAAAACACAGAAAAAGCTGCTGGATAATTCAGTAGCTTTTTTATGTGCAAAAGTGGAATGCGTAACAAAGAAAATTTAATAAAATCATTTCCCTACATATTTTTTTAACTTTCATCAAAAAATATACGATGAACTCGCAGACGCTTTCCTTCATAAACTGAACAATACTATTCTAAAAAGTGTGATTTCTTTACAAAAACACTGTTTATATAGGGATAAAACCAATTAAATCCAGCTGTTTCTTTAAAGATTTGTAAACTTTTTATCCCTTTGTAAATTTAGTGTAAATTTTACTTATAAACCGTTTACAGTACATCAAGGTTTAGTTAATAATTACATCGTACATGAAATTTAAGGAGTGGAATGCGTGGAATACAATGTTCAAGATATGATCTTCCAGTTCATTGGTGGATTAGGTATTTTCTTATTCGGTATTAAATACATGGGCGATGGACTGCAACAAGCAGCTGGAGATCGTCTTCGCGATATTTTAGATCGCTTTACAACAAACCCACTGATGGGTGTACTAGCAGGTATGTTAGTTACTGTATTAATCCAATCAAGTTCAGGAACAACCGCTTTAACAGTCGGACTTGTAAGTGCCGGATTTATGACATTAAGACAAGCAATCGGTGTTATTATGGGTGCGAACATCGGAACGACAGTTACTGCATTTATTATCGGAATTAAAATCGGAGAATACGCTCTCCCAATTATGGCAGTTGGAGCTATCTTACTATTCTTCTTTAAAAATAAAAAAGTACATTCTTTAGGTCAAGTTGTCTTCGGTTTTGGTATGTTATTCTTCGGTTTAGAATTAATGAGCACAGGTATGAAACCTCTTCGCTCTTTAGAGTCATTCCAAGAATTAACGGTTAGCATGAGTGACAATCCAATTCTAGGTATCGTTGTTGGTACAGTCTTCACTTTAATTGTACAAAGTTCAAGTGCGACAATTGGTATTTTACAAGAACTATTCGGTCAAGGTGCAATTGATTTACAAGCTGCCCTTCCTGTATTATTCGGTGATAACATCGGTACAACAATTACAGCTGTATTAGCAGCAATCGGCACTTCTATTGCAGCAAGACGTGCAGCATTAGTTCATGTTATCTTTAATATCGTCGGTACAGTTGTCTTTACAATTTTATTAATACCTTTTACGAATTTAATTCAATATTTCCAAACGTCATTAAACTTAAATCCAGAAATGACAATTGCATTTGCACACGGAACGTTTAATGTAACGAATACACTCATTCAGTTCCCATTCATCGCTGTATTAGCATGGATTGTAACAAAAATTATTCGTGGTGAAGATTCTGCTATTGATTTCAAACCGCAACATTTAAATCCTATCTTTATTGAGCAATCTCCAGCTATTGCCTTAACAGAAGCTCAAAAAGAAATCATCCGTATGGCTGAGTTTTCATTACATGGATTAAAAGAAGCAAATCAATTTTTAAATACACAAGACAAAAAACACGCTGACATGGCTACTCAATTAGAAGGAGCTATTAACAATTTAGATAAAAAAATTACCGAGTATTTAGTTTTACTATCAGAAAAACCACTTTCACCAACAGACTCTGAAAAGCATTCTGTTTTAGCAGGTGTAGTCGGAGATATTGAACGTGTCGGTGATCATGTAGAAAACCTTGTAGAACTTGTTGATTTCCAAATTTCAAACCGTGTTTCCCTATCAGACGAAGCACTAGCTGAATTAAATGAAATGCTCGAGTTAACAATTTCAACATTACAAGATGCAATCAATGCCTTAACAAACTTTGACACTGAACTAGCTCAAACGGTTATTGCGAAAGAACGTAAAATTGACCAAATGGAACGTGTTCTTCGTAAACGTCATGTATTACGTCTAAACGAACGTAGCTGTTCAGGTGATGCAAGTATCATCTACGTTGATATGGTAAGTAACTTAGAGCGTATTGGTGATCACGCTGTAAATATTGCTGATGGTGTTTTAGGTGAACAAGGTAAAATCAATTTAAAACAATCATTATAATAGGAAAGAGACGCTACTATAAGCGTCTCTTTTTTCATTTCATATTTATAACTGTTCTTCCTTTTAACCTTCCTTGCAATATAAGTGTAAACTTTTCATCTAACTCTTCTAATGTACATTCTTCTGTATAAGATCGTAGCTCTTTATTTTCCCATTCACTTGCTAAAAGCGTCCATACATCTCTTCTCACATCCACTGGGCATTGCACAGAATCTATTCCTAAAAGGCTTATACCTCGCAAAATAAACGGATATACCGTTGTTTGTAGTTCCTGCCCTGCCACATTACCACATGTCGTTACACAACCACCATACTTTACTATTTTTAAAGCTGCTTCTAACATACTGCCGCCTACAGTATCGATAACCCCGGCGTATATCCCTTTTAGCATTGGCCTTCCCGATTCATCATTCAATTCCGCACGATGAATCACTTTTTTCGCTCCTAGACGTAGTAGCATCTCTTCCTCTTCCATTTTCCCTGTTGCTCCTACTACGTTAAATCCTAACTTACTTAAAATACTAACAGCTACACTTCCTACGCCGCCTGTGGCACCCGTTACTAGTACATCTCCCATACTAGACGTTATGCCTGCGTCAATAAGCTTATATACTGATAAAGCAGCTGTAAAACCTGCTGTTCCGTACATCATACTTTCCTTTAATGACATTCCCCCTGGTAAAGGGATGATCCAAGATGCTGGCACGCGAATATATTCTCCGAAACCACCAGAAGTATTCATACCTAAATCATAACCCGTTACAATGACTTGATCGCCTACCTTAATGGTTGCATCTTCACTACTCACAACTTCTCCTGCTGCATCAATTCCTGGCGTATGAGGATATGTTCTCGTAACACCTTTATTACCAGTAGCTGAAAGCGCATCTTTATAGTTTAATGAAGAATAATGAACCTGTATTAATACGTCTCCCTCAGGTAAACTACTTACTTCTCTATCAACAACGTTTCTTACAAACTGCTTACTTTCTGTTTCGTTCACAACGATTGCTCGGAATGATGTATGATTCATTATGCGCTCTCCTTTATCCGTAAATTTCTTCTTTATTATATAGAAGAAACGAGTAATCCTACTCATTTCTTCTTGGCTATATTTCAACAAATCTTACTTCCCTATCACTTTCTCATAATACATATTTTCATTTCTACTAAAAAACCTTATACTTATTCTACATCTGAAAAATAAGATATAGAAAATCCGACTTTTTATAAATATATTGAATTTTTACGAAATGTAAATGATTTGTAATGTTTTTTTTCGCTAAATTTCATTATAATAAGTGGATATGAGTGTCGTATTTCAATCCAAATGAAGGAGTACAGGAAATGGAGCAAAACCCATCTTTGCAAGAAAATACACGCAGTAAACCGAAAAAAAGTAAGAAAAAAATAAAAATTATTATAAGCGTTATACTATTCTTTTTAATAGTAGGTGGCGGTTATACTTGGTTTTTAGTAAATAAAGCATCTTCTGCTGTTCGAAATGCCGCACATGATTTAGCGCGCGGTGATAAATCTAATTTACGTGATAAAGCTGTAAAACCTATCACAAATAACGTCTCTGTCTTAATCATGGGTGTTGATGAAAGCGATGTCCGTGGGAAAGAATATGGTGAAGCTATAAGAACGGATGCACTATTACTTGCAACGTTTAATAAAGATAGCAAAACTGTAAAACTATTAAGTATTCCACGAGATACATATACTTATATTCCTGTGGAAAAGAAAAAAGATAAAATTACACACGCTCATGCATACGGTTCCACTAAAAATGGAAAAGATGGTGGACCACAAGCAAGTATTGACGCAGTTGAAAAATTACTAAATGTTCCTGTTGATTACTTTGTAAAGTTTAACTTCAAATCATTTATGAAAATTGTCGATGATTTAGGCGGTATTGAAGTCGATGTACCAGTTGAATTTACTGAACAAGATAGTAATGATAATGCTGAAGCGATTCACCTGAAAAAAGGTGTGCAAACGCTAAATAGTGAAGAAGCTCTTGCTCTTGCTAGAACGCGCCACATCGATAGTGATGCAATGCGTGGGCAACGTCAACAACTCGTTATTGAAGCAATTCTACACAAACTAACAAGCGTTGGCTCTGTAACAAAAGTTGGTAACATTATTGATGATATTAACGGGCAATTTGTTACAAACTTAACATTTGATGATATGCTTTCATTCTATAAGTACGGATCGGATTCGGAAATTGAGAAATTACAAATTCAAGGTGACGACTGCTATATGGAAAAAGGTGACGATACATGTAGCAAATCCGCTGGTGGCGGCCGAACGTATTACTACAATCCAGATAAAAAAGAATTAGCAAAAGTTACAAACGATCTTCGTGCTCATCTTGGATTACCCGCATATACAAAAACAGAATCGGATTCAAAGAAAACAAGCACAGAAAAAACAAAAGAATCTAAGTCTGAAAATTCAAGTGAACGCGAATCAAGTAACAATGAAGAAAAAAATAGCAGTGAAGACACAGAAACATCATCTAACGACAATGAATAAAAAAGAAGCAGTTCTCTATGGAGGTAGAGTACTGCTTCTTTTTATTTATCCGAAACTAAAAATCAGAACTTTCTAACTATCTTTTTTAATATTTTTAAATTATAATAAATAGTAGCAATCTATTCCAATTATCAGGGGGCTCATACATATGAAAGCTGCAGTAAAACATAACATCTCAGATTTTAAAGACTACTTAAAGTCAAACGATATATTCATGGAAGAAAATATAGATGAAAATGATGGTTCTGTTCATTTTTCAGTAGGATTAGAGACAGAGGCTGGCGCAAAAATTCAACTTATCGCTGCTTTCCAAAACGAACATCCTACTGTAGATATATACTGCTTCAATGTTGCTCACGTACCGGATGCAACAGCAACAAATGATATTTTGCACGTTATCAATGAATTAAACACATCTTATCGATTTGCAAAATTCACATTAAACAAGCAAAATGCAATTGATATTTCAGCATCACTTGCATTCTCAGAACCAAACTTTAATCCAGCACTTGTCTTTGAACATACGAGAATGCTATATAAATTAGCAAATGACGAATATAAAAACTTAATGAAAGTTATTTGGGCATAAATAAAAGGATGGGCTGCAAGCAGCACCATCCTTTTATTTCGATATCATATCAATCCACATCTTAACAGCAGTGCCTACAATTAAAATTGATAACATATATTGCAATGCTTTTTGATTGATCATCTTCCCAACTCGCGCTCCAAGTGGCGCAGCAAAGATACTTGCAATCGCAATAATGAAAGCTGGAATTACGACCACTTGCCCAGTTATCACTTTTCCAGTCGTAATCCCTACTGAGGAAATAAACGTAATAGCGATAGATGTCGCTATTGTTGTACGTATCGGCAATTTTAAAATAACTAGCATAATCGGAACTAATAAAAAAGAACCTCCAGCACCTATAATGCCTGATGCTCCTCCTACAATAAACGCTAACAAACTTGCTAACCATTTATTATATTTCACTTTATCACCATTATTTCGCTTCGGTATGAACATCATAATAGCAGCAATTGTTGCTAATGCCGCATAAACAATATTGACCGTATGTTCCTCTAATACGTTAGCACCAAAACTCCCTATGAAACTTCCTATTAAAATACTAGCTCCCATATACACAACTAGCGTTTTATCCATATCATTACTTTTCCGATAAGCCCATGCACCTGCAAAAGTTGCAAAGAATACTTGCACCGCTGTAATACCACTCACTTCATGTGACGTATAACCAGTAAATCCTAGCAATACCGGAATGTATAGGATCATCGGATAATTAATAATCGCACCGCCAATTCCAACCATTCCTGATATAAACGATCCTATAAACCCAATTATAAAAAGTAATACGACTAAACTCACCTTATATCCCCCGCCTTCTAAAAAGAAGGTGATTTAAATGAATAAGTTTACATTCCCATCCGAAGCATCTGCTAAATAAGCTCCTACTCCTGCAAACTCTACCCCTTCCATAATCTCTTCCTCTTTTAACCCTAATAAATCTACCGTCATTTGACAAGCTACAAGTTTAATTCCCTGTTCTTTCGCCAAATCCATTAAATCTGGTAAAGGCATCGCATTTTGTTTTTTCATAATACCTTTAATCATTTTTGGTCCCATACCGGCAAAATTCATTTTGGATAATCCCATCTTATCCACACCACGCGGCATCATTTTTCCAAATACTTTTTCTATGAAAGTTTTCTTCACCTTCACATGTTCATCTTTCCTTAAAGCATTTAATCCCCAAAAAGTATGAAAAATAGTTACCTCTTGATCATACGCCGCTGCACCATTTGCAATTATATAAGCAGCCATCGCTTTATCATAATCTCCGCTAAATAAAACAATTGTTGTTTTCTTCTGTTGTTCCATGTTGTTCTCCCTCCAATTACCTATAGGGGTATTCATTTATTTATAAAAAGGCTCAAATCACTTACTTCATATGACTTTACCTTCCCACGCTAACATACCACCTACCATATTGATTGCTCTAAAACCGTAGCTCTCTAAAAACTGAACTGCTCGTGCACTTCTTCCGCCAGAGCGACAAACGATAATATACTCTTTCTTTTTATCCAACTCATGCATTCGAAATTCCAATAATCCTAGTGGAATATTACACGCTTCTGAGATTTTCCCCTCGGCGACTTCTTCTACTTCACGTACGTCTACGATATTTACTGCTTCTTTACGTAACAATTTTTCTTCTAATTCTTTTACTGTCATTTCTTTCATTTCAAATTCCCTCCTCACAAACCATTCATACCACCTGAAACATTGATAACGTGCTGGAATCCTAATTTCTTTAGTACTTTTGCCGCTTGCTTACTTCTCATCCCGCTCTGACAAATAACGATTATTTCCTGATTTTTATCTAACTGGCTTGCCTTACTCGCTAACTCATTTAGCGGGATATTTTTGAATCCTTTCATATGATTTCCTCTATATTCACCTACTGTGCGAACATCGATAAATTGTTTCCCCTTTTTCCCCGCTATACTCTTTAATTCTTTCCCACTTATATTTTGAACACCTTTTACCGGTAAAAAACGTGAAATAACAAACACTGCAGCCAGTACAATGAAAAGCGTACTTAATATTGTTTTCATATAACCAACCCCTCTACATTTATAAACGTGCTACGCCTTCTTAATCCAGAATTTCAGCACATCAGCTTCTTCTACATGCTTTACAATGTCATGACCACCTTTATTTGCCCACGCTGGAATATCCTTAACTGACCCTTTATCCGTTACATGTACTTCTAACACTTCTCCAGTTTGCAAAGTATCCATCGCTTTCTTCGTTCTTACAATCGGCATTGGACATGCTAAACCTTTCGCATCTAATACTTGTTTTACATTCATCGTCGATTCCTCCATTTTTTATTTGTTTATTTCATTATTCATGCACTGCACAACGATTTGGACCAATCTCCATTTCACGCTCTTCATCCGCACTCGGATGGATTTTACCCATATTCGTTTGACGAATTTCTTCGTAAGCATTCGGCTGAGGTGGTAAATTCTCTGTTACAACTTTACGAAACTCTCCCACATCCTCAATGTTTAGCCCTGTATTATACGCAAATAAATCTTTTAGCTTTGCGCTCACAACACCATGCTCATCCATTTCACTTATTTTTGAATAATGAGCTGGTAACACAATTAATTGTTGAGATAGTACTTTATATCGGTCATATAGAGTTTCTCGTAAATCACTCACCCAATCTTCAGCCTTTCCAGCAAGATCTGGACGCCCGATTGAATCTACAAATAAAATATCGCCTGATAATAAATAGGAATCATCTATAATAAATGATGTACTTCCAATCGTATGCCCCGGTGAGTATAATGCGTCAATTTCAATTGTGGTACCCCCCACCGTAATAACAGACCCTTCAACAAGCGGTTTATATGAGAAAACAACTTCCTCCGCATCTTTCGGCGGTAACCAATACGTGCCACCTACGCTTTCAGCTAACTTACGTCCTCCAGAAATATGGTCTGCATGCAAATGTGTATCCATTACATTCGTAATCGTAACGCCATGCTCTTTCGCAAACTCTTCATATGCTTCAACAGTTCTTACCGCATCAATAACTGCTGCTTCTCCGTTTGAAACGACCATATAAGATAAACAGCCTTTTCCAAGGCGGTTAAATTGATATATACTTCCTCCGCCCTGTACATCTCCTACTTTTAGCGGTTTCACATACTCACTCCAAGCTTTCATACCGCCAGCTAAATAAAAAACATTTTGGAAGCCAGCCTCCAACAATTGCTCAGCAACAAAAAGTGAAGAACCTTCTTTTGCACATACGACTAATATTTCTTTCTCCCTCGGCAATTCACTTGCAATATGATCTACACCATCTAATAAATCAAAATACGGTTTATTTATAGAAGAAATTTGTTTCCCTTCAATTTTCCAATCTTCATAATCCGGCTCATTACGAACATCTAAAATGAACAACTCTCCGAATAAAACTTTCTCTGCAACATCTTTTGCATATAACGGTTTAATGCTCATCTAATTACCCCCATAGGTATATTTTTATTTAAAAAAATTTTATTTTTCCACATTCCCTTGCCACTCTAACATACCTGGAATGACATTTTTCACATTTGCATACCCTTTCTCTTTCAACATGTGGCAAGCTACATCACTACGGTTACCGGTTCGGCAAACAACATAAATTTGCTTCGTCTGATCTAATGCTGCACTGCCCAGTTCTCCTAACGGAACTGAAATAGCCGATGGAATATGACCAAAAGCAAATTCAGCCGCTTCACGAACATCTAATACAATGCACTCTTCACCACTTAATAATATCTCTTGCAATTCCGCATTTGTAATTGTTTGAGGATAATTCACTACTTCATTCACTTCATGCTCATGTGCTTTTCTAACGTAATGCATCAATAGATCGCCTTCTTGTTTCGTCCCGATATATTGATGACCTACTTTACTCGCCCAACTTTGTATATCTACAGTAGACCCTTTATCTGTTGCCTGAACTTCAATCACTTGCCCTGATGTCAAACCTTCCATCGCCTTCTTCGTCTTCACAATCGGCATCGGGCAAGCCAAACCTTTACAATCTAAACTCATATCCACTTTTATACTCATAGTCGATTCCTCCATAATTTATATACATATACCTGTAGGGGTATAATAAAGTGTTTTTGAAAATCTGTCAACACTTATGTTTGACAGATTATCGGCTTTTTACAAGTAATTGAACCGCTTCTTTAATTAACTCTTCATTTGAACCATTACCGCTTTCAAACTGCTCACGTAAACATTGCTCTAAATTTGTTCCCACAACAAGTCCAATTGTACGATCAAGTGCAGAACGAGATGCCGTTAACTGTGTAATAACCTCTCGGCAATCTTTTCCTTCTTCCATCATACGAAGTACACCACGAACTTGCCCTTCAATACGTTTCAATCTATTTTTCATATCTTGATTGTATTCCAATGCAACCCACCTCCGTATTTATAACTATATTATACATTACTTTGTAACTTTGTATAATATCATATACCCTTAAGGGTATATTGTAAAGCGTTTTGTTTTTTTGAACCTTACTAACGTATAGTAAAAATGCAAAAGCCACTGATCCTATTGGCTTTTGCACTTCTCAACTACACTGCATTATTATTTCTTATAAACTCTTTGTAAAACTATAATCTATTTCTCCACCTAGTGCTGCAGCTGTATCACCAGTTTCTCTAAAATCATGTGTATATATTTTTTCAAATGAACCGAAATCTACTTGCTTATAAAATTCAAAACAAGGGAATCCATCATGCTCTCCTTGAATATCAATAACTCCATCCTTTTTCACACATACCTGTAATACATAATCTACAGGAGGTGCATATATATTTAACGGATTACTTGCGCTCGCACTCATTTTAAATTGCACACTATCAGGATTCCATACGATATTCGTACACACAATATTTTCAGTACTCGCTTTTCCTGTTCTTTTATTCACAGAACCATCTGGATTCGTAACCTTCTCTGTCGTAATACCCGTATTCGCATATGAAAACACTTCTTCTTTATAAAAATCAACTACTACCTCTTGCTCAACTCTAGAGCGCATAGTATTTACCGCATGTGGTGTAAATTCGCGTGAATCACCTTCGAATTGAATTATTTTTCCTGTTTCCATATCCTTCTTCGGTTCTGTCCAAGACATTGGAATAAATACGTTAGCTCTAATTTTTACGATATTAACCATATGAAACCTCCGTTAACTCTATTTATATAAATTATTATTTGTACTATACAGGATATAGTCAATTTGATTGACTATATCCTGTATAGTACAATAGGTTTCGCATGTAGTCAACTTAATTGACTACAATCATGGAGGTTATATACATGAATCATCAAACATTTAACGAACTAGACCTTGCTTCACTTTTATCATTATCTTTCAGTACATTAATTACTGAACTGCATGACAGATTAATTGAATTGGGATTTGAAGATATTAGGCCAGCACATGGTTTTATGTTTAAACGTATCCTTCCTAATGGAGCAACAGGTATAGAATTAGCTGAGTATTTAGGGATTTCTAAGCAAGCTGTAAGCAAAATGATCGATTCTCTTGAAAACAGTGGTTATGTCACGCGCAAAAAGCATCCTACTGATAAAAGAGGCAAAATCATTATTTTAACCGAACGTGGTTTAGCCGTAATGAAAGCAAAAGAAGAAATAGTAGCTGAAATAGAACAACGATGGATTGCAAACATAGGTGCCGAACGAATGCAAATGCTTAAAGAGGATTTAACAACATTCGTTACTAAAGAAAATACAGGGAAATTAGCATCGAGCACACGACCTGTTTGGTAAACAAAAACTCTATATAATAAAAAGAACGGACAAGAAATTCTATGTCCGTTCTTTTCATCACACATACTTCCGATGCACCATCTTCCCATCATAAGAAAACACAACGCCCTTACTCTCCACAATGGACTCCATATGCACTGTTCTTCCCCATAACTGATGAAGGTATGGCAGTACTTTTTCTAAGTATTTTAAATCGAGCTCGATTCCTTCGTAACTATGTTTAATGTACAATTCTCCGTTCTTTAAGTAGTCTCCATCTTCTACTACTAAGTACGGGAAGCCACCATTTGTACGCATATTGACGAGCTGATCACGCACCTGTTCCCACTCTTTATCAATTACTTTATATTCTTTACCTTGGCGCTGGAATAAGTACATATCTTCTCTCATTACGAGATCCTTATTTAAATAGTTTCTTAAGAACGATACGTCCCATTCAATTTCTCGTACTTCAAACATTTTCTCACGACCAGATCCTGGTTTTACGCCGCGCCTTTTCATTTCTTCTGTCGGATTGTTGTAGCGCTCTTCGATATCTTCAAACATTTTAATACCAAGGTAGTATGGGTTAATACTTGTTTTAGATGGTTGAACGACACCTGCATTAAGCTTTGCGAATTCAATCGCTTCAGAAGATGTTAAGTCCATTTCACGGAGTATGCGTTGATGCCAGTACGAAGCCCAACCTTCGTTCATGATCTTCGTTTCAAGCTGCGGCCAGAAATATAGCATTTCCTCGCGCATCATCGTTAATATGTCTCGCTGCCAATCTTCTAGCTCACGGCTATATTCTTCAATAAAGAGGAGTAAATCTTTCTCTGGTTGCGGCGGAATTTTCTTCTTTTTACGTACATTAGAACGTTCCCTCTTTTTATTGCGATCATCTAAATTCCATAAATCATCGTATTGTGATGCCTTTTTCTTTTCTACTTCTTCCTCTTCCAAGTCATCCATACTCCAAGCCAGTTTCGGGCGCATAAGCGACGGATCAATATGTTCTTGAATGGCAAGTATGGCATCCAAAAATGTTTCGACTTCTGCCTTTCCGTACTTATGCTCATATGCTTTCACGCGATCAGCCGTTGCCGCCATACTCTCCACCATATCTCGTTTCGTATTAGAGAAGCGAATATTATTTTTAAAGAAATCACAGTGTGCTAAAACGTGCGCTACAATTAATTTATTTTGAATTAACGAGTTCGTATCTAATAAAAAGGCATAACATGGATCAGAGTTAATAACGAGTTCGTATATTTTACTAAGACCTAAATCGTATTGTAATTTCATTCTGAAAAACTGTTTTCCAAAACTCCAATGTGAAAACCGCGTCGGCATCCCATATGCACCAAATGTATAAATAATTTCCGCTGGACATATTTCATAACGCATCGGATAAAAATCAAGCCCAAATCCAGTCGCAATTTCCGTAATTTCCGCAATCGCATATTGCAGTGCTTTATCGTCACTTGCTCTCATTATTTTCCCTCCTTACACTTTCCCTTAAGAAAGTGTATGATTGGAAACAAGCTTTCATGAGGATTGATTGCATAATAAAAAGACATCCTCATAAAAACGAGAATGTCTTATCTATTACCCTTCAATAATCTCCATCTTCTCCGTAATCGGTGTACGAGCTTTTCCTTCTGGCGCTTTATCGAAATAGCCAAGGTGAAGAATTCCAACGATGCGTTGACCTCTTGTTAAACCAAGTCCTTCTATAAATAATGGATTGTAGTTTAATCCGCCTGATTTCCAAACACAACCTAATCCACGTTCCCAAGCAAGCAGTTGGAAGTTTTGCATAAATGCACATGTTGCAGCGTAATCTTCATCACGTTGAATTTGACGAGGGTCCTCATTTATATATACAACGATTTGTGCTGGCGTGCTTAAGAAACGATCTGATAAAATTTTACCGCGTTTCGCTCTTTCTTCTTCTGTGAAAGAGTTTAATACTGCGTCGACCAATTTCTGACGGCCTTCTCCAATGTATAATTTACAATTCCATGGTTCACGGTGTTTATGATTCGGTGCCCACGTTGCGTCGTTTAATAGTTCAATTAATAACTCTTTATCTACTGCTTTATCTGTAAATGTACGAACAGAACGTCTTTCTTTAATCACATTTGCGATGGAAGTATATGTAGTCATATTTTTCTCTCCCTTATTTTATCTATATGTATAAGTTTGTTATTGATATTGATTTTCAATTTCGATTATACCCTAGTTTTTTACTATTAATCAATGTTTTATGTTGGAAAACTTCTAAAAACGTCATTTCATACTTGTGAATAAAAAAACTTGATTTGTTCACAAGTATTTCACATTTTATGGAAATGATATGCGTACAGTTTTCCACATTATCCATCTAGGAGGAGTTTATATGTACAAAAAAATCGCAGTAAGTATGACCATGGTAACATTATTATTCGGGGCAATCGTCTTCCCTACTTTCGCTGCCACGCCAAAAGAAGTAACATTGCACCATCATAAGCCTATTTCAGAAGAAGAAATGCAGTCATTCGAAAAACTTGGCTATAACAAACATGAAATTTGGAAAGCTGCTCATATTGCAAGAATGAGTAAAAAAGAAATAAAAGACGTTTTAGCTTACTATAAACAAAATAAATCTTGGGAGAAAACAGCCGAGCATTTCGGTGTAGATCCAAGTAAGTTGAAAAAGCATCATATGAATAAAGAAACAAAGCAAGCACTGCTACAACATTTAGCAACTATGCAAAAATCCACACCGGATCAGCTAAAGCAAAAAATGAAGGAATATAATATCGGCTTGCGTCAGCTCACGGTATTAACAATCATTTCTCAAAAAAGTAATACCCCTCTTGATGATGTGCTAAAAATGAAAAAAGATGGAATGGACATTAAACAAATTGCTGAAAAACTAAATGTAAAAAAAGAAGATATAAGAGCGGAAATGATGAAATTAGTGAAGTCTATTAAAGAAAAGAAAACAAATTAACATGCCAAAAAGGAAGAGATTTTCAATACTCTTCCTTTTCTTTATGAACTTTCAATTTTCAAGTATAAATTCCCGTCTTTCCCAAAAACTAACACAAGTAAATGATATATGTCAGGGGGTGTGAAAATGTTTCGTGTAACATCAAAAAAGAAAAAACAAACAGTCTGTTCTATTCCAGAATTTATCCATACTATGAAAGAATCAAGCGATTTTTCTTCTTATAACGTCATAGAAGATGGGACATTATGTTTGTTTTATTATAAATCTACAGTTGAATCACTTATTATTAATCGGTTCATTTTAACACCTATCAAAAAAGAATTAGATCGCATTCAAAATATAAGTGACATAGCTAATATTGTCACACTTGAAGAGATTATCACCAATCCTTCTATTGATGATATCCGTGAAAAACTATTAGGTGGCTATGTACTTTTACAGTTAAAAATTGATTCTCAAACAGCCGAATATGCACTTATTCGCGCTGAAAGTTTAGCTTTAGGTACACGATTATATAACGACACAGAAAATGAATATAGTGTCATCGGTCCCAAAATTGGATTCGTTGAGAATATTGATACGAATATACATTTACTTCGCCGAAGCATTGTAACAGAGCAATTAATTTTCAAGGAGCTTTCCGTTGGCTCTATCTCAAAAACAAAAATTATAGTCGCTTATATGGCGGATATTACAAATGAACAGCATGTGAATACTGCAGTGCAACGCCTGCAAGATATTGACTTTGATTTTCCATTCGATGCAACTATGATTGAACAGTTAATTAGCGATAATAGCAACTCCCCCTTCCCTGTTTTACTACCTACAGAGCGTTTAGATCGCTCCGTTTATTCATTATTGAATGGAGGAGTTGTCATTTTAACAGACGGTTCACCGTACGCATTAGCTGGACCAGCGACATTACTCGATTTCTTCGTCTCTCCAGAAGATTATTATTTGCCATGGATAGCAGGCTCATTCCTTAGAATGGTTCGTTTTTTCGGAGCTGCATTCTCTCTATTTTCATCAGCTATTTATACAGCTGTCTTAACGTATCACTATCAAATGATTCCTGCGGATTTACTTGGACCAATTATTTATTCCAGAGCCAATGTACCATTTCCACCTGTTTTGGAAGCACTTTTTTTAGAAATTACGATTGAACTACTGCGCGAGGCCGGAGCTCGTTTACCGACTAAAGTCGGCCAAACGATCGGTATTGTTGGAGGTATTGTAATTGGGCAAGCATCTGTTGAAGCCGCTTTAACGAGTACCATTTTATTAATTGCGGTTGCGTTGTCTGCACTCGCTTCTTTTACAACACCAACCGTCAAAATGTCTTCTACTATTCGAATATTACGCTTCCCTCTTATCATTTTAGCTGGAGCATTTGGTGGTGTCGGCCTCATCGTCGGATTTGTATTTATATTAGCTCATTTAATTCGCTTAAAATCACTTGGATCACCTTATTTATTACCTTTATATCCATTTCGCGGGTTAGGTACAGCTGAAGGGCTCTTCCGCCTTCCATTTAGTCAAACTGCAGGACGGGCTTCTGTTCTAAGACCGAAAAAGAAATGGCGCTATGATCCAAACAAAGCGAAAGAAAAACATGATGGTGAGGAACAATGAAAAATATTTTATTATGCTTTTCCATTATCATTTTAATTTTTCAATCTGGTTGTACAGAAACAAATATAGTTGATACACAGCGAATGATTCACGTAAGCGGATTCGACATAACGAAAGATAAAAAATTTCGCGGGACGATTTTATATCCCGACTACACAAAAGGTGTTCAATCCAAACCAGAAACTCAATCCACTCATGCAGGGACAATTGAAACAATATCCTCTCTTCTAAACGCCAAATCACCACATACTATCGCCGTAGGACAAATGCGTGTTGTCCTATTCGGAAAATCATTTGGCGAACGCGGAGTAGGAAGTATTATCAATAACTTACAACGTGACCCTAACATAGGGCGTGATGTGCAACTAGCACTTGTGGACGGCTCAACTGAACAACTACTCAAACATATAAAAACAAATGGATCGCTATATTTATCTGATTTACTGGAGCAAAATATTGAAACCGAAACGATTCCGCGAACAGCTTTAAATATTTTTTTATATAACTATTATTCATCAGGATGCGATCCCTTTCTTCCATATATTAAAGTGGATGAAGACAAGTCTGCTTCTATTAAGGGACTTGCTTTTTTAAAAAAAGATAAAGTGGCTATGTATACGGATAAAACAGGATCTTTTTTGTTTAAATTACTCATTAATCCAACGAAAAATGGACGTTACGAAGTTCCAATACGTCAAGGTAAAAATAAAGGCTTAATCGCAACCCAAAACTTATCTGGAAAGAGTGTTTGTTCCCTTTCCGACGCCGGTGACATTCCGAAAGTTCACATTCGACTGAAACTAAATGGACTCATAAAAAATGCCCCTGACTGGCTTGATTTATCAAAGAGCGAAAATGTAACTTATGTCAAAAAACATGTAGAAAAAACACTTGAAAAACATTTAAACGAATTAATAAAACAATTCCAAGAAAAAGAAATCGATCCGATCGGTATACAAGAAGAAATTCGTAGTCACTCAAGAAAATGGAGCATGAAACAAATTCAAGACATGTACCCTAACGTAGACGTTGCTGTTAATGTGAAGATTAATGTCGTACAATCTGGTATCGGAGAATAGTGAGGTGCTATCATGACTGGACAAGATAAAACACATACTGTTTCCCCTTATTTCACATTCTTTCTACTACACTCGCTTCAAGTCGGAGTAGGTGTATTAGGATACCAAAGGATTATTGCGCAATTTGCCGGTTATGATTCTTGGATTTCCCTTATCGTTGCCGGCATTGTAACTCATATCATATTATTTTGCATGCTTAAAATGTTAGAAAAAGATAATGATTTAATGGATATTCATACGACATGTTTCGGAAAGTGGATTGGAACATTTTTTTCTGTATGCTTCGCCGCATACCTTCTATTATTTTGTCTTACTGTTCTTCGTACATATATTGAAGTTATTCAAGTTTGGGTCTTTCCCACAATTAAACCGTGGAAATTAACTTTATTATTTTTACTTGTAGCTTATTACGTAATTAGAGGCGGCTTTCGCTCTGTAACAGGAATATGTTTTTGGGGCGTTGTCATACCGATTTTCGTCCTATTCTTCTTAGTTTTCCCAATGAAATATGCGCATGTCCGTAACATTTTCCCAATTCTAACTCATTCACCTTTAGACATTTTAACTGCAGCGAAAGCATCTGCATTAGAATTTCTCGGATTTGAAGCAATTCTTATTTTTTATCCATTTATTAGAAAAGGAAAATCATTAAATAAATGGGCGCATGGTGGTATTGCTTTTACAACGCTCCTGTACGTAATATTAGCCATCGTTTCCCTTATGTACTATAGCCAAGGACAACTACACCATACAATTTGGCCAACATTAACGATGCTAAAAATTATTAAAATCCCTTTTATCCAAAGGTTCGAGTACATTATTATTTTCTTATGGTATCTTATTATTTTACCGAATATTTGTTTGACAATTTGGTCTTCCTGTCGCATTAGTAAAAAATCTTTTCACATACCATTTAAAATTACACTACCATTTTTTATCGCAGCTATCTTTATTTCGTCCTTATTTTTTACAAACCGTGAAAGTATCAACACATTAAATACGGTACTATCTCAAGCTGGTTTATATATTGTATACGCTTATATCCCAATTTTATTTCTATTTCATTCACTACGATGGCGCTTCAAAAATCAGTCGAAAAAATCTTCAACCGATACACCATAATCTCTGATACAATTTGATTAATACATTTGTAAAGGGGACAAGCGTATGAAGAAATATGTATTTTCTTTACTTGCAGTACTGAGTTTAATTCTTGCTGGTTGCGGAGCTACTAGTACAAACGAAAAAAAATCATCTGAATCAAAAGAAGAGCATGACCACGCATCGCATACTCAGCAAGCTGACATTCAAGAAAAAACAAAAGGAGTCGACGCACTTCCTACCTTCTTAGACAAACTTGATCCACAAATGAAAGATATCTACACTGTCGCTGGACAAAATGCAGAACTATTAGATTGGATTCCATGTTACTGCGGTTGTGGTGAGAGTGTAGGACATAAAAATAATAAAAACTGCTTTATTCGTGAAATTAAAAAGAATGGTGAAGTTGTTTGGGATTCCCACGCAACGACTTGTGTCAATTGCCTAGAAATTGCAGTTGAATCTGCTTCCATGAAACAAAAAGGAAAATCAACGCTGGAAATTCGCAACTATATTGACAATAAGTATAAGGAAGGATATGGAAAACCAACACCTACACCAATGCCAAAAGCTTAAAAACGAGGAAAACACCTCGTTTTTTTCTTTTCATTCACTTTTTTTCTTAACAAATTCTTTCAAGTGTATTTCTCCTTGCTTGTCACACACTATATATAACTCCTCAGTAAGGAGGGTACACAGTGCAAACATATAACGACTATGATAAAGCTCTCTATTACACGTATTGCTGTAATTGGGATAAATTACTCGTTCTTATGGTTCAAACGAACGATCAATTATTTTCTAAGCGTATTGAACATTTTTTACACGCTTATCAATACAGTAAAGAACTACCAGAAGTTGATAAACAATTGCAGCTCCTATTTCAATATATTGACCATGCATCCCAAAAGTCACATATAGATGAAGTAGAGCAAATTCAAATGTAAAATATAGCGCTATTCTCTTTATGAGAATAGCGCTTTTTTAAAATGTTTATATCAATAAAAGTTTCCTCTTATAAAACTTTTATTGATAAACATATTTTTTCTTTCTTTTCTGTAGCACTTCATACTATAATTTAGTATGTAACTATTATAAGAGAGGTATAAAATATGGGACGAGAAAAAAAGCAAGAATATGCTTTACTTACCGCATGGGGAGCTTCTTTTGTCGCTACACTAGGAAGTCTGTATTTTTCCGAAATCATGAAATTTGAGCCTTGTGTACTTTGTTGGTATCAACGTATTGTTATGTACCCATTCGTTTTATGGCTTGGCATCGCTGTAGCAAAGAAAGATTATCGCATCGCCAGTTATTCTTTACCAATTGCAAGTGTTGGTGCTTGTATTTCTTTATATCACTATGCCATTCAAAAAGTCGCAGCATTTTCAGCTGCTGGAGCAGCTTGCGGGCGTGTACCTTGCACCGGAGAATTCATAAACTGGTTTGGCTTTATTACAATCCCGTTTTTAGCACTTATCGGCTTTATTACAATCGCGGTTTGTAGCTTTATTGTCATCAAAAACAAATAAGGAGATGGAAGAATGAAAAAAATGCTTATATTTGGCGGTATTATTATCGCCTTGTTTGCAGCAATTTTCGCTGTCACACAAATGGAAGAAAAAAATGCTACTAGCCAAAAAATTGATAATGCTACTGGTAGTACAACAAATGGTCCTGACTACTATACAAACAAAATCTCTCTTGCAGATCTTCAAAAGAATTTAAAAGAGAAAAAAGAAGAAACAGTATACTTTTATCAAACATCTTGTGTTCATTGCCAAAAGCTATCTCCTGTCGTAGTACCGATGGCTAAAGACTTGAACGTTGATATGAAAGTTATGGATATTGAAAAACTAGATGTTCCTTGGGATGAATATAAAATTAAAGGAACTCCAACAATCATTCATTTCAAAGATGGCAAAGAAGTAAGCCGTATTAGTGGTGAACAACCGGAAGACAAATTAAAAGAATGGCTTGAGCAAACGAAAAAATAACGAGAAAAGGAAACTCCTTCTACACATGAAAGGGGGCGTAAAATCCCAAACTAATGTATAAGGAGGGGGTTTTATGCCAGAAGTGAAATGCTCTGTTTCCAATTGCTCATTTTGGGGACAAGGTAACTTTTGTCAAGCAACTGCAATCGTTGTTCAACCAGATACACAAGAAACTGGTTCGAATACAAACGATTCATATACAGGCGCAGTTTTAACAAACGAGACGCTAGAAAGTTCTGTAACAACGAGTGTAGAAACTTGTTGTCATACATTTAAGCCAAAATATTAAACATAAAAAGCATACGATTACTCGTATGCTTTTTTACATTCCTCTCCAAAAATCATGCATGATAAAAAAGTACAAAATAACGAGAACAACTGTCCCACATAAGGTAATGCGCCGGTATATACTCTTCTCTCCTTCTCTTGCTTTCACAAATGCCCAAATAAATCCGAAGAATAATATTAAATCAACATATGGAACATAAAAAGAAAAGACGAGAAATGCATACAAATACACGATAAATAAACAGGTCGTTACTAAGAAAATTTTAAAAGCGAATTCACTTTTCATAATGTAACCGTCCCCCCTATCTGTACTGTATTATATTCAGCAAAATCCAATAGTTGCAGTTAAACTCAAAGTAGAAATAAGCTACCGTCTATAATACGATAGCCATTACGGAACATTATATTTCCGTTTATATATATTACTTAAAGCCGAAGAAGGAATTTGCTCATAGCGAATTCTTTCTCCTGTTTCATCCACTATATACAAATTGTTTCCTATATAATATATTCCATCTTTTCGTTTCGAGTACACCTTAAATCTTTCATTCGGCAATACCGTTTTCACTTTCGTTAACTGCCCATTTGGTTCTTGCCAATATATATCCACGCGGTCTACTAACGTAAGCATTCCAATTTGCTCTTCTTCTACTTTACGACCATTCCAGCTCACAACCCGGTAACCAAGCTTATTCGCTTCATATTCGGGGCTCGTATGAAAACGAGAAATGATTACTTTCGTCTGCAATTGTACTCGGTCGTATAACCACTGTATATCCCTGTCATGCATGCGAATACAACCATTTGATTCCCTACTACCAATTGTCCCTTCTCGATTTGTCCCGTGAATTGCATATTCATTTTTATCTAATCCAAGCCACCTCGTACCAAGGGGATTATTTGGTGCACCACCAGGTATTTTTTTTCGATGGTATTCTTTATTTTTATATTTATTTATAATACAAAAATTACCTTCAGGCGTAGGTGTACGATCTCTTCCAGTCGTTACAGGGAATGTTTTTGTATAATTTCCATTTTCAAAAAAAGACAACTGATTTGTCGTAAGGTTCACTAATATTAAATGATCTGTATCAGCAAAAGCACTAACCGGCAGGATGAAAAATAGGATTACGATAAACAATACTTTCTTCATCTAAATCCTCCCTAGCACTAATATCATAATAAATGCAATTAGCTTTACTTTGCTCTTATCGATGAAAACTATCCATTTACAATAACGCCCCCATTTACATGTATCATTTGTCCAGTAACATAGGATGAATCGCCAGATGCTAAGTATACGTATGCTGGCGCTAATTCATATGGTTGACCAGGTCTTTGCATCGGGACATTACTCCCAAACTGAGAAACTTTCTTCTCATCAAAACTCGATGGGATAAGTGGCGTCCAAATTGGTCCCGGCGCAACACCATTTACACGAATCCCTTTTTGCACTAACGATTGAGAAAGTGACCTTGTAAAAGCTACAATTGCTCCTTTCGTTGCGGAATAATCAATTAACGTTTCATTTCCTTCATACGCAACGATAGACGCCGTATTTATAATGACATCCCCTTGCTTGAAATGAGAAAGTGCTGCTTTCGTAACGTGAAAATAAGAAAAAATATTAATACGAAAAGTTTTTTCTAACTGTTCTGCTGTAATATATTCTAACCCTTGCTGCGGATATTGCTGAGCAACGTTATTCACCAAAATATTTAAACTACCCAGCTGCCGGACAGTCTCTTCTACAATATCTTTACAATGTTGTTCATCGCTTAAATCTCCCGGTAACAATACACACTTTACACCTTCTTTTTCAACATACTGCTTCGTCTCATTTGCATCTCCCTCTTCATCTAAATAAGCAATCGCAATATTTGCTCCCTCTTTTGCAAAAGCAATGGAAACAGCTCGTCCAATTCCACTATCTCCACCTGTAATTAATACATTCTTTCCTTTTAACTTTTCGCTACCTTTATAATTCGGATCTTCAAACTGCGGAAGTGGATCCATTAACGATTCAATACCAGGTTGTTTATTTTGATGTTGCGCTGGCATTGTTACAAAGTTTTTTTGCTGCGGCATATCTTCATTCAACTCCTTTTCCTTATAATGCACACAATAAAAAACTGCAATTCACACGTACTTTTACGATTAACATTCGAATTTAAGACACAAAATATGAATTGTTGTAAACTTTTTATGCAAAACTATTGCAAAATAGTTAAAAAACGAATATTATATATAACTGTTGTGGAAATTATTCGTAAACAGAAAGGATGTTTATATGTTTAACCTTTCAAAACATAAAACTTCTATTAAAACTGAAATTATGGCAGGTATTATTACCTTCTTAACAATGGCATATATCATTGTCGTAAACCCTGTAATCCTTGGGGATGCAGGAGTTCCATTTGAACAAGCATTTACAGCAACAATTATCGCTGCTGTTGTTGGAACATTATTTATGGCGATCTTTACAAACTTACCAATCGCAATTGCACCAGGTATGGGATTAAATGCTTACTTCTCTTATTCTGTTGTAAAAGCTCATGAAGGCATGACTTTCGCAATTGCATTCTCTGCTGTATTCGTAGCAGGTATGATTTTAATTTTGTTATCATTCACTTCTTTCCGTACAAAATTAATGGAAGCAATTCCTGAAAACTTAAAGCATGCAATTACTGCTGGTATCGGTCTTTTCATTGCCTTTATCGGTTTACGCTTAACAGGTATCGTTACAAAAAATGAAGCAAACTTAGTTGGGCTTGGTGATCTTCACTCTGCTCCAGTACTACTAGCATTAGCTGGACTTGGGATTACAATTGTCCTTATGTCTTTAAATGTAAATGGCGCACTATTTATCGGAATGCTATTAACTGGTATTATCGCTTACTTCACAGGACAATTATCGTTCTCAAACGGCGTTACATCAATGCCTGGATTACCAGAAGGAATCATCGTTTCAAATCCAATTACTGCTGTATCTGATGTAATTAACTACGGATTGTACGGCGTTGTATTTTCATTCTTCCTTGTTACATTATTCGATACAACAGGTACATTACTTGGCGTTGCTCAACAAGGTGGCTTTATGAAAGATGGAAAGCTTCCAAAAGCTGGACGAGCTCTTCTATCTGACTCATTCTCAGCAACAATCGGTTCTATGTTTGGAACAACACCATCAACAGCTTACATCGAATCATCTGCTGGTGTTGCAGCTGGTGGTCGTACTGGTTTAACAACTGTTACAGTAGCTGTTCTATTCGCACTAGCAGCATTCTTCGGACCATTAGTAAGTGCCGTTTCTGGTGTATCAGCTATTACTGCACCATCATTAATTATCGTTGGTAGTCTTATGATGGGCTCAGTTCGCCATATCGATTGGGACGCATTTGATGAAGCATTCCCAGCATTCTTAGTAATCTTAAGCATGCCACTTACATCAAGTATCGCAACAGGTATCGCACTTGGATTTATTTCATACCCACTTATGAAAGTGGCAAAAGGTAAATTCCGTTCTGTTCACCCACTTGTGTATGTATTCGGAATCTTGTTCGCTTATCAATTGATTTTCTTACCACATTAAAATCCCTCTTCCTGAGGGATTTTTTTATACATAAAAAACTAGAGCATCGAAATTCGATGCTCTAGTTTCCTTTTGCAACAATCAAACGAACTACTTTCAATGCAAGAAGTAAAAGACCGTTCACAATCGCTGCAATCCCTAAAAAGACCGCTATCATCAGCTCTCCCATTCCGTTATTCAATACAAACATAACAGAAGAAATGACAGCCAAAATAAACAATATTAACGTTGGTATATATTTAATAACAGGCTTCTTATATGATTTTTTTGAAAGAAGAAACGTAATTACTAATGTCATAATGATCACAAAATATACTGCAAATAAGAAAATCATACGAAAGCCTCCACTATTCCTAAACTATGAAAAAGATAAAAGAATTTAAAAATTATTAATATTTTTCATTCACCTGTAATTCTTTACTATACTTTTGAATAAAAATTGATGAAATAACCATTACCATCCCTACACTAAAACCAATAAGCTGATCTAGTAGCATTTCATCATGAATGAACCAGCGTAGTAAAAATACGCCACCAAAAATAAACATCATAGTAAATCCAGTATGTCTAAGCCCTTTATATACATTTTCCATATGTATCACCTCTCTACATACTTTTATCCATATTATACCATGACACTAGAAGTGTATAACCGTTATTCGACATTCAAACCAATAATAAAAAAGACTGCAGAGAAATTCTTCTCCACAGCCTAATACTTATTTTTGTAAAAACGACTGTAAATCTGCAAACTGTCTCTTTGCATCTTCATAGCCTTGCTCATATAGATTTTGTAGTTTTGCTGTATCTTTTTCCATACGATCTACTTGAAGCAGCACTTCTGGGCGAATAACAAATAAATTCCCGGCTTGTTCTTCTTTTTCAATGTAGTGAAGTGTTTCATTATACACTTCATATCGATTTAGCATCGTGTTAACAAGGTTCGGATATTTTTTATACGCTTTGGCTGCCACCCATCCAAACTTTGACTTTTTCTTCGCATAACCATGATTTCTCGTCAAAATAACGACTGATTTTTTAAACCCATCTTCCTGTGCTTTACGAACTGGAATTGGATCAGAAATCCCGCCATCTAATAACTGCTTACCACGATAATCTACTACAGGTGCAATGAAAGGTAATGAACTAGATGCTTGTAATAAATTTAATGCATCATCATTCGTTCCCTCTTTTTCGAAATAAATAGACTTTCCTGTTTCACAATCCGTCGTCCCTACAAGGAAACGCTCTGGGCTATTAAAGTATGTTTCAAAGTCAAATGGGACATGTTTTTCTGGAATTTCATGAAAAATGAAATCCATATCAAATAACTGGCGTTTTCTCCATAAATTTTTATACGATAAATATTGCGGGTGTGATGCATAATCAATATTTACTGTTTTATTTCTATTTCTTTGTCTGGAAAGATACGACGCTGCATGACAAGCACCAGCTGATACACCAATTACATATGGAAAATATAAATCTTGTTCCATAAAATATTCTAATATCCCGCCCGTATATACACCACGCATACCGCCGCCTTCTAATACTAATCCCGTATTTTCAAGCATGTTATTCTCTCCTCTTTATATATTGACTCTTTAATTATTCACTATGTTAAGTATCTTCCTCTATTATATATGAGTTTTTTTAGAAATTATATTCAAAAGGCTTGAAATAAAGGAGTTTTTTCTTCCAATTATATTTCCAAATGTTTGGAGACATCCTTTATAAACCTTTGAATAAAATCTTGCTCTTCTTCCGTATATCCATCTAACAGTAGCAGCCACTTTTCTTCAGCTTGTTTATGCAGTTTATCATGAGCTTTATATATTTCATTTCCGCTTTCCGTTAAGCGGAAGAATATTTCTTTTTGATTATCTAATATTTGCATCTTCTCAACGAATTGCTTTTGAAACAACTTTGTACAAATTTTAGAAATTGCACCCTTCGTCATTCCCATTTCTGTCGTAATAGCAGTTACATTCATCAAACCATTTTTCCCGATACACTCAATCACATGTAACTCAGATAAAGACATACCACTTATACCTGTCTCACGAAGAAATTTCTCATTTTGCCCTTTCAAATGTTCTTCTTTTTTATGCAAAAGTGTACGAATGTCCGAAAGTATTTCCATTTGTTTCATTGTACGTTCCAATCCGTTCGCCCCCTAAGTTTCCACAGAAACAATTTAACTATATACCATTTTAAAATCATTTTTTCATATTTACAAGTGAGAAAAACATGTTAAAATAAATTTAGTTTCCAAGGAAACCAAATTACAAGGAGGTTAACATAATGAAAAAATCCAAACTACATTTCATTTTATACGTTGTCTGTATGAGTGCCTTACTCGGTTCCTTCGCTCAAAATATTTACACACCTATCTTGCCTATGATTCAAGCTTCTTTTCACACTTCTCTTTATCTAGTAAATTTAACAGTTTCACTATTCACATTCGTTCTTGCAATTATGCAGCTCATATATGGACCTTTAATTGATACAAAAGGGAGAAAATCTGTCCTTATCCCTAGTTTAATCATTAGTACAATTGGTTCAATCGGATGTGCTTTTTCGGCGAACGTTTATTTATTTCTATTTTTTAGGGCTGTTCAAGCTATAGGAATAGCAGCTATCCCTGTAGTTGCAGCAACAATTATCGGTGATTTATTTGAAGGAAAAGAGCGCGGAGAAGCGATGAGCCTGTATCAAATGTTACTTGCTCTCGCACCGGCAATTGGCCCTCTTATAGGTGGTTATCTCGGCAGTATAAATGGCCATTTATCCGTATTTTTGTTTTTATCTACACTTGGCGTCCTCTTATTAATTATAAATATTTCACTACTTCCAGAAACAAAACCAAATGTAATGAAGCAACCGCAAGCAAAAAAGAGTTACTGGTTTATCTTAAAAAATAAAACTGGATTTTCTATTACTCTTATTGGCTTCATTCAATTTTGTATTTACTTTTGCTTCCTCGTTTTTTTACCGAGTATTTTAACAAATTCATTTCACTTAACTGCAAGTAAAATTGGTCTTATATTTGTACCGATGTCCCTTTCTATTATGTTAGGAAGTTATTGCTACAAGCTTTTGCAAAAACGCCTCACAACAAAGCAAGCTTTATTCATCACTAGTTTCTTCAATATTATATGTGTCACTTTATTCTCTTTCACATATAGCATCAATATTCCATTCATCATTATCGTTACATCTTTATACGGTTTTAGTATGGGACTTTCTATGCCAACTCACACTACTTTATTAACGGAAGAATTCGTACAAGAACGCGCAACTGCTATCGGTATGTACAACTTCATCCGCTATCTCGGTATGGGCACAGGGCCACTTGTAGGTGGATTTCTTGTATTTAATCAAAATTACTTTTGGATTTTCTTCCTAGGTGCAATTACATTTCTATTTATCATTTTATACGCAATGAAAATGCTACGTTTTCAGGGTGTACAAAAAGCAGAATAGAGACCTACAAATGGTCTCTATTCTAAACTCTTTGATCCGCAACGATATGAATATCAATATACTTCGTTTCTCTCATAATTTCATTTACAATTGAACCTTTTCGTATTTCTTCCCAACGTGTTCTTGCCGATTGCCCAAGTAAAATTTGTGTTACTTGTAGTCTTTTCGCGACTTCAATAATAACATCCGCTGGCTTTCTTCCTTTTGTCTCTTCTAAAACAAAACTCGCATCAAATTGATTCGTTAGCGACTTCCACTCTTCAATCGTTTGCTTTTTCCCTGCTGAAAGGGACTCTATATTCTCTCTTTCAACATTTAATACATACAATTCAGCATTTAACCGATCCGCCATACGCCATCCCCTTCTTATCAACTTCTCTGCTGTTGAACTGTATTGTACACAAACGAGAATTTTTTCTTTCACGCCAATCGGTTCTATAACGGTTTGGCTAATTTTCTCGTCCATATCATCGGCAACTTCCCGAAGCGATAATTCTCTTAGTGCTCCTAAATTATTAAGCGTAAAAAAATTTTTTAAGCTTTGCTCTATTTTTTCTTCCTTATATATCTTTCCGTCTATTAATCTCTTTCTTAATACTTCGGGCGTTGCATCAACGAGCTGAATTTCATTTGCTTTTTGTAAAATAAAATCTGGGATACGTTCTCTTACTTTTACATTCGTAATTTGAGCAACAATGTCATGAACACTTTCTAAATGCTGAATATTAAACGCTGATAAGACGGATATACCAGCATCTAGCAATTCCTGTACATCCATATAACGTTTCTTATTTTTAGATCCAGGAATATTACTATGTGCAAGTTCATCCACAACAACTACTTGCGGTGCACGTTTTATTATTCCTTGCACATCGAGTTCATAAAATACTTTCTCTTTATAATCTATTTCTTTTAAAGGAACCTTTTCTAAATCAGCAATTGCGTCTTCCGTCTCTTTTCTCCCGTGTGTTTCAATTAAACCAATTACAATATCCATACCGTCCTTTTTCATCTCTCTCGCATCAAGTAGCATTTTATAACTTTTCCCTACTCCTGGAGCCGCTCCTACGTATAGCTTTAACTTCCCGCGGTTTTGCTGACGAATATATTCTAAATACTCTTCTGGCGTTCGCCTTTGAAACGTTGGTTCATAGTCATCCGCATACAAAACACTCACAACCTTTCTTTTGAAACAACACTACCTCAATCCGTTAGATTGAGGTAGCACTGTTACTATTTCATTAATTTCTGTAATTCTAAGTTTAATTTTAAAACGTTCACGCGATCTTCTCCAAATAAACCAAGTGCCGCACCTTCCGTTTGATCCTTAATCAATTGATTTAGCGTTTCTTTCGGAATATTCGTCAATTTCGAAATGCGCTCTACCTGGATGGAAGCTGCCTTCGGACTAATATCGGGATCAAGCCCTGAACCTGAATTTGTCACTAAATCGATCGGCACCTCTGTAACTGGAACAGTGGGATTTTGTTTCTTCCACTCTTCAATACTTTTCTCTACTCGTTTCTCTAAATCTGGATTAGACGGTGCATAGTTATTTGAACCAGATGCTTCTGCTTTATATTCAATACTAGAAACACGCCCATGAAAATAACGTGGATCTGTGAAATTTTGACCGATTAATTTAGAACCAATCACTTCATTTTTATCATTATATATTAGACTTCCATCCGCATTATCCTTCATTACTGCTTGTGCAATACCAGTTACAATAAGCGGATATACAAGGCCGCACAACACTAAAAATGTAAAAGTAATCCGGATGATTGGTGATAGTATACTTTGTTTCTTCGCCATCTTTTTCCCCTCTTCCTTATATGAACAAGCCGACAATTATATCAATTACTTTAATTCCAATGAACGGTACAATAACCCCGCCAAGTCCATAAATAAGTAGGTTTCGGCCAAGTAGTGCATTCGAACTCATCGGTTTATATGCGATACCTTTCATCGCCAATGGAATGAGTAATGGAATAATAACTGCATTAAATAGTAATGCTGATAAAATCGCTGACAGTGGTGATGTTAGTTTCATAATGTTTAATGCTTCCATTTGCGGAATTGCAAGTGTAAACATCGCTGGAATGATAGCGAAATATTTCGCTATATCATTCGCAATACTAAACGTCGTTAATGCACCACGCGTCATTAACAATTGCTTACCGATTCCTACAACCTCAATAATTTTTGTCGGGTTCGAATCTAAATCAATCATATTCGCAGCTTCTTTCGCAGCTGTCGTACCACTATTCATCGCTAATCCAACGTCAGCCTGTGCTAATGCCGGCGCATCATTTGTACCATCACCCGTCATCGCTACAAGTTTCCCTTTATCTTGCTCTGCTTTAATAACCGCAATTTTATCTTCTGGTTTACACTCAGCAACGAATTCATCTACCCCTGCTTCTTTTGCAATCGTTGCTGCTGTTAATGGGTTATCACCAGTACACATAACCGTTTTAATCCCCATTTGGCGCAATTGTTCAAAACGCTCACGCATACCAGGTTTTACTGTATCCTTTAAATATATTAAACCGTAAATACGATTATTCACTGCAACTACAAGTGGTGTCCCACCCTCTTTGGAAATGGAATCTGCTTTTTGATTTACATCTTTCGGAATCGTTCCACCTTGTGACCTAACCCATTCAATAATGCTACCAACAGCACCTTTTCTCACTTTCGTTCCGTCCTGTAAATCAACACCACTCATTCTCGTTTCTGCTTTAAACGGAACAAACTCACCTTGTTCTGCAATTTCTCGATTATATGATATAGATTTCGTTTTTACATATTCGATAACTGATCGACCTTCTGGTGTTTCATCTAAAACTGAACTAATCGCAGCCCATTTCCCTACTTGCTCGATCGTCTCGTTTCCTACAGGAAGCAATGTATGTGCCATTCGGTTTCCGAAAGTAATCGTACCTGTTTTATCTAAAATGATTGTATTAATATCACCCGCAGCTTCTACTGCTTTACCCGACATCGCTAACACATTAAACTTTGTCACCCGGTCCATCCCAGCAATACCAATTGCTGATAATAAACCACCAATTGTCGTTGGAATTAAACAAACTAACAACGCGACAAGTACAGCTGTATCAATTTGAAACCCTAAATAGTTTGTAAAAATCGGTAACGTCACAACAACGATTAAGAAAATAAGCGTTAAGCTCGTTAATACTGTATTTAAAGCAATCTCATTCGGCGTTTTTTGACGAGCAGCCCCTTCTACTAACGAAATCATTTTATCAATAAATGATTCACCAGGATTACTCGTAATGACAATCGTAATCTCATCACTGACGACCATCGTACCACCTGTTACGGAACAAAAATCACCGCCCGCTTCTTTTATGACAGGAGCGGATTCCCCCGTAATCGCAGATTCATCAACAGACGCTAACCCTTTTATGACTTCCCCATCACTTGGAATCATTTCTCCTTGTTTTACAATAACAACGTCACCTTTTCTCAAATCAGTTGCTGAAACTTGAACAATGTCTCCATTTTCTTTTACAACATTTGCAAACACATCTTTCTTCGATTGTTTTAAAGAATCGGCTTGCGCTTTCCCCCGCCCTTCCGCTAACGCTTCTGCAAAGTTAGCAAATAAAACTGTAAATAATAGAATGAGAGAAACTGTTATATTAAACCATCCTGGTACACTACTAGAGTGACTTGGAAGAAAAGATAAAATGAACGTAATGATAAATCCAATTTCTACAACGAACATAATCGGATTCTTTATCATGACTTGCGGATTCAATTTCGCAAAGGATTGTTTCATCGCATGTTTCACGATATCACGATCCATCGTTTTCGCTTGTCTAACTTCATCTTCTACAGCATGTATTTGTGACTCATTTACTCTTTTTTCTTTTACTACTACCGGTCTCATCATTTACCCTCCATTACTTCAATGTAAGAAATTCTGCAATTGGACCGAGTACTAACATCGGGAAGAATGTTAATGCACCGACAATTACAATTGTTCCGATGAAAATGCCGCCAAACAAACTATTGTCCGTACGGAACGTTCCGACTGTTTCTGGTACAACCGTCTTTTCTTTCAATGAAGCTGCAACAGCTAGCATCGTAATTAAACTGAAATAGCGTCCTAAAAACATAACTAAACCAGTTGTAATATTCCAAAACGGTGTATTATCCGCTAATCCTTCAAATCCAGATCCGTTATTCGCAGCTGACGATGTATATTCATATACCACTTGCGTCAAACCGTGGAAACCGGAATGCGAAATAGCATCCGTTCCTAAACTTGTTGAAAGAGCTAATGCTGAAAACCCTAAAATAAGCAGTGGATGAAATAGTATCGTTACCGCAATTAATTTCATTTCCTTCCCTTCAATTTTCTTACCTAAAAACTCTGGCGTCCGTCCAACCATCAATCCAGATATAAAGACTGCGATAATCGCATACATAATAATGTTCACAAATCCTGCTCCAACGCCGCCGTATACTGTATTTAGCATCATATTTACGAGTGGTACTAACCCGCCAATTGGTGTTAACGTATCATGCATCGTATTAACAGCCCCTGTTTCAGCAGCTGTCGTTACTGTTGCGTATAGGGAAGAAAATACTGTTCCAAATCGTACTTCTTTTCCTTCTGTACTGCCTTGTACATGTTCGATACCCATTCCATTTAACGCTGGATTTCCATGTAGTTCAGATGTCGTAATCGTTATAAACCCTAGTAAAAACACCATGAATAGTGATACGAAGAGGATACGACCTTGTTTTTTATTTCCTACCATTCGTCCGTACGTAAATGGAAGTGCTGTTGGCAATAACATCATAAGCATCATTTGCAAAATATTACTCATTTGTCCTGGATTTTCAAAAGGATGCGTAGAGTTTGCTCCGAAAAATCCACCGCCGTTATTTCCAAGTTCCTTAATGGAAACGAATGATGCAACAGGCCCGCGTAATATACTTTGTTTCGCGCCATCAATCGTTTGTGCTGTAACGGCCCCGTCTAACGTTTGTGGTACACCAAGTGCGACAAAGATTAGTGCCGCAATAAATGCGATAGGAAGAAAAACTCTCGTTAGTGCTCTCGTAAAATCAACGAAAAAGTTACCAAGTTCTTTTCCAGCGAGCCCTCTTATAAATGCCATAACGAGTGCTAACGTCGTTGCCGGTGCTGCAAACATTAAAAATGTAATTCCGATTAATTGTGATAAATAAGATAAACCATTTTCACCGCTATAATGCTGTAAGTTTGTATCAGCCATAAAACTAATTGCTGTATTAAAAGCGAGCGTAGGCTCCATTCCTTCAATGTGTGCTGGATTTAATGGCAATACTCCTTGTAGTCTGAAAATGAAATATACGACAACAATCATAAATCCATTTAATAAAACTAATGACAATGCGTACTGTTTCCACGGTTGATTGTATTCTTTTACACCCGTAATTTTAAAAATAAGTTTTTCAAAAGGCCCGAATACTTTATCTAACTTTTTACTACCCTGAAAGGCTTTCTCTAAATAAACTCCCGTTGGCTTTGCCACAAGAATAAACAACAGCATTGTAATAACAACTGCGACCCAGATCATAATGAATGACTCCCCCTAATTAAAACTTTTCCGGATTTAATAATGCATACACTAAGTACACCGTAATTGCTGCAACAATAACCGATAAGGCAATCGTCATGATTGCTTCCCTTCTTTCACAACTTTATCTGACCAACTTGCAAGACTTGCCATCAATGCGACTAACACAACAAAAATTCCGATCATTACAACATCTAACATAGCTACCCTTCTCCTTTTTGTAAAAATTTACCATTAAATAATCAAAAAAAGAACACTAAGCTCTACTTAGTGTTCGAAATGAACAACACAAAGTAAACCTCCTCTCTAAACGCTTACGAGGTTAGCTGTCGGATTCGGGCCTAAAGAGTAGCCCTACTTTCAAAACTGAAAGATTCACCCCAAGTGACGATGCACAAAATTGGTTCCCCCGCTCCATTTCTGGAACTCAGCGATTTTAGGTTTTTTTGGAAATTTTATGAATGATTTATGAGAGTAAATATACTCCTCTATATTTAACTTGTAAAGAGCTAAATTACTGAAAATAAGAAAATATCCATCCATTTAAACGCTTACATCGAGTGTTATTAATATTCTTTCATCTATTTTCTCGTCTTTTCTTTCATTTTCATAGAAATGATCTTTTAAATACGAAATAAAAAGAGCGAATGACATAAAGTGCATAGCTTGTTGCACTTAGCATTCGCTCTTTTTTCATTCACTATTTATTCTCCTCGTAAAAAAGCACGTAAATTTCTCCCGCGAATATAAACTTGTGACAATTCTGCATGTAGCTGCTCATATTCGATAACATCTGTTTTTAAATATAAAGCGTCTTTTGATGGCAATATGATATAGGGCCTTGGAAAAATAGGATCAAGCACCACCAATTCTTGAACTCGATCTACTGATACCGCCCAACGATTCGCTATATCTCCTAATAACAACACCTTCATCTTCTTTTCCCCCGCCCTATTCAAAAAATAAAAAAGAAATATTATCACAATTTGTAAACACGACAAATGTAGCTCCAATTGTTTCATAGAGCCTTGCTGGATATCGTTTATTCCTTGTAACAACAGTAATAGGTGCTTGAAAAGAAAAGCGAATGTGTTCTGTAAAGAAGCTAACGATTGGCAGCTCATCACCTAGTAAAATCACCTTCTTAATACACTCACAAATACTAGTAAAATCCTGCGCCTTACTACAGCTATAAGTCCAATCAAACCCACAATTCCTAACTTCAGCCGCTATCTCTTCACTTGCTGTAAAAATAATTAACTCATGTTGAAATGCTACTAAATCTCTTAAACTATTTACCTTGCTTTCTTCTCCAACACAAATAAGTGTTAGTTCCACGTACCTCATCCTCCTTAGCATAAAAGAACTCAAACATAGATTGATATTCCCCTATACTAATCAGATCGATGAAGTGATGTATCCATCATGGCACCGTCCTCTCTCAAGACGCTTACGAAGTTAGCTGTCGGATTCGGACTTTGAGAGTAGCCCTACTTTCAAAATTGAAAGATTCACCCCTAGTGACGACGCACAAATTGGTTCCTCCGCTCCATATAATTGGACTCAGCGTATTACAAAAATATATTCTGGCTGATATATTACTCCTTTATTTGGAAAAAGTAAACAGAAAAAAAGCCAGTTATACAACTGACTTTTTCTTACTTACGCATGCGCTTTATTCACTTTATAAGCAAAATGATTCGTCGGCCCATGACCACTTCCAATATTCAATGGCTCTTCAATTGCTATACTAATAAATCGTTTCGCTTCTTGAACTGCCTCTTCAATCGAGTAGCCTTTCGCAAGTCCTGCTGTAACCGCTGAAGCAAATGTACACCCGCTTCCGTGTGTTTGCTTTGAAGGAATTCGTTCACTTCTAAATTCAATAAACGTTTCTCCATCAAAGAGTAAATCAATTACTTCATTACCTTGATATGCTGCATGTCCGCCCTTCATAAGCACGTATTTCGCACCTAATTCATGCAGTACTTTCGCAGCTTCCTTACTATCTTCAACATTATGAATTTCCATTCCAGTTAACACTTCTGCTTCAGGAACATTCGGCGTTACAACGGTTGCTACTGGTAATAAATATTCTTTTAATGCTTGTACTGCTTCTTGTTGTAATAATGATGCACCACCCTTAGCAATCATAACAGGGTCTAGTACAATATTATTCCAGCCAAATTTATTAATATGTTCTGCAACGATTTGAATAATTTCGCTGCTAAATAACATTCCTAGTTTCACAGCATCTGGTGTTAAATCCGTACCAATTGAATTCAGCTGTTCCGTAATACCTTCTAATGGAACTGGATATACCCCTTGAACGCCAAGCGTATTTTGAGCAGTAATTGCCGTAATAGCCGTCATTCCGTATACACCGAGTTCTTGGAATGTTTTTAAATCTGCTTGAATGCCGGCACCGCCGCCGCTATCAGACCCTGCAATTGTTAAAGCTTTATTTACTTCCATCCCACTCATCCTTTTCTATCCAAAATAGCGATGATAAATTGTTTTTGCTTCGCTTATATCTTTCGTTCCATGTACAAGTACACGACCATCTTTAAAAGCAACTAATCTCTTTTCTTCTACAGAAAATGATAATAAATATGGATTTATATTTAAATCATTCACACGATCATTCAGCAGCTTTTTGTACCTCTCAAAATCCATTTCTTCTTTATGAGGTGGTCTAATTTGAACTGTATTTCTCCCGCATAACACCGCTGTTTTTGATGTGTTTTCTTTATTTAAATACGGATATAATGCATTCTCTCCGCACGAAGGACAATTATGCTTACGAAGCTTTTGCACATTCATACATGAGTATTCATTCTTCCATACATCAAATGATACAAGTCCATCTCGAAGTGAATCATAATCTTCTACCAGCAGTTTAAGAGCCTCCGTTACTTGATGAGAAACGACGAGAGATACAGCAGGTGATATAATCCCCGCTGTATCACATGTCGCCCCGCCAAGCGGAATCGATTGTAGTAAACATGATAAACATGGCGTCTTACTAGGAAGAATTGTGTAAGAAAGGCCGTAACTCCCTACACATGCTCCGTAAATCCATGGAATAGAATATTTTTGCGCTATATCATTTACAATGAAACGCGTTTCGAAATTATCAGTTGCATCAATAATTACATTAACGTTTGTAACAAGTTCTTCTAACTCCTCAGCTGTTACATCTTGAACGAGAGCTTCTATTCTTACTTCACGATTAATTTCTTCTAGACGTTTTTTTGCCGCTACAGCCTTCGGAAGATTATTTTCCACATCACTCTCTGCATACAATTGCTGCCTTTGTAAATTACTCCAATCGACATAATCCCGGTCAACAATCGTTACTGCGCCTACACCAGCTCTTACAAACATCTCTGCATTTGCACTACCTAATGCACCTGCACCGATAATGAGTACATGCTTTTCTCTTATCTTTCGTTGCCCTTCTTCTCCAATTGGAGAAAATAATTCTTGGCGAGAATATCGATTATTCAACTACGCTCATTCCTTCTAAAGGACTACTTGCTGTTGCACAACGTTTACGTGCAATACGACCTGCCTCAAATCCTAAACGGCCTGCCTCAATACCTAATTTCATTGCCTGTGCCATTTTAATAGGATCTTTTGCTCCTGACACAGCAGTATTTAATAACACACCATCAGCTCCTAATTCCATCGCAAATGCTGCATCAGCTGGACTACCAATACCAGCGTCAACTATAACTGGTACTGTCGCTTGTTCAATAATGAAGCTTAAATTTAACGGATTTACAATACCAAGCCCTGATCCAATCGGTGATGCTCCTGGCATAATTGCATGCACACCTAGTTCTTGTAATTTACGTGCTAATACAACATCATCAGATGTGTACGGAAGTACGATAAATCCTTCTTCTAATAACATTTCAGATGCTCTTAATGTTTCTACCGGATCAGGTAATAACGTTCTATCATCACCTATAACTTCTACTTTAATCATGTCGCAAAGCCCTGAAGCTTTTGCTAATTTTGCAATACGAACAGCTTCTTCAGCATTTTTTGCTCCAGCTGTATTCGGTAATAACTTATATTTTTTCACATCAAGTTTCTCTAATAAATTTGGCTGCTTTGCATCAAATATATCCATACGACGTACTGCGAACGTTAAAACCTCCGCCTCAGATACATCAATTGCCTTTTGCTGCACATCAAAATCAGGGAATTTTCCTGTTCCTAATAAAAGTCTAGAATGAAATGAAAATGGTCCAATGTTTAACATAATCAACCGCCTCCTACGAAAGTTACAATCTCAATTTGGTCTCCATCAAAAACAGATGTATCTGTATGATCATCTTTTTGTAAAATATCTTTATTACGCTCTACTACAACAATTCTGTTTTCCAACTCTAAATGTGTAAGTAGCTCAGCTACTGTTTTTACACTCTCTGGCACTTCAATTTGATTACCATTAATTTTCAAATTCAAACTTCCAGCCCCTTTCTAAACTGTTTTCGAAAGCAATGAATCTAGCAAGTGATTCGCCTGCTTTCCTTCTATTAAATCCGCCATATACTGACCAGAAACAGGGCTTAATAAAATGCCGTTTCGATAATGGCCCGTACAAGCATATAAACCTTTTATCTCTTCATGCTCTCCCATATAAGGAGCTTCGTGATTCGATTGTGGTCTTAACCCTGCCCATGCGCTTTCCCACTCTGCTTCTTTTAAAGCTGGCACTATTGTATACGCGCGCTCTAATATAGAAGTAATACTTTCCGGTTGCACAGTTTTATGAAACGTATGAGGCTTCATCGTTGCTCCAATTACGTAACGTCCGCCGCGCTTTGGTGCAATGTAAAATCTTTCTTGGAAAATAGGCGCCTTTAAAAGTGGTTTTCTACTTCTTACCGCAACTACTTCTCCTTTAACTGGATATGTACCCCATTCGCGATGAAAATAACCTAGTAACTTCGTGCTCCATGAACCACCCGCAATAACCACTTTTTCACATGTGATAATACCTTCGCTCGTCACAATCCCAGTCACTTTATTATTTTCAATACGAATATCAAACACTTCTGTCTGTTCATATATATCAGCACCCGAAAATGATGCAGAATGTGCGAATGCTTTCGTAAGCTCTGGTGCAATAACATGACCATCTTTCGGATAATATACAGCACCTATAATTGACTTAGAAAGAAATGGTTCTTTCTCTCGTAAACGATCTCCCGTTAGAAAGTAAGAATCTTCACCTGTTTTCTGCTGCCAATCCATAATGCGAAGAATTCTTTCCTTCTCATTTTCATTTTGAGCAATGCGATAAATGCCTTTCTCTTCATATCCAATATCGATGCCTGTTTTTTCACGTAAAACTTCTGCAAGTTGTGGAAATATAGCACGGCTTTCTCTAGCAAGTTCAAATAGCGGATCATATTCATCCCATTCTGCCTGAACCCCAAGTAAACCAGCAGCTGCTTTCGAGGCTTCAGATGCAATTCTTTGCTTCTCTACAATCGCTACTTTATATCCTCTTTCTGCTAGAAAATGTGCAACTGAACTACCAATTACACCACCGCCAATTATCGCTACATCATACTTCTTACACATGTTTTTCCGCCCACTTTCTTATTGAGTCCTTATAAGACTTCGCTTTGTTATACGGGTTACTACTACTTATAATCCCAGACATAACAGCAATACCACTGACGCCGTTAGTAAGAACATCCCCGGTGTTTTCCGTGGTAATTCCTCCAATTGCTGTAATCGGTATGGATAAACACTTTGCAATGTTTGAAATTTCTTCAAGCCCTCTCGCTGGCACACCCTTTTTGCAATCTGTCGGAAATACATGACCATAGACAAGTGAATCCGCTCCATTCTTAAATGCATCAATCGCCTCTTCTAAAGAATGCACAGAATAACCGACATGCAAATAAGAAAACTTTTCTTTCACTGACCTTACATCTGCGCTTCGATATCCTAGCTGCACGCGCGGGATGTTTAATAAAATAGCAATATCAATTCGATCGTTTATCACTATTTTCGATGCTGGAAAGCCTTTCTTCAAAAGACTTTCCACACCTTCATACAATTCCTTCGTACTTTTCTCACGCTCACGAATATGCAAATAATCAATCTCACTTTCAATTTGCATTGCTATATTCACTAACTCTTCGAATGACATGTGACCATTTGAGATTACATGAAGCTCATTTTTCATATTCATTCGCCTACTTTAAAATGTTTTCGAATAACTCCTCGGCCGGAACGATTTCTTTCGTCATTCCTTTATCTTTTAGCCATTTATTTTGTTTCTCCCATGACTCTTTTGAATCCGATAAGAATGGCTCATCTTTCGTTTCCATCTTCTCTAATAAAATTTTCATACTTTCTTTTTCAACTTCTGGTACAAGCGGGAAGTTTTCTTTTTCTTGATGATTTAATAAAATATTTAATGCTTCATCTGGGTTTTTCTTCATGAAATCATAGCCTTTTTTCGTACCACGTAAGAAGGCTTGCAACGCTTCTTTATCTTTTTTCAACGTTTTATCACCTGTTACAAATACAAGTTCATGATAATTCGGTACACCGTAATCTGCTGGGTTAAAGTATGCTGGTTCATGACCTTCATGGCGCATAACAGGTACTTCATGGTTAATGTACGCCCCTGTTACCGCATCCACTTTTTTCGTAATTACTGCTGGTACTAAATCAAAGCCAACATCGACTACTTTCACTGTATCTGGATTACCACCAGCTTCTTTTATCATCGTTTTTAAATACATCTCACTTAAAGGTGTTCCAGAATATCCAACTGTTTTCCCCTCTAAATCTTTTGGCGATTGAATGCCCGCTGACTTCAGCGATATAACATGATTTAATGGTGAACGTACGACAGCTCCAATTGATTTCACTGGAATTTGTTCATTTGCTTTTGCCATAACAACATCTGGCTGATAATATAGGCCCACTGTTACTTTTCCTGCAGCTGCTAAAGTTAATGGGTCAGTCGGGTTGGAAGGGAATTTAATATTCACCTTTACTCCTTCTTCTTTAAAGTAGCCTTTTTCAATAGCCGCATAAATAAAGCTATGTACCGCATTTGGATACCAATCAAGCATGACCGTTATTTCTTTTTCTTTTTTACTCTTCTCTGATGCCGAATTACTAGAACATCCAGCGATCATTGCAACTAATAATGTAAACACAAAGATGCGTTTTAATAATTTCATGAATGCTTCCTCCAACTAATAAATTTCTTTTCTAATACCGAAATAAGTATGACGAAGAAAATAGCTAATAATGATAACAATACAATGGGTGCAAATACACCTGCTCCGTCTAACTGCGTCATCATTCTTTTACTGAAATATCCTAGCCCAGCTTGTGCACCGAGCCATTCACCAATTGCTGCTCCAATCACACTAAGCGGAACTGCAATTTTTAAAGCTGAGAAAAAATAAGGAAGAGCAGATGGCAACTTTAATTTAAGAAAAACATCTTTTTTCGTTGCTCCATACGTAACTAAGAGCTCCTCCCATTCTTTTTTCGTACTGCGTAGTCCATCATACGTATTGACCGCAATTGGGAAAAACGTAATTAAAACCGTAACAACGACCTTACTCCAAATTGTATATCCAAACCATAAAACGAAAAGCGGAGCAAGTGCTGTAATAGGAATTGTTTGTGAAGCGACTAATAATGGATAAAATGCTCTCTCCATCCAATTACTCGCATTCATTAACATCGCTAGCCCTACCCCAAGTACGATAGAAATAGCCACCCCTATTAAAACGACGGATAAGGTTGCCGGTAAATGAACCGTAAATAATATATCTTTTAGTTTCCATATCTTCACTACAATTGCAGACGGTGACGGTAAAATGTACATTTCATCTACAATTCTTGCCCCTACTTCCCAAAGGGCAAGTAAAATACTAGAAAGTGTAAGAGCAGGTAATAACTCCTTCAACCGGTTCATCATACGAGTACCTGCCTTTGTAACATACTAAGAAGCTCATCTTTCAGCGCTAACACTTCCGGCTTATATAAATCTTTTCTTGTCCGGTTACAATCAAGCGGTACAATCCTCTCGGTTAAAGTAGTTATCGGTTGATTTTCTACAACGAAAATTCGATTAGAAAGAAATAATGCTTCTTCCACATCATGAGTGATAAACAAAATTGTTTTTTCCCACTCTTTCCATTGTTCAAACAACCATTCTTGCAAAGATGCCTTCGTTAAAGCATCTAGCGCGCTAAACGGTTCATCTAACAGCAATATCTCCCCGCCTGTTAATAAAGTTCGGATAAAGGATACGCGTTGCCTCATACCACCAGATAAATCTTTCGGATATTTAGTCTCATACCCTTGTAATCCAAATTTATGTAGCAGTTCCTTTGCCTTTATTTGTGCTTCTTTCTTCTGTACACCTTGGCACTCTAGCGGCAGAGCAGCATTCTCAATAATCGTTCTCCACGGCAGGAGCATATCTTTTTGGGGCATATACCCTACAGGATGGCTCTTCGTTTCTGTCAGCTCTATCTGACCAGTACTTGCTTCTTCTAAACCTGTAATAAGGCGAAATAAAGTACTTTTCCCGCATCCACTCGGTCCGATAATACTTACAAACTCTTTATCTTGTATAGAAGCATTTAATTCATTGATGATTGGTTTCTCATCATAATGAAAAGAAACATTATGAAACTGTAGTATGTTCTTGCTCCTCAAATCCCCACATCTCCTTACGGTAGGACATATCCCAGAATAAATATTCAAATCGACTGGAATATAGGAAAATCTCCTCTAATCGATCTAGCTCTTTGTCAGACTTTCCAACTGCCATTTCATTTAATAAATCTATTAACCAAATACAAAGGTTACCGTATTCTTCAGAACTATATCCTTGAATCCACTCACCAAAAAACTCATGATCTCTTGCTCCAGGAATATCATTTAAACGCTTTCCAATTTCCCAATAGCTCCACATACATGGAAGAAGTGCTGCTATTAATTCCGCAAGTGTGCCATTTTGAGATACAGACATCATGTAATTTGTATAAGCTAAATTTTTAGCAGATGGTTTTGCTGACTCTATCTCCTCTATAGAAATTCCAAGTCTTTTTGCATACTGTTTATGGATCGTCATTTCTCCATTTAATATTCCATCAATTTGTTCAGCGAATTTCCCCATTACTTGTGGATTCGTTGCCTTTACAACACCAATCGCATATAGCTTTGCATAATCTAACAAATATAAATAATCTTGAATAATATAATACTGAAACTTATCTTTTTCTAACGTGCCATCCCCCATACCTACTACAAACGGATGATTATGACTCATCTCCCAAACTGGTTGTACAGTTTCTAATAATCTATCGCAAAATTTCATTTCCCTATCCCCTTCCGGTATGTGTATATAAATAAAAAACCACTTCTAAATAAGAAGTGGTTACAGCAAACAAAATTATAATTTATTCGTTGCTCCACTTCCCTTCGCTAGTATTACCTAGATCAGGTCTGTAAGGGTTAAGGATTATTCCTCTCTCAGCACAACAAGCACCCCTAGTGGTTCAATATGAAATTTTCAAATAAAAAAGCCCCGTTTCTATACGCAAAGAAACGGGGACTCATTATTAGTGTCCGAATTGCTTCCCTACGCTAGCATAATCTAGATCAGGTAATGAAAAGGATCAAAGGCTTACGGCCTACTCTCAGCTGGCAACACCAGCTCTCCTAGCAAACTATGAAATTAACACTGTCAGTATAACACCGTAATAAGACATCATCAACTGTTTTAATTTTCTCAATTATCAACAAAATAACAAAGCTATATAATACTTATATTCTATGTTAGAAATTATTATCCTAATTAATTAGGTAAAAAGGAATCATTATCCTCAAAAAATTTATTTTTATATTGATTTCATATTACATTTATGTGAATAAACCCACTATATTATATCTTTATACTATAATAAAATTACAACTATACAACTAGAGGAGGTCTCTATTATATGAATATGAAAGCTACTGCTTTAACAGCAACTACTGTCGCAATTGCTTCTTTACTTCCTTCTATGGGAGAAACAAATGTACAAACAGCCAACGCTGAACAATTATCTAATGTGAAAACTGGATATGTAAAAGTCGATCAGGTAGCCTTACATACAAAAGATAACGCAAATAGCTCATCAATTGATACAATTCGCTTTAATACGAAGGTGAACATACTTGAAACAACTAATGGTTGGTATAAAGTATCTGTTAATAATAAAGTAGGTTACGTACAAAAAGATTCTATTCTACTAAAAAACAAACTTCAATCTAATAATCAATATATCGTTAATGCCAATGCATTAAATGTTCGATCTGAACCTAATTTAGAATCTTCAATTTTAGATGTATTACCAAATGGAAAATTCGTTACCATTCAAGAAGAACAAGGCGATTGGTATAAAATTTTACATAATGGCAAAACAGGTTACGTACAAAAAGCATTCGTTTCTAATGGTTCACAGCCTTTAGTAAAAGGTATCACAGTTCAAAATAATACAAAATACACAGTTGCAACACCTAAACTTAATGTACGTAGCACCGCTAGTACAAGTAGTGCACTACTTGGTTCATTACAAAATGGAACACAACTACAAGTAGTGGAAACTGTAGGAACTTGGTATAAAATTCGTTTTGGCACAGGATACGGATACGTGGCAAAACATTATGTAGTGCAAAATCAAGCACAAGTTCAAAAAGCCCAAACTGCTTCCATTCCAGCAGTTTTCAAATTCCCTACTCAAGGAAGAATTAGCTCAACCTTTGATATGCGTTGGGAACAGATGCATTACGGTATAGATATTGCAGCTCCAGGTAATGTCTCTATCCAGGCGGCGGCTGCAGGCAAAGTTGTGAAATCATATTATTCAGCTAGCTATGGCAATGTTGTGTTCATCGCCCATCAAATAAACGGGAAATTATATACAACAGTCTATGCTCACATGAAAGATCGCACTGTACAAGCTGGTGATCAAGTACAAGCTGGACAATTAGTAGGTCATATGGGAAACACAGGTCATTCATACGGGCAACATCTTCATTTTGAATTACACAATGGAGAATGGAATTTTGAAAAAACAAATGCAGTAAACCCACTGCCATATTTAGTTAGGTAAATTGTATGTCACGCAATATCAATATACCTCTCTTAATTGAATACTTAGCCTTTTTAGGTTTAATCTGTTGTTTAATCATTTACAATACAAATACTGTATTTTTATCTATTATCATTGCTTTTGTTGCTTTAGAAATTATGATGGAATCTTTTCAAGTTCAACTTAAACAAAAAATTGCCCATATTTATAATGCCATCTTTCTATTAAGTGCCCTAATAGCAAATATTATTAGTAATGGTTTTTATTTATCTACCGTATTTCCTGTATTTTTTATGGCTGTTTTATTATTCATAGCTAGATACATTCATGTTCCTACTAACAAAAAACACGAACAAGAAGCTTAGAAAGAGGAGACACTTTGTACCAATCTTTCAAAGATAATCCGATAAAATATATATTGAATTTATATGCAAAAATAAATAGTTTTTTTGGTATACAAGGAAGTTATACTGCACAATTTCTCCTTTATGGCATGTTATTTCTCGTCTTAATTACGTTCTCCTTGCTTTACTAATAAAAAAAGGATCTCACATAAACTTGAGATCCTTTTTAATTTATATAGAAAATGCTCTTTATCCGCAAGCATATTTTTCATAAATAAAACTAAGATTATATTTTTTTTCTAAGCTCATTCTTTGCTCATCGTCACACCAATAGAACAGAATATCGTGAATCGTTGCATAACGTTTATTTTTAAGAAATAGTTTAAAGAATGATGGTAAACAATCATGTAATTGTATAAATATATAATTGCGTAATATTTCTTCTTTATATTCAATGCCCTTACAAATATACAATAATTCTTCACAATAATATGCATGTTGTGGAACTTGAATCATTTCGAAAAATGGCACATATGATAATAACTTTCCGATAAAATGATCATATCGATCCATTATTCCTATCGTCATATGCTCCATCATTTCTTTCATTACATATAAATAATCATCTACATGAGTAGTTTTCAATGGGTCTAATCGATCTGAAATTTGAGAAAGTACAGCTCTTTGACAAGCTAACACCGCTTGACTAGGTCCATAATATGATAGGAAGTCTGTACATTTACGATATTTTCGTAATAAGTCATGTGTGTATAAGTCATACACAAACGTATTACAATACATCGCTAGACTCATCATATCACTATTCAATTGTTCTTTTGATAGTAATTTAGCTCTCTTACACATATAAAAGAATGTAAATTCCAATACTTCTTTATGAGATAATAGATGTTTACAATTCGTTATACATTTCTCATTAAATTTAACTCTATCCCAAATTTCTACATCCCCATCAGTCAATTCACCAATACGATATTTAATAATTAAATAGTTTAAAGCAACCGCTTGCGTCAAAAGATCCCACGTTTCATATTCCAATGAAGTATGAACAAACTCAGATAGTCCTTGAGTTACCATAAAAGTATTTGCTTCTTCATACCAACCAATCTCTTGGCATAAACGAAGAATACGTACTAAAGTTGGAATTTCATCTTTATGAAACTGCGGTAAATTCTTTACTTTATTCATTCCATATACGATAAATGAAGCTAAATTTTCTTCTTTATAAAATTCTTTTTCTTTCCAAACTAATATAGTCCGTTCTTTCCCTTCACCTTTTGGATGACAAGGTACAAGCAAAGAAAATAATTCAGCGAAATTATTTGGCTCTATATATGTATCTGTAACCAAATTCCAATTTGGATCGCGCTGTATAGCCCTCATATAATTCCCCTTCCCTTTTATCTACATAGGAAATATTAATCCATTATTACATCATTAACAATAAATATTGCTATATTCAAAATTTTTCATAATACTTATATCTATCAGTATATCATTTTTTCTCTTATTTAAAATTAAGAATGACAAATTTAAATAAACTGTCGAAATTACTAACTATACACTTATTATATAATGGCTCAGATACATCATGCTAACATATTAGTTTAATCCATATATACTAGAATAATGCATCTGATTTTTATACGTAACTTATCCCACTAATGAAAGTCTCTCTTCATTCCGTATGCTCCGAAATTTCACTTAAAGCAAATCCAGCTTGATCATCTGCCGATTCTCTTATAGCTAAATCACCTAGTGCTAGCATCCCAACCAGTTGACCACCCTCAACTACTGGTAATCGTCTAATTTGATACTGTGCCATTAACTCTGTAGCTTTTTCAATAGAATCATCTGGAGAGACTGAAACAATGTTTGTTGTCATTACATTTGTAATTTTATTAGATCCAGGATGTTTCTCAGCAATCCCTCGAACAACTAAATCTCGGTCCGTAACAAGCCCAACAACTTGTTCATTTTCAACAACTGGAATCAATCCAATCGATTCTTCTTTCATCTTTACAGCAGCCTCATATACATTGTCTAGCGGTGTACAATGTACAATATGAGTACTCATAATATCTCTCACTCGTGTCATTTTTGTCTCCTCCTTTTTATACATACCATAGCTTTTCCTAAATCCCTTTATTTATTTCAGGAAAATCAGTTGATAAAGGAGGATTCTACAAAATAAAAAAGAGTCAGCAATATGCTGACTCTTTTTTTATGACCCGTACGGGATTCGAACCCGTGTTACCGCCGTGAAAGGGCGGTGTCTTAACCACTTGACCAACGGGCCATGGCTCCGCAGGTAGGACTCGAACCTACGACCGATCGGTTAACAGCCGATAGCTCTACCACTGAGCTACTGCGGAATAATATATATGGTGGGCCTAAATGGACTCGAACCATCGACCTCACGCTTATCAGGCGTGCGCTCTAACCAGCTGAGCTATAGGCCCATATACTTTAAACAGGGGCAGTAGGAATCGAACCCACACTGGAGGTTTTGGAGACCTCAGTTCTACCTTTAAACTATGCCCCTAAAGGATGCCGACTAGAGGACTTGAACCCCCAACCTACTGATTACAAGTCAGTTGCTCTACCAATTGAGCTAAGTCGGCATAAAAAAATGGTGGCTCGGGACGGAATCGAACCGCCGACACGAGGATTTTCAGTCCTCTGCTCTACCGACTGAGCTACCGAGCCAACATAAATGGCGGTCCCGACCGGGGTCGAACCGGCGATCTCCTGCGTGACAGGCAGGCATGTTAACCACTACACCACGGGACCATTTGGTTGCGGGGACAGGATTTGAACCTGCGACCTTCGGGTTATGAGCCCGACGAGCTACCGTGCTGCTCCACCCCGCGACAATATAATGTTTTTAAAAAATGGAGGAGGTAGAGGGATTCGAACCCCCGCGCGACTCTCGCCGCCTGTCGGTTTTCAAGACCGATCCCTTCAGCCGAACTTGGGTATACCTCCATGAAGGAAAAAATAAAAAATTTATTATTATATGTATCTAAACCATTTAAAAAGAAAATGGAGGAGGTAGAGGGATTCGAACCCCCGCGCGATTCTCACCGCCTGTCGGTTTTCAAGACCGATCCCTTCAGCCGAACTTGGGTATACCTCCGAGACATATAATAAATAAAGTGGAGCCTAGCGGGATCGAACCGCTGACCTCCTGCGTGCAAGGCAGGCGCTCTCCCAGCTGAGCTAAGGCCCCATGTTTTTGGGAATATCGGGAAGACAGGATTTGAACCTGCGACCCCCTGGTCCCAAACCAGGTGCTCTACCAAGCTGAGCCACTTCCCGTAAATAAAAGCGCGCCCGAGAGGAGTCGAACCCCTAACCTCTTGATCCGTAGTCAAACGCTCTATCCAATTGAGCTACGGGCGCATATGGTGCCGAGGGCGGGGGTCGAACCCGCACGGTGGTCACCCACCGCAGGATTTTAAGTCCTGTGCGTCTGCCTGTTCCGCCACCCCGGCATGTCATATTGAAAATTGGAGCGGAAGACGGGATTCGAACCCGCGACCCCAACCTTGGCAAGGTTGTATTCTACCACTGAACTACTTCCGCAAGACATGTTTGAGTTATTTTATTAAAAGTGCGGGTGAAGGGAGTCGAACCCCCACGCCAAAGGCGCTAGATCCTAAGTCTAGTGCGTCTGCCAATTCCGCCACACCCGCATATTTATTTAAAATGGTGAGCCATGAAGGATTCGAACCTTCGACCCTCTGATTAAAAGTCAGATGCTCTACCAACTGAGCTAATGGCTCTTAATGGCTGGGCTAGCTGGATTCGAACCAGCGCATGACGGAGTCAAAGTCCGTTGCCTTACCGCTTGGCTATAGCCCATTAATTAAGAATGGTGGAGGGGGGCAGATTCGAACTGCCGAACCCGAAGGAGCGGATTTACAGTCCGCCGCGTTTAGCCACTTCGCTACCCCTCCGACATATATGGTGGAGGATGACGGGATCGAACCGCCGACCCCCTGCTTGTAAGGCAGGTGCTCTCCCAGCTGAGCTAATCCTCCATTTTGCCTGGCAACGTCCTACTCTCACAGGGACAAGGTCCCAACTACCATCGGCGCTAGAGAGCTTAACTTCCGTGTTCGGTATGGGAACGGGTGTGACCTCTCTGCCATCA